>CAZVKC010000041.1:26799-69970 GCA_964627455.1 uncultured Solibacteraceae bacterium | reverse complement strand
GCCGCTGACGTCAGCGAACTGGCGTCAGCCACAGGCGTCTGCGGACCCGGCGCAATACTCACTTCCACGCCGAGTTCGAAGACCAGCCCGCGAATCCGCCCCAGGATCTCTTCGCGGGATTCACCTGGCAGGCGGCGCACTTCCACAATCGCTTCCGCGCTTGCGGGAACCGTGTTGGGTCCCCGGGGATTCACAGTCCGGATCGATAACGGCTGCAGCGTATCGTGCAGCAGCGCGTCGAATTCCAGGTTCTTCGCGCGAATCTCCTTTGCTGCGGCAGCCGCGGTGGCGGGATTTTCGAGCCGCGCCAGGACGGGCAACAGCCAGTCATAGCTGGTCAGGCGCGCCAGTTCGCGAAAGTATCGCCGGACTCCGGGCGTCAACCGCAGCGCGGGCTCTGTCTCCGCAAGCCGGACCAGCGCGCGCGAAAGCCTTACAATCGAACCCTCCGGCTTGCCTCCGTTCCCTCCGCGCGCCGTCAGTTGGATGCGCAGTGGAAGCTTCTCGGCGGTTTGCACCAGAAAGACGCGGCGGCCTTCGGCCTCAAAGGAGAATCCTCCCTCGCCGAACGCAAACTCCGCCTCGATCTTCGGCCAGTGATTCTGAATCAGCCACTGCATGGCGGAGGATCCCGCGCCATCCGCCTCGACGCATAGGATCAGATCGCGGTTGAGCGGGATATTGCGCCGCTTGATCTCGACGAACACGGCGAGTTCGGCAGCCAGCAGGGCCTTCGAATCCCTCGTGCCACGGCCCAAAACGAATTTGTCTTTCAATTCCCCGGAAAGCGGATCGAAACTCCATTGCGCGCGGTCTACCGGCGTGGTGTCGCTTTGGGAGAACAGCAGCAGCGGGCGCCCTTTGCCCGTGCCCTTCAAACGCGCGATGAAGCTGTGCCGGCGCGCGTCCTGGCCGAGCGTTTCCGAAGGAATACCAAATTGTGCGGTGACCTGTTTCAGATACTCGGCGACGCGAGTTTCATTGCCGGGAGGATTCGTGGTGTCGAAGCGAACGAGATCGGACAGAATTCTGACCACCCGGTCGCTCATCGGAAGATTGTCTTCCGCTGCAAAACAAACGGCGGTCAGGATGAACGGCAGCGCGACGCTTCGCATTCGCCTTCGGAGCATCTCCACGGTATTTTAGCAGCTTGCGCCGCAACCTACGCCGCGCGGTGTTTTTCGCGGCAGGCGGCTGAGCAGAAGTACACCACCTCACCCTTGGCCGTTCTGCCTGCGAGATTCGGAACGGCGTGATAGCTGCCGCATTCCGGGCACTTCCGCAGTTCGCCTCCGCTGATGTTCGGAGGCTGCTGCTGTTGCGGCGGAACCTTTCCGCCGCCCGAGGCGGAGGTCGAACCCTTGCCGCCGAGTTCGCGCGAAATCGCCGTCATGATCATGCGCAGGAGCGAAATCATGAAGATGCTGACGATGACGCCAATGATGAATCGGAACATAAATGGAAAAAGGGGCAGACACGCTCAAAGCCGCGCGACTGCCCCTCCCTGATTTCCTTGCTTACTTCTTCTTCGGAGCGGCCTTCTTCTGCTGCCCCTTCTTCGCGTCCGGATTCTCGTACTTCGTATCGAGAGTCGCGCCCAGCGCCGCCAGCATGCCCTTCGCGCCATCGGCGAACGGACCATCCGGCTTCAGCTGCAGGTACTTTTCGAACGCTTCCCTGGTCCCCTCGGGCGGAACCACCTTGCCGTCCGCGGTCGTCTGCGCCTTCGCCATCAGGCAGACGCCATACTGATAGTGAGCATCCGCATAGTTGGCGTCGGCGGCGATCGCTTGCTTGAACACTGATTCCGCTTCGCCGTAGTTGCCGGTGTTCACCAGCACCGCGCCCAGGTTGTAGAAGTACTTGCCGGCATTCGGGGCGTCGAGAGCCGCAGCCTTGTTCAACTGAGCCTTCGCTTCGTCGAATTTCTTGGCCTTGGCCAACAGCAAGCCATAGTTGTTGATGTAAGCCGCATCGGCCGGCGCCAGTTCGATTGCCTTGTTATAGGCGTCGAAGGCCTTCTGGTAAACGGCGTTGGCGTCGGCTCCGGGCTTGCCGGCCTGGCCTGCATAAGCTTCGGCGAGGTTGCCCCAGATCACGTGCTGCTTGGGATCCATTTCCGACGCTTTCACAAATTGCTCGACCGCGCCATCGAAGTTCTTTTCCGCCAGAGCCTGACGGCCGGCGTTGAACGCATCATTCAAAGCCTTGTTCTTTGCGAGGGCAGCCGAACGCTCTTTCATCTGCTTTTCGAGAGCGGCTTTCTGTTCCGCGCTCATGCCGCGCTCGATTTCCTTGGTGATTTCGCCGGTCTGGGCCGCCTTCTCCATCGCCTCGCGCTGCTTCTTCATCGTGGACAGGTCGAAGTTGATTGCCACCGGATCGCCAAGGCGGGTGCGAACGCCTTTCATGGAATCGGCGTCCTTGCCGTCCATCTCGACGATTACGTTATAGGTGCCAAGCGGAAGGCCAGCGTGAAAATAGTGGCCCTTCTTGTCCGTCTTGGTCTTGTACATGCCTTTGATGTCGGTGCGTTCGATGCGGACCTGAATCCCTTTCGGAGCCAGTTGTCCGTTCTCGTCCCGGACGTCGCCTTCAATGGCGCCTGTCTGGGCGAAACCGGCAGCGGCGAATAACACCGCCGTACCCGCTAACATCAACAGCCTCTTCGCGAACATGGGTGAAGCCTCCAGTGAGTATCTCAATTCGAGAATACAACATCCGGCGGGACCCGCGCCTGTCCAGCGAACGCCCCGTCATCTCTATTGACGCCATCCAAATTCTTTACGGTACACGTATCCAAAATGAAGTTCAGTACATCCAACAGGCAAGATGAGCCGGATGGCGGACCAAAATCCGCTATCATATGGCGAAGGGAGCAAAAAGGGGTTATTCCGAAGAGTATGATTCCGAAGGGTTTGACGGTGCTGATCGCAGCAGTGACCGTGATGACAGTTGCCTATGCCGGGGACACGGCCCGTCTCGCCGAGGCGAAGACGCTGTACCAGAAGACCGAGTACAAGTCGGTCCTCAATGTCCTGCAACCTGTTGCGAACAAAGACGCTGCCACCTGGCTTCTGATCGGCAAGGCGTACTTCATGTCCACCGAATACAAGAAAGCTGCGGAGGCTTTCGAAAAAGCGGTGGCTCTGGAGCCGAACAGCGCCGAATACGCGCACTGGCTGGGCCGCGCCTACGGCAGGCAGGCCGAGACGGCGAACCCCCTTATGGCGCCTTCCCGCGCGGTGAAAGCTCGCCAACAGTTCGAACGCGCAGTCCAACTGGACGCCAGCAACAAGGAAGCGCTCAACGACCTGTTCGACTATTACCTCAATGCCCCGGGCTTTCTCGGTGGCGGCACGCAGAAGGCAGAGGACCTGGTAAACCACATCGCCCGCCTCGACGAAGCGGAAGGCTTCTACGCCCGTGCGCAGATTTCCGACAAGAAGCGGGATTTTCCTACAGCCGAGAAGCAGTTGCGGAAAGCCTATGAACTGGCGCCGCGCCAGGTCGGCCGTGTGATCGACCTCGCCAAGTACCTCGCCAAACTGGGACGCGTCAAGGAATCCGATCAGGTTTTCGAGCAGGCCGCGAAACTCGCTCCGTCGAGCCCGCAGGTTCTCTATAGCCGCGCCGAAACCCTGCTCCAGCAGAAGCGCAATTTGGACGAGGCGAAAACCCTCCTCGAGAAGTATCTGAGTTCGCAGTTGTCGCCTGACGATCCGCCGCGCGAAAAAGCGATGGAACTGCTCAAGCAGGCTCGCGGCGTGTGAATCAAAAAATCACGCCGTGATTCTCGCCGACATATTCAAATTCAGTCTCCACGCACTCAGCGCGAACAAGTTCCGGACGTTCCTGACGGCTCTGGGCCTGGTGATCGGGAACGCCAGCGTGATCCTGGTGGTCACGATCTCGCTTACTTCTGAAGAGCTGATCCTCGACCAGATTCGCGCCATCGGATCGAACATGGTGTACGCCCAGTATGAGGCGGGCACCAACACATCCGCGCCCGTCAGCGCGGACTTCGTCAAATTCTCTGACGTCGAGGCGGTGCGAAAACAATTCGCCGATCGCATCGTCGCCGCCACGGGCGTGATGGTCAATTATGACCGCATCCGCATCGACGGCAAAGATCAGGACATCGCGGTCATCGGCTCCGACGATCAGTACATCAAGGTGCGCAACCTGGTGCTGCTGGCCGGACGCTTCATGGATCCCGGCGAAGTGCTGTATCGCCAGAAGGTCGCGATGGTCACCGAGAAACTGGCGCGCCGCATGTTCGGCAGCCAGGTGAATTCCATCGGGCAAACCATCAAGATCCGCGACCTGCAGTTCACCATCATTGGAACCTTCAAGGAAAAAACCGAAAGCTTCGGACTGTCGGAACTCGCCGCCGAAACGGTAATGATTCCGATCACCGTGATGCGCTACTACGTACCGACCGAGCGCATCGATCCGATGTACGTGCAGGCCGTGAGTCCCGAAGAAGTGGAACCTCTCACGCGCGACATCCAGACGCTGCTCGAAAGCCGGCATCGCCCGGGGGCGCGCTACAAAGTCGAGAATCTCGGATCCATCCTCGGCGCCGCCAAGAACATTTCCCTGATCCTGCGTATCGTGCTGGTTTTCATCTCCGCGATCGCGCTCATCATCTCCGGCATCGGCATCATGAACATCATGCTGGTGACGGTGACCGAGCGTACGCGTGAGATCGGCATCCGCATGTCGATTGGCGCGAGCAAATCCGCGGTGATGAAACAGTTCCTGATGGAAGCCGTTCTCATCAGCGTCAGCGGCGGCCTGGTGGGCATCCTCATCGGCGTCGCGGTGCCGATCACGGCGCAGTACTTCGCGGAAGGCATCGAGATCCCGATTGCGCCCGCGTCGGTCATCGTCGCATTCGTCGTATCGGTCGGCGTGGGACTCGCGTTCGGCATGCTGCCCGCGAGCAAAGCCGCGCAACTCAATCCCACCGAAGCATTGCGGTACGAATAAGCGCGATCAGCGCAGAATGGCGCGGCGAGCGTAGCCGGACTCTTCGGCCTGCACCTTCCGCAACTCCTCGCGCCAGTTCGCCGCCGAGTACTTCTGCTCGAACTCTTTCACGCTTTGCTCAAACCGCTCCTGCAACTGCTTCTTCAACGCAGGCTGCGCGAAAGAGAACTCGAGGCTGTTGCGCCCCAGTTGCACGATCTCGCTCCAGGTGAGCTTGTAGTGCTTCGACGCAAGGAAGTATTCGTCGGTGAGATTCGAATCCCAGATGCCGGAATCATCGGTATTCAAGCACACCGGGATCCCGAATCGCAGGTACTCGATGAACGGATGCGTATCGAGATTCGGCACATACTCGAGGAGCCGGTTGCTGACCAGGTTGACCTCCACGAGATTGCGCCCGTTACGCATCAGCAGCATCGTGTCGGGATCCGTGATGAGGTTGACCCCGTGCCCGATGCGTTCTGCGCCGATCAGGAGGGTGTTGCGAACCTCGTGTCCCGGATTGTCGACCTCGCCGCCGTGGATCGACATGTGGATGCCGCTGTAGGTCCGGCGCATCTTGCGGAACGTATCGAGAAAGCGCAGGGCATGCCCCTTCGTGTTGTCTTCCCTGCCCGCCATGTTGATGCCCACCCACAGGTCGCGGTTCTGATCGATGAACTGATAGGCGCGCTCGATCGCTTCTTCCGCATTCGGACGGAAGCGGATCACGACACTCTGAAAGCGCAGCGTCGTGTACAGATTCGCGAGATCCGGCTGCGCGAGCCGTTCGCGGAACTTCGGCGCAATGCTCGCATCCGGCACGTTGTACTGCGTTTCGACGTACAGCACCTTCTCTCGCGCATAGCGCTTCAACATACGCGGCAGCAGTTCCAGAATCACGGCCGGATCCCGCGTTGGTTCCTGCAATCGGGACACGATCACTTCGAAGAATTCGTTACGGCCTTCGTACGCTTTGTCGATGATCAGCGACAATACCCATGCGGCTTTCTGTTCGCCGTCCATCTTCGCGATCTCGACGTAGTCGGCCTGTTCGCAGGCGGTCAGCTTCTCGAACGACTCACGGCTGATGATGCGAAAACGCAGCGGCGCCGCCGCCTCATCGCCAGGACAGGTCGATAACTTCACGCGCGTATAGAAGTGCGCCATCACCTCATACACTTCATCTGGACGAAACGAGAGCGACAGGTGATGATGCAGGTCGCCGCCTTTGGGCATGTCCCAGAAGAACGAGTACATCTCACGCGGCAAGGCGGCCTTGCGGATCTCCTCAAAGCGCGCGTCGAAATCCTGCGCGAAACCAATCACCGGGGCCCACGCGAGGCAGGCGAAAACAACGAACGTGCGATTCATGTTTTTAGTAGCGCCAGCTTGTTTTGTCCGCGCCGGCGGGAGCGGTCTTCTCGATCCGGTCGAGGATCTTCGGAACGTACATCGTGTTGTAGCGAAGGCGCGAGATATGGTTCGGCTGCGTCGGATCGCCGTTCCAGCAATGCTCCGCGCGATCCCCGTACTTCACTTCGCCGCCGTAATCGGTCTTCTTGAGGAAGTCCTCCATCAGGTACACGGCGTTGTTGAGATAGTAGTTGTCCATGTCGCCGCAATATAGGTGGATCTTACCTTTTACCTTGGGACCCAGCGTCGCCCAGTCGCGTTCGAGGATATGCCGCAGATCGTAATGTTCGCGCCAGTACGCCGCGACGCTGTGATCGATCTCGCCGGTGATCTTGTCGAAGATCCGCTTCGGATAGCCATCGGGACCAACGGGCGAAAACACCGCTTCCCAGATGTCCCACTGCTGGCCTGAACGCGTGCGCGTTCCCAGCGCGAGTTCGTAGTAATTCAGCGACTGCATCGTTGCGCTGAGGTGTCCCAGGTAATCGCGCTTGCCCGGCCGCGGGATCCGCTGGTGTGCGCCATCGAGGAAGTAGGCATTGCGATCCTTGTAGATGTCCACCACGGTAAACGCGCGGAAGTCGATTGGATCCGGACACGCCGCAAACGCGCCGTTGAACTCGTCGGGATAGAACATCTGCACGGCCAGAGCTTCCCAGCCGCCCGTGGATCCGCCGTAAGTGAACCGCGCCCAACCCTGCCCGATGCCACGAAACTTCTTCTCGATATGCGGCACGAGTTCACGCATGATCGCGTCGCCATAAGGACCGATGTTGGCCGAGTTCACCGCATAGGAATCGTCATAGAACTGGTTGGCGTGCTGGATCTCGATGATGATCATGCGCGGGAAACCCGGCCCGGTCCACTTCTTATAGAAGTCGTACGCCTCCTGCTGCACGATCCGGTTGTATCCGCTGATCTTGAACCGCTCCGAGTAATCCGGCTTCAAGCCCGGATCCGGCGGCTCTGTTCGAAAACCGGCAAAATCCTCGGGAAAATGGCCGTGAAAGATGACCAGCGGATAGCGAGCTTCGGGATGTTCGTCGAATCCCTCCGGGAGCAGAACATGTGCGCCGAGATGCATCGGACGTCCCCAGAACTTCGTCAGCAGTTCGCTCTGGATCTTCACATGCCAGATGTACTTCGTGTCCTTCGGTTCCGGGATCGGAGGAATCATCTGATCCAATGCGATGTCGAACGACGCGGCGCCGGCCGTGACCTGAATCTCGCGAGGCTTGGAATAGAGGTTGCCTGGCGCCCGGTTCCACTGCTGCCCTTCGCCGCGATCCATCGGCAACTTCACCACGTGCCCGTCGGCGCGACGAAAGGTTTCGTACTTGTGCAGCACGGCCTGCACCTGGTACTTGCCGGGCTTCACTTCCGCGAGAGTCCGCACCGGGTAGCCGAACTCACCGGCGATGCGCACGGCAGCGCCCGGCTTCCAGTTCTCGACATCCATGCCGAACACCATCTGTGACGAAGGCCCGTCGTTGATCTGGAACCGCGGCTCCGCCGAGGCATCCGTGGAAAGCAGAAGCAGCAATCGCCCATCAAGCGGCGCGCTCTGTCCCGGCGCTGTGACGCGAAACGCCGGAGCAGCCGACGCAACGATTGAGCAAGCCAGGATCGCAGCCAACACAAGCATACTCGTGAGTGTCGCAAAAACACGGGGGCCTGCGCGACTTGTTATCCTGACTCTTCGTCCCGCTTGTACAAGAACCTCTCCATCACAGTCATCATTCCCTGCTTGAATGAAGAACAAGGCGTCGAACAGGTCATGCAACGCATGCCAAAGTTCGTCGACCAGGTTATCGTCGTCGATAACGGCTCCACGGATCGTACGGCCGACGTCGCCAAGAGCTACGGCGCACAGGTGATTCATGAGGAGGTCCGCGGTTACGGGCGCGCTTACAAAAGCGGATTCCAGAAAGCGACTGGCGACGTCATTGTGACCCTCGACGGCGACCACAGCTATCCCGTCGACGCGCTGTCCTATCTGCTCGAAGCGTTCCTGCATCTCGAGGTGGACTTCCTCAACGCCTCACGCTTCCCGGTGCGGGACCGCAATGCGATGAGCTTCAAGCACAAGTTCGGCAACTGGGTGCTCTCGCTCGCGATGTCGCTGCTCTACTTCCGCTGGGTGCGCGATTCGCAGAGCGGGATGTGGGTCTTCCGCCGAAACATTCTCGAACGTATCAACCTGACCTCCGACGGCATGGCGTTTTCCGAAGAGATCAAGATCGAAGCGTTGAAGGCGGGCGTGCGTTTTCAGGAACTGAGCATTCAGTACTCGTCGAGACTCGGCGAAATCAAGCTGAACCCCTGGCGAGACGGTTTCTACAACCTCTGGTTCCTGGTCAAGAAGCGCTTTTCTTAAGCCTGCCGGTTGTGCCGCTGCCGCCGGAAGTCCCTGGGCTTCGATCCCTGAGCCGGCGACACCAGGCGCGACAGCGGACCGAGCAACGCAACCCGCGTACCCGTCGCGGCAATAGCCTCGAACTCGATGTGCTGCAGGGATTCCGGCATGCGCCGCCAGACGTCGAGTCCTGCGGCAAATGGTGAGAAGGCGGGCAGAATCAGCAGCGAAGGATGCCGCAGAAAAACGGGGATCCGGCGCCGGACTCCCGCCGCGTCTTCCACTCCCACTGCCGGATGCAAGTGCCCGATGACGAGGATCTCATCGGCCTGCGGCGCCGGCCACTCCTTGTCCCCGTGAACCCCCACGATGCCAGGCACGCGCCACTCTTCCACCACGTCGATGTCGAAATCGGCTGCAATCGCACGATCATGATTGCCCCGCACGACCGTTAACTCAGTCCCACCCGCGCGCCAAGCGTCGAACCTCGCGCGGATCCACGCCCGCTCTTCCGGCGCCGGATCCGGCGCATGCACCGTGTCGCCAAGAAAGACCACCGACAACGGCTGCAAAGCCCGCAACACAGCGTCCAGCCGATCGGAAGTTTGCTCGTCTACGATGGGACCCAACTGACCGCGCCTGCGCTGGGCAAAACCGTAGCCGAGATGCAGATCCGCGACGATCAGCGTACGCAGGTCTTCGAGCCACAGCGCGCCGCTGGCGTGCGCCTGCAACCGGCGCGGACCCGCGGCGAGATCGAGCAGCAACTGAGAATCAGACACCGAAGAGTTCGATGATGAGCGCCATGCTCGCGGCGCCGGCAATCCCGGAGGCAGGAATCGTCAGGACCCACGCCCAGAGGATGTTCGCCGCGACGCCCCAGCGGACCGCTTTCAACCGCTGAATCGAGCCCACGCCTGCGATCGCGCCCGCGGTCACATGCGTGGTGGATACCGGCAGCTTCACCGCTTCCGTCGCAAACAGGATCGCGATCGCAGCAGCCGTTTCCGCACAGAATCCACTACGCGGCTTCAAACGAGTGAGACGGCCGCCCATGGTGTGGACGATGCGCCAGCCGCCGCTCATCGTACCCGCGCCGATCGCGATGTACGCCGACCACAACACCCAGGTCGGAACCTCGAAGTGATCGATCACTTTGGCCGAAACCAGAACACCCGTGATGATGCCTGCGGTCTTCTGCGCGTCGTTGCCGCCGTGCGAGAAGCTCAGCAGCGCCGAGGACGCCAACTGCAGCCGCCGGAACCAGGTATCCATGTGTTTCGGCGATGCATTCTTAAACGCCCAGTACACGCCGACCATCAGCACCGAAGCCACCGCCATGCCGATCGCCGGCGCGATGACGATGAAGATCAGAGTCTTGGTCCAGCCCGATAGAATCAGTGCCTCGAGGGCATGCTCGGGACCCTTCGTCAGCGCAACCTTGATCATCGCCGCGCCGGCGTAACCACCCATGAGCGCGTGCGAGGAACTGGTGGGGAGCCCCCACCACCAGGTGAGAAGATCCCAGATGATGGCGCCGATGAGTCCCGCCAGGATCACTTTGGGAGTCACCACATTGAGGTTGACCATCCCGGATCCGACGGTTTTCGCGACCCCGGTCCCGATGATGAACACCGCCGCGAAGTTGAAGAAGGCCGCCCATAAGACCGCTTGAAACGGGCTGAGCACACGCGTAGCGACAATGGTCGCAATGGAGTTCGCTGCGTCGTGGAAGCCATTGATGAAATCAAAGGCGAGGGCGACGACGATGATCACTCCGACCAGTACGAGATTGTGGTCCATGCGGAGCGCTTAGCTGTTCTTGGCGGCTACATACTGCAGCGTCACCGCGACGTGCAGGCAGCGGTCGGTCGTAGCCTCGAGAAAGTCGTAAATCTCCCGGAGCTTCAACAGGGTGATCGGGTTGGCTTCGTTGTCGAAAAGCGCCGCCACCGCCGCCCGGTCCACGACGTCCGCGCGCTCTTCGAGGCGCATGATCTCGATGCAGGCTTCGTTATAGGGTTTGTCGTTCGAGAGCGCCTGGAAAGCGTCTTTCAGGAACTGGCAGCTTTTGAGGATGAGATCGCACTGCTCGAGCATCGGCTTGGGGATCGGCGAAATCTTGTAGGCGACCAGGCGGTGAGCCGTATCCTCGATACCGTTCAGGACTTCGTCCAGCTTGCTGGACAGGGTTTGGATATCTTCGGGGTCGATGGGTGTGATGAAGGTGTCGCTCAGCGCGCGCGAGATGTTGGCGCTGATGTCGTCTCCTTCTTCTTCCAGTTTCTGAATTCGGGCTGCGGCCTCGGGCAGCTTGTGGAGGCCATTCTGTACTCCGTCCCGCAACAACGCGGACGCTTCGGCAATCAAGCCGGCCTGCTTATTGAACAGTGCAAAGAACTTCTCTTCGCGAGGAAGAAACTTCATAAGAGTGAATTCGACACGTCTCTCAGTCTACAGCTCTACCGGAAGTTTATCTTCTCATCCCCAGCGCGGCAGATCAATCACAATCCGGTTACGATTCGGTAAAAATCGGCAACAGTTCGGTCTTGGCCGCGACTTCTTCTAGACCATCCAGATCGAGATAACGGGTATCCAGCAGTCGCTGGGGTTCAATGTTCCCCATTGCCGACAGTAAAGTATCTTTCAAATGCGGATACTCTTTCTCGAGTTCCGCGAACATGGATCGTAACGACTTACGAACGGTTCCGGTCCGCTGCGAGCATCCGCAGGGGATGACGGGCGCACCGAGAGCAGTAGCAAATTGCGTCGTAAGTTCTTCTGAAACAAAGACCAGGGGACGAATCAGGCGAAACTCTCGCTTGCGCGAATACGTCACTGGGGGTAGCGCGCTCATGCGTCCGGTAAACATCGCATTGCGCAGAAATGATTCACAGAAATCGTCGGCCGTATGCCCCAGAGCGATGACATTCGCCCCAAGTCCACGCACCACTTCGTAAACGGCTCGCCGGCGATACCGGCTGCACATGTCGCAGCCATGGTCCGGCTGCTCTTCGAGCAGGTCGAACGAAGCCCCGTCGCGGTGGTAGGTCCAATCGATGCCGCGGCCGCGCATGTACTCTCCCATCGCGTCGAACGGGCGCAGAAACTTGCCCTGTTCGATGGTGAAGGCGCAGACCGAGAAATCAATGGGGGCGCGCTTTTGCAGCAGCAGCAGCGCTTCGAGAAGAGCGACCGAATCCTTGCCGCCCGAAAGCCCGACGGCGACGCGGTCTCCGTCACGGATCATCTTGAACCGCGCGATGGCCTCGCCGACTTTTCGCAGTAAGGTTTTTTCGAGCTCCAAACCTTTATTATAAGGCCCACCTCACAGACGCGGGAGGGCGCCAGCCACGAAAAACTTGAGGAAAACAGAAATGTTGATAAATGTTTGCCCGGCCGTCATGAGCGTGTAACGGCCTGTGGATAACTCTGTTAGCATGACGACGGCTCTCTCCTGGGTTGCAGAGAAGGATCACCGGTTGATGCGCCGGGTGCATCGCTGGCGAGCCCCGCGCTGGATCCGCCTTTGGATGATTTGCGCGACTCGCGGCGGCGACGGCTGGCTGTGGTACGCGCTGGGATTCGCCATCGCGCTGTTCGGCGGCGACCAGCGGGGACGCGCGATCGCTGCCGCGGCTCTCGCCGTCGGCTTCGGCATTGCTTTGTTCCTTTGGGTCAAGCGGACGGCCAATCGGAAGCGCCCGTGTGCGATCGAACCGCATTGCTGGTCGACACTACTGCCTCCGGATCAGTTTTCATTTCCGTCGGGCCATACCATCACCGCGTTCGCGATGCTGTTCTCCGTAGCATCGTTCTATCCGGTCGTGACCGTCCCGCTCGCCTTCTGCGCCGCCAGCATTGCGGTGTCACGAGTGGTTCTGGGGATGCACTTCCTCAGCGACGTGGTGGTGGGCGCCGCGATCGGATCCGGTCTCGGCTACACGTCATTCCTACTGTTGAGCTGAGACGAACGAATAGCGGAACCCGTTCTGCGCGATCGACTCGAGTTCCGCCGCCGTGAACCCGAAACGTTCCGCCGCAAGCACATACTCGTCGATCAAGCCGCATCCAAACAACGCGGGATCATCGGTATTCAACACAATCGGTACACCTGCATCAAACAATTTCCGCACCGGATGTTCCGCGAGCGAACCGACCGCGCCGGTGCGCACATTGCTGGTGATCGAGATCTCCAAGGGGATCGACCGCGACGCCAGATGCGCCACCAGCGCCGGATCCTCGATCGCGCGAATCCCGTGGCCAATGCGTTCCGCGCCGATCTCCAGCGCCTGCCACACACTCTCCGGACCGCACGTCTCACCCGCGTGACACGTCAGCCGCATGCCGCGTTCCTGCGCGTACGCAAAGATCTCGCGGAACTCCGCCGCGGGACCTCCCGCCTCGTCGCCGCCCAATCCAAAACTCAGCGCGCCCTCGTCCACACGATCCGCCGCGAGACGCACCACATCCCACGCTTTGTCGACGCCCCATTGCCGCACAGCGTCGAGATTCCACGCCACGCGCAGTCTCCCTCTGCGAGCCTCGCTCTCCCGCACCAGCGCATCCCAGACGCCCGCGAAATCGAGGCCTTTCCAGAGCACCACGCCCGCCGACAGGATGACCTCCGCGACCTCTACGCCCTGCGCTTCCAGTTGATCGAACAGGCGCCGCGCTGCAATTGCGTAATGCTCCGGGGTCCGCAGCCGCTTGGCCGCAAACGCGAAGCTTTGCAGGAATCCGGGAAAGTCGGAATATTGATAGGCCCGCCGGACCTCATCTTCCGTGAGCGTCCGGTCGATCTCACACAGGGTGGCTGGTTCAATCGATCCTTCGAGGTGTATGTGGAGTTCCGCCTTGGGGAGGGCTACGAGCCAGTCACGCATCCTATACTAGTGGAGCATGAATCAAATGGATCTTGACGCGATCGTGGGAGGCTACCACGCGGACCCGTTCGCGATCCTTGGCCCACACGCTGTGGCTGAAGAAGGTGGATGGGAAATCCGCGCCTTCCGCCCGGGCGCGCGCCGGATGGAAGTCGTCCTCGACAACGTGGAACATCCGATGGAGATGCGCCACGCTGATGGATTCTTCTGCGTTTCACTCCCCGGCGGCGTGCGCCGCGATTACCGGTTCCGGTCCGAGGACCACACGGGCCGCACCATCGACTTCGAGGATCCCTATCGCTTCCCGCCCCTGCTGAGTCCGTTTGAACTGCACCTCCATGGGGAAGGCACGAACTTCGAGACCTATACCAGCCTCGGTGCGCACCTGGCCACATGCGAAGGCGTACCCGGCGTTCGTTTCGCAGTCTGGGCTCCCAATGCAGAGGTGGTCACACTCGCCGGCGATTTCAACGGCTGGAGCGACCGCGCCCATCCGATGCGCCGCCGCGACGGTGGCATCTGGGAATTCTTCTTCCCGCACCTGGGCGAAGGCGCGATCTACAAATACTCGGTGCAAGGTCCCGGCGGGCGCCGCACTCTCAAGTCCGACCCCTATGCGTTCGCCACGGAAGTCCCGCCGCGCACGGCGTCGATCGTGCACGACTACAGCCGCTACGTGTGGAATGACGGCGGCTGGATGGAGCAACGTGCGTCGAAAAACCTGCTCGAGGAACCCTTCTCTATATATGAGGTGCATCTCGAGAGCTGGATCCGCGATCCCGAGAACAAGCCGCTGCACTATCGCGATCTTGCCCACCGCCTCGCGGACTACGTCGTCGACATGGGGTACACACACGTCGAACTGATGCCGGTCGCCGAGCATCCGTATTCGGGCAGCTGGGGCTATCAGGTCACCGGCTATTACGCGCCGACCGCGCGCTTCGGATCGCCGGACGACTTCCGCTACTTCGTCGATCACCTGCACCAGCGAGGCATCGGCATCATTGTCGATTGGGTCCCGGCGCACTTCCCCAAGGACGCCCACGGACTCGCCCGCTTCGACGGCACCGAACTCTACGAGCACGCCGATCCCCGCCAGGGTGAGCACCGCGACTGGGGAACGCTCATCTTCAACTTCGGACGCCATGAAGTGAAGACGTTCCTGATCTCGAACGCTCTGTTCTGGCTGAAGGAGTTCCACATCGACGGCCTGCGCGTCGATGCGGTGGCTTCGATGCTGTACCTCGACTATTCACGCAAGGAAGGCGAATGGATCCCCAACCGCTACGGCGGCCGCGAGAACCTCGAAGCCGTCGAGTTCCTGCGCAAGTTCAACGAACTGGCGCATGAAGTCCCCGGCGCCGTGACGATCGCCGAGGAATCGACTTCGTTCCCGCTCGTCTCTCGGCCGGTCTACATCGGCGGACTCGGCTTCACCATGAAGTGGAACATGGGATGGATGCACGACATGTTCCACTACTTCCAGCAGGACCCGGTCTATCGCAAGTATCATCACAACAACATCACATTCTCGCTGGTGTACGCCTTCTCGGAAAACTTCGTGCTGCCGGTTTCGCACGACGAGGTGGTGCACGGTAAATCGCCGCTGATCGGCAAGATGCCCGGCGACGAGTGGCGGCGCTTCGCCAACGTCCGGTCGTTTCTCGGCTACATGTTCTCGCATCCCGGCAAGAAGCTGATGTTCATGGGCTGTGAGATCGGGCAGACCAGCGAGTGGAACTATCAGCGCTCCGTGCCGTGGGATCTGTTGAACTACCCCATCCATCGCGGCCTGCAGATGCTGGTGCGGGATCTCAACTTCCTGTACCGCTCCGAACCCGCGCTTCATCAGGTGGACTTCCACTGGGAGGGCTTCTCGTGGGTTGACTTCCACGACATCGAAGGATCGGTGATCTCGTTCTGCCGTTACTCGAAGGACCGGAAACAAATCCTGATGTTTGTGTGCAACTTCACACCGATGCCGCGGCACAACTATCGCTTGAGCGTCGATCAGGGAGGCCAGTACCGGCAGATCCTCAACACAGACGACACCCGCTACGGCGGCAGCGGCGTCGGCAACCCCGCCGTCATTGAGGCGCAGCCTTCAGAACATCCAGGGAGACCGCACCAGATCACTATCACGCTCCCGCCCTTGGGGGTAATCGGATTCCGCGTTCGGTAGGCTTGGGTCCCTTCCGCGGGGTATGTCGCAAGGTCCTGAAAAAAAATTTACTTAGGCATGATCCGGTTCTGCAGTGTTTCGCGCTTATAGATGTGAATGGGACAACGGTGTGAAGGCAGGTACGGGGTCGCGTGGTAGTTACATCCATGCGAAGTCAGTCGGATCCGCAGTCGCAAAACCTGCTCTGTGGGCCTCTCTGAGCGAACCTTGACTCACCCCTGCGTCGAATATACAATCATGGGGCAGTTTCCATCCGGCGGCGCGGTCGCTGAAGCCGAGTCCGCCGGCGAAAGACACATGCTCTCCGTTCCGCCAGAGCGGAAACGAAGGAAAACGAATCGAGGCATAAAAGATGGCGAAAGGAAGTACTCAGCATAAGCTTGACCGGGTCCGCCCTCCGCGCGTACAGATCACCTACGACGTGGAAGTCGGCGACGCGATCGAAATCAAGGAACTCCCGTTCGTAATGGGCGTGCTCGGCGACTTTTCGGGCCAGCCGACCGAACCGTTGCCGCGGCTGAAGGACCGCAAGTTCGTTGAGGTGACTCCAGACAACTTCGACAGCGTGCTCGAAGGCATGAAGCCGCACCTCGCGTTCAACGTCGAAAACAAGTTGAGCGAGGACCCCAACGCGCCGCAGTTGAAGGTCGACCTGCACTTCAAGAGCATGGAAGACTTCGAACCCGAGCGTGTTGCGCGCCAGGTGAAGCCGTTGCGCGAATTGCTCGACCTGCGGACCCGCCTGTCGGATCTCCGCGGCAGCCTGCAGGGCAACGACAAGCTCGACGAAGTCCTGCTGAACACCGTGCAGGATACCGGCAAGCTCGACAAGTTGCGTGAAGAGCTGAAGGGGGAGGGTGAATAATCCATGGCTGACGCACAACGTTCCGCAAAAGCGGCACAGGAGCAGGTTCTTGAAGGTAGCCTGCTCGACCAGATCGTAAGTGAAGGCCGCATCGCCAAAGACGATTCGATGAAGGAACGCGGCAAGGAACTCGTCAAGGAGTTCATTGCCCAGGTTCTCGAAGGCTCCATGACCGTGAGCCGCGACGTCGAGTCGATGATCAATGCGCGCATCGCGCAGATCGATCACCTTCTGTCCATCCAGTTGAACGAGATCCTGCACCACCCGCAATTCCAGAAACTGGAAGGCACCTGGCGCGGCGTGAAGTATCTCCTCAACCAGAGCGAAACCAGCGACAAGCTGAAGATCAAGCTGTTCAACGCCAACAAGCGCGAACTGCTCCGCGATCTGCAGCGCGCGCCGGAATTCGACCAGAGCGCGTTGTTCAAGAAGGTCTACGAAGAAGAATACGGCATGTTCGGCGGCGCGCCCTTCGCGGCGTTGATCGGCGACTACGAATTCGGCCGTGGACCGGAAGACATCGAACTGCTCGAGCGCGTGTCGCAGGTGGCCGCATCCGCCCATGCGCCGTTCCTTTCGGCCGCGACGCCGGACCTGTTCAACTTGGATAGCTTTACCCAGTTGGACGCTCCGCGCGACCTCGCCAAGATCTTCGACACCACCGAGTACGCCAAGTGGAAGAGCTTCCGCCAGTCGGAAGACTCCCGCTACGTCGGCCTCTGCGTGCCGCACGTGCTGGTCCGCCAGCCGTATGGCAAGGACGGAGTGCAGATCGACGGCTTCTCCTATGAAGAAGGTGTCGACGGAACCGATCACAGCAAGTACCTCTGGGGCAACGCGGCTTACGCGCTCGGCGCCCGCCTCACCAACGCCTTTGCTCTGCATGGCTGGTGTGCGGCGATCCGCGGCGTGGAAGGCGGCGGCCTCGTCGAAGGCCTGCCGGTGCACAACTTCTATACCGATGAGGGCGACGTGGCGCTGAAGTGCCCGACCGAAGTCCCGATCACGGACCGCCGTGAAAAGGAACTCGCGGACCTTGGCTTCATCCCGCTCGTGCACTGCAAGGGCACCGACTACGCAGCGTTCTTCTCCGTACAGTCCTGCCAGAAGGCGAAGATGTACGACAAGGACGCGGCGAACGCCAACGCCCGCCTCTCGACCCAACTCCCCTACATCTTCGCGGTATCCCGTTTCGCGCACTATCTGAAGTCGATGATGCGCGACAAGATCGGCAGCTTCATGTCGAGAACGGACTGCGAGAAGTGGCTCAACCAGTGGATCCTGCAGTACGTGCTGCCGGATGATTCCGCGTCCCCGCACTACAAGGCGCAGAAGCCGCTGCGTGAAGCCGCCATCCAGGTCACTGAAGTGCCCGGAAAGCCCGGCGCATACCGCGCTGTGGCCTTCCTCCGGCCGCACTTCCAGCTGGACGAACTGTCGGTTTCGCTGCGCCTCGTGGCCGATCTCCCGGCCTCGGCTCGCAAGTAAAAAATAGTTCCGGTGCGTGGACCAGTTTCGTCCTGGTCCACGCATGAATAGATGAAAGGAGAACAGCCAACATGGCGGGTTCAGATTACTTACTCAAGATTAAGACCATCGACGGCGAGTCGACTCAAAAAGGACACGAAAAGTGGATCGAGCTGCAGTCCTGGTCGTGGGGCGAATCCAACGCGGGTTCGAGCTCGATCGGTTCGGGCGCCGGCTCCGGCAAGGTCTCGATGCAGGACTTCCACTTCACGATGGAATACGGCATCAGCAGCCCGAAACTGTTCGGCGCCTGCGCCACCGGTGAGCACATCGGCGACGCCATCCTCCACATCCGCAAGGCGGGCGGCGACCAGCAGGTGTTCGTGGAATGGAAGTTCACCGACATCCTGATCTCCAGCTATCAGACTGGCGGTTCCGGACACGGCAATCCCCTCCCCACCGATCAGGTGTCGTTCAACTTCACCAAGATCGAGATGGAGTACAAGCCGCAGAAGAAGGACGGAACGCTCGACGCCGGCATCAAGTTCGGCTACAACCTCAAGACCGGAACCAAGGTCTAAGCTTCGCGTTTTTCAACCAGGGGCCGGCTCAGCACCGGCCCCAACCCGAAACTCAAAACATAAAACATCATTTTTGAAACGAAAGGCTAAAGGAAACTACAATGGCTGGTTCAGATTACTTACTCAAGATTAAGACGATCGACGGCGAGTCGACTCAAAAGGGACACGAAAAGTGGATCGAGCTGCAGTCCTGGTCGTGGGGCGAATCCAACGCGGGTTCGAGCTCGATCGGTTCGGGCGCCGGCTCCGGCAAGGTCTCGATGCAGGACTTCCACTTCACGATGGAATACGGCATCAGCAGCCCGAAACTGTTCGGCGCCTGCGCCACCGGTGAGCACATCGGCGACGCCATCCTCCACATCCGCAAGGCGGGCGGCGACCAGCAGGTGTTCGTGGAATGGAAGTTCACCGACATCCTGATCTCCAGCTATCAGACTGGCGGTTCCGGACACGGCAATCCCCTCCCCACCGATCAGGTGTCGTTCAACTTCACCAAGATCGAGATGGAGTACAAGCCGCAGAAGAAGGACGGAACGCTCGACGCCGGCATCAAGTTCGGCTACAACCTGAAGACCGGAACCAAGGTCTAGTGATCCGGTCGCCACAAGACTGAGAGCGAAAGGGTGGCTCGTGAGTTCCCCGAGAGGGATTCGCGGGCCGCCCGGTTTTCGTTTTGGCGGGTCCCGCCAGAGAGGAAGGAAATTCCAGTGAAAGCAAGAGCGCTGTACAACGAAGGAAAACTCAACGAGGCCATTCAGAGCCTCGCCGCGGAACTTCGGGATAACCCGACGGACGCAAAGCGCCGTACGTTCCTGTTTGAACTTCTGTGCTTCGCAGGTGAATTCGAGCGCGCAGACAAGCATCTCAATCTTCTTGCCGACGTCAGCGGCGAAGCGAAGATGGGGGCTGTGCTCTATATGTCTGCCCTGCACGGCGAACGCATCCGGCACAAGACATTCGAAGAGCGCGACTACCCGAGCCACGCAGTTGACGAAACCAAACTTCGCGGCGGAAAAGTCACCCTCACCAACGGTGAGACGAAGGACTTCGAATGGATGGAGGATTCCGATCCCCGTGTCGGGCCCCGTTTCGAATTGTTTGCCGCCGGCGCCTACCTCTGGATCGGCTACGAACACATCCAGGAAATCGAGTTCCAGCCGCCCACCAAACTGCGCGACCTGCTCTGGCGCCCTGCCTTCATCCGCACAGGACCGAGCTTCAAGGGAACCGAATTGGGCGAAGTGCTCCTGCCCGCGCTCTTCCCGTTCAGCTTCAAACAAGCGGACGACCAGGTGCGTCTTGGCCGCGCGACGATCTGGGACACCACCGGCGAGGACCCGGTTCCTTACGGCCAGAAAACCTTCCTGATCGATGGCCAGGACTACTCGATCATGGAACTGGCGAAAGTCGAATTCAACCAGGATCCGAACGCCGCCGAAGGAAACGACTAAGCTTAGAGCCGGGGCAGACGCACGATGCCGCTACTTCGTGAAGACATTCTCAATCCGATTTCCGCTGACAGTCCAGCCGGGGCGAACTTCTACTATGACCCGATCATGGACAAGATCAAGGAGGCGCGCCGGGAAGACGACACGGCGCCGGCCGGCGAGTGGGAACGCGAACTCAAGGTCGCGGATCACAAGCTCGTCATCAAGCTCGCCTCTGAGACCATCGCGACCAAATCGAAGGACCTCCAGATTGCGGTCTGGCTGACCGAGTCGCTGCTCAAGACCCATGGATTTCCGGGTCTCCGGGAAGGCCTCGACACCGTTCGAGGCATCCTGGATCAGTTCTGGGATCACTGCTATCCGGAAATTGAAGACGGGGACCTCGAGTTGCGCGCCGCGCCACTCGACTGGCTGGGTTCACGGCTCGATGTCGCAATCAAAGCCGTCGGGCTCCTGAAGAATGGACTGAGTTACCTCCAGTACAAGGAATCCAGAACCGTCCCGTCGGAAGCAGACGCTTCCGGCAACGATGACAAGCAGAAGGCCCGCCAGGAAGCCGTCGACGAAGGCAAGATCACGCCTGAAGATTGGGACGCGGGCGACAAAGCGACGCCCAACGAGTTCCTCCAGGCCGTCGCCGCGAATCTCGACGCATGCATTGCCTCCGTCGAAGAACTCACCCGGGTAACGGACGAGAAATTCGGCAACCAGGCGCCCAGCTATTCCGGGCTCCAGTCGACCTTGGTCGAGGTCCGCCACAACGTCAAGCTTTTCCTCAAGGCTCGCGGCATCAGCGAAGCCGGCGAACAGGACGAGGCCGAAGAAGAACAACTGGCCGAAACGGCCGGCGAGGGCGGCGTTGCGCCCGCCGGTGGATTTGCCGGAGGGCCGCGCGGCATCACCGTGACCGGCGTCGTTCCGGCCAACCGCGAGGAAGTCGCCATTCGACTGGAGGCGATCTCCAAATACCTGCGCGAACAGGATCCCACGAACCCGGGTCCCTACCTGATGCTGCGCGGGTTCCGTTGGGGTGAACTGCGTGGACTGGGCGCGGAACCGGATCAGCGCGAACTCATCGCTCCGCCCACCGAGGCTCGGCAGGCAGTAAAGCGCGCTTTCCTGAATCAGGATTGGGCGGGCTGCCTGAATGCGTCGGAAACGGTCATGGCAGGCCCTGGAGGCCGGGCGTGGCTCGACGTGCATCGCTATGCGGTGAAGGCCGCGGAGGCTCTCGGCTACGACCTCGTCGCCAACGCCATCAAGAATGAATTGCGTTCCCTGCTCGCGGATCTTCCGGAACTGCCGAAATGGCAACTGCTCGATGATTCGCCGACAGCAAACTCCAAAACGCGCGAGTGGATCGAGGAGATCCAGCAGGAACAGCCGGTCGCTCCACGCGCCGTGCCGGAAGCCCCTCCGGAACCGCCACTCCCACCGCCGCGCGTCGGCAGGGACCCCTTTGATATCGCCAAAGAGTTCCTTAAAGCCGGCAGCATTCCCAAGGCTCTCGAACCCTTGACCGCGCAGCTGTCCAAGGAAACCACGGGCCGCGGCAAGTTCGAACGCAAGGCCCAGATTGCCTGGATCCTGGTCGAATCGGGCAACGACGTGCTCGCCCAAAGCTTCGTTGAAGAGTGCATGGCCATGTCCGATGCTCACAAGCTGGAAGACTGGGAGAACGGAAGCTGGCTGGCCGAGTTATTCGCGACCTTCCTCACCTGCCTCAACCGCCGGGAAGCAGAGTGGGAAGTGCGGCAGAAGATCTATCGCACCATAGCGCGCCTCGATCCGGCGCGGGCGCTTTCATGCTCCGTGTAACTCACTGTGACAAACAGTTCACGACGGGCTTAGACTGGTAAGCGGGCAAAGGCCGGGCGGCATCGATCGAGCATCGAAAACCGCCGCCGTCCCGGTCCGTTTTGCCAGCTGTGACTGAGGAGACGAGTGGCAAGAGAGTTCGAAGGCAATATCACGCAATCGGTGGTCGACCGGCTGATCGACATGGAGCCGCGCGAGGCCGTTGACCCTCAGTTTTCGCGCGCCAAAATGCTGAAAGAGTATCGCACGGCGGTTCGCAGGGACCTCCAGTGGCTTCTCAACACCAGGCGCATCAACGAGTCCGCGGGTCCGGACATGCCGGTGCTCCAACGTTCCCTGTTCAATTACGGACTGCCGGACTTTTCCACCTACAGCCTCAACTCGCCTGGCGACCGCGCGCAGCTCACCAGCCACATCGAGGATACGATCGAAATCTTCGAGCCCCGGCTGCGTGACGTCAAAGTGACGGTGCTCCAGTCCGAGGGCGGCGACACACGCATTTTGCGGTTCAAGATCGAAGCCCTATTGGTGATGGATCCGGCTCCCGAACAGATCTTCTTCGATGGAATCCGCGATCCCGGCAACGGCGAGTTTCAGCTCCTGGGGGAGAAATAAGTGCGCGACGAACTCCTTCTGTACTATGAGCGCGAGCTGAACTTCCTGCGCCAGATGGGCGCGGAGTTCGCGGCCAAGTATCCGAAAATCGCCGGACGACTGCTGTTGGACGGAGAGAAGTGCGAAGATCCGCACGTCGAACGCCTGTTCGAATCGTTCGCCTTCATGGCGGCGCGCGTTCACCTCAAGATCGACGACGAGTTCCCGGAAATCACGTCGGCGCTGCTCAACATTCTCTACCCGCATTACCTGCGGCCGATCCCGTCGTCCTGCATCGTGGAAATGCATCTCGACGCAGAGCAGGGCGGCGTGATGGCTCCGCAGCATATCGCCCGCGGCGCCGCGCTGAAATCGCGCCCGGTGCAGGGCATCCCGTGCGAGTTCCAGACCAGCTTCGACACCACGGTCTGGCCGATGCGAATCACCGAAGCCGAGTGGAAAACACCCGACCGGCTCACGCCTCCGGTGAAGTCCAATGAGGCCATCGGCGCGTTTCGCCTGGAATTGAAACTGCCGTCCGGCGTGCAGTTCTCGAAGCTGGGCATGAAGTCGCTCCGCTTCCACATCGCGGCCGAAAGCTCGCTCGCCAATACGATCTACGAACTCCTCTTCTGCAACTGCGTGCAGATTCTGGTGCGCGACCCCACCGTGAATTCGCGGGTCCAGCCCACCATTCTCCGGCCCGAGGAACATCTCAAACCCGTCGGCTTCGAATCTCACGAGTCGATGCTGCCGTATCCGAGAAGGTCCTTCGAAGGCTACCGGCTCTTGCAGGAGTATTTCGCGCTGCCCGAGAAGTTCCTGTTCTTCGATCTCTCGGGACTCGAACTCGCCTGGATCAAAGGCATCAAGGATCGTGCCGAGATCGTGTTCCTGATCTCGCCCTTCGAAAATTTCGACCGGCGCCAGAACCTCGAACTCGGCGTCAACGCCCGGACGTTCCGGCTGAATTGCACGCCGGCCATCAACATCTTTCATCAGACCGCCGAGCCGATCCTGCTCGACCAGCGGAAGTTCGAATACTTCATCGTGCCCGATGTTCGCCGGCCCATGGCGACCGAAGTGTTCTCCGTCGAGGACGTGGTCAGCATCGACGCGGACACCAACGAGGTGCTCCGCTTCCATCCGTTTTATTCCTACCGTCACGGCACGGTGCGGAACAGCAACGAAACGTTCTGGCTGGCGCACCGGCGGCCCTCCAATCGCAAGAACGACGAAGGCACTGACGTTTCGATCTCCATGGTGGACCTGTCCACTCGCCCCGTGCGCCCTGATGTCGACGTGCTCACCGTGCGCACGCTGTGCACCAACCGCGATCTTCCGGCCAAGCTCCCGTTCGGCAACGAATCGGGCGACTTCGAACTGGAAACCAGCGCGGCCATCAAGCGAATCGTGGCGCTGGGCAAGCCGACCAATCCGATCCGGCCTCCCATGGGTAAGAGCGCGTTCTGGCGTTTGATGTCCCATCTGACGCTCAATTACCTGTCGTTGACGGATGAAGCCAAACCGGCCGCGGCCCCCCGTCCTCCGGGATCGGCGCCGGTGGCCGCGGGAGCAGCGCAGCCTGCGGCGGCCCCGAGCGAGGCTCCTCCGGCGGAAGCATTCCGGGAGATCCTCAAGCTATACAACTACGCCGGCACGGCATTTACTGAAAAACAGATCTCCGGCATCCTGCGGATGCAAGGCTCGCGGCAGTTCGCCCGCGTATTTTCGGAAAACGGCATCTCGTTCGTGCGCGGCACGAAAGTGGAAATGGACCTCGATGAAGAGCAGTTTGTCGGCGGCGGCGCACTGCTCTTCTCGACGATCGTGGAGCGGTTCCTCTCGTTGTACGCTTCAATGAACAGCTTCACGCAGTTGACAGTACGGACACGGCAGCGAAAGGAACCTCTGAAGCAATGGCCTCCGAGAGCGGGTCAGAAGATACTGCTTTAGACCTCGAATACGCCGGCGAGGAACTCGAGCCGCAGGAGTCCCGCCAAGCATTCGATTACCGGAGCCGCATCCGTTTTGCGGCCATCCGTACCCTTCTGGAATCGTATGAGGACCGCAACCCGGTCTCCTACACGCCGGAATTCAAGTTCTTTCAGTTGATCCGCCTGCTCGAACGCCTGCAGCCGGAACGCACGCCAGTCGGACGCTTCACCAATCCAGCGCGGGAGATCGTGCGCTTCTCGGCGCACAACAACCTCGCCTTTCCCGCCAGCCAGGTCCAGGAACTCCGCTGGCCCAAAGAAGGCGAAGACCGGGCGCCGGTGATGGTCGTCAACTTCTTCGGACTCACCGGGCCGATGGGCGTCCTGCCCCACTACTACACCGAACTCATCCGCGACCGTTTGCGCACGCGCGACTACACAATGTCGAGTTTCTTCGACTTGTTCAATCACCGGATGATCTCGCTGTTCTACCAGGCCTGGGAAAAGTACCGTTTCACAATCGCCTACGAGCGCGGAGAGCGGGACAGGTTCTCGCACATCCTGATGGACGTCATTGGGATCGGAACGCCCGGACTTGCCGACCGCCAGGATGTGCAGGACGATTCCCTGCTCTTTTATGCGGGACTCCTCTCGCTGCACACAAGGCCGGCGGCTGCGCTGCGGCAGATTCTGTGGGATTACTTCGATGTTCCCGTCGAGATCGAACAGGTGGTCGGCGCCTGGTATCCGCTGGAAATCCCGAATCAGTGCAAATTCGACCGCGCCAACTCGGTTTCCGAGCAAATGGGCGTCGGAGCCATTGTCGGCGACGAGATCTGGGACCAGCAGTCAGGCGTATTGGTTCGCCTGGGTCCGCTCAAGCTGAGGCAATACCTTGATTTTCTTCCTACCGGCAGCGCGTTTCGGCCTCTTCAATCGATCCTGCGCTTCTTCGCCGGCTGGGAATTCGACTTTCAGATTCAACTGGTGCTGGAGGCCGGCCAGACGCCGCCTTGCGCCTTGGGAGCCGAGGGTGACGAAAGCCCCTTGCTCGGCTGGGTGTCCTGGACAAAGAACCGGCCGATCGATCGCGACCCCGATGATACAATTTTACGGATTTAGACGCGTGTTCGTTTGGGACAGGTTCATTAGGCGGAAGCTCCGCGGCGCTACAAACCGCTTGTGTACTGTTTTCATCGCCTTGGTGAGACAGGAAGAGCGAATTGGCCGACGTTTCGCGCTTATACAGAAGGCAGGACTGAACGATGCGTTGTATTCAAACCCGGCGAGCCTGCGGAGGCCAATGACTATATGAGTGTAAACCTGAAATCCCTGATCGGCAGACTGAACGACACGTCACGCGTGGCGATGGACGGTGCTGCCGGTCTGTGTCTCTCTCTGACTCATTACGATATCGAGATCGAGCACCTGCTGTATAAGCTCCTCGAGACGAATGATACGGACTTTGCCCGCATCCTGAACCAGTATGGTGTGGACAAGTCCCGTTGCCAGAAAGAGATTGAGAAAGCCATGACCAGCTTCAAGCGGGGCAATTCGTCGCGCCCTGCCATCAGCCCGCGCATCCTGCGGCTGTTGACCGAAGCCTGGACGTACGGCAGCCTTGAATTCAACAGCGCGCGCATTCGCAGCGGGTACATCCTGCTGGCGCTCCTGATGAATGAGGAACTGGCCCGCTACGCCCGTGAAACTTCGCGCGAACTGGCCAAGATTCAGCCTGAAGCGCTGAAGAAAGAATTCCAGACCGCCGTTTCCGGCAGCGTCGAAGAAGCCCAGGAAATGATGGCGGCGGCTTCCGGACCGGGCGCAGGCCAGCCGGGACAGCTCAAGCCGGGAACCAAGACTCCCAACCTCGATCAGTTCACCATCAACCTCACCGAACGCGCCAAGAGCGGCAAGATCGACCCCGTGCTCGGCCGCGACGAAGAGATCCGCAAGGTGATCGACATCCTCATGCGCCGCCGTCAGAACAACCCGATTCTGACCGGTGAAGCAGGCGTCGGTAAGACCGCCGTTGTCGAAGGCTTTGCCATCCGCATCGCCAATGGCGACGTGCCTCCGCCGCTCAAAAATGTCATCGTCCGCACGCTCGACCTCGCCCTGCTGCAGGCCGGCGCGAGCGTCAAGGGCGAATTCGAAAACCGCCTCAAGGGCCTCATCGAAGAGGTCAAGAACTCACCCGTTCCGATCATCCTCTTCATCGACGAAGCGCACACCATGATCGGCGCCGGCGGACAGGAAGGCCAGGGCGACGCCGCCAACCTCCTCAAGCCCGCCCTCGCCCGCGGCGAACTGCGTACCCTCGCCGCCACCACCTGGGCCGAATACAAGAAGTACTTCGAGAAGGATCCCGCACTCGCCCGCCGCTTCCAGGTGGTCAAGGTCGAAGAGCCGACCGAAGACGTTTGCCGCGTGATGCTGCGAGGCATCGTGGGTTCGCTCGAAAAGCACCACGGCGTCCGCATCCTCGACGAAGGCATCAACGCCGCGGTGAAGTTCTCGCACCGCTACATCGCCGGACGCCAGTTGCCCGACAAGGCCGTCAGCGTACTCGACACCTCCTGCGCCCGCCTGGCCCTCGGCCAGAACGCGACGCCGGGTCAGATCGAAGACACCCGCCGGACCATCGACGACCTCGAAGTCCAGCAGCGCGTCCTCACCCGCGAAGCCAACACGGGGCACGACCACGCCGAACGCCTCGAGAAGATCGCCAAGGACCTCGAAGCTTCGAAGGAACAGTTGAAGGCCCTCGAAGAGCGCTTCGAGAAGGAAAAGGACTACATCGGCAAGATCCGCGACCTTCGCAACAAGCTCGAGGACGCCAAGCCCGAAGAGGACATGACCGAGACCAAGGCGGAGTACCAGAAGCTCAACGCCGAACTCGATGCCCTGCAGGGTGAGACGCCGATGATGCGCGCCTGCGTCGACCAGAAGATCGTCGGCGACGTCATTTCCGCGTGGACCGGCATCCCGATCGGCAACATGCTGCGCGACGAAGTCGAAACGATCCTCAACCTCGAGCACGTGCTCAACAAGCGCGTCATCGGCCAGGATCACGCCCTCGCCCAGATCGCACAGCGCATCCGCACCAGCAAGGCCGGCCTCGAAGATCCGCAGAAGCCCATCGGCGTCTTCATGCTCGTCGGACCTTCCGGCGTCGGTAAGACCGAAACGGCGATCACGCTCGCCGAACAACTCTACGGCGGTGAACACAACATGATCACCATCGCCATGAGCGAATTCCAGGAAGCGCATACGGTGTCGACCCTCAAGGGTTCGCCGCCCGGATACGTCGGCTACGGCGAAGGCGGCGTCCTCACCGAAGCCGTGCGCCGGCGGCCGTACTCGGTCGTCCTGCTCGACGAAGTCGAAAAGGCGCACCCCGACGTGCTCGAACTCTTCTTCCAGGTCTTCGACAAGGGCCGCATGGAAGACGGCCAGGGCCGCGAAATCGACTTCAAGAACTGCATCATCCTGCTCACGTCCAACGCCGCGACCGACACGCTCATGAAACTCGTGGCAGATCCGGAGACGGCGCCTTCGCCGGAAGGGATCATCAAGGCGATGAAGCCGGAACTCGACAAGATCTTCAAGCCGGCGTTCCTCGGACGTATGGTCATCATTCCGTACTATCCGATCCGCGACGAGAACCTGAAGATGATCATCCGCCTCAAGATCGGCAAGATCCAGCGGCGGATCAACGAGAACCACAAGATCAAGCTGACGTACTCCGAGGACCTGGTGCAAGAAGTAGCCAACCGGTGTACGGAAGTGGAATCGGGCGCGCGCAACGTCGACAACATCCTGACGAACACGCTGCTGCCCGACATGAGCCGTCAGATCCTGGCGGCGATGGCTGCGGGAACGAAGATCTCGTCGATCAACGTTTCCGTCGGACCGGATTCGAACTTCGTGTACGAAACGGTCTAGAACCGATCACCCCGGCGAGGGCCGCGGCTGCTTTTCGGCCGCGGTCCTCCCACAGAGAAGAGGGCCGCAATTGAGACGGACCCGAACTTAGATAGGAATAGCGAGGAACAACTACCATGCCGGCCGCCAATACATACGGTTCTGTAGAACGATTTCTGTACTTTGCCACCCCATTGGGTGCGGACAAACTGCAGCTGATGCAATTCACGGGCTTTGAAGCCATGTCCGAGTTGTATCGTTTTCAACTCGATTTCAACGCAAAAAATGATGTCGACGTAAAGTTCGACCAGTTGATTGGCAAAGAAATTTCGTTCGGGTTGAACGCAGGGGACTTCCCCAAGCGCGACTTCGCCGGCATTTGTATTGAAGTGTCGCAGGGCAGCCGGGGCACGGAACTGACCGAATACTCGATGACCGTCGTACCCAAGGCATGGAAGCTCACGCAGAAGTTCCGCAGCCGCATCTTCCAGCAGAAGAAAGTACCGGACATTCTGCAGGCAGTCATCACGGACGTCGACGTCGAGTATCAGTTTGAAGCCACTTACGAGAAGCGCGAATACTGCGTTCAGTACCAGGAATCGGACTGGGACTTCGCCTGCCGTCTGATGGAAGACGAAGGCATGTACTTCTACTTCAAGTTCGATGTCGCCAGCGCCAAGCTGATTGTCACCGACAAGAAGCGCCTCACCACCGACGTGTCGGATCCGGCAACCATCAAATTCGATACCGTCGGGCAGGGCGGCGATGATCAGATGCGCATTACCGATTTCCGCCGCACCCAATCCTGGCGCAGCGGCAAAGTGACGCTCTGGGATCACCATTTCCAGTTGCCCCACAAGCACAACGACACGGACAAGATGGTGATCGACACCATCACGGCGGGCACAGTCACTCACAAGCTGAAGTTGAACGGCAACGACAACTTCGAGATCTACGAACATCCGGGCGACTACGCCAAGTGGTTTGACGGCATCGACAAAGGCGGCGGCGAGCAGGCTTCCGAGATTGGCAAGATTTCGAAGGAAAACAAGCGAATCGCTGATATCCGCATGCAGCAGGAAGAAGTGCAGATGCTGACCTTCCTGGGCGGAAGCAACTGCCGCAATCTCGTCCCCGGACACAAATTCACGCTCTCGGAACACTACAACGGAAACGGCCCCTACATCGTCACCAGCGTTTCGCACACTGCCCAGGAAGGCCACTACCGGTCCGGCGAGCAGACGGCGAGTTCCTACGAAAACACCTTCACCTGTATTCCGCAGGACCTGAAGTTCCGCGCCCCGCGCCGCACTCCGAAGCCGAAGATCGGCTGCCAGACGGCGGTGGTCGTCGGACCTTCCGGCGAAGAGATTTTCACCGACAAGTACGGCCGCGTCAAGGTCCAGTTCCACTGGGATCGCGACGGGCAGGAAGACGCCAACAGCTCCTGCTGGCTGCGCGTGGCGACGCCCTGGGCGGGAACCAAGTGGGGCACAATCCACATTCCCCGCATCAATATGGAAGTTCTGGTGGACTTCCTGAACGGCGACCCCGACCGTCCGATCATTGTCGGCAGCCTGTACAACGCCCGTGAAATGCCTCCGTACGATCTGCCGGACAACAAGACGCAGAGCGGCATCAAATCGCGTTCGTCCAAGGGTGGAGGACCGGACAACTACAACGAAATCCGCTTCGAGGACAAGAAGGGCGAGGAAATGGTCACGATCCATGCCGAAAAGGACATGGAACGCGAAGTAGAACACGACGACCGCATCGACATCGGCAACGATCAGAAGATCAACGTCCATCACGATCGCACGGAGACGGTGGACAACGACGAAAAGATCGAGATCAAGAACAACCGCACCAATAAGATCGGCCAAAAACACCAGGAGGAGATCGGCGGCGACCACCTGCAGGACGTCAAGCAGAACAAGAAGGCCAAGGTCGGCATGAACTACAACCTGGAAGCCGGTATGAACATCACCCTCAAGGCTGGCGTCCAGTTGAACATCGAGTCTGGCGTGGCCATTACGTTTAAGGCCGGCGCGAGTTCGCTGCAGATCAATCCCGGTGGAATCCAGATGTCCGGAACGCCCATGATGATGCTCAACTGTCCGGGTCCGCCGCCGCCTCCGGTGATGCCTGTCATCATTCCGCCGCTAATGCCGGCCGCACCAACGCCTCCTGCAGCGCCGGCGGCGCCGCAAGTTCCTGGCGCACCATCGGCGCCCAGCGTGCAAGCGCCGGCAGTTGCCCTGCCGTCCGTGCCCAGCATGCCGCAGTTCCCCAGCCCGCAGGCGCTGGCGTCGCAAACCAGTTCCATGGTGGGATCCGCGTTAAATACGGCAACGAGCGTCCTTGGCAATATGGCGAACACGTTCATGGATCAGGTCACCAACACCGCAGGCGCCGCTCTCAACACCGCACAGAATATGGGACAGGCGGCAGCAGCAGCGGCAGGCCAGGTGGCCCAGCAAATCCAGGGCGCGGTGGATTCCGCGAAAGAGCAGATTGGCCAGGCAGTCGATCAGGCGAAGAGTCAGGTCGAAGGCGCGGTCGACGGCGCCACACAGGCCGCCCAGCAGGCCGTGAGCCAGACCGCCGAGGCCGTTTCCGGTTTGCAGGATAAGGCCGCGCAAGCGCTCGACCAGACCCAGCAGCAGTTGCAGGATGCAGCGGCTCAGGCGCAGCAATTGGCCAATCAGGCCGCTGAGCAGGGCCAACAGGCTCTGAATCAGGCCGCGCAACAGGCGCAACAGGCGGCCGAACAGGCCCAGCAGGTCGCGCAGCAGGCCCAGCAGCAGTTACAGGAAACCGCCCAACAGGCCCAGCAAGCCGCGCAAGAGGCGGCAGAACAGGGTCAACAGGCCCTGAACGCAACTTCGCAGCAGGTGAACGCCCTCGCGCAACAGGGACAACAGGCAGCGCAAGCCGCCCAGCAGGCAGCAGCCCAGGCCGCGCAACAAGCCCAGCAAATGACCCAGCAGGCCATGGCACAGGGACAGGAAGCAGCGGCGCAGGCTGCCCAGCAGGCGCAACAGGCAGCCCAACAGGCGCAGCAGGCCGCGCAACAGGCGGCCGCCCAGGCCCAGCAGGCCGCGCAACAGGCGGCCGCCCAGGCCCAGCAAACGGCCGAGCAGACCCAGCAGCAGATGCAGGCAGCGACGCAGCAGGCGACGCAGCAGGTCCAGCAGGCTGCACAGCAGGCCACCGAACAGGTACAGCAGGCGGCGCAGCAGGCCACCGAACAGGCGGCACAGGCCGGGCAGATGACGCAGCAGGCGGCGCAGCAGGTGTCGCAGCAGGTGAGCAACTCGGCGTCCCAAGCTTCCGAGCAGATCGGCCAGACTGCGCAACAGGCGTTCGACACCGTCGGCAACACAGCCAATCAGGCCGCGCAGGGCGTGCAAAACGCGTTCAGCGGATTGGGGAGGTAAGCGGCCATGCCTCCCATGCCAGCTTCGCGAGTGACAGACATGCACGTCTGTCCGATGGTCACCCCGGGCGTTCCGCCCGTCCCGCACGTGGGAGGTCCCGTTTTGCCTCCCGGCGGCGTCACCGTGTTGATCGGAATGCTACCTGCGGCTCGCGTCAGTGACATGTGCGTTTGCGTGGGACCTCCGGATGTCATCGTCATGGGATCCCCGACCGTGCTCACCATGAACATGCCGCAGGCGCGCATCATGGATCCGACCGCCCACGGCGGCATGCTGGTGCTGGGAGAACCCACGGTCATCGTGGGGGATTCCGCGTCGCCCGCCCCTCCGGGCTCGCCGGTCATTACTGTGCCAGGCATGCCGAGCCTTCCGCCGCTGCCGAAACTGCCTCCCCTGCCGCCGCTCCCCCCATTGCCGGCCGTACCGGCGGTCCCCGGGCTCCCGGCCGCGCCTCCGGTCTCCATGCCCTCGATGCCGCCCATGCCTGACCTCGCGGCGACTCTCACGCAGGGCCTTTCCGGAATGCAATCCGGCCTGTCAAACGGACTCGCCGGCATCGCCAACATGGCGTCTCAATTGAGCGGCGCCGCCACTGGCGTAGGTGCCGCAGTTCAGAACGCCGCGCAAAGCGCCGCGGCTCAGGCGCAATCGGCGTTCGACAACCTCAGCAAACAGGCGAACGACGCGATCAACAACATGACCGACGCCGCCCAGCAGGCCGCACAACAGGCGGCGAATCAGGTATCGAGTCTCGCCAACCAGGCTGCGGAAACCGCGAACAAGGCCCAGAAGCAACTCGCCGCGACCGCAGGGCAGGTGGAGCAACTGGCGAGTCAGGCGGTCCAGTCGGGGCAACAGGCCCTCGCCAAGGCGGCCAACCAGGCGACCAATGCGCTCAACCAGGCGCAGCAGGCAGCCAACCAGGCCCAGCAACAATTGCAGCAGGGCGCGGCGCAGGCGCAACAGATGGCGCAAATGGCGGCGCAACAAGGCCAGCAGATGGCGAATCAGGCAGCCCAACAAGCCGCCCAGACGCTCCAGCAGGCGCAGAATACCGCGTCCGCCGCAGCGCAGCAGGCGCAACAAGCTGCCCAGCAACTCGCCAACGATGTCAACAACGCGGCCAATCAGGCTGCAGCGCAGGCGCAGGGAATGCAGCAGGCCGCCATGCAACAGGCGCAGCAAACCGCGCAGCAGGCCCAAGCCATGGCGAACTATGCCGCGCAAACAGCCGAACAAGCCGCTCAGCAGGCAGGACAAGCCGCACAGGCCGCTTCGCAGAATGCGCAGCAGATGATGCAGCAGACACAGCAACAGGTGAACGACGCGGCACAGCAGGCCCAGCAGCAGGCTGAGCAAGCGGTGCAGCAGGCAACGCAGCAGGTTTCGCAAGCCGCGCAGAATGCGGCACAGCAGGCAAGCGGGGTGGCGTCGCAGGCCGCCCGGGATGCGGCGTCAGAAGCGTCGCAGGCTGCCGCCGTCGCTGCGGCCCAGGTGCAGGGTGCAGCCGCACAGGCGGCCCAGCAGGCTCAGCAGGGAGCACAGCAAATGCAACAGAACGCGGCTCAGGCGATGCAGAATCTGCCCAAAACCGTTCCCACGAACACTCCCGCCGGACCTGCGCCCATTCCAGTTCCGCGCCCGAACGTGTAAAGTATCAGGAGGCTGACAAGGCTAAGGATATGCGCGCGATCTTCGAGGTTGTAGAGGGGCCTCTGGCCGGACGGCGGATTGAAATTCCGCCTGGACAATCCATTGCATTCGGACGCACTACGAGGGCCGATATCTCGATTCCGGGCGACGGCTATATGTCCGGACGCCACTTCGAAATCCTGAACTCCGGCGCGATCTGCACCGTGCGGGATCTCAACTCGAGCAACGGGACCTTCGTGAATGGAGCCCGCGTCACCGAACAATCGCTGAATGCGCTGGACCTGGTCGCGGCAGGATCCAGCAAGTTCCGGCTGCATGTCGAGGCCGCGGAAGAACTCGACTTCTCCAAGACCAGCACGATCCCCGCACAACCGTACTTCGAGACCGTTGCGGCGCCTCCGCCGGGGCCGCCGCCCATTCCGCCCCCGATGTCACCTTTGACGGCGCCGCCTATGATGCCGCCGCCCCCCATTCCGCCTCCTCTTCCCGTCCCGGCCGCCCCGGTCGATCCCTGGCAGCACTTCGCGCCCCGCGATCTGGCGATCGTCCAGTCCCTGTTCGGATCCGGCGAACCGGTTTACGCCGTCCTCGACGCCACCAAAGACATGCTCGTGCGCGCGTTCGTCGAAGCGTGCGGCGAACCGTCGGTCCCGCTGACCGAAACGCTGATCCAGAACCGCCCGGGCATCGGCAGCTACCTGCTTTCCGTGCCGCCAACGGCGACCAAACTCCTCGATGTCCTCGTCAAAGATGGCTGGGGCAAGGGCTGGGGCGTCTACTGCACCTCCAGCGCCGGCATCGATGCGGTCGCCACGCACCTTCGCAACACCATCAACGTCTACACTTCGACCGGGCTCCCGTTCCAGTTGCGGCTGCAGGATCCGAACTTGTTACGCTGGTTCCTGGCCGGCCTGCTGCCTCACGAAGCGACCTCGATTCTGGGGCCGATCTCACGATTCGTCATGGAGGCTTCAACCGGCGGGGAACTCATTTCGTTCACCGCGGGCTCGCACGGGCTCGCCGTGGATTCGCTCAAATTGGAGTCCTAGGATTTTCAACACATGAAGCGACTGCAACCAGTCATTTGGATGAAGGGTACGTTCCTGAGCCCGCAGTATCTGCAGACGCAGGACCGTTTTCTCGAAAGCTCGTTGCAGTTCCAACTCAACGCGCTCACCTATGCCGGCTACGGCGTGCACAAACTGGTCATCAACCAGGAAGCCCTCGCCGCCGGATACCTTACGATCTCCGAAGCATCGGGCATCCTGCCGGACGGCCTGCTCTTCGATATCCCCGACGCGGACCAGGCGCCGCCCCCCAAGCAACTCGCCGACGCGTTCGAGCAGGATCAGCGCACCTGCGACGTGTTCCTCGCGATCCCGCATTATCGCGAAAAGGGCCTCAACGTTTCGATGGCCATGAACGCCGCCGACACCCGCTACCTCTCCGAGATCGCCATGCTGCGCGACGAGAACACCGGCCTTTCCGAACGCCCGATCCAGGTCGCCCGCAAGAACTTCCGCATCCTCGTCGAAGGCGAGTCCCAGAAGAACTACTCCGTCATCCGCCTCTGCCGCATCCTCAAAACCCCGGCCGGGACCTACGAACTCGACACCAACGTCGTGCCCCCGCTGCTCGACTTCGCATCGAGCAGCCGCATCAACGGCATCGCGCGCCGCCTCGTCGAAATTCTCGCCGCCAAGAGCAGCCAGCTCGCCGGCATGCGCCGCCAGAAGAACCTCAGCCTCGCCGAGTTCGGCACCGCGGATATCGCAAGCTTCTGGCTGCTCTACACCGTCAACTCCCACTTCCCGCTCTTCCACCATTTCTTCGAGACGCGGCAAGGCCATCCGGAACGGTTGTTCGCTCTCATGCTCTCCCTGGCCGGCAGCCTCACGACCTTTTCGAAGGATCTGCATCCGCGCGACCTGCCGAAGTACGATCACGACGACCTTGGCGCATGCTTCGCCAAACTCGACGAGATGATCCGCTACCTGCTCGAAACCGTGGTGCCGAGCAACTTCATCTCGCTGCCGCTGAAGCTGACGCAAACCTCGATTTACGCGACCCCGCTGCAGGACGACAAGTATCTGCAGAATACGAAGATGTACCTCGCCATCCAGACCGAGGCCGACGAAGCCAAGATCATCCAGGGCGTCCCGTACCTCGTCAAGGTCTGCTCCGCGAACCACATCGAGCACCTCGTCCAGCGCGCGCTGCCCGGTCTCACGCTGACCCACGTCCCGCGGCCGCCGAGCGCGATCCCGGTGAAGGTCAACTACCAGTACTTCAGCATCAACCAGGCCGGCGCCTGCTGGGAAGCCATCCAGCGCGCGCGGAACCTCGCGGCCTACGTACCCGGGGACTTCCCCAATCCGAACCTGGAACTTCTGATCCTGCTGCCCGAAGCCCGGTAGGGTGGTTGCGGCGGCAGCCGGAACTGGATTATTATTCAGACGAGAGAATAAATTTTCATTGCGCACGTACACCTCATGCGTGCGCAATTCGTCTTTGGTCCAGAATAGGAGCACCAGGCCGATGCCATCCGCGCCCGTCGCACAAATGCCGATTCATCCCATCTCGTTATCGTGCGCGGACTTCACGCGCGACACTGACGTCACCACGGATGAGTTGCTGCGTTTGCTCGACCTGGCCGCGGAGATGAAGCGCAACCCCAAGCGCTTCAACCAGGCGCTCGCCGGACAGTACGTCGCGCTGCTGTTCGAAAAGCCCTCTCTGCGCACGCGCCTCACCTTCGAACTCGCCATCAAGCAACTCGGCGGGGATTGTGTGGTCAGTTCCGGACTCATCGGCGAACGCGAGCCAATCAAGGACATCGCCCGCAATCTCGATCGCTGGGTGCAGGGGATCGTGGCCCGCGTCTTCAGCCATAAGACGATCACCGAACTCGCCCAGTGGTCCTCGGCGCCGGTCGTGAATGCCCTTTGCGATCGTTTCCATCCCTGCCAGGCGCTCGCCGACGCCCTGACCATCGGAGAGCACTTCGGAAGCTGGGACGGCCTCACCTTGGCCTTCGTAGGCGATGGGAACAATGTCGCCCATTCCCTGCTCCACACCTGCGTGCGGCTGGGCATGAACTGGCGGATCGCCTGTCCCAAAGGCTATGAACCGGACGCCGAACTCGTGGCCGAAGCCCGCCGCATGGCGCCGCAGGCGGAAATCGTCGTCACCAACGATCCGCATGAAGCCGTCGCTGGCGCGCATGCCGTGTACACCGACGTCTGGGCCAGCATGGGACAGGAAGAGCAGGCCATCGAACGCCGCGCCGTCTTCCATCCCTATCAGGTCAATACCGACCTCATGAAATCCGCCGCCCGCAACGCGGTCTTCATGCACTGCCTGCCCGCCAAGCGCCAGCAGGAAACCACCGACGAAGTGATGGAAAGCAAGCAATCGGTCGTCTTCGATCAGGCCGAGAACCGCTTGCATACGCAGAAGGCGTTGTTGCTGCTCCTCCTGCAATCCGGCAAGTAAAGCGCTGCCCTCGGAAAACTCCCCGTTGTACTCGAACCGGCCCGGCCTCAGACTGGAATCGAAGCCAGGCCGCATTCTGCGTTGAGGTGGCGCTCGACTGACTGTCCGCAGGAGGCCTGCGGAGAGGAGCGCCCATGCGCATTACCGCGGAACAACTCGTCACCCTCACGATGAACCTCCACATGGATCATCGCTTTTCGGACCGCGCATTTTACGAAGCCTACCAGGTCCGCGACGCCTTGCTGAGCGACCATCCCGATCTCGATGGCGTACAACCGCCTCCCAGCTACGAACACATCCGGCAGGCGTATCTGCCGCCCTCGTGGCAGCGCGTCCAGATGCGTGAACCATACCATCCGGAACGAACCGGCGTACGTCCGCTGACCGACCGGGACGTGCATCCCGAAGCACACCCCGACAGCCCGCATCTGGAAGCCGGCCGAAGGCGCGACGCCTGGGCTCCCTTCCAGCCGCCGCCGGATCCCATCCAGCAGATCCTTGACGACTTGGATGTACTGCGCGGAGATCCCATGGCCGCGCTCACTTATGTCTGCCATCGCGCCCGCGGAATCGAGTCCGCGGAAGCCATGCGCTGGGCGCGTCTCACCGCGAATGTCCACTCGATGCTGCAGGCGGCGCCCGGCTACATCCGCGCGGACCAGCGAGCCGAGAGCATGCGCCAGGGACAGGAGGGAATGGCCGGAGCGCGCCAGCGCGGATTCCACGACGCGTGGGCGCCGGCGCCCGAGCCTGTGTCGTCGGTTCCCGGGGTGAATCCCGGGGAGGTCCGCACGGCGCTCGAGCAGTTGGAATGGGAAGCCAGCGTCGCCGCGGTCCGCTAGCGCCGCCGCATCCTGCCTACGCCGCGGGGATCTCGGACTGGTTCGGCGACCGCCGCCAGTAGTCTTCGAACAATCCCTTCATCGCCGCGCCGAGCCCTTCGTGGTCAAACATGAGCGACGTCCACGCGGGCTTCGTGATCACCGGGTCGAGCAACGCAATCATCCCCTGCGTGGAATCGAACAGCGCCAGTTTCATCGGCAGCGAATCGGCGAACCGGATGTGCACTCCGATTGCCAGGTACTCGTTCAACCTCTGCCGGTGCTCCTCGTCGATCGATCCCGCCTGGAAAATCAGCCGGCAGGTGACGCCGCGTTTTCGGGCCTCGCGCACCAACTGTTCATCGAGCGGATCCACCGCATAGGGCGGACGTGAAAACTCGAGGTATTCGTTCTTCACGTCGCTCAGCATTTTGCGATACTGCGCCGCGGTCTGGGTTGGTTCGCTGACGATCCGCAGGAAGTCGAGCGTGCCGCGGCCTCCCTGCCCTTCCGAATACGTCGTGTTGAGATCCTCGACCAGGCCCGTCGCCATCCGCGCCTGTTCGGTCAATTCCTGCTGCAGTTGCTGCGATCGCCTGGACAGATATGCAGGTACGGCCAGGGCCGGCTCGACAGCCGAGAAGAGCTTGGTCTTTTCCTGAATGACCTGCGCGAACCCTTTCTCGACCAGCGAATCCAGCACCTCGTAAATCTTCTGCCTGGGTACGTGTGCGCGAGCCGCGAGTTCGAGAGCTTTGAAACGCGGATGTCCCACCAGAACCAGGTAGGAACGTGCTTCATAGGCGTTCAAACCCAGTTGCTGCAGGCGGCGCCAGAATCTTTGGAAATCGTTATCCTTGAGTTCCTGCGTCATTTGAGTCCCTAGAGCATATCAAAACCTCGAGGCTGTGGCGCAAGGGTGGAAGTCCGCTAGAATGACAGAGTGGACGAAGAATTGGCGCAGACCCAACCGGCTGCCGGTTCCGGCGGTCCGGCGGCGGTAGAAGCCGGCGGTCCCGGAGACCCTGCGCAGCAGGTCGAGTCGCCAGAGGGCGCGAAAACGGAGGCCGGAACCTCAGAAGCCGGATCCGCCGCCAAGCCCGCGCAAGCAGAACCCGAAGAGCCGCAACGCAACGCGATTGCCGAATGGACGGTGACGATCCTGTTACTCCTGTTCGGCACGACGATGCTCGTCCAGGCGTATGTCATCCCCACGGGTTCGATGAAGGACACGCTCCTCATCGGCGACCATCTGCTCGTCGATAAACTCGCCTACGCGCCGCCGGGAGCCATCAGCAAATACCTGCTGCCCTACCGCCCCATCAAGCGCGGCGACATCATCGTCTTCCGCTACCCGCTGGAACTCCACAACACGTTCGTCAAGCGCGCCGTCGGACTGCCCGGCGACCGCATCAAGATCGTCGACAAGGTCCTCTACGTCAACGGCAAGGCGATGAAGGAACCCTACATCATCCACCGCCCCGGCTACGTCGACTACTACAAACATTTCTTCCCCGGCGAGTCGTACCCGTATCTGCGCAAGGAAGCGCAGGAGATGCTCGAACGCCATCTCGACCGCAAGACCGGCGAACTCGTCGTCCCCGACGATTGCTACTTCGCCCTCGGCGACAATCGCGATGAGAGCGACGATTCCCGCTTCTGGGGTTTCGTGCCGCGGCAAAACATCATCGGCAAGCCGCTAATCATTTACTGGTCGTTCGATGCTCCTACCGAGCACCTGCAGGATCCGTCTATCTCTTTGACACACGTCAAAAACGTGATCGTGCATTTCTTCGACAGGACCCGCTGGCGCCGGACGTTCCAGATCGTGCGCGGCTATCCGCTGGAATAGAGTGAGTTGCAACTGATGGAAAAGTATCTGCTCGCGATTCGCGACTTTGTGTCCGAATGGACCGTCACCATCCTGATCCTGCTGTTCGGCACCACCACGCTGATGCAGGCTTTCGTGGTTCCGACCTCATCGATGGAAAGCACGGTGCTGGTGGGCGACCACCTGATTGTCGACAAGCTCTCCTATTCGCCCCCCGGCGCCCTGAGCCGTGTGCTGCTGCCGTACACCGAGGTGAAGCGCGGCGACATCATCGTCTTCAAGTTCCCGCCCGATCCGCGCCAGAGCTACGTCAAGCGCGTGATGGGCGTACCCGGCGACCGTCTCAAGATCGTCAACAAGCAGGTGTTCCTCAACGGCAAGGCGCTGAAGGAACCGTACAAGCAGCACATCCACAACTTCGCGATCCCCTACCGCGACATGTTCCCCGACACGCCGACCGACGTCCCGCCGGAATACATGGCGCGCGTCACCGAGATGATGACGCACGTCGACAAGGCGACCGGCGAACTCATCGTTCCCGAAGGCCATTACTTCGCGATGGGCGATAACCGCGACAACTCGCTCGATTCCCGTTACTGGGGCTGGGTGCCGCGCGAAAACATCATCGGCAAGCCGACGATCATTTTCTGGTCCTACGCGACCTCCACGGAAAACCTCGTGGACTTCCGCCTCGAACACTTCATCGACCTCGCCACCAACTTCTTCACCAAGACCCGTTGGGAACGGACGCTGAAGCTGGTTCGGGGCTACAACGTCCACTAATCGAGATCGAACGAATCTCCGCGCGCGGGGTTGAACACTTCGACCCCTCCGAAGTTCGCGCGGATCGTCGCAGCCAGGGCCTGTTGCGGCACGGGTTCGCCGTGCACCAGGAACACCTTCTTCACGCGCGACATGAACGGCCGCATCCACTCGATCAACTCGTTCTGATCCGCGTGGCCGCTGAGTTCGTTGATCTTCACCACTTCGGCTCGCAGCCGGTAGGGTTCGCCGAAGATGTTGACTTCCGGCTGCCGTTCCACCAGCTTGCGTCCCAGCGTATTCTCCGCCTGGTAACCCGTGATCAGCACCGTGTTCCGCGGATCTTCGATGTTGTTCTTCAGGTGATGCAGGATGCGCCCCGCTTCGCACATGCCGGACGCCGAAATCACCATATACGGCCCGCGCAAATCGTTCAGCGCCTTCGAATCCTTCACGTCGCGGATGTACCGCAGCCGCTTGAATCCGAACGGATCGTCGCCGTTCTCGAGGAACTGCGCCGTTTCCTCGTCGTAGCATTCCTTGTGCTTGCGGAACACCTCGGTCGCATTCACCGCCAATGGCGAATCCACGAAAATCGGCATCGCGGGAACCGCCTGCTCCAGCATCAATTCGTGCATCAACAGGATCAATTGCTGGGTGCGTCCCACCGCAAACGCCGGCACGATCATGCGCCCGCCGCGGCGATATGTGCGGTTGATCGTATCCGCGAGGCGCTGCTTCACGGGTCCCACCATCTCGTGGAACCGGTCGCCGTACGTGCTTTCCATGATCAGGTAGTCGACCGCAGGCAGCGTTTCAGGATCCCGGATGATCGGCAGTCCCTTGCGCCCGACGTCGCCTGAAAATGCAATGCGAATGTGACCCGCGTCCAACACCATCGCCGTGGATCCCAGCATGTGGCCCGCGTCGTAGGTCCGGTACGTCAGCCCCGGCCCAACCTCCTCGGCATGATGCAGTTCGATGGACCGGAACAACGGGAACGTGCGATCCGCATCCTCCTGCGTATACAGCGGCTTCACTTCCTCGCTTTCGTCCAGCGCGCCGATCTTGTTGCGCCGCATCTTGCGGCGGTTGAGGTATTCGGCGTCGGATTCCTGCAGGTACGCCGAGTCGGTCAGCATCGGCTTGCAGAGGTCGGTCGTGGCGGGCGACGTATAAATCGGCCCCGAAAACCCCTGTTTCACCAGGTTGGGGAGGTTCCCGCTGTGGTCGATGTGCGCGTGCGACAGCAACACGGCTTCGATCTCCGCCGGATGAAACGGAAAGCAGCAGTTTCGTTCGGCGGCCTCGCGGCGGCGGCCCTGGTAGAGTCCGCAATCCAACAGATAATGACGCCCGTTGAAGCTGAGCTGGTGCATGGAACCCGTGACGGTGCGGGCAGCTCCCCAAAAGGTGAGTTTCATCCCTTTCAGCATGACATGAAAGGAACAGGTTAACTATATTTTGCAAGGGCTTAACAGAGAAAATGTGCCATCGGTCCGTAACCTTTCGTCTTGTACTGGTGAGCCGAATGCAAATCTTCGTTTCCAAACGCTTCGTTTCGACCGCCGGCCTGGCCGCCGCGGCGTTTTGTTTCAGTGCTTTTGCCCAACAGCAGGCCGCCCAGCGCGTGATGGGAGTCATCACCTCGGTGGATCCCGCCGCAAAACAGGTTTCCGTCAAGACCGATCAGGGTGACGTGTACGCCGTCGGGGTTCCCGATACGGCTCGCGTCGTGAAGACCGCGCCCGGCGCGAAAGATTTGAAGGATGCGAAACCGGCGACGCTCGCCGACATTACAACTGGCGACCGTGTGATTGCCACCGGCCTGGTCGACGCGTCCGTGAAGACCGTCGAAGCCCAGCGGCTGATCGTGATGTCCAAAGCCGAGATCGTCAAGAAGCAGGAACGCGACAAGCAGGAATGGACTCGCCGCGGCTGGTCCGGCCGCGTGTCTTCGGTCAAGCCGGATGCGGTGAAGCTGATCCTGCCGAGCGCCCCGGGTGCGGCTGCGTCCGGCGCGGCGCCGAAGGAAGTGACAGTCAAGATCACCGAGAAAACCGTCATTCGCCGTTACGCCCCGGATTCGATCCGCTTCGCTGATGCGAAGATCGCAACGCTCGCGGATATGACGAAAGACGATCAGGTCCGCGTCATCGGCGAGAAGAATTCCGAGGGAACCGAAATGGCCGCGGAAGAACTGGTGTACGGAACGTTCCGCAACACGGCGGCTACGATCGTTGCAATCGATGCGGCCGCCGGTACGATCCAGGCGAAGAATTGGGAAACAGGCAAGCCGCTCACCATTCACACGACCGCCGATTCGCAGATGAAAAAGCTGCCCGGCTTCTTCGGAGGCGGTGGCGGCGGAATGGGAGGACGCCCCGGTGGACCCGGCGGTCCTGGAGGAGCAGCAGCGCCCGGCGGCGAACGTCCGGCGGGCGGTGGCGGATTCCAGGGACGCCCCGGCGGCGGCGGACCCGGTGGACCCGGCGGCGGTGGCCGCGGCGGCATGGACCTCTCGGCCATGCTCGAACGCATGCCCCCCATCCACCTCGCGGATTTGAAAGCCGGCGACCAACTGGTGATCAGTCATACCAAAGGCGCCAAGGCCGACGAGATTACAGCGATTACCATGCTTGCGGGAGTAGAGGGACTCCTGCAAATGATCCAGCAACAGAATGCGTCCCGCGGCCCGAGCATGGGCGGCGGTGGCGG
>CAZVKC010000041.1:9095-26699 GCA_964627455.1 uncultured Solibacteraceae bacterium | reverse complement strand
GCATGGGCGGCGGTGGCGGCATGGATTTGGGCTTCCCCGCAATGGTCCCGTAAAACAACAGAGAAGACGCGTTCGTAGCATTACAACCTGAGGAACAAGAAATGAAAGTACAACGCTTGACGTGTGTCCAAACAGCCTTCGCGGCGTCCTTGTTATTCGCGATGACCGGCTTGGCCCAGACCTACTCGATTAGCGGTCGCGTCATCGACGCGCAGGAAGCCGTGATCCCCGGCGCACAAATCGTGCTGCGCGGCATGGGCGGGGAACAGCGCGTCCAGTCCAATGAAGACGGCGTCTACCGGCTCAGCAATCTGCGTGCCGGCAAATACACCCTTCGCACGACATTCAAAGGCTTCGCCAAGTTCGAAAAACCGGTCGAGGTCACGGGCAACATGACCCTCGACATCTCTCTCGTCGTCGAACTCGAAAAGCAGGAAGTCGACGTGAGCGACGACGAGCGCGGCAAGATCGGTATCGACCCGTCGCAAAACGCCGGAGCCCTCGTGCTCAAAGGCCAGGACCTCGACACGCTGTCCGACGATCCCGACCAGCTCGCGCAGGACCTGCAGGCGCTCGCCGGTCCCGCGGCCGGCCCCAACGGAGGCCAGATCTTCATCGACGGATTCTCCGGCGGCCAGTTGCCGCCCAAGTCCGCGATCCGCGAAGTCCGCATCAACTCAAACCCCTACTCGGCCGAATTCGACCGCCAGGGTTTCGGACGCATCGAGATCCTCACCAAGCCCGGCGCAGACCGCTTCCGCGGCCAGGCGATGTTCAGCTTCAACGATTCGATCTTCAACTCACGCAATCCGTTCCTCACCGAACGCGCGCCCTTCACATCGCGTATGTACGGCTTCAACTTCGGCGGACCTCTGAATAAGAAGACGTCGTTCTCGATCGACGCCGACCGCCGCGAAATCGACGACAACTCGGTGATCAACGCCACGATCCTCGATTCGAACCTGACGCCGTCGAGCCTGAAGCAGGCCATTGCCACGCCGCAGCGCCGCTTCCACATCACGCCGCGCATCGACTATGCTCTCGGCGCGAACCACACTCTCGTCGGCCGCTACTCGTTCAGCGACATGACCAGTTCCAAGGACGGCATCGGCCAGTTCTCGCTGGGCTCCCGCGCGTACGACACGACGAATCGCGATCACACAGTGCAGTTGACCGAAACGTCCATCGTCAACCCGAACTTCGTGAACGAAACGCGCTTCCAGTTCGAACGCACCCGCCTCGGCAACACCGGCGACAACACCGTGCCGACGATCCAGGTGCTCGACGCCTTCACTGGCGGCGGCGCGCAGATCGGCAACGCCTACAACACCAACCGCGGCATCGAAGTGAACAACATCTCGACCCGCACCTATAAGCAGCACACCATCAAGTTCGGTGGACGCGTCCGGCACAGCACCCTCTCGGATTTCTCGCCCAACAACTTCGGCGGGACCTTCGTCTTCACCGGCGGCAACGCGCCGATGCTCGACGCGAACAACCTGCCGATTGCCGGCCAGACCGAGATCATCACTTCGCTCGAACGCTATCGCCGCACGCTGCTCTTCAATCAACTTGGACTCTCGGCCGCGGAAACCCGCCTGCGCGGCGGTGGAGCGTCGCAGTTCACCATCGCCGGCGGCAACCCGCTCGCCGATGTGAACCAGACCGATGTCGGTGTCTTCGTGCTCGACGACTGGCGCCTGCGCCCGAGCCTCACGCTGAGCGCCGGCCTCCGTTATGAAGCGCAGACCAACATCAGCAACTTCACGAACTTCGCGCCGCGCATCAGCCTCGCCTGGGCGATCGGAGCCAAGGGCCGGCAGGCCGCAAAGACCGTGGTCCGCGCGGGCTTCGGCGTCTTCTACGACCGCTTCCAGCAGAGCCTCACGCTGCAGGCGTTGCGCTTCAACGGCACGACGCAGCAGAACTACATCGTTCCGAACCCGTCGTTCTTCCCCACGATTCCTTCGCTCTCGTCGCTCGCCGGCAACGTCGTCGCGCAAACCGTGCGGCAAGTGTCCAGCGGACTCGTCGCACCTTACATGGGGCAGACCTCAATCGGCATCGAACGCCAGTTGCCGAAGAACATCAGCGTCAACGTCAACTACGTGAACACCCGCGGCGTCCACACCCTGCGAACTCGCAACATCAACGCGCCGCTGCTCGACGGCTCGCGCCCGTACGGCAACGTCGGCAATATCTTCGAATATGAATCGTCCGGCCTGATGCGGCAGAACCAGTTGATGTTCGGCTTCAACGCGCGCCCCAACCGCAAAATCAGCCTCTTCGGCAACTTCATGGTGCAGGATGCGAAGTCCGACACCGATGGCGTCGGCACGATGCCGGCCTACACGTACAACCTGAGTTCCGAGTACGGCCCCTCTTCGTTCAATATCAAGCGGCGCCTGTTCATCGGTGGATCCACCAATCTCTGGAAGGGCGTCACCGCGAACCCGTTCATCATCTACACGTCGGGACGTCCGTTCAACATCGTGACCGGCCGCGACACCAACGGCGACACGGTTTTCAACGAACGTCCGTCGTTCGCAACTGCGGGCGCGCCGGGCGCGGTCGTCACACCTTACGGCATCTTCAACCCCAACCCGGGTCCGAATGACGCCATCATCCCGCGCAACTACGGCATCGGCCCGAATATGTTCTCGGTGAACATGCGTTTGTCCCGCACCTGGGGCTTCGGCAAGAAGGGCGAGTCCGGCATGGGACCCGGTGATGGCGGCTTCGGCGGTGGTGGCCGTGGACCCGGTGGACCGCCGATGGGCGGCGGCATGGGTCCGATGGGTGGAGGCCGCATGGGCGGCGGCGGTGGTGGACGCGGCGGCTTCGGCGGCGGCAGCACCGACAAGCGATTCAATCTCACGCTCTCGGTGAGCGCGCGGAACCTGTTCAATACGGTAAATCTGGCTTCGCCGGTGGGGAATTTGAGTTCGGCGCTGTTCGGAATCTCGACAGCGACGGCGGGAGGATTCGGCGGAGGTCCTGGCGGCGGAGACGGTTCCGGCGCAGGCAACCGCAGGATCGACTTCCAGCTACGTTTCTCATTCTAGATACGCGAACGTAGTGCTGTACCAGAAAGGGGAGGCAGGCCCAGCCGATTGGGCCGGCTTCCCCTCTCTGCTTTTATCTGGATGATTTCTTCGACGCGGCAGCCGTGTACTGCGCCGTGACGCGCGTCCCGATACCGCCGCGCGGCGTGAAGTCTCCGTGCACGGTTGCCGTGCGCGGCTTGCACGCCTTCACGATGTCCTCGAGAAACCGGTTGACGATGTTCTCCTGAAAGATGCCGAGATTGCGGTACGCGAGCATGTACATCTTGAGAGACTTCAGCTCAACGCACCAGCGGTCGGGAACATACGTCAGCGTGATCGTGCCGTGGTCCGGCAGCCCCGTCTTGGGACACACCGACGTGAACTCCGGCATGCTGATTTCGATCTGGTAGTTGCGTTCCGGATACTGATTCGGCCAGCATTCGAGCGCCGGCAGTTCTGCCGCGACGCCGCTTGCCGCGTGCTCGTCCGTATACTGTTTCGGTTGCGTATTCTTCTTCATTACTGAGGTTGCTTTCGTTGCGCCATCGTGCGTTCGAGCAGATCGAGGAACAATCCCACATCCGTCACGACGCCGACGGCTTGTCCAGTACCGCGATCACTGACCTTCGTCGCCACGGCCGGATTGATGTCCACGCACACCACCTTCACCCACGCAGGCAGCATGTTGCCGACTGCGATCGAGTGCAGCATCGAACCCAGCGACAGCACGAGTCCCGCGCCGCGTAATTGCTGTGCGTACAAATCCTGCGCGCGATTCATGTCCGTCACCGTATCCGGCAGCGGACCATCGTCACGCAAGCTCCCCGCCAGCACCACCGGGACCCCGGCTTTCACGCACTCGTACATGATGCCGCTCGTCAGCTTGCCAGTCTCCACAGCATCCTTGATGCTTCCAGCGTGATAGATCGCGTTGATCGCGCGCATGTGGTTGCGATGCCCGTGCTCTTCCAGGCGCCCATCCACCTGGCGCACGCCCAGCGAAGTTCCGAGCAGCGCATTCTCGATGTCGTGGACGCCCAGCGCATTGCCGGCCAGCACCGCGTCCACCCAGCCGTCGCGGATCAGTTTCGACAACGGCGTGACACCGCCGGTGTGCACCACCACGGGACCCGCCACCACGACGATCTTCAGCTTGCTTTCGCGAGCCTGCTCCATCAGGTGGACTGTCTGCCGCACGGCCGTTTCCACCTGCCGTTCCGATGAGATGCCGTTGCTCATGAACGCGAACGTCATGCGGTCGCGCTCTTTCGATTCCGGAACCACGCGGATGCCCCGCATCCCGACCACGACGTTGTCGCCGGCCTTCAGGTCGCGCAGTTTGCGGCAGAACGCCTGCCCGTCGCGAACGACGATCATGCCGTCCATGCGATGGTCCTGCGTCTGCACCCACTTTCCGCCCACCTTTACGAGAGTCCGGTAATTTGTAGTCGAATAGAAATCTTCCGGCGCACAGCGATCTTTTTCGACCGCCTTCAAGTCCGCGTCGCCGCCGTCGACCGACGAACATCCCAGGCCCAGCAACTGGGCCAGCAGCAGGTCCATCTGCTCCGGCGTTTCGGTCTCCACCTTCAGGCGCAACTGCGAGGGTTCGGCGTTGGTCCGGCCGATACGGAATTGTTCGACTTCGTAACGGCCGCTGTATTCGATGACCGTGTCGAAGATGCGTTCCATGATGTGGGAGTCGATCAGGTGACCTTCGGCTTCCACCACCTCGTGGATCTTTTGGATGGGCATGCTTTCCTTTCAGGATAGCGAAGGGGGGCAGGCCCGCGGAACGGTTTATAATTAAGGAATATGTCACAAACCGGAGCCGCCGAGCGGGCGAAGGGCATCATTCTGCTCAAGCCGCGCGGGTTTTGCGCGGGAGTCGTGCGCGCAATCGATGTCGTCAAGATCGTATTGAACATGTACGGCGCGCCGATCTACGTCCGCAAGGAAATCGTACACAACAAACATGTGGTGGACGAACTCCGGGATGCCGGCGCAATCTTTGTCGACGAATTGCACGAGGTTCCGCAAGGCGAGCGCGTCATCTTCAGCGCGCATGGCGTATCTCCGGCAGTCCGCGATGAAGCCAAGGCTCGCAATTTGAAAGTGATCGACGCGACCTGCCCGTTGGTGACCAAGGTCCACATCGAAGCCGTCAAGTTCGCCAGGAAAGGCTACACGATCGTCCTCATCGGACACAAGGATCACGATGAAGTCGTCGGCACACTCGGCGAAGCGCCCGACGCCACTGTCCTCGTCGAGAATGTCGAAGACGTCGACCGTCTCGAAGTGAAGGATCCGTCGAAGATGGCGTACATCACGCAGACGACGTTGAGTCTCGACGAAACGGTCGGCATCGTCAACCGCCTCAAGGAACGCTTCCCGCTCATCCAGGGTCCCCACGCGCAGGACATCTGCTATGCGACCGAGAACCGCCAGGTCGCCGTCAAAGCCGTGGTTCCGATGTGCGATCTGCTGCTCGTCGTCGGGTCGCAGAACAGTTCCAACTCGCGCCGCCTCGTCGAAGTCTGCGCGCAAGGCGGCATCCCCGCGCACCTCGTCGACGATCATTCGGAAGTGAAACCGGAATGGCTCGATGGCGTCGCCACCGTCGCCGTCACCGCCGGCGCATCCGCTCCCGAAAACCTCGTGCAGGACCTCATCTCGTACCTGCAGGCGCGCGGCTTCAACGACCTCCAGGAAATGGAAATCAAGGAAGAAGATGTGCGTTTCTCTCTTCCCAACGGGTTGGATCCTTCGTCGCTCGTGAAACTCACGCCGCTCGCGACGGCCACCGCTTAAACCAAGAATGAGTCCGGGGGTTCAGATTACAGACGGATTACTCAGCCAGAGCGCACTGGCTGAACGCAAAGCGTCCGACGCACTGCTGCGCATGCAGCACGCCGACGGCTATTGGTGGGCCGATCTCACGGCCGACACCACACTCGAGAGCGATTGGATCCTGCTGCAGTTGTGGCAGCAGCCGCCCAATCCCGGCGATGCGGAATGGCGTCCCGCCAACCGCGCGCAGATTGACCGCGCCGTTCGATCGATCCTTCGCCGCCAGAACAGCGACGGCGGCTTCGGCATCTACGCCGGCGGACCTTCGGAAATTTCCGCGTCCGTCAAAGCGTACTTCGCCTTGAAGCTGGCTGGACAAAACCCGGTTGCGCTCGAGAAGTTACGCAACTGCATTCTTTCACTGGGCGGCCTGCAGTCCGCGAATTCTTACACCAAGATCAACCTCGGTCTCTTCGGGCTCTACCCGCGCGAACACACGCCCACCGTGCCGCCGGAAATGATCCTTGCCGGCAATTTCATTTACGAGATGTCCTCGTGGTCGCGCGCGATCGTGATTCCACTGGCCATCGTCCAGTCGGCCAATCCGATGCGCCCCGTGCCGAAGGGCTTCACGCTCGATGAACTGCTGATCCCCGGCAAGCCGATGGGCCAGGCGATCGACGCCGGCGTCTTTTCCTGGCGCGGCTTCTTCGAACGCTTCGACGGATTCCTCAAATTCTGGGAAAAACACGGCGTCGCCAGCATCCGCCGCACGGCCATCCGCCGCTGCGAAGAATGGATGCTGCAGCATACCCGCAAGTCCGACGGTGTCGCGGCGATCTATCCGCCCATGATGTACACCATCATGGCGCTCGATGTCCTCGGCTATCCCGCCGATCATCCCGACCGCATCGAAGCCCAGACGCAATTCGACCGCCTGATGGTCGATGAAGGCGACAACGGCGACTTCTTCTTCCAGCCTTGTTTCTCGGTCGTCTGGGACACGGCAATCGCAGCCTTTGCGGTCGGCGAATCCGGCAGCGCGCCCCAGGACTCAATGCAGCGCTGCGGTGACTGGCTCTTAACGAAGGAAGTCCGCGAAAAGGGTGACTGGTCGGTGAAGCGTCCGAACCTCGAACCTTCCGGCTGGTACTTCGAATTCGCCAACGAATTCTATCCCGACATCGACGACACGGCCATGGTGCTGCTCGCGCTCGATCACGCCCGCGCCGCGAATCCCGCCGACTGGCGCGCCGCGCGCGAACGTGCGGTACGCTGGCTGCTCGGCATGCAGTCGAAGGACGGCGGCTGGGCCGCATTCGATGTCGACAACAACCGCCACTCGTTGACCGAAGTCCCCTTCGCGGATCACAACGCGATGCTCGACCCGACCTGCCCTGACATCACGGGCCGCGTCCTCGAGGCGCTCGCGCGTCATGACGTGCCTCTCGACAGCAAGCCGGTCCGCAAGGCCATCGACTTTCTCGTGCGCACGCAGGAAGCGGACGGAAGCTGGTACGGACGCTGGGGCGTCGGCTACATTTACGGAACCTGCTTCGCGCTGCGCGGATTGCAGGCCGCCGGCGAGAGCGACCGCGAGGCGCACGTGCTGCGCGGCGGCGAATGGCTGCGCTCGATCCAGAACGCCGATGGCGGCTGGGGCGAAAGCTGCGCCAGTTACGACAAGGGAAGCTTTGTGGAAGGTCCCAGCACCCCGTCGCAAACCGCGTGGGCCGTCATGGGACTCATCGCCGGCGGCGACACGACCTCGAGCAGCCTGCACAAGGGCATCGAGTATCTGTGCGCGACACAAAAGGCCGACGGAACCTGGGACGAGCCGCTCTCGACCGGCACCGGTTTCCCGCGCGTCTTCTACCTCAACTACCATCTCTACCGGAATTCGTTCCCGTTACTAGCCTTGGCAGAGTATCGAAAAGCGCAGAGAAACGGGCAATAATGAAACAGACGTACTGCGAAATGTTTTCGACGGGGCGGGCAGACCAGTAAGACCTTGAAACCGGTTCTTGTTACAGGAGCGAGCGGCTTTCTCGGCTGGCATGTGGCGAACATGCTCGTCCGCCGCGGGATGCGTGTACGAGCGCTCGTCCGCCAGGGCAGCCGGTTGCGCGAACTTCCCGATGTCGAACGCGTCACGGGCGACTTGCGTGACGCCGCATCCGTCGAATCGGCGGCGCAAGGCTGCGGCCTCGTCTTTCATGTCGCCGCGGATTACCGGCTCTGGTCGAAGGATCCGCAGGATCTCTACAAGTCGAACGTCGAGGGTACGCGCCACGTGCTGGAAGCCGCCGCAAAAGCAGGCGTCGAACGCGTGATCTACACGAGCACCGTCGGTTGCATCGGCTTTCCCGGCGACGGCCGCGAGGGCACGGAAGAGTCGCCGGTCAGCATCGAGGACATGACGGGACACTACAAGCGGTCGAAGTTCCTCGCCGAGCAGGAAGCCCTCAAATTCGCCGCACAGGGTTTCCCTGTCGTAATCGTCAACCCCACGGCGCCCGTCGGCGACCACGACTTCAAGCCGACTCCAACTGGGAAGATCATCGTCGACTTCCTCGCCGGCCGCATGCCAGCGTATGTCGACACCGGGCTGAATATCGTCGACGCCGGCGACACCGCCTTCGGGCACTGGCTTGCGTGCGAACACGGCAAGCCCGGCGAACGTTATGTATTAGGAAGCCGGAATCTGACGCTACGCGAGATTCTGGAAATTTTGTCGCGCCTCAGCGGATTACCCGCGCCGAAGTTCAGGATTCCGTATCCTGTGGCGCTGGCGGCGGGATTCTGCAGCACGGCCTGGGCGGAAGTCACCGGCCAGGAACCGCGAGCCCCTCTCGAAGGGGTTCGCATGGCGCGCAAGAAGATGTGGGTGACGCACGAGAAGGCGTCACGTGAATTGGGTTTTATGCCGGGACCTCCGGAAGCCGCCCTCGAAAAGGCGGTCACCTGGTTCCGGGCGAATGGGTATGTCCAGTAACGATCCGGCGCTATTGTTGATTGCGTCGGAGGCCCGTGAGTTTCGTGGTATCCTGCGAAACTGCGGTAATTCGGTTCGTTTGAATTGGCCGGTGGATTTTGCGCAATCGGCTGTCTGGAACCGGAATCGCTTGGTGATGGTAGCCAACGGTCCGGGATTCCGGCTGGCGTCGAAAGCAGCGGAAATCGCAGGCGAAAAGGAGCGTTTTCGCGCGGTGGTGAGCACGGGGTTCTGCGGTGGTCTCGACCCGGAGTTACAGGTCGGCGACATCGTGGAGGTTTCGAGCGTAATCGATGTCGACAGCCGGATGGAGTTCGGCTGTGAAACTCCAAGAGTCCCTACCGGCGCGGCAGCTGCGCGGGGATCCCTTGCCTCGGTCGATCGCGTCGCGGAAACATCCAGCGAGAAAGCTGAATTGCGAGCCCGCACCGGAGCTTCCGCCGTGGAAATGGAAGCCGCCGCCGTGGCCCGTTTCGCCGAATCGCAATCGCTGCCGTTTTACTGCCTACGCGTGATTTCCGACACCGCGAGCCACTCGTTCGACATCCATCTGAATGACATGCGAGATCGGGAAGGACGCTTCGCAAAAGGGCGCATCGTGCTCGAAGCCCTGCGCCGCCCCTGGTCGCGGATCCCCGGGTTGATTCGCCTGGACCGGGCCTGTAAACTCGCCGAAGATCGATTGGGAGAGTTCTTTGTCAACTGCAACTTTGCCTGACGCCGTCCGAGACGGCGATGTGGGATCCACGATGAAGGCGGCGGTCTATACCGGCAACGGGCAGATCGCAGTCCAGGACGTACCCGTGCCGGAACTCGGCGCCGGAGAAATCCTGATCCGCGTGGAAACCTGCGGCATCTGTCACACCGACCTCAAGAAGATCGAATACGACCTGCTCCCCGCCCCCCGCATTTACGGACACGAGACCGCGGGCGTCGTGGCGGCGGTCGGCTCCGGCGTCACGAAGTACCAGCCCGGCGACCGCGTCATCGTCTTCCACCACATCCCCTGCCGGAACTGCTTCTACTGTTCCAGGAAGCTCTATGCGCAATGCGCGACCTACAAGAAGGTCGGCGTCACGGCCGGCTACGCGCCCGCAGGCGGAGGCTTTTCCCAGTACGTCCGGGTGATGGACTGGATCGTCGCGGACGGTGTCGAAAAGATACCAGACGGGGTGTCGTTCGATCAGGCCTGCTTCGTCGAACCGGTGAACACCTGCCTCAAAGCGGTGGTGCAGATCGACCCCCAACCCGGCGACGTAGTGTGTATCCTGGGACAGGGTCCTATCGGACTCATTTTCACGATGATGCTCCGGCGCATCGGCTGCAAAATGCTGACCACCGACACGCTTGAATCGCGCCGGGCGCTCGCGCGCCGCTACGATGCGATCGAAGCCTATCATCCGATACGGGAGTCGGAGGCGTTCGAAAAACGCGTCCTCGATCTCACGGACGGCCGAGGCGCCGATATCGTGATTGTGGCCGCATCTGCCCCCGGCATCGTCGACCAGGCCGTGCGCTGCACCCGTCCTGGCGCAAAAATCCTATTGTTTGCACAAACTTCAGACACAGAGAGAATCGAAGTGTCGGGCGCCAGCATCTGCAAAGATGAGCGGACTTTGACAGGGGCTTACAGCGCTTCAGTGGACCTGCAGGCAGAATCAGCGAGACTGGTGTTTTCAGGCGATCTGCCCGTGTCGGACCTTATATCACACCGTGTGCCGCTTGACAAGATCCGTATGGGCATCGACCTCGCTTTACACCCGGGTGAAGAATCGCTGAAAATAGTAGTACAACCACAGAGGTGGTCATAAGTGAATCAAGAGATGATGGCTGCCGTTCTCTACGGGCGCGAGCACCTGGAGATCGAATCGGTAGCCGTACCTGAAATCGGACCTGGCGACATTCTGGTGCGCGTTCGCACCGCACTGACTTGTGGTACTGACGTCAAGGTCTTCCGCCGTGGTTACCACGCCAGGATGATTGTGCCCCCAGCGCTATTCGGGCACGAACTGGCGGGTGACATCGTCGCCGTTGGCGAAAAGGTGACGAAGTTCCGGCCCGGCCAGCGGATCGTCGCAGCGAATTCCGCACCTTGCGACCAGTGCTTCTATTGCCGCAGAGACCTGCACAATCTCTGCGAAGACTTGCTCTTCAACAACGGAGCTTACGCGGAATATATTCGCATCCCCGCCCGCATCGTCGAGAAGAACACCTACGAGATCCCGGACCACATCGACTACCAGGACGCCGCGCTCGTCGAGCCTCTCGCCTGCGTGCTGCGCGGTCTCGATGAAACCGGCATCATGCCCGGCGACTCCATCGCCGTCATGGGCCTTGGCCCCATCGGCGCGATGTTCGTGCGCCTCGCCAAGGTCTACGGAGCCCGCGTCATCGCTATCGGCCGCCGCAAGGCCCAGCTCGATCGCGCTGCCGAAATGGGCGCGTCGGAAGGCATCATCGCCGCCGATGGCGTCGACATCGTGCCTGCCGTCAAGGCCATGACCAACGGCCGCGGCGTCGACGTCGCGATCGAAGCCGTCGGACATCCCGCCGCCTGGCAGACCGCCGTCCGCATGCTTCGCCGCGGCGGCACCGTCAACTTCTTCGGAGGCTGCCCGAGCGACACGACTGTCCACCTCGACACCAACCTCCTGCACTACTCGGAGTTGACCTGCAAGGCCAGCTTCCATCACACGCCCAAGCACATCCAGAAGGCTCTGCAGCTCGTCTCCAACGGCGACATCTCGTCGAAGGACTTCGTCAATCGCGTCGAGCCTCTCACCAACCTGCTGGAAGTGATGCGCCACCTCATGAGCCACAACGGCCACATGAAGACGGCGATCATCCCTTAGTCGCGTGTTCTTAGGACCAAAAGAGTTCGTCGAATCGCGGGACGCTATGTCCCGCGATTGGTCTTTAGAGGAATCCCTCGCCTACACGAAGTGGCTCGCCACTTCCCATTACGAGAACTTCCACGTCGTCAGCTTCCTGCTGCCCAAGCACCTGCATCAGGACTTCTACAACGTCTACTCCTTCTGCCGTTGGGCAGACGACCTCGGCGACGAGATCGGCGATACCCAGGAAAGCCTGCGCCTGCTCTCCTGGTGGCGCGCGGAACTGAAGGCCATGTATCGCGGACGCCAGCGGCATCCCGTGTTCGTCGCGCTCTCCGGCACTGCCGAACGAAAGATGCTGCCCGTCGATCCGTTCGATGACCTCATCAAGGCCTTCGAACAGGATCAGGTGGTGACCCGCTACCGCGACTATCCGGCGTTATTCGAGTACTGCAAGTACTCCGCGAACCCTGTCGGAAGACTGGTCCTCTATCTCTGCGGATACTCGGATCCCGAACGCCAGGCGCTGTCGGACGCCACCTGCACCGGCCTGCAACTCGCCAACTTCTGGCAGGACGTGATTGTCGACTGGCAGAAGGACCGGGTCTATCTTCCCGGGGCATCCGACGACGACATCGCCAACCGCCGCTTCACGCCGGAGTTCCGCGACGCGATGCGCGAAGGCGTGTACGTCACGCGCAAGCTCTTCGAGAAGGGACTCGCGCTGCCCGGCATGGTGGATCGCCGCCTCGCCATCGACCTCGAACTCTTCAGCCGCGGCGGCATGCGCGTCCTCGACAAGATCGAAGCCGCCGGCTACGACGTCCTGAAAGGACGCCCGTACATCGGCAAGGCAGAACGCGTCGGATTGTTGTTGGGCGCCTTGGTGCGCCGCGGGTTGGGAATCGCCGCCTAGACCACTCCTTTTTCCTTGACAACTCTTTTTGTCGGCCATATCCTGGGACTTCGATATGACCGAGGCAAGCCCGTCTTCCCTTCCCGCAGTCCAAATCGTCCGTGATCCCGCAAAAGCCGCGGTCTTCCTGCAGCCCGCGCGCCTGCGAATGCTCGAGCATCTCGCCGCCGAACCCAACTCCGGCTCCGGACTCGCCCGCCTCATGGACCTGCCCCGTCAACAGGTCAACTACCACTTGCGCGAACTCGAGAAGGAAGGTTTCGTAGATTTCGTTGAAGAGCGCCGCCGCGGCAACTGCATGGAGCGCATCGTACGCGCCAGCGCGGCCAGTTACCTCGTCAGTCCCGAAGCATTGGGACGCCTCGGAACCACGCCCGAAGAACGCCGGGACCGCTTCTCCATCGCCTATCTGATCGGATCCGCCGCCCGCGCCATCCGCGAACTCGCCAGCCTCGCCGTGCAGGCCTCCGCCGCAAAGAAGCGCCTCGCCACCATCACGCTCGAAACAGAGGTCCGCTTTCGAAACGCTGAGGATCGGGCCGCTTTCGCCGAAGAACTCACCGGCGCCATCGCGCGGCTCGTATCCAGGTATCACGACCCGCACGCGCACGGCGGACGTACCTTTCGCTTCCTGATCGGCGGCTACCCCGCCATGACCAAAGACATTCCAAACGACGGACAATCGGCGGTAATCCAATAATGAGCGGCAATACACGCAAGCATGAAATCGAAATCAAAGTCGAGGCAACGCCCGAGCAGGTCTGGGACGCCGTTACGACAGGCGACGGACTGATGAGCTGGTTCGCGCCCGACGCCGGCGTCGTCCCCGGTGAAGGAGGCAGCATCCGCTTCAGTTGGGGAGCCGGCATGGAAGCCACCGCGCCAATCCGCATCTGGGATCCGGAAAAGCGCGTCGGCTGGATCGAGGGCGAAGGGTCCGAACATCCCAAGCTCGTCGAGTTTGTGATTGAGGCCGCTGATGGCGGTGCGACCATCCTGCGCCTCGTGCATTCCGGCTTCGGCGAAGGCGCCAGCTTCGACAACGAGTTTGAATCGGTGTACGGCGGCTGGCACACCTTCCTGGCGACGCTGCGTTATCGCCTGGACCGTTTTGCGGGTGTCCCCGCCACCAACGCTACAGAACTCCGCATGGTCGCGATGCCGCAGCCCGAGGCCTGGCCCGCGGTCTGCAAGCTGATGTCGCTCACGAGCACAACAGAAGGAACACGTTACGAAGGCGCCATCGGCGGCATCCCGCTCAATGGCGTCGTTCTCAGAACGCCCAAGCCCGGCTATCTATGCCTTTCCGTCGAGTCTTTCGGCGATTCCGTGCTGGGTGTCTTTGTCGAGGGCTCGAAAAAGGCCTTCGTCACGCTACAGTGGATCCTCTTCGGAGACAGCGCCAACGAACGCCGCGCAGAAGCGCAACAAGCCATTGCGCGTCTTCTGGACGCGCTAGTCGCGCAGGCTCCGCAGGACCTCTAGCGCCTTCTCATTCTCGTGCGGCTGCCCGATGGTGATCCGGAACGAATACTGGTCCAACCCCGGGTAGCCGGCGAAATCCGTCACATGGATATTGTGCTGGCGCAAGAGCGTCGCGATCTCCGTGGACGTCTTGCCGAGCGGCTTCGAATTCAGCAGGATGAAGTTCGTGCGCGTATCGTACGCGACAAAACCGATCTGACGCAGGAAGCCGGCCAGACTGTCCCGCTGCGCGCAAATCGCGGCGATCTTCTCGCGAGCCCATTCGACGTCATCCAGCGCCGCAATCGCCGCGGCATGCGCCATGCGATTCACCGAGTACGACTGCGCCACCCGGTGCAGGTAGTCGATGTGCTCCGCTGTACCCATCGCGTAACCGACGCGCAGGCCCGCAAGTCCGAACGCCTTCGAAAAGCTGCGCAGGATCAGCAGGTGCGGATACTTCGGCAGCAGATCGACAACCGTCTCTCCGTGGAACTCGTGGTAGCACTCGTCCACCACAACGAGAAAGTCCGCCCGTTCGAGGATCTCGATAATCTGCGCGCGAGGCACAGGAGTCCCCGTCGGGTTGTTCGGATTTGCGATGTACAGGATCTTCGTGCGATCCGTCACCTTCGCAAAGATCGCATCGACATTCAGCGTGAAGTCCTCGTTGCGATCCGCATACACCGTAACGCCCCCGACCGCGCCGCACGTGGTCGCGTAGTAAAAGAAGCTCGGCTTCGGCACCAGGATCTCGTCACCGTTCGCAAGAAACGCGCGCGACAGCCACTCGATCAGCTCGTCGGATCCATTGCCGACCGAGATCTGTTCAAACGGCACGCCCGTGTATTGCTGAATCCGACGGCGCAAGGAACCTGAGAACGATTCCGGATACCGGTTCGCATCTTCGGCCGCTTTCTGGATCGCCGCCACCACGCGCGGAGACGGCGCGAACGGCTGTTCGTTGCGATCCAACCGGATCTCGCCGGGAACCGCGGGAGCGCTATGATGGCGAACCGGCAGCCGCTTCACGTGATCGGGAATGAGGTTTCGCAACGTCGTCATCAAAGTACTCCTGGTAGTTCAAGAATCGAATCGAGTATGGTCTCGCAACCGGCGCCCGCGAGAATCGCACGCCGCGCCTCGCGGTACTCGCCTTCCGGCAATGCGGTCAACACGCCGATACAACGAACGTGCGCGCGCGCCGCGGCGCCAACATCGGACAGCGTGTCGCCGACAAACACCGTTTCGCTCGGCGGCGTCTCGCGCATCGCCTTCTGCAAAATGAACGGATGCGGCTTGCCGAAACTCTGGCCTGGATGCTCGCGCTCGGCCTCGACGACGTCATCGTGCGTCACGATGCGCGTCGCGTCGAAGTAGCCGTCGATCCCAGCGGCGATCAGCGGAGACATCGCTTCCGGCTTCGGACGTCCCGTGGCAACGGCAAACGTACAGCGATCACGCAGCGCCTCGAATACCGGGCGCGCGTCGAGCAACACCTCGGACGGCGGAGGCAGCGAATCCTGAATCCGCTGGCACACCACGTGGCACTCCTCCCACGCAGCGCCGCGATAGCCGGGACACGCAGCCAGCAGATCCCGTCCCGTCAAATGCTCATGCTGTGCGCGAAACGCCGCGAAATCCGCCTGCGCGGTGCGAGCCACGAACGCCAGATCCCAGTTGTGATTGATCGCGTGGTTCTTCACCCAATAGATGAAATCCTGCGGGATCACGGCGTCAGGACCCACAATCTCACGCAGCCCCAGGCGCGCCGTTTCCCAATAGCAGGACTCCGACGTGATCACGCCGTCGAGATCGAAAACAATTAACACAGGTCCTCGTTGCCGTACTGCACCGCGTGCGACAGACCCAACACCGAAACGTTCGCCGGGAACTTCGCGCGATCACACAGATTCATCGTCAGTAGCGGGCAGCAGAACACGGCGGCGCGCAGGTACTCGCGATAATCCGGCCGCAGCCAGCCCAATTCATCGAGATGCCGCACCATCGGATCCAACACCAATTGGACCTTCGAATCCAGAATCCCCCGCCGCAGCGAGTTCAGATGAAAGTCATGCTCGACATACACGACGCCGTTGTCGATCTGTGCTTCGATCCGCAACTGCCGGCCTTTTTCCTCGGGGAAATACATCCACTGCGCGAGCGTGTTGTGATAGAGCGGCTTGGTCAAATCCACCAGCGGATGATGCCGTCCCGCGAATGCCGGATCGAAATACAGCAGATCCACGTTCGATCCGCGATAGAACACATTGCCGTTATGCGCGTCGCCGTGACCCACCACGACGGGCCCGTCCTGCGCGGGGTTCAACAACCGGATCGCGTCATCCACCAGCGTCCCCAGCGGCTTTTCAAAACGCCGCCCGTTGATCACCCACGGCATCGCCGCAAGCTCTTCCCACGGAACCTCGAACCACGGAACCACCTGCCCGCGATAGAACTGATCGAACCGCCCGCCCGTCAACCGGTGATAGAACAACTGAAACACCGGACTCGACGCGTTCTCCTCCGCCGTCTGCCAGCGCAGCGAGCGTTCGTACAAACCCATCAATGTCTGATCACTGAGACGCTGCGCCGCGATGAGATCCGCTTCGTTCGAAGCATCGCCGGTTTCCACCGCGCGGCAGGCGTCGAACATCGTCGGCGTCTCGATCACCTCGTACAGCATCACGTGCTGTTCTTCGGATTCCTTCGCCTTCAACACCGGACGCACCACCGGATATCCGGCCTCGGCCAGCACTTCCGTGTTGTAGTATTCGCGATCCGCGACCTGCGATTCGATGTGCGCTTTGAAGAACAGCCGCTTGCCGTCTTCGTCAACCAGGATCCCGTTGACCGAATTCAACGACACCGCAAGCACGCGGATGTTCACTTCGCGAACGCCAAAGGGCAAGCGCTCGCGGAAGAACTCCGCCATCTGGCGATTCGCTTCCGCGAGGTTCTCAAACTGAAGGGCGCGAATGCGCGCTAACTGCGCGCTCACGGCTTCTTGTTTTTCCAGATGTTGGCGCGTTCGCGGATGGCGAACGCGTGCGACGGGAAGCCCTCGTAATCAGCCAGCGTAGCGGTGTAACCGGCGAGGCGGTTGTAGCCGCGCTCGTCCATATATCCAATGCCCGCGCGCTTGATGAAGTCGTGCACCGTAACCGCCGAGTACGAACGCGCGAAGCGGCCCGTCGGCAGAATCGCGTTCAAGCCCAGGCAGTAGTTCGAAATCGAAATCGGCGTATACGGCCCAAGCAGGATTTCGCCCGCGTGTTCGATGCGGCTCAGAGCGAGGAACGGATCCTTCACCAGAATCTCGAGATGCTCCGGCGCGTAATCGTTCACGAATGCGCAGCTTTCCTCGAACGAATCCGTCAGCACGATGCCGCCGTAATTGCCGAGCACCGTCTTGATGTAGGTCTGGCGCGGCTCGGGGATCTGCGGCACGTACTTCGCGATGTATTCCGACGCCTTCTCGGCGAGTTCACGGCTGTGCGTGACGAGCAGCGCCGCGGAGTCCATCCCGTGCTCGGCTTCGATCAACAGGTCGAGACC
>CAZVKC010000041.1:0-8995 GCA_964627455.1 uncultured Solibacteraceae bacterium | reverse complement strand
GGCGTCACGACGCAAATGCTTTTGCATCCCGCCACCGACGACGGCACGCCGAGCATCAGCATCACCGAAGGAAAATAGCCGCGTCCGCCGGGAACATACAGCGCCACGCGCTCGATCGGCGTGACCTTCTCACCGGCAAACACGCCCGGCGCGACTTCCGCGAACCAGATCGGTTCGGGCATCTGCTTTTCGTGGAACGCTTTGATGTTCGCGTAAGCTTCGTCGATGGCTTCGCGAACTTCCGCCGACAACAATTGAGCGGCTTCGGCGAACTCGGCTTCAGTAACCTGCAGGCCCGTGAACGGCGCGTCTCCAAAATCAAACTGCTTGACGTACTCGAGCAGGGCTGCATCGCCGCCGGCTTTGACTTTGTCGGCCATCTCCTGAACGCGCGGCGTGACCTCTTCGATATTGGCCTGCGCGCGGCGCATCAAAACGGAACGGTCGGCTGGCGACAACTGGGACAGCGTGCGTGTGCGAATCATATGGCGATGTATGGGGGTGAAGTCTTAGTGTAACGTGCCGCTGTAGGCACGGTCGAGGACTTCCACCACATGCATCACCTGCTGCCCGGTCTCGTACTTCTTCGCGCCGTGGCGAAGCTGCAACATGCAACCGGGGTTCGCGGTCACGATCCACTCGGCGTTGGCGGCTTTCACGTACTGCATCTTCGTGTCGAGCACCTGCATGGCGATGTCGTTATGCACGACGTTGTAGACACCGGCGGATCCGCAGCAGAGGTCGGAATTCTGCATCTCGCGCAGCTTCAAGCCGGGCACCGAGTTCAGCAGTTTGCGCGGCGCCGTGCGGACCTTCTGTCCGTGCGCGAGATGGCACGAATCCTGATACGTCACTGTCACCGGCAGTTCCTTGAAGTCGCGATTCAGTTCGATCGACGCGAGGAATTCGTTGACGTCTTTCATCAGCGCCACGAACTTGCGCGCTTTCTCCGCATACGCAGGATCGTGCTCGAGCAACTCGTCGTACTCTTTCAACGTCGAACCGCAGCCGCCCGCGTTGCAGATCACGGCGTCGAAGCCGCGATCGACCACCGCATCGATATTCTGCCTCGCGAGGATGCGCCCTTCGTCACGCATGCCCGCGTGCACCTGCAGCGCGCCGCAGCAATTCTGCGCATCCGGCACCACGACCTCGCAGCCGTTCTTTTGCAGCACGCGAACCGTCGCATCGTTCAAACGCGCAAACGAGATATTCGCAATGCAGCCGCCAAGGAACGCCACGCGATACTTGCGCTCGCCGTGGGCGGGAAACGTCTTGCCGTACGACTCGTAGAAGAACGGCCGTTCGATCGGCGGAGACAATTCTTCCGCAGCCGCCACGCTCTTCGGCAGCAACCCCAGCGCGCGCACCAGCGACTTCAAGCCCAGCGCTTCGTAGAGCCACAGCATCGTACCCGCGAGCTTCAGGTTCGTACGCGAAGGCAGCAGATGCCGGTACGCGAAGCTCATCAGGAACGGCAACGGGCGATGCGCCGTGATTTCCGCGCGAGCCGCTTCAATCAGGCGTCCATACGGCACGCCGCTCGGGCAGGCGGATTCACAAGCACGGCAGGCAAGGCAAAGTTCGAGGTGCTCGACATACGTGTCATCGAGCTTCGCCGTGCCGTTGGAAACCTGCACCATCTGGTAGATACGGCCGCGCGGCGAATCCATCTCGACGCCGAGCGTGCGATAGGTCGGGCATGCGTTCAGGCACAGCCCGCAGTGTACGCACTTGTCGAGATCCTTCTGTTGGGGCTTATCAAATTCGGCCATAGAGAGCCCCCTTGTTGAGAAGTCCCTTGGGGTCGAACATCTGTTTGATTCGCTGCATCACGTCAAAGGAAGATCCGGGTTGGGGCCAGCGATCCGGCGTGCCGGCAGGCGCATATTCGAGAACGTACGGGCAGGATTTGGGCAGTTGCGCGGGATCGTACAGATACACGATGCCAGACGCGGCACGCGCAATCGCGGGCGTTTGCAGCGAGTCCGTGAGGACCAGCTTCATGCCCTTGTGCGTCGTCGAGCAGCGCGCGATCACCGCATTCGGATTCGCCGCCAGCCACGACGCCGTGAACTCGCGCACAGGCTCCCACGCGCTCTCGGGCAACGCCCGTCCACCGGGAAACTCGCGCTCGAAGCGTTCCGGCATGGCGACAGAAAGCATCAGGAGGTTCCAGGATTTCGAAAGTCCTGCACGCTCGCTCGCCGCAGGATTCAGGATGTCCAGCGCAGCAGGCTGCAGTTGCCCTTTGAGCACACGGTCGCGCATCGCGAACGCTTCCGTGGCCGACGCGAACTCATAGCCGAACGTCGCCGAAACCTTGGGAATTGGATTGAGCTTGAAGTTGACGGTCGCGATGCCGGCGAGGGTGCCGAACGAGCCGATCATGAGCTTGCCCATGTCGAGTCCCGCAACGTTTTTCACCACCATGCCGCCGGTCTGGACGAGTTTACCTTCGAGCGTCGCGAAGGTCATGCCGATCACGAGGTCGCGCCCGGTTCCATACAGACGCCGCCGCGGACCATTGAGGTTCGCCGCCAGCAATCCCGCAATCGTCACGCTCGACGACCACGGAGGATCGAGCGGAATCATCTGCTGATTCTCCGCAAGGATCCGCGACAACTCCGCGTACGTGATGCCGGCTTCCACACTGATCGTCAGGTCGCGCGGCTCATACTGCAGCACGCGCGTCATCCGCGACGTCGAGATCGCGACGTCCGCCGCAACACCCTTCGGATCACCCAACTGAATGCTCTTGTTTTGCGCCGCGCTCGCGGCTAATGCGTCCGCCAGTTCCGCAGGACTCTGGGGCTCAATGCGACTGCTCTGTTCAGGCAAACCTGGACCTCACCGAAACTCCTCCAATGAGCTTATCTCAACACCGGGGGACGACGCCGCGCTCAGGGAACTTTGGACAGCTCGACGGTCGCGCGATCCGGATTCCCACGCGTCAACACATAGTGCGCCGACGCATTGCGGAAGATCAACTTGCCTCCGGCGACGACGGCCACTTCGAGCCCGTACGATTGCGTGTCGCGCACTCGCGAGCCCGTGCATTCGACGACGAACGTCCCACTCTTGTCGAAATTGCCGACCGAAGTGGATCCAACGATTGCGCGATCCGGGCCGCTGACTTCAACGACGCGAATGCTGAGTTCGGAGCCTTGCGGGACGGTTTCGCCGGCCGGCAGCCGCACCTCGACGGACACGGGCCGGGTGACCGCTTCCGGTGTCTTGTGCTGGCAAGCCGCCGACAAAACGGCGAGGACGAGCGCCACGAACCACTTCATCAGTACGTAATCTTTGCCTGCAAGGTCTTCGCCTGATCGATCCACTTTCGAACCACCGCAATACTGGGAGAGACTTTGCACAGTTTCTTCTCTTCGTTCAATTGCCGCAACGCTTGCGAAAGCGCGTCGGCTCGTCTGGTCTTGAGTTCTTTTACCGAATCGACGCCCGCTGCTTCGAGCAGTTCCGCATATTGCCTGGCGACGCCTTTGATGCGAAACAGGTCCGCGTGGTTCGTCCACTTCAACAGCAGGGGTTCGGCTATCCCTGTCTTGCCGGCCATCTGTTTTCGGCCGCGCGGCGTGCGGCATTCCTCAAGCAGATGATCGGTGGATCGAACTCCGGCTGCGTGCAAGCTCTTGGCGTATTCAGAACCAATACCATCAATGTCAATGATCGGATAAGCCAATTGAGTTACTCACTTCTGACCGCACTCCCCCCAACAACTTTCGACAAGGTAACCATGGTTTCGAGAGGTTGTCAACCGCCACTCCACAGTGCTGGTCTGCGAGGCCTTCCGGCGGGGACTTTGAAAAGTTGGCCTAAGTGTTTGAGAATAGAGAGAGCGGTTCTTTGACGGCGCGCGCCTCACCCCAAGCGGGCCGGACCTTTGATCGCATTGAAGAAAATAAGATATTGAAAGATTGTCTATGTCCTCTTTGCCTCGGGATAAGATCCTCGAGAAGCTGAGAAAGATTTGCCTGGCGCTTCCGAACGCAACCGAGACCCTGACGTTTGGCCATCCGACCTTTCAGGTGGCTCAGAAGACGTTTTGCGTTTTGGAGCAGTACAAAGGCGAACTCAGCATGAGCTTCAAGGTCGGCAAACAAGCCCAACCCGTCTTCCTCAAGGACGAGAGGTTCTTCCGGACCCCGTACGTCGGACAGCACGGCTGGGTGTCGTTGCGCGCGATCGGTAAGTTGAACTGGGACGAGATCAAGGAACTCGCCGAGGGCAGCTACAAGCTCGTTCAACAGAAACGCCGCAGCATCTGACATCGTCGTGGATGCTCGAGCCGCGGCCCTCGTCGAAATCAATTTGAGCGAATGGGTCGTGGCGCAGGGCCAAAGTCTGCCAGGCGTCGAAGTCCATCGCGACGCCGACGTCACCTGGATCTATACGGACGCGGGCGTTCCCGGCAACACCATCACGCTCGCCCGTTTCGCAGAAGCGGCAGCAGAGGAACGCTGCCGCGCCATCCTCAACTACCATCTGCTGCGATTTGCATCGAGTCATTGGATCACCGGTCCGGCGTCGCGTCCGGCGAATCTCGGCAGCATTCTCCGCAGCCTTGGCTATTCGTGCCGCATTCACTGCGCGGGCATGGTGTGCGAGAGTGTCCCTGCTTCGGTCCCGTCCGCGAAGGGCGTTCGCGTGGAACTCGTTTCCGGGCGGCCGCTATTTGAACCTTTGACAACGCCGCGTCGCAAACGCGCGAAGGCAATGGCGGACGGCATGACCGCATGCGTTCCGCAACGCGTCTGGCATTTCGGCGCATGGCTCGACGGCCAAGCCGTTGGACGCACGACGCTGTTTGCGGGATCCGAAACGGCCGGCATCTATGATGTCGAGGTCCTCAAGCACGCGCGCTATCGCGGCATCGGCACGATGCTGGTACACGCCGCGCTGCAACAGGCGAGAGCTTTGGGATTTCGCACAACCGTTCTCGCGGCGACGGGCGCGGGACAAGGCGTATACGAACGTTGCGGCTTCCGCGAGGTCACGAAGATCAGCTTTTGGATGTACGGACGAGTGCGTCAGGCGCGGTAGGCGATCCACGATTTCGTGAGGAATCCGAGCAGCGATTCGCGCAACACGCGCGCGTCCGGAAACAACGTTTGCACTTGCGATCGATCGAGCAGCCGGATGTCGTCGAGGAAGTGTTCGACATAGAAGCGGCGACTTTCGGGCGTTGGCTTCGCGATGAGTTGCCAGACGGTGAAGCGGCGCGCAACTGCACGGCGAAGCGGCACCGGCAACCAATGCAGGAACGGCGTCAACAGATGTTGTTCGACGGGAAATCCGCGGTTCGGCGTTTGCACCCAATAGCGGCGTCCGACACGTCGAACTTCTTCCGCAAAGCGGCGCTGGTTCGCGTCCGAGCCGACATGTTCGATGACGGAGTTCGAGAAGACGAGGTCGAACGAGCGGTCGGCGAACGGTAAATGCAAGCCATCGGCGAAGACCGTGTGCAAGGGATCGTCGCCGGGTTCGAAGGCTCGCGGCAGATTCAGGTAAACGACGCGCGGACGCTGCGCTTCGGGGAGGAGAGTCCAGATGCGCGGATTGCCGCCGACATCGAGCACGAGCGTGTCCGGCGTCGGTTTGCAGATCTCGAGAAATCGGCGCATGCGACGTTCCCGAAATCGCGCGCTCAACCGGTCCGGCAGCAGCATCCCTTCTGCTCATGATAACCGCGAGCCGGTTGTTACCATTGGGGAATCCGATGCAAAACCAGGAAGTCACGCACGAACCGGTCGCCGCAGTCGCGGTGGTTCATGCGCGTCTGCCTGTCGAATCGATCCTGCTGATTCGCCGCGCGACCAATCCGAACGATCCGTGGTCTGGACACTGGTCGTTTCCCGGCGGACGTCGCGATGCATCCGACACCGATCTGATCGAGACGGCGCTGCGTGAATTGCGCGAGGAATGCTCCATCGCGCTCGACCGCTCGATGCTGAAGCACGTGTTGCCGCATTCGTCCGCCGGCAAGCGTGTGGGACGGTTCATCACCGTGGCGCCATTCGTCTTCGATGTCGAAGAACAGATCGAGGCGACGCTCGATCCGGACGAAGCAGAGGATTATCTTTGGACTCCGGTCGATATGCTCGCGGATCTGTCGCGGCATCGCTGGCAGCCTGTGCCCGGGTTACCGGAAGATCGCACCTTCCCTGCCCTCGAATTGAAGGGCGTGCCGTTGTGGGGATTCACGTATCGAGTTGCTTGTGAGTGGCTGGGAATCGAGATTCCCGCCGAGTCCTGATTCAAGTAAACTCGAACCATGATTCGAACCGCTCTCCTCTCCTTCCTCGTCGCGGGATCGGTTACTGTACTGGCCGCGGCGGACATCCCCAAGGGTTTTCATTCGATCTTCAACGGCAAGGACACCAAAGGCTGGCACATCAGCGAAGTCAATCACCACGGCAACACCAAAGCGTGGACGGTGAAAGACGGCGTGCTGATGGTGACGCAGAGTCCTCCCGGAAACGGCGGCATTCTGCTGACGGACAAGAAGTACAAGAACTTTGAAGTCTCGATCGAAGTGAAGCCCGATTGGGGCTGTGACGGCGGACTGTTCCTGCGCGCGAACGAGAAGGGGCAAGCCTATCAGGTGATGCTCGACTATCTCGAAGGCGGCGTGGTCGGCGGCATTTACGGCGAGCGCCTCGAAGGCGTGAAGGCCGACAACGAGAAGGCGAAGGACTGGCAGAAGTATTGGAAGAAGGACGACTGGAATCACATCCGCGCACGGATTGAAGGCGACGTCCCGCACATCCAGGTTTGGATGAACGGCACACAGATCGTCGACTGGACGGATACGGCGAACCATGCGGCGGATGGCGCGACGGAAGGGATGATCGCAGTGCAGGCGCATCGCAGCAATCCCGAGCAGAAGAACTCGCGCTGGATTCCCAACGGCTATCACCGGTTCCGCAACATCGCGATCAAGGAACTCAAATGAAGCCGCCGATGTTGACGCGGCGCGAGGCGGCGGGACTCGCGATTTCCGCCTTCTCGTATTCCCGCATCCTGGGCGCGAACGATCGCGTGGGACTCGGCCTGATTGGCGCGGGCGGGCGCGGCCAGTATGTGATGTCGCTGTTCCAGAAGAACGCGGACCTCGAGGTGCGCGCGGTATGCGATGTGTATGGCACGCGCGTCGATGAGGCGCAGCAGAAGGCGACGGGCGCGAAGGCGTTCTACCAGCACGAGAAGCTGCTGGAGATGAAGGAGGTCGACGCCGTCCTCATCGGGTCGCCCGATCACTGGCACAAGGACCACGCGGTGGACGCGATGCGCGCGGGCAAGGACGTGTATGTCGAGAAGCCGCTGTGCCGGACGCGCGAGGAAGGTCCGGAGATCGTGAAGGCCTCGCGGCAGTATTCGCGGATCTGCCAGGTGGGCGTGCAGCAACGGTCGGGTCCCGTGTATCTCGATGCGCTGGAGAAGGTCGTGAAGGCGGGGCGGTTGGGACAGGTGACCCACGTCGACTGCATCTGGCATAGCGGCGTGGTGCGTCCGATCACGGAGCAGCGCAACCGGATGGCGGCGGCGCTGGCGGTGAAGCCGTCGAACCTGGACTGGATCCGGTTCCTCGGCTCGGTGCGGTATCGCGAATGGGCGCCGGCGCAGTACCTGAATTTCCGGGCGTTTCTCGATTTCAACGGCGGCAAGCTGACGGATTTCGGCCATCACTGGCTGGATGTCGTGCACATGTTCCTCGGCGAGGAGCGGGTGCGGAATGCGGTGGCGACGGGCGGGATCTTCTATCCGAACCCCGAGGGGCGGACGGCGCCGGATACGGTGAGCGCGCTGTTCGAGTATCCGGGGTTCACGGTCGCGTTTCAGTCGAATGCGATCGATTCCGGGTCCGAGTATGGGGTGACGTTTTACGGGACGAAGGGGCGGCTGTTCATCAACAGGAACCGGTGGGATTTCATCGAGCCGCGGAAAGAGCCGGAGACGGCGAAGTTCCCCGGGGACTGCACGGCCGACCATGTGCGGAACTTCCTTGACTGCGTGAAGACGAGGAAGGCGCCGAACGGAGATGTCGCGATTGCGTACAAGTCCGTGGTGCCTCCCTTATTGGCTGTGCAGTCGTATATCGAGGGGCGGAAGATCCACTACGACGCGACGATGGAACGGGTGAAGTGAAGGGGCGGACTGAAGTCCGCCGCAGGCTAAAGCATACACCACCAGTGAGTTACCGTTAGTCGCGCAGGAACTCGTAGCGTTCGAGAGTCGCAGCGGCGGTGCGGGTATCGCCGTCATGGCGGACGACTTTGCCCATGCAGTGGAGTTGGACCTGCTTGCGGGCGGCGAGGGCGCCAGCGTCCGGAATCAGGGTCAGGAGATACTCAAGAGTTTCACCGACCTCAGCCTTCATGTCGGAATGGAAGAGTACGCCGTTCGAGCTGACATTGGCGGTCTGCGCGAACGCGCGAACCGGCTGATTGCCGCAGCGGAGCACCTGCATGGTCAGCTTCAGGTCGAAACGTCTGGATTTACGTTGATCAGTCACCAATCCGAAGATAAAGCGGATTTCGTCTAAGGTCAATACACTAGGGCGGTTTAAGGTTACAGAGCGGTACTAGGACGGGTCCGGCGGGCGGACACACGTGTCGTAAGGTTCGGGGCGTGCGGTTGGGATTTCGACAGCCAGGTTACGCTATTTTGCGGCCCTTGGGCGGCTTGGAGGCCGGTTTCGGGGCGCGTTTGACGGTCCGGACGCCGGGTTGGGCGGTTTTGGGGGCCTCGACGGGCGGATCCGGCGGGTTTTTCCGGGGTTCGTTCCGTACCTGTTGATTCGAAATGACTTGGAGGGACGGGACGGTCCTCGTGTGGCGCTTCGACTGTAGGAAATAGAACATTTTGATGGCCTTGTCGGCGGAGCGCTCGGCATCGTTGATGTAGCGGCGGCAGAGATCATAGGCGTGGTCCCCGGCGGACTGCTTCATGGAGATGGCGAGGCGCTCGATGGAGT
>CAZVKC010000040.1:69031-71117 GCA_964627455.1 uncultured Solibacteraceae bacterium | reverse complement strand
ATCTGCTCCCATGTTGATTAAAATTCCACAGTGTTAAATAGAATTTACGAATGCGCCTGTTTCTTTTCGAGCGGCGTGACGGGGTCGATCATCGGCCACACGGCAGCGCCCACGAGGTAGACGGCGGCCATCAGGTAGAGGAACATGTGGTAGTCCTTGTTGTAATTCTGCAGGATGTAGCCGCCAACGGTCGGCGCCGCGAAGCCCGCAAAATTCCCCATCATGTTCATGGATCCCGACACGGTGCCCGCATACTTGCCGCCGATGTCCATGCACGCGCCCCAGGCGCCCGGCATGTTGAGGTCGTTGCAGAAGCTTGCCATGCCCATCGCAACCATCGCCCAGAGCGGATCTTCGGTATGGATGCAGACCAGCAGGAAGAGGCTGCCGCCGAGGAATCCGGTGACGCTGAGGATCTTGCGGCCCACGGCGACGCTGTTCACCTTCTTGTTGACGGTGGAGGCGATGAAGCCGGCGAAGAGGGATCCGAAACCGCCGAACAGCAGGGGCAGGATCGCGTACTTCGAAGCAGTCGATTCGTCGAGCTTACGGTATTCCATCAGGTACTTCGGCAGGTAGGTTATGAAGAAGTACCAGGGGAACGACGTGCAGAAGTATTGGACCCAGAGCAGCCACACCGAGCGCGATTTCAACAGTTTGACCCAAGGCATGTTGCCGTGGCTTTCGCCGAGTCCGGCGACATCCTTGAGAAGTTCGCGTTCGCCTTCGTTGACCGAGGGATGTTCGAGCGGATTGTCGCGATACCAGCGCGCGAAGATCACGCACCAGATGACGCCGAGGAATCCGAAGGTAAGGAACGCATAGCGCCAGTTCATGAACTGGAACGCGAGGACGACAAGCGGCGGAGTGAAGGCGCCGCCCCAGCGCGCGAAGGCCCACATGATGCCCTGCGACTGCACGCGTTCACGCGGCGGAAGCCAGACGCTGAAAGCCTTGGTGAGGTTCGGGAAGCAGCCCGCTTCGCCTGCTCCGAACAGGAAGCGCACGATCCACAACGAACTGAAGTTCCAGGCCAGCCCGGTTGCGGCGGTGAAGGCCGACCAACTGAGCACGATGCGGATGAGGACTTTCTTTGCGCCGAGCCAGTCTCCCAGCCATCCTCCCGGGATTTCGAAGACTGCGTAGGCGATGCCGAACGCGCCGAAGATCAGGCCCAATTCCTGGTCGTTCAGATTCAGGTCCGTTTGAATCCGCTTGGCGGCCTGCGAGATACAGACGCGGTCAATATAGGAGAGAATCGCCAGCGTGACCGCGAAAACGATCACCCAGTGACGGGCTCGGCTCGGCTCCTGAAAGAGCCTGGGAGAAGATGGCGTTGCGGGCATGAACGACTATGCTACATCATGCATTGTCCGTCAATCCACTCCAGATAGGATTCGGCTCCGTCGACGATGTTGAGGGCGATGAGTTCGGGGACTTCGTAGGGATGCACCGCGCGGATTTCGGCTTTCAGGTTCTCCACCAGGCCGGCGCGGGATTTGATGACGAGCATCCACTCGGAAGCCTGTTCGACCTTGCCCTTCCAACGGTAGACGCTGGTGACGCCCGGGACGATGTTGACGCAGGCGGCAACCTGCCGGTCCACGAGGTGGCTTGCAATCCGCAACGCGTCGGCGTAAGATTCGCAGGTGCTGAGTGCAACAATCTTGTCAGTCATCTGTTGGCTTTTGAGTCAAATCGGATTATAAACATATAGAGGGCTCTTTTCCACACTTCGTCCACATGCATAAGGTGACGCACAAACTCGGCTGGATCGTAGGCGCAGTTGTACTGGTCTGCGGCCTCAGCGCCCTGCGGGGAACGCAGGGACTGTCCGGTCCGTTTGAGTTGTTCCGGCAGATCCGGGAACTGCAGAAGCAGAACCGGGAACTGGAATTGGAGATTGCGGGGAAGCAGGAGCGCTTGCGCCGGCTCGATGGCAGCGAGAGCGAGAACGAGTTGGAAGTCAAAAAGCGCCTGAAGTACCTCAAGCCGGGCGAGCGCCAGATGGTGTTGCCTTCGACTCCGGCGGCTCCCCCACCCGCGCCGCAACCGCAGCCCGAGGGCGCGCAGTAATCTACATCAG
>CAZVKC010000040.1:44708-68931 GCA_964627455.1 uncultured Solibacteraceae bacterium | reverse complement strand
ACGTAGTCGCAGTCCGGGTCGAAACTCGTCCGAAGATATTCGTCGATCGAAATGAGAGTCTCGACGCTCATGGCTCAATGATAGCTCTAGGCCCAGAGATCGGAGAGGATCTTTCCCTTCACCAACTCACGAGGCTGGTTGAGATGGTTCAGGACCTCCATGCCGGGGTTGATGCCGAGCGCATAGTAGACCGTTGCCAGCAGATCCGTCGGATGTACGGGCTTGTCCTTGGGGGACGACGCCGTCGCATCGCTTTCACCATACTGGCGGCCCGCCGATACGCCGGCGCCCGCGATGATCGAGCTGTAGCAATACGGCCAGTGGTCACGGCCGTCAGGCGCGTTGGTGTTACCGGAGGTCGAAACGCCGATACGCGGGCTGCGGCCGAACTCGCCCACCGCGACGACCAGCGTTTCTTTGAGGAGTCCGCGGTCATGCATGTCTTCCAACAACGCGCTGAGGGCGCGATCCAGTTTCGGGCAGTGCAGGTTCTTCAGCGGCTTGAAATTGGACGCGTGCGTGTCCCAGGAATCCGTCTCCGCGTCGCCGTTTGCGACCGAAGGCCAGTTCATCTGCACGAACCGGGTACCCGCTTCAATCAGGCGGCGGGAAAGCAGCAGTCCCTGCCCGAAGGTCGTCATGCCGTAGCGTTCGCGGACCTTGTCAGGCTCCTTGCCGAGTTCGAACGCGTTACGCGCCTTGCCGGACAGCACGAGATCGTAGGCCTTCGCGTAATACTCGTCGACCGCCTGCTTGTTGAGCGCCTTCTCGAGTTCCGGCATCGAGCCGTTGATGCCTTTGAGGAGCGCGAAGCGATCCTTCAAACGGTCTGATGAGACTTCCTGCCGCAAAGTGAGGTCATCGACGGAGATGGGCTTGGCAGGATCCTGATACAGCCGGTATGGATCGTACGCCTTGCCGAGGAATCCCGCGGATCCGCCCTTGCCGATGATGCCGGATTCCTGCAGCGGGCGCGGCAGTTCGACGAATGGCAGCACGGGTTCCTTGGGCGGCAGCATCTTCGAGATGTGGCTGCCGGCTGTGGGGAAGTCCGCGGGCGTCGGCGGTTCCAACTGGCCCGAGGGAGACACTTTGTCCGGCGTGTAGCCGGTGAGCATTTGATAAATGGCGGCCGTGTGGTTGAACAAGCCCGCGGGCGTGTAGCTCATCGACCGGATGAGCGTCGCCTTGTCGAGCGCGTTCGCCATCATGGGCATCGTTTCGCTGACGAATGTGCCGGGGATCTTCGTCTTGATCGGCTTGAACTCGCCGCGGATGTTGAGCGGCGCTTCGGGCTTGGGATCCCAGATGTCAATGTGCGAAGGACCTCCCTGCAGGAAGATCATGATGACGCTCTTCGCCTGGCCGAAGCCCTTTGACCCGGCGAGCGAATTCACTGTCGTCGCAGCTTGCGCCTTCTGCCAGGAGAAGAAGTGCGCGAGGTTGAGTCCCAGCAGGCCCACGCTGCCGATGCGCATCAGTTCGCGGCGGGTTGGACCTTCGCAGAAGTTCGTCGTGCGGCCCGGAATCGTGATCATTTCCTTGAGTTCCTTCTTCCTGATTAGTGGTTGTACAAAAAGGCCTTGCTGTTGACCAGGGCCCAGAGCAGATCCTGCGCGCGCGCCGCGCGTCCACCGGCGCCGGAGAGATAATGCACGCCGCTCGCGGTTTCGCTTGCAGACGGCAGCCTTCCAATGGAGGCGAGGTAGAGTTCCTCGACCACCTTCTTGTCATCGACGCCGCTTACGATCAGTTTGGTGACACGGCCTTTGGGATCCGCGACTGCCTCTGAGATCGTGCGGCCATTGACGAGGTTCAACGCCTGCGGCAATGAGAAGTCCGAACGGCGTTCGCACTCGCATGGGGATTCGCGTGACGGGCGTCCAAAGACATCGAGGAAACCTTCCTTGCCGACGTGCGGATCCGGAACCTGCGACGCCGTCGTGTCCGGCGGAACCTCGCTAAAGTTCGGGCGCGAGCCGGTTGCTGCGGCGACGCCGTCCATCAACTGTTCCGCACTCAAACGCCGTGGGAACTGACGCGAGAAGTTCTCGACATCCGTCGCGTTCCATTCGTTGGATTCGATGCCCGCCTGATAGGCGCGCGAGTTCACGATCACGCGCATCAACTGGCGGAGATCGAAGTTGTGGTCCACGAAATCTTTGGTGAGCGCGTCGAGCAGCGCGGGATTCACGGGCGGATTCGACGCGCGGATGTCATCGACGGGATCGATGATGCCGCGGCCGAAGAAGTAGCTCCAGATGCGGTTTGCCGTGGACTTCGCGAAGAACGGGTTCGACTTGCTGGTGAGCCAGTCGGCGTAGGCGTCGCGCCGCTTCTGGTCGGACGGAATCTGGATGTTGCCGGACGATGCGACGAGGAACTTCGGCTGCATCACGCGGCCGTCCTTCGGATGCTTCATGTCGTAGTCGGCGCGCTGGTCATAAATGATGTCTTCGCCGACTTCGTAGCCGGCACGCACACCGACAGGCGCGAGAAACGCGGCCATCTCGTAATACTGATTTTGTGTCCATTTCTCGAAGGGATGGTCGTGGCACTGGGCGCAGACCATGCGCACGCCGAGGAAGACCTGCGTGGTTTTCTCCATCGCGGGCTTGGCGTCCTTGGTGATGCGGAAGAAGTTCGCAGCCGGGTTCTCATACGAGGATCCGCGGCTGGCGATCAACTCGTGCACCATTTTGTCCCACGGCTTGTTTGCTGCAAGCGACGCGCGGATCCATTCGCGGAATCCGAAGGCGCCTTTTTCGCCGAGGAACTTGCGGCTGTTCTGCAGCAGGTCGCCCCATTTGACGGTCCAATGATCGACGTACGCAGGGCTCGCCAGCAGTTTCTCAATGACCTTCTGCCGCTTCAGCTTCGCTGGCGTGGGATCCGCGATAAAGGCGCGGATCGCTTCCGGCGCCGGCGGCTGGCCCGTGAGATCGAGCGAGACGCGGCGCAGGAAGGTCGCGTCGTCGGTGAGTCCGGTGGGTTGAATCTTGAGCTTCTTCAGCTTGGCGTCGATCAGTTCGTCGACGAAATTGTTTTCCGGGACGGCCTTCCAGGTGAAGCCCGGCTTGGGATTCAGCACCGTCACCGGCACCGTGGTGAACTTGCCCTGATAGCGGACCAGCAATGTCGCTTCACCGATGCGTTCGCCGCTCACGCGGCCTTCTTCATTGACCTTCGCGACATCGGGAACGTTGCTTTCGACATTCGCATCGAGCGTCACGTCGCGGGTTGTACCGTCTTTATATTTGGCGATCACCTTCACGTTGGCCGCGAGTCCAGGCTTGTCCATAAAGATGTCTTTGGGCTCGACCTCGAGTGTGTCGACTGCGTCTTTGGCGGGATCGCCATACGGCACGCCTTGCGCGATCCAGTCGTAGATCGTCTTGTAGTAACGCGTGTCTTTTTCGAAGCGGAGTCCGCCCTGATGGGCGACCTGCTGGGTGGGCTTGGCGAGCATGAGGCTCTTACCGGGATCCGCGCGGTTGAACCGGCGTCCGGAAAGATCGTAGAGCAGCGCTTCGTAGTCGAACTGCGGGTCATAGCCGCGCAGCGACAGCTTGAACCCGTTCTTACCCTTCGCCGAACCGTGACAGGGACCCGACGTGCAGCCGCCCTTGTTCAGGATTGGCGCGACATCGCGCAGAAAGTTGGTGTTGGCCGCGGCGCAGGTCAACGCGCCTGCGATGCTAATTGCCGCTAGTCGTTGCATCATTGCTCTTGAACTCCGTCACTTCCATGCGAATGGGTTTTGCGTAGATGTCTTCCGTCACGCCATCGAAGGTCACGCGGCCGCTGGCCACGAGGTCGTACATCGAGGGCATGGTCACCTTGGTCGTGGTCACGACAAAGCTGCCGGCCAGAGGATTCTTCGGATCGCGCATCACGTCGATGATGCGGATGTCATTGATGCCGACAATGTCGACGGCGATGGAATCGGGGCGAACGACCTGCGCGCCGGGGCGAAGCAGTTCCCAGGTCCAGGTGAACTGATACCGGTCGCCTTCCGTCTCGCGTTTGCGGTCGATCTGCTTCACGGTGAGCCGTGCGGCGGGCTCACTCGTGACGGCCGCAGGCAATTGCATGCCGAGCCATGGCGCGGTGAGCGGACGCTGCCGGTCCACGACCCCTTGCGAGGTGGCGCCGGCGATGTTGATCTGCGTGCCGAGGCCTTTGGCGCGGCGCTTCAGCACGACGCCGTCGGAGGTCTTGCCTTCCGCCCAGACTTCGAGTTCGCCTTCGAACTGCAGGTTCGCATCCGCGGTGAGCGTGATCACGCCTCGGCGTGAGAAAACCTTGCTGCCGCCTGATGAACGGTCGCCCTCCGCCGGTACGAGGCCGCCATCCATGGTGACGCCCCTGGGCAGATTCGAGATCGTGAACTGCACGGGACCATCGACGCCGCGGCGGTCCACGGAAACGATGACTTGTGCAGTGCCGCCGCGCGGAATGTTCACGAAGGGATTCTGGATCGTTGCTGTGAAGTCCTCGCTCTGCTCGCGCGCGATGAGGCGATACGCATAGCCGGGGCCGCCGCGCTGTGCGAGGTCCTCGATGTGGACCGCTACTTCCTTCACGCCATCCGGCACGGTGAAGCGAACGAATGGATCGCGCGCGGTTTGCGATTGGCCGACGCTGGTGAGACTGGCGAGGATCGGTTCATCGCCGGCTTGCGCGAGTTTCTTGCCGTTCGAATCCTTGACCGTCAGCAACGCCATCAGTTTGGACGTGCCGATTTCGCGCGCCTGGACCTCGACCATCACGTGCATGCCGGGCTTTACGGCGAACCGATACGTGTCGGCTTCCGCTTCCTTGGCGAGACGGCCGTTGATGACTACTGGCATCTGTTGCGGACCCTGCACTGGTTCGCGGACCTCGGGGTATTCGCCGACCACGAATGGCAGCGGCAGCGCCGCAGAATCCGGCAGATTCACCCAGACTTGCGAGTCGGTCTCGCGCAGGTCGCTGAGTTTCGCGGCGACGGTGGCGGGCTTGGCGAGACGGGATCCGCTGAGGCTCACTTCGACGGTTTCGCCGCGCTTGCCGCCCAACGGAAAGAGGTCTTCGGCGTAGGGATACGAGCCCATTTTGAGGCGATAGAAGTTCTGTTCCTGCGTGCTGAAGCGCGCGTCGTGGACCTCGACATAGTAATTGCCGTCCTTCGGGAAGGTGAAGTCGAGGCGGGAGTCGAGTCCCAGGCCGAGTGCGTCTTCGCTGCGGGCGAGCATGTTGCCGGACGCGTCGAGAATGCGGATCACCGGGTCGATGGCGGATCCGCTGCGGCGGGCTTCGATTTCAAACACACGGCGTTCGCCTGCCTTGCCGGCCACGCGAAAGACATCGCGTTCGGGTCCGTTGAGCTTGCCGTTGACCACCAGCGGCGCCGATTGCAGAGGCTGCGCGCTTTCGATCGAGTCGTTCGAATGCTGCTTCGCGCCGGGTTGCGATTCTTCTTCCGCTGTTTCCGGAAAACTGCCGACGGTGAACAGAAGGACGTTCGAGATCCCATCTGCGGTTTGTACTCGCACGGGGTACACGCCAACTGCGACATCAGGCTTGGGTTCGACCAGGAACGTCGCATAGCGGTTCGCCATCATGCTCTTGTCCGCAGCCATCGGCGTGAACGTGGCCGGGAGCCCGCTGACGATCTTCACGCCTTCGGTGAGATTACGACCGGCGATCGTCAACGTGAATGGGCGACCGCGTTCGGCGCCGCGCGGTTGCAGTTCCGAGATCACGGGCGAGGCCGCGAACAGGCAGGTCGAGAGAAGAAGCAGAGAGAAGGACTTCATGGCCGGCTCCCCGGAACAGCGTTGTTGCTGCTGGATGCTTGTGTGATTGGTACGGGCGTGAAAGCCTTGACGAGTTTGCCGGACGCCGTGTCGTAGAGTCGAACCTGCCCGTCGAAGCCGCCGGTCGCGAGCGTCTTCGAATCCGGTGTGAATCCCACGACGTAGATGCCGGCGCTGTGGCCAGTGCACGACGCGATGCGATTGCCGGACTCGGCGTCATAAAGGTTGACCTCTGGCGCCCCACCACCGGCAGCGATGAGTTTCGCATCTGGCGACCACGCCAGCGCGAAGATCCCGCCGTTCTGGCGTTCGAGTTTCTTCAATTGATTGGCGTCGTCGGCGATGCGGATGTTGCGGCCGCGGTCGACCTGATAGATGTACGGATGCCGCTCGTCACCGCCGATCACAATGAGGTCCTTCGATGGATGCCGCGCAATAGCCGCGAGTTCGCTGCGCAGCAGGTTGACGTTTTCGAGAAACGCGCCGGTGCTGGCGTCGGTGAGTTTGGCGGCGCGATCGCGTCCTATCGAGATCACGCGCTTGGAATCGATGCCGAACACGGTCCCGAGAACCCAGTTCTCATGGTTGCCGATCTTGAACAGTTCCTTGCCGGTGGCGGTTTCGATCATGCGGACTGTGTTGTCCGCGCCTCCGACCGCGATCTTTGCGCCATCGGGGGAGATCGACGCGCCGAACACGGTGTCTTCGGTGACCGTCACGGCGCGGATCAGCTTCCACGATGCGGTGTCCCAGATCTGGACCTCGCCGGAACGTGCTGGAGTCCCACCGCCGGCGATCATCTTCGAGCCGTCCTTACTAAATACGATAGACAGAATGCGTTCGGCAGATCCCGGCAGGCGCTGCACGATGCCGGAGCCGTCGGCCTTGTGAATGAGAATTTCGCGATTGCCGGATACAGCGAGATACTTCCCGTCGGGCGAGAACGCCAGCGCCGTCACGACCGGTGGCTGCAAGTAGACGACGGGCTTGCCGGCGTCGCTGACTTCGGCGGGCGTATCGTCTTTGGCGCCGGCGGCGATCCATTCTTTGAAAGCTCTGACCTGATCGGCGTTGAGAGGCGCGCCGCCGATGGGCATGCGCGGTTGCAGGTCGCCGTTGATGTACTTGACGACCAAGCTCGAGTCCGGCGATCCGGCCTGGAACGAAGCGCCCCTGCGGCCGCCCTTGGCAAAACCGGCGAATGTTGTGAGGTCGAGTCCTGAGGATTTCGAGGCGGGCTGGTGACAGCCCTGGCACTGCTTCTGCAGGACAGGCTGGATGTCCCGAACGAAGCTAGGCGGCGCGGCGCCCGCGGCTGTGGAAAAGCACGCGACAGCAGCGGCGACATGGGCAGAGAGGCGGCGCATGAATTCCCATATTGTAAGCAATCGCCGCTATTCCCATTGGAATGTGAATTGAGGCGCCTCGATCCGCGGACCCTTGTGTTCGCGGCTGTTCCGCGCGAACCCGGTTCGTTCTTTGATCTGCAGCACGCGGGTGCGGATCATCTCGAGGTACGGACCCTTGAGGTACGCGCCCTGTTGGAAATGGGTCTGGTAGCGCCGCAGCGCCTGCGGATGCTTTTCGGCGAGGTAGGGGAAGAAGACGGCTTTGGCGCAGGGTTTCAGGAAGAGTACGTTGGCCCAAAGCGCCTTCGCTCCGGCCTCGCGTGCGGCTGTGGCGACGGCTTCGATGCTTTCTTCGCTGTCGTTGATGAGCGGAAGAATCGGGCTGCAGTTGACGCACACGAAAACCCCGGCGTCGCTGAGGGCTCGAACCGCAGCGAGGCGCAGGTCCGGACGCGGCGCGTAGGGCTCGAGTCCACGGGCGAGGTCGCGATCGGTGGTGGTGATGGTGATATTGACGCTCACCTCGTTGTTGCGGCGTACGATCGCGGTGAGCAGGTCGACGTCGCGGGCGACGAGGTCGGATTTGGTGGTGATCCAAAGGCCGCTGTGGTTCAGATGCGCGGCGCAGACTTCCAGCATTTGTCGCGTGATGCCGAACCGGCGCTCGGCGGGCTGATAGGGATCCGTGGCCGTGCCGACTGCGATCGACTGCCGCAGCGGGATGCGCCGCAATTCCGCAGCGAACGCCGCACGGTTCCACTGCTTGGCGAAGATCTGCGTCTCGAACGCTTCGCCGTCGCGCAGTTCCATGAACTCATGCGTGTAGCGGGCGTAGCAGTATTTGCAGCCGTACTCGCACCCGCGATACGGGTTGATGCTCCATTGAAACGGCAGGTCCGGATTGGGACATCGCGTGAGGTAGCTGCGCGCCGGAAGATTTCGATACTCCACACGGCGCTTTTCCTCGAGCAGCCCGCCTTCAGCTGCAAGCCTGGCGATGCCGATGAGTCCGCGGGGATCCGCGGTCGAAGCGGGCAGCTCTGGAAAAAGCATAAGGGAGAATCTGGAATCAATATTCGCCTTTTATTCGCCAGCCTGTCAAGAGGCTTTTCGATTTGATGGAATAGAGGTCCCTATGTCGTTGACTCCAGTACTGCATTCCGTCAGCTACGCGGGCGTCTGGCCCGGGCAGGCGCGCCTGTCGCTCGAGGACTTTCTGGACAAAGCCGCGGAACTCGGCTTTCCAGCGGTGATGCTGATGGCGAAACGTCCGCATCTGTCGATCCTCGATTACGACGGTGACGCGCGCAAGGCGTTGCGCGACCGGATCGAGGCGAGTGGACTGCGGGTGCATGTGCTGGCGGGGTACAACAACTTCTCCGCGGACGCGGAGCACGGCGACGTGCCGCACCGCGAGATCCAGATCCAATATGTAACGGAGTTGGCGCGTGCGGCGAGCGACCTCGGCTGCGGGTTGGTTCGGATCTTCACGGCGTACGAACATCCGGCCGTAGGCTACTCGCAGTTGTGGCACAACACGGTGGAGGCGATCCGCGAGTGTGCGCGCCGCGCGTCCGATCTCGGCGTGACGATCGGCGTGCAGAATCACCACGACCTTGCGGCCCATCACGACAGCATGTTCGATCTCATCTCGGCGGTGAATGAGCCGAACTGCAAGGCGATGTTCGATGCGTGGAGTCCCGCATTGCACGGCGCCGACCTCAGCTCCGCCGCCTTGAAACTCGCGCCGGTGACGTGCCACACCACGATCGCGGATTATCAACTGCGCCCGCGCTTTCACTACCAGCCGAACATCGTGAACTTCAGCGAGCAGAAGGCGTGGACCCAGGCGGTCCCGATGGGCGAAGGCTTCATCGACTATCGCGGATTCCTGCGTGCGCTCGAAGACGGCGGATACTCGGGCGGCGTGGCTTACGAGATGTGTTCACCGTTGCTCGGCGGCGGCAGCGTCGAGAATCTCGACCGTTACGCCAGGCAATTTCTCAACTGGATGTCTAGCCTTTGAGGAACGGCTGGCCGGAAAGCGCGAGCTTGGTCTGCCACCACATCACCCATCCGTAACCGGCCGCGCCGAGCGTAAGGAGCGCGGCGCGGATCGCGCTGACGCCGACGAGTGCGTCCACCGCGAGGCCCAGCAACGGCAGGATCTGGATCGCATGCAGGCCGAGGAAGTGCGCGATGCGCAGGTCCCCGTGTGTGTTGCTCCAGTTGACCCACGGCAATCCTGGACCTCCGTCAGGCGCGCCAACGGTGTGGGCCTGGTTCATGATCATGAGCGCGCCTTCGATGCTCGCGCCAATGAAGAGGATCAGTCCGAAGCGGATCCCAAGCAAAAGGCCGGTCGGAAGGCTGCCGGGGCTGATCACGAACAGTCCAAACACAAACGCGTCCAGGATGGTGTTCAGCGCGATGGCGATACCCATGAGGCCGAAGATCGCTCCGTCGAATGGGGTCGCGATGTTGTAGTGGGACGTGACGCCGCGTCCCGCCTGGAGTATGATGCACACGATCTCGACGTACATCATCGCCGCGACCAGGCGGCCGATCCAGAGTCGCAGCAAGCCGTATCCGTCGATCAGGCCGAGCAGGATCGAGAGGGTCGCCGAATACAGCGCGATCGAGAGGCAGAACTTCATCGGTTTGATCCACGGGTTGATCCCCATAACCTGCCGGCTGTCGAACAACGACGCCGCCAGGCAAATCAGGAACAGCCCCAAGTGGACCCCCGCCGAAATGTTCAATGCGGCGCTGCCGCTGCCGATCAGTCGCAGAATCTGGCTCATTTTGATGACGCCAACGAGGCGGAACAGTAATCAGAGTACAATAAAGGGGACTGCTCACCGGCAGTCTCCCCTCTTTCTACTGCCTTATGTACCAAGTCTGGCTGCACCGGTATTCTATTCTCTTATCCATCGCGACGCTCTTTCTGATCATCGCGGGCGCGGCTGTGACCAGCAATGAAGCTGGTCTGAGCGTCCCTGACTGGCCGTTGTCGTACGGCAAAGTCATGCCCGAGATGACTGGCGGAGTTTTCTACGAACACGGCCATCGCATGGTGGCCACGACGGTCGGTTTCCTCACCACGGTTCTGGCGTTTTGGATGGCGTTCGCCGAAAAGCGCTCGTGGATGAAGAAACTCGGTTTCGTCGCACTCGGCGCTGTGATTCTGCAGGGCGTACTCGGCGGGTTGACGGTATTGTTCCAACTCCCGAAGCCTGTCAGCATCGCGCACGCCTGCCTCGCGCAACTCTTCTTCTCGCTCACCGTGGTGTTCACGCTGCTCCTATCCGAGCAGTGGACCAAGGCGCCGGAAACGGTCGTGGACCACGGCTTCCCGTCGTTCCGTTCGATGGCCTGGTTCGTGCCGCTGCTCGTGTTGACGCAGTTGGCGCTGGGCGCAGCGTTCCGGCACAAGGCCGCGGGCGTCATCCCCCACATCGTCGGAGCGATAGTGGTTGCCGCCGCGATCCTGTACGAAGCGATCTCGCTGCTGACACAGTTTCCAAAGCATGCGATCCTGAATCGATCGGCTTTTACGATGATCGGGGTCGTATCGCTGCAACTGCTGCTCGGCATTGCCGCGTACCTGACCCGGTCTGAAGCGGCGGAAAGCCGGCTGATCTCTCCCGCGCTCGTCCTGGCGACGGTCGCTCATACGGCAGTCGGCGCGGTGGCGCTGGCGACCACGATTTACACCGGCGTGCAGATTCGCCGGCATGTGCAGCAACCCGCCGGGGTTACCACCGTGGCGGCTCATAAGGTGTCTACGACGATCGCATGAAGATGATGCAGGATTACATCGCGCTGACCAAGCCCCGCGTAACGTGGCTGATTTTGTTGAGTACCGCAATCGGCTACTATCTCGGCGCGCTGCGCGTGGGCTGGAGCGCGTGGACCCTCATCCACTGCATCGCCGGAACGGGCTTGCTCGCTTCCGGCACGGCTGCGTTGAACCAGTGGTACGAACGGAATGCGGACGCGAGAATGCGCCGTACGCAGGATCGTCCGATTCCCGCCGGCCGCGTTTCCGCGCGGAATGCTTTCGTGTTCGGCCTCCTGCTGATCATCCTTGGGACGATCGAACTCTGGCTCGGCTCGAACCGCCTCTCTGCTTTGCTCGGCTTGTTCACGGTCGCGTCGTACCTGCTCGCTTACACGCCGCTCAAGCAACGGTCGCCGCATTCGACGACGATTGGCGCGATCCCCGGCGCGATGCCGCCGCTCATGGGCTACGCCGCGTCGGCAGGATTCCTCAACACCGAAGCGTGGCTGCTGTTCGCGATCCTGTTCCTCTGGCAGTTTCCGCACTTCTACGCGATCGCCTGGATGTACCGTGAAGATTACGAACGCGCAGGCATCCGTATGCTGCCGGTGGTGGAACCCGATGGCGCCTCGACCGCACGCCGCATCTTCTGGACCTCGCTCGCTCTCGTCCCGCTCAGCCTGATGCCGAGCCTCTTCGGACTGACCGGTCCGATCTACCTGCTTGGCGCGCAACTGGCTGGGTTCGCCTTCGCCTTCTTCTGCTGCCGCGTTCTCGAAGAGTGTTCGCGCCAGCGCGCGCGCCAAGTGCTGCTGGCGTCGGTCATTTATTTGCCGGTACTGTATGTCTTCCTGGTTGCGGACCGCGCCATACCCGCTTAGAACGGCCCTCATGCTGCTCGCCGTGACGGCGGGCTGTTCGTCCAAATCGAAGCTCCCCGATCTCGGCACGGTTCCTGCCTTCGAACTGACACGCGAGACGGGCGCCGCGTTTCAAAGCGAAGCGTCGCTGAAGGGACAGGTGTGGATCGCGGATTTCATCTTCACCAATTGCCCGGGGCCGTGCCCGCGCATGACGCAGCACATGAAGCGTCTGCAGACGGAACTGACTGGCATCGACCGGCTGAAGTTCGTGTCGATTACTGTGGATCCCGCGCGCGACACGCCCGAGGCGCTGGCTGCGTACGCCAGGAAGTTCGGCGCCGATCCTGCGCGCTGGTATTTTTTGACCGGAGCACCCGCCGCGCTGCATCACTTGAGTAAGGACGTCTTCAAACTCGGCGACATCGCGCCGGATCTCGAGCACAGCACCCGGTTCGTGCTGGTGGACAAGGCCGGCAGGATTCGCGGCTATTACGCGAGTTCCGAGCCTTCGTTCACCGTCAAGCTGATGGAAGACGCCAAGCGACTCGTAAAGGAATAATCCGATGTTCGAAGCCCGGGACCTGCCTGCCGTCAACGCCACGCTCAATGCGACCGCGACGTGCCTTTTGCTGTACGCATACCGCCTGATTCGCGCGGGCAAGCGGGAACAGCACAAGAAGGTCATGCTGGCCGCCGTGGCGGTTTCGGCGTTATTCCTGGTGTGCTATCTCGTGTATCACGCCGAAGTGGGATCAGTGCCGTTCCAGAAGCAGGGCCTGATTCGCACGGTGTATTTCGCGATCCTGATCAGCCACGTGATTCTGGCTGCCTTCGTGCCGGTGCTCGCAGGCGTGACGCTTTGGCGCGCCTACAAAGGCCGATTCGACCGGCATCGCGCGATCGCAAAGATCACGTTTCCGATCTGGCTCTACGTCAGCGTGACGGGCGTGCTGGTGTATCTGATGCTCTACCAGCTGTAGGGCGTCTAGGCCTTTTTCTTGAGCAGCATCAGGCTGCCGAGCAGGGCGCCGACTGCGCCGGCCGCATACGCGATCGTGAGTTGGAACTCATCGACACTGGCGTAGGACTTGGCCGGCAGCATGAAGTTCCCGCGGATCATCAACACAGCCCACACGAGCGTCCACGCCGGCAAGAGGAACCGGAGCGGACCTTTGGTGAAAGCCGCAGCGGCTGCTGCGAGCAGGCCAGTGACTCCCAGAACAAACAACCACGTGGTGAGTTCCGCGCCCTTCCATGGCAGGTTCTGAAACGCTACCGTGTCGCCGCTCGATTTGGCGACCACGCCGAGGCCGAAGAGTACGAGACCGGTCCCCGCTGCAAAAACGTAACTGTAAACCCGCAGGGCGAAATCGATGATACGCCGCAAGATGAAATCCCTCCATGCGCACCGGAACCTCCGGCGCGTCGAAAGGGTTATTGTATCAGGCGCGACCCCCGATGATATCCTGTAGGCCAAGCCCAATGACTCGTTCCTTTCCCGCGTTCGCGGCGCTGCTTTGGATCTTCGGGGCAGCGGCGGCGCAAGCGCAGGATCTTACCCTTCGCCAGGCTCTGGATCTCGCTTTACGTTCGCACCCCATTTTGCTGGCGGGCCAGGAAAAGATCCAGGTTGCCGCAGGTTTGAAACTGCAATCGGGGCTTCGTCCCAATCCGCGCTTCATCTTTCAACAGGAAAACTGGCGCGTCGATCGTGCGACCCCGCAGTTTCGTCCAGGCAGGGATCTCGACACGTTCCTATACGTGCAGCAAGTGTTTGAAACGGGCGGCAAGCGGGGGCGCCGCGTGGACTTGTCGGCAGCCGAGCAGCGCCGGGCCGAACTGTCCCGCGAACTGCTGGAACGGGAGATTGCGGGCCGCGTGAAGGAAGCCTATTGGATCGCAGTCGGCGCGCAGCGTGTGCATGAGTTGCTGCTCGAGAGCGTGCGCAATTTCGACCAGATCGTCGAGTATCACGCAATCCGCGTTCGCGAAGGCGTCATGGCTGAAGCGGATTTGTTGAAGGTGCAACTGGAGCGGGATCGCGTCGTAGCGTCGGCAAACGCGGCGGCGCTCGAAGCCGAGCGTGGACGCATCGCTCTCTATCGGGATATGGGACTCGGCGACTATCCATCCGGCGGGCTCGCGGATAAACTCGAGGTCCCGCCCTCAACGCTCGCGCCCGATATCGCGCAGGCGATCGCGAATCGCGCCGAGGTGAAACTCGCGCAACAGATTGTCGAGTCAGCGAAGACGAACGCCCGCCTGCAGCATGCTAACGCCGCGCCGGACATCGAAGCGCTCTTTGGTTATAAGAAGACCAGCGGGTTCGACACGCTGATGGGCGGCTTGCAGATCCCAATTCCGGTGCTGAATCGCAACCAGGGCAATATTGCGGCCGCTGATTCGGGGACTCGGGCCGCGGAAGCCGAATTGTCCGCTGCCAAGGCCCTGGTGGCTGCTGAGGTGCGCGCCGCGGCTGCCGATGTAAATTTGAAGCAGAAACAAATCATGGAATTGTTCCCGGGCATCCTGAAAAAAGCGGAGGAATCGGCCCGTATTGCCGAAGCTGCGTACAAGGAAGGCGGCACGGACCTGCTGCGTCTTCTCGATGCGGTGCGGGTCCGAATCGACGCCAGCCTGCAGTATGCGCAGACACTGGCGGAATACCGGCGCAGCATCGCCGCGCTCGAAACTGCGATGGGGGTTGTGAATCCATGAGGTGGTGCATCCTGGCGGCCGCGCTGATGTTCCTGGGCGGCTGCAGCAAGCAGGAACCTGTCGTCCGCGCCGAGACCGGCAAGCCGAAAGAGGCCGAGAAAAAGGACTCTGGCGCCGTTCATCTCGACGTAGCCATTCAGAAGGACGCAGGCGTTGCGGTAGATACCGTCGCTGCACGGAACCTGCCGCAGGTGATTCGCGCAACGGCGAGAGTGACGCAGGACGAGAACCTCACCTGGCGCGTTGGCGCCGTGACGGAAGGCCGCATGACGATCGTGACAGCCAATGTTGGAGATGTCGTCAAGCCCAATCAGATCCTCGCTCGCATGCATAGCCACGACATCCACGAGGCGCGCGCGGAATTTCAGAAAGCCCAAGCGGAGTTGAAGCGCGCGGAAGCGGCGGAAGCGTTCGCTCGCAAGGTGCGCGATCGCGCGAAGCGGCTGTACGACCTGAAGGCTGGATCGCTGGCGGACGCCGAGCACGCGGAATCAGAAGTTCGCAACGCCCAGGCGGTTGTCACGAATGCACGCACAGAGGTCGACCGCACCCGGTTCCACCTGGAAGACTTTCTGGGCGTGCCGGCGACCGATAAGCATGGCCCGGCAGAGGACCATACGGAAGATGAAATGATCCCCGTGCGCGCCCCGCGCGGAGGAACTGTGGTGACGAGGAACATCAGCGTTGGTTCGGTCGTGAATCCGGCGACGGATCTGTTCCTCATCAGCGATCTCAGCCGCCTGTGGGCGATCGCCGAGGTGCACGAAGAGGTGTTGCCCAAGGTTCGTGTCGGTATGATGGCGCGCCTGTTCGTGAACGCGTATGGCGACCAGTCGTTCCAGGGGCGCATCACGAAGATCGGCGAAGCGCTCGATCCCGCGACACGCACGGCGAAGGTCCGCGTGGAACTGGCGAATCCCGGGATGAAGCTGCGTCCGGAAATGTACGGCTCGGTGGAGATCGATTCGGGATCTCCCGAATCCGCTGTGATGCTGCCGTCGGAATCGGTGCAGGATGTGCGCGGCGCGACCATTGTATTCCTGCAAACGGCGCCGGATCGCTTTGAGTTGCGGCCCGTCGAGACCGGACGCACGCGTGACGGGATGATCGAGATCCGCAGCGGCTTGAAGGCCGGAGACAAAGTCGCCGTGAAGGGCGCGTTCGTGTTGAAGTCGGAGTTCCTCAAGGCTTCGCTGGCGGAAGACGAGTGACCGGGCTGATCAATTTCTTTCTCGAGAACCGCTGGCTCGCGTTGTTCTGCGCGATTGCCATGGCGGGCGGCGGCGCGTGGGCGTTGTTCCAGGTTCCGATCGACGCATTTCCCGATCTGACGAACAACCAGGTCGTGATCTTCACCGAAGCGCCGGGCATGGCGCCGGGCGAGGTCGAGCAACTCGTCACCTATCCGATCGAAACGTCTCTGATGGGCATTCCGCGAACACAGCAGGTGCGTAGCGTGTCGAAGTTCGGGTTGTCGCAGGTGACGGTCGTGTTCAACGACGACGTGTACATCCTTACAGCGCGGCAACTGGTGAACGAGCGTCTGCAGGAGGTCCGCGGGCGCCTGCCGGAAAGCCTGGAGCCGCGTCTGGGGCCGATGGCGACGGTGTTCGGCGAGGTGTATCAATATACGCTTGAAGGCGGCGATTACTCGTTGATGGATCGCAAGACGATCCAGGAGTTCCAACTCAAGAACCAACTGCGCACAGTCAAGGGCGTGAACGAGGTCGACTCCTCGGGCGGTCTCACCAAGCAATATGCCGTCGAGGTGGATCCCGCGAAGGCGCAGGCGTACGGGTTGACGCTGCGCGACGTCTTCGAGCGGGTCCACGAGAATAATGAGAATTTCGGCGGCGGCTTCATCGAGCACTCGTCGGAGCAGTACACGATTCGCGGGTTGGGCCGTGTGCGCAGCGAGAAGGACATCGAGGACATCGTGCTTTCGTCGCGCAACGGCACGCCGATCTACCTGCGTGATGTGGCGAAGGTCGGCAACACGTCGGCCCAGCGCCAGGGCGCGGTGCTGCGGGATGGCAAGGGCGAGACTGTGTGCGGCGTCGTGATCATGCTGAAGGGCGAGAACGGCAAGCAGGTGATCGAGCGCATCAAAGCGAAGCTCGGGACCTTGCGCCTGCCGCCGGGCCTCAAGATGGTGAAGTTCTACGACCAGAGCGACGTCATCGACTCGACCATTCGCACCGTTCGTAACAACCTGGTCGAGGGCGGCGCGCTGGTGATTGTGATCCTCGCGCTGTTCCTGGGGAACTTCCGCGCGTCGCTGATTGTCGCCGCGGTGATTCCTTTGTCGATGCTGTTCGCGTTCCTCGGCATGTTCTGGTTTGGCGTCAGTGCGAACCTGATGAGCCTCGGAGCCATCGACTTCGGCATGATCGTCGACGGATCCGTCGTGATGGTGGAAAACAGCATGCGCCGGTTGTCGAGCCGCGAAGACCAGCTATCGCTCTTCGAGCGTATCCGCCAGGCGAGCCAGGAAGTCGCCAAGCCGGTCATCTTCGCGGTGCTCATCATCATCGCCGTGTACCTGCCGATCTTCACGCTCGAAGGCCTCGAGGGCAAGTTGTTCAAGCCGATGGCGATCACGGTGTGCGCGGCGCTCGCCGGATCCCTCTTCCTTTCGATCTTCGTTGTTCCCGCCGCGACTGCCACGGTGTTTCGGAAGCCGTTGAAGGAGCATCGCCAGAAATGGTTCGAGGTTGTGCTGGGCTGGTATGTACGGGCGCTGGATCTGGCGCTGCATCACCGGTACGTGACGGTAGGCCTTGCGCTGCTGGCGGTGATCGTGAGCCTGTCGTCGCTGGCCTTTATCGGCACCGAATTCATGCCCAAGCTCGACGAAGGTTCGCTGCTCATCACGACCAAGAAACTCCCAGGCATCGCGCTCTCCGATTCCGTACGCATCAGCCAGCGGGTGGAACAAACGGTGCGGTCGTTCGATGAGGTCGAAACGGTTGTGACGAAGTTGGGGCGCACGGATCTCGCAACGGATGCGATGGGCACCTACGAAGGCGACGTGTACATCGTGTTCAAGCCTCGCACGACGTGGAAGAATCCGGACAAAACCAAGGAACAGATCGCCGATGAAATGCGCGCGAAACTCGAGAAGATTCCGGCCGTCGCCTACAATTTCACGCAGCCGATGGCGATGCGGCTGGACGAAGTTGTGTCGGGCATCAAGGCGGATATCGCGCTGAAGATTTTCGGTGACAATCCGGACATCCTGGAACGCAAGGCGGACCAGGCGCTGCGCATCATTTCGTCGATCCCCGGGGCGACGGACACGCAGCGCGAGATCGTTTCGGGCTTCGCGGAAATGCGGGTCGAAATCGACCGGCAGAAGATCGCGCGTTATGGCCTGAACGTGATGGACGTTCGGAACATCGTCGAGGCCGCCGTGCACGGCCGCTTCATCGACACGCTGATCGACGGGCAGAAGCGGTTCGCGATCCTGCTGCGCCTTCCGGATCAATACAGGCAGGACGCTGAAACGCTGCGATCCGTCATCATGCAGGCGCCGGGCGGCGAACGCATCACTCTCGGCCAGGTTGCGCGCGTATACGAAACTCGCGGACCCGAGTCGATCTCGCGTGAGAACAGCCAGCGGCGCATCGTGGTGCAGGCGAACGTACGCGGCACGGACCTCGGCAGTTTTGCCAAGATCGCACAGGCGCGAATCGAGAAGGAACTCGATCTCCCCGCCGGATACTCGATTGACTGGGGCGGGCAGTTCGAAAACCAGGAACGCGCGATGTGGCGGCTCACGTTCGTCGTGCCGATCGCGATCCTCATCATCTTCGGCCTGCTGTATGCTTCGTTCGAGTCGATTCTGCAGGCGATCATGATCCTGCTCAACGTGCCGTTTGCGATGGTTGGCGGCATCGCCGCGCTGTGGATCCGCGGTTTGAATCTCAATCTTTCCGCTTCGATCGGTTTCATTGCGCTGTTCGGTGTGTCGGTGTTGAACGGCATCGTGATGATCAGCTACATCAATCGCCTGCGCGACGAAGAGGGGCTCTCGCTGCACAATGCCGTGCGCAAAGGCGCCGCGACACGCCTGCGCCCGGTGTTGATGACGGCACTGGTCGCGAGTTTCGGCTTCATCCCGATGGCTGTTGCGACATCGGCCGGCGCTGAAGTGCAGCGGCCGCTCGCCACGGTGGTGATCGGCGGACTGGTAACCTCCACGATCCTCACGTTGTTCGTGCTGCCCGCGATTTATCCCTGGTTCTCCCGCAGATCTGCGGAGAGTTGATACGATCATCAGGGAAAACCTGCATGACTCGCCGAAAACTGGTGGCGGGCGGCGCTACGGCAGCCGCCTCTGCAATGCTTGCCCAGACTTCCTCGCCCAAGCCGCGCCTCGGGCTGGATCTGTTCTCTCTTCGCTCGCAGGGCTGGGACGCGTTCCAGTTCCTGGACTACGCTGCAAAACACAAGATCGAGACCATTCACTATTCCGAGATCCGATTCATCGGCTCTCTGGAAGACGACCATCTCAAAAAGGTTAGGGCGAGATCGAACGAACTCGGCATCCAGATCGAACTCGGCATGCGTTCGGTCTGCCCGACGTCAAAAGCGTTCGATCCGAAGCAGGGGACCGCGGAACAGCAGATCCAGCGCATGATCCACGCTGCGAAGATGGTGGGTTCTCCGATCATCCGCTGCTTCCTCGGCACCATGGCTGATCGTGAGAATGGCGAAATCGACCGTCACATCGAGAGCACCGTCAAGACGCTCAAGGCGATGCGTTCGCAGATTCGCGACGCCGGGTTGAAGATCGCGATCGAGAACCACGCGGGCGATATGCAGGCTCGCGAGTTGAAGGGTCTGGTCGAAGCGGCCGGCAAGGATTTCGTCGGCGTCTGCCTCGATTCCGGTAACCCGCTGTGGGCGATTGAGGATCCGCATCTGACGCTCGAGACGCTCGCGCCATACGTGGTTACGAGTCACGTGCGCGACACCTCGATCTGGCGCACGCCGGAAGGCGCCGCAGTCCAGTGGACCCGCATGGGCGAAGGCAACATCGACATCCAGGGGTACCTCACGAAGTTCATGCAGCTGTGTCCCGGCAAGGCGATGTCGCTCGAAATCATCGTCACTGGACCTCGCATCTATCCGTTCCACAATGCGAAGTTCTGGGATGCGTATAAGAAGACCCCGGCCTGGGAGTTCAGCCGCTTTCTCGCGCTGGCCGATCGTGGAACCGTGCGTCCGGCGGATCCTCCCGTGCCGAAAGAGCGCGTCGCCGAAAAGGAGCGGGAAGATCTCGAAGCGAGCATTCGCTACACCAAGGAGTTCCTGAAACTGTGAGCATTCTCGAAGGAAAAACAGCCATCGTCACCGGCGCGAGCCGCGGTATCGGCGAGGCGATCGCCGCGACGTTCATCCGTGAAGGCGCATCGGTCGTGATCTGCGGACGCAAGCAGGAAACGCTCGATCTTGTCGCCGATCAGATGCCGAAGGGGCCCGGCCGCGTGCTGCCGGTCGCGTGTCACGTCGGCCGCGGCGACGACATCAAGCGGCTGATCGAGCGCACCAATGCGGAGTTCGGCAAGATCGACATCCTGGTGAACAACGCCGCGACGAACATCGCGCAGGAACCTGTGCTGGGGATCGACGAAGGCAAGTTCGACAAGATGGTCGAAGTGAACCTCAAGTCCGCGTTCCGGTTGATCCAGAGCGTCGCGCCGGGGATGTGCGAACGCGGCTGGGGCTCGATCATCAATATCGCGTCGATTGCGGGATTGCGGCCGCAATACTACGGCATGCTGTACAGCATGACCAAGGCCGCGCTCATCATGATGACGCAGTCCTACGCATTGGAACTCGGGCCGATGGGCGTGCGCGTCAACGCTATCTGCCCGGGCCTCATCAAGACCGTTCTCAGCGAGTATTACTGGAAAGACGAAGAGAAACTCGCGAAACAGATGAGCAAGCAGCCGATCCGGCACATCGGTCAGCCGCAGGAAATCGCGGACCTCGCGTTGCTGTTAGCCAGCGACAAGGGTTCCTACATTACCGGGCAGGCGATTGTGGCCGACGGTGGACTCACGCTCACCAGCATGTAAATCAGGAGATCGAAAACCGTGACACGTCGCGATGTAGTTCTTGCCGGCGCCGGCGCTGCTGCAGCGTTCGCTCAAGCGCCTGTTGTGCGGCAAAGCAAGGGTAAGTTGAAGCAGTCCGTTTGTTCCAGCGTGTTCGGACGCGGAACGCCGTTCGAAGTCATGTGCTGGGAAGCGTCCCGCATGGGATTCAAGGGATTCGACCTGCGCGGCGTGCAGGACTTCCCGATGCTCAAGAAGTACGGCCTCATCCCCACCATGGTTCCAGGCGGTGGAGGCACGATCCCCGAAGGTCCGATTCGCAAGGCGAATCATGCGGCCATCGAGAAGGCCTGCCACGAGATCATTGACGCCTGCGCAGCCGCCGGCGCGCCCAACGCGATCGTACTGAGCGGCGAGCGCAAGGGCATGTCCGACGCCGAGGGCGCCGACAACTGCGTCGAGTTCTTCAATAAAGTGAAGGCGCATGCGGAAGACAAAGGCGTCACGCTCTGTATGGAGTTGTTGAACAGCAAGGTCAACCACAAGGACTACATGTGTGACCACACGTCGTGGGGCGTCGAGGTCTGCAAGCGCGTCAATTCCCCACGTGTGAAATTGCTCTACGACATCTACCACATGCAGATCATGGAGGGCGATATCATCCGCACGCTGCGTGAGAATATTCAGTGGATCGGCCACGTCCACACCGCCGGCAACCCGGGCCGGAACCAGTTGGACGATACGCAGGAAATCCAATACCGGCCGATTGCAAAGGCTCTCGCGGACCTTAACTATCAGGGCTATATCGCACATGAGTACTCGCCGACGCGCGGCGAGGATCCGATCAAGTGCCTGGAAAAGGCGTGGTCGTTGTTCGACATCGAGTAGCGAGCCATTCGATCGCCTGTTCGCGCGTCGTCAGTTCGCCGTTCAATTGAGCAGTCTCCGCATCCCGCAGGATCTCCGAGTAAACCGGACCCTGCGGGATTCGCATTTGGTGCAGGTCCTCGCCGGTGATCAGCGGCTTCGGCGACAACTCTTCCGCGCGGAAGGCTGGAACGTCAGGATCCGGCAGGCGATCCAACCGATGCAGTTCCATCTGTTCGGCGTGCGACGGCAGCCGCAGAAAACGCTTCAACTCTGCCGTACTCTCGAACGGCCGGTTGATCCGCCCGTGGTGAGTGATCAGCGACAGAGCCGTCCGCGCCTCGTTAATCGAGAGCCGGAACTTTGCCAGCAGCCGCTTCACCTGATCGTGATACTTGCAGTCGAGCAACAGCGCCGCCCAGGCGACGGCGACGGTGGATGGTTTTTCGCGACTCAATCGTTCGACCGCGCGGGGGTAGATCGGGAGTCCCAGTTGCTCCGCCAGGCTGGACCGATCGAGTAGTTCGAGTCCCTGATGCGCGCCGCCTTCCAGCAGGATCCGGTTGATCTCATCGCGAACCCGCTCGACGGCGACAACCGTAACCAGCGCGGCGCCGGTGCGGATTGCTTCGAACGTACGCGGCTCGATGGTGAACCCAAACCGCGCGGCAAAGCGGATCGCGCGCATGAGCCGCAGGTGATCCTCTTCGAATCGCTGCAGGGGATCTCCGATCGCGCGAATGATGCCCGCCTCGAGGTCCGCGCGACCGCCCACGAAGTCGATCACGGCGCCGGTCTCGGGATCCATCAGCAGCGCGTTGATGGTGAAATCGCGGCGTTCGACGTCGTGCCGCGGATCCCCGACGAACAGCACGGAATCGGGACGCCGGCCATCGGAGTACTCGCCATCATTGCGGAAAGTCGCGACCTCCACCTGCCACGGACCCTCGCGCACCAGCACGACGCCGAAGTGCGCGCCGACGACTCCGCTGCCCGGAAACAGCTGCAAAATCCCCTCCGGACTCGCGTTGGTTGCGATGTCGTAGTCCTTCGGTTCGCGCCCTAAAAGCAGGTCCCGCACGCATCCGCCGACGAAGTACGCGTCGTATCCTTCGTCGCGAAGGCGGGCGTTGATGAAGGAAGCGTAATCACGCAGACTACTGTGAGCCACTGATTCGATCGTAGAATAAATGCTGGAAATGTCTTCAGACTCAAGCCGGCCTGCGATATCGCCAAAAGTGGTAGTGGCGACCACGGCTGCGCTCTCCTTCATCTCGTTCTGGCGTGGCGCAGCCATCGTCCTGAGCGATCTTGCTTCGTCCTCCTTCTATGCCGGCGGCATCGCGGAACAGGCGATCGGAAAATCCGCACCCTGGTTCGTACTCGCCGTCATGTTCTTCAGCTTCGCGGTTCGCAGCGTCTACATGGAAAGCTGCGGCATGTTCGTCCGCGGCGGCGTGTATGTCGTCGTGCGCGACGCCATGGGGCCGTTCATGGCGAGGCTGTCTGTTTCTGCGCTCGTCTTTGACTACATCCTCACAGGTCCGATCAGCGTCGTCAGCGCGGGGCAATACCTGGGATCCCTGTTGAATGAGTTCGGCGAAATGGCTCACGTGGAACATCAGTTGCCCGTGAATCTTTTCGCTGCCGGATTCGGTGTGCTGGTCACGTCGTACTTCTGGTGGCAGAACATCAAGGGCATTCATGAGTCGAGCGGCAAGGCGCTGCGCATCATGCAAATCACGACGGTCATGGTGGGGATCCTGCTGATCTGGTGTCCGCTCACGATGCTGATACGCGGTCACGTGAACATGCCGCCAGCGCCGATCGCGGAGAACATCCATCTCAGCGAGGACGCGCAAGGCTGGCTGCACGGCACGCCCTGGCTGATGATGCCGATGGTGCTGGCCGTGGTGGCCTTCGGACACTCGCTATTGTCGATGAGCGGCTTCGAGACGCTCGCGCAGGTGTATCGCGAAATCGCGTATCCGAAGCTCAAGAACTTGCGGATCACGGCGAACATCGTCTGCGTGTATGCGCTGATCTCAACGGGCGTCATCACCGTCTTCGCGATGATGATCATCCCGGATGACATCCGCAAGAACTATGTGAACAACCTGATCGGCGGTCTCGCGATGAATCTTGCGGGTCCGTATCTGCTGCGCATGTCGTTCCACGTGTTTGTCGTGATCGTGGGCGTGCTGATCCTGTCAGGCGCGGTGAATACGTCGATGATCGGCGCGAACGGCGTGTTGAATCGCGTTGCCGAAGACGGCGTTCTGCTGCCGTGGTTCCGCCGCTTGCACAAGCGGTTCGGCACCACGTATCGCATCGTCAATCTCATCACGTTGCTGCAATTGCTGACGATCATCGCCAGCGGCGGCGACGTCTATCTGCTCGGCGAAGCCTATGCGTTCGGCGTGGTCTGGAGCTTCTTCCTGAAATCGCTCGGGGTGCTCGCGTTGCGCTTCCAGCGGCACGATCAGGAATACAAAGTTCCGTTCAATATCCGCCTCGGCGATAAGGAACTGCCGATCGGCCTGTCCGTGATTACGCTGGTGCTGGCGATGGTTGCCATCGCGAATCTGTTCTCCAAGAAGACTGCGACTATTTCCGGCCTCGCGTTCACCGTTGCGCTGTTCATCATCTTCACCATCTCCGACTATGTGACGCGCCGCAAAGGCGCAACCAAAGAGATGGAGCAGTTCAACCTCGATCATCAGCCGCAGGTGGATTCCACCAGCATTCATGCCCGCCCGGGCGGCGTGCTGGTCGC
>CAZVKC010000040.1:27072-44608 GCA_964627455.1 uncultured Solibacteraceae bacterium | reverse complement strand
AGCCGCAGGTGGATTCCACCAGCATTCATGCCCGCCCGGGCGGCGTGCTGGTCGCGATCCGCGACTTCGGCCGCATGGACCACCTGAAGAAGGTCCTTGAGAAAACCAATCTGCGCCGGCACGACATCGTGGTGATGACAGTCCGCCAGATTTCCGGCGCCGGTGAATACGACCTGTCCGAAGGTCAGATCTTCAGCGACTACGAGACCGAGTTATTCAGCCATGTGGTGAACCTTGCCGAGAAGGAAGGGAAGCCTGTGGAGTTGCTCGTCGTTCCCGGCGTGGATCCGTTTGACGCGATGGTGCAGACAGCCGCGAAGTTGAAGTCCGCTCGCCTTGTCACGGGCGTCAGCGCGAAGATGGCGTCCGAAGAACTCGCGCGCCGCATCGGTCTTGCCTGGGAACGTCTGCCGGAACCTCGCCATGCCTTCTCGCTCGAAGTGATCGCGCCCGGACGCGAGTCGACGTTCGTCAACCTGGGTCCGCACCCGCCGCGCTTGTGGCCGGAGGATGTGGATCGCGTGCACGATATCTGGCTCAATCTCAGTGAACAGTTCGGATCGAAATTGCATCACCGTGATGTCGTGGGAGTCGCGCTCCGCCGTCTGCAGCAGGATCTTGAAGCCGGGCAGCATGACAAGGTCGTCGAGGACCTCAAGAAGGAAATGAAGAGCTGAGATGGGTTCGGCCGCCGCAACCACTGCCGTCTTCCCTCCGGGACCCAAAACATTTCTCCCGTTCGGCGTGTTGCGGCCGTTCCGTAAGGATGCGCCGGCATTCCTGCTGAAAATGCGCCAGCAGTACGGCGACGTCGTCTTTCTCCGCATGGGGATCCAGAACGTCTATCTGTTGAACCATCCGGATCTCATCAAAGACGTTCTGGTGACGCACCAGACGAACTTCACTAAGAGCCGGGTCCTGCAGCGCGCCAAGCGGATGCTCGGCGAAGGACTGCTCACCGCAGAAGGCTCGTTCCACCTGCGGCAGCGGCGCATGATCCAGCCCGCGTTTCATCGCGACCGGCTGAAGGGCTATGCGACTTCGATGGCGGAGTGGGGCGTTCGCACCAGCGAACGCTGGCAGCCCGGCCAGACTGTCGATATGGCGAATGAGATGATGCGTCTCACGCTTGCCGTGGTGGCGCAGACGCTTTTCAGCACCAACGTTGAAGATGACGCGACCGAGATCGGCGAGTCGCTGGAGGCAATCCTCGACCTCTTCAACCTGGTGATGCTGCCGTTTTCCGAGATCCTCGAGAAACTGCCGCTGCCGTTCGTGAAGCGCTTCGAAAGGGCGCGCGACACGCTGGACCAGATCATCTACCGCATGATCGCGGAACGCCGCGCATCGGTTGAAGACAAGGGCGACCTGCTGTCGATGCTGCTGATGGCACTCGACGACGAGGATCGCGCCTCGGGTGGCATGACGGATCAGCAGGTCCGCGACGAAGCGATGACGCTATTCCTCGCCGGTCACGAAACCACCGCCAATGCGCTCACCTGGACGTGGTATCTGTTGTCGCAGCATCCGCAGATTGCCGCTCGCATGCAAAAGGAAATCGACGAGGTGTTGGGAGGCCGAGTCCCCGGCTTCGACGATCTGCCGAATCTGAAGTACGTCGAGATGGTATTCGCCGAAGGCATGCGTCTGTATCCGCCGGCCTGGGCTGTAGGCCGTAAAGCGATTGGTCCCCACCAGATCGGCGAATACACGGCGGAACCCGGTTCGATCATGCTCATGAGCCAGTACGTGATGCATCGGGATCCCCGCTATTTTCCGGATCCTGAACGTTTCGACCCCGATCGCTGGCTACCCGAGATTGCCGCACAGCGTCCCAAGTTTTCGTACTTCCCGTTCGGCGGTGGATCGCGGCTCTGCATCGGCGAACGCTTCGCCTGGATGGAGGGCGTCCTGCTTCTTGCGATCCTGGCGGCAAAATGGAATCCGCAACTGGTTCCCGGGCATCCTGTACAACATAAAGCGATGATTACGTTGCGGCCGCGGTATGGCATGAAAATGATCCTGCAGCCGCGGGCAAGCTGAGATGCCATCCATCTTTCTTCCGGTAGCAGACGCCTACGATCGCTGGTCTTCGTTCTACGACGCCTACGACAATCCGATGGTGTTCATGGCGTCGGAAATCGTGCGGCGTAGCCTGGCGCCCAACGTTGCTGGCAAAGACGTTTTCGAATTCGGCTGCGGGACTGGCCGCAATCTCGCGATGCTCGAAGCAGCAGGCGCGCAGTCCCTCACCGGCTGCGATTTGTCCGAAGGCATGCTGTCGGTTGCGCGCGGCAAGAGTCCGAACCTGCGCCTGTTCCAGCACGACATGTCGCAGCAGCCCGTGTCCAACATCCCGCCGCGATCGATGGACCTCGTGCTCTTCAGCCTCACTCTGGAACATGTCGAGGATCTCGCCGGACCACTCCTGCAAGCCCGGCGAATGCTACGTCCCACCGGGCGAGTCGCGATCATCGAGATCCACCCGTTTCTTTCACTCACCGGACTCGCCGCACACTTCGACGAAGGAGAAGACGAGGTCCGCATGCCGGCGTTTCCGCATCAGTTTCAGGATTACCTGAACGTGTTGTCGCTGGCCGGATTGCGCGTGGAAGCATGCCGCGAGTGGCGTCCCGCCGATGTGGACAATCCACCGCCACTCCAAGGGCTGAAGCGCGGCCCCGAATTCCCTTTGACTCTGCAATTCCTGCTGATTCCCGCACTCTGACGAAATGCCCAAACTTATTCCAACGCCCACACGCATCCCTGTTCCCGGCGGCAAGTTGATCGACGAACACGTCGGCCGCGTCAACACCGGCAACTCCGACATCAGCATCGCGCACATGCGCAGCCCTGCCGGTTGGTCCGAACCCGGGCAGCAACCGGAGTTCGACGAGTACACTCTCGTGCTCGGCGGGTTCATGCGCGTCGAACATAAAGAAGGCGTGATCGACGTGCAACCGGGGCAATCGATCCTGTGCAGCAAGGGAGAGTGGATCCGGTACAGCACGCCGGAAGGCGCGGAATACATTGCCATCTGCCTGCCAGCCTTCAGCCCTGAGACTGTGCATCGGGACGAGTAGCCTACTCGCTACACTGAAAATTGGACGCTCGTAAAACTGGCTTACTGATCCTTTCGTTCGCGATTTCACTGGGTTGCCTGATCTGGGTGCTGTCCGGATCGGAGCTTCGTGAATTGCCGAACGAAGTCCGCACCCTGCGCTGGGGCTGGGTCGGCGTTGCCGTCATCTCCGACATCCTCGTTTACTGCCTGCAAGGCTGGCGCTGGAGCCTGCTGCTCGATCCCGTAGAGCGGATCCCGGTGCTGAAGTCGATCCGCGCCATCTACGTCGGACTCTTCGCCAACGAGATCATTCCGTTTCGCGCCGGCGAAGCCATCCGCTGCTACCTGCAAGCGCGATGGAGCCACCTGCCGTTCTCAGTGGTGGTCGCCTCGGCGATCATTGAGCGAATCTTCGACGGCATCTGGCTGGTGGTCGGATTGTTCGCGGTGATTCGCTTCGTCCACGAGATCCCCAAGGCGTTCGTTGAAGGCGGCACCGTGCTCGCGATCGTGGTGTTGATCGGCGCCGGCGTCTTCTTCATTGCGATGCTGCAGAAGAACTGGGCGCTACGCAATCTTTCGAAAGAAGGCTGGCAGAGGCATCTGCGCGTCCTCATCGAGGACCTCAATATCATCGGCTTCTCGAAATACCTGGGCTACTCGGCGCTGATGAGCCTGCCGTACCTGCTCATGCAGGCGATTCCGATCTGGGCGATGATGCGCGCCTATGAACTCGAAGATCCGTCCTTCAAGATCGCGATCGTCATGATGGTGCTGCTGCGCTTGAGTTCCGCAGTGCCGCAGGCGCCGGGCAATCTCGGGGCGTTTCAGGCGATCGCCGCGCTCGCACTGGTCATGTTCGGATACGACAAGGCGCTCGCCAAGCGGTTCTCCCTGGTGTTGTGGGGCGTCGTGACGTTACCGCTTCTCATCACCGGATTCATCGCTCTCGCGGTGACGGGTGCGAATCTCAGCGAACTGCGAGCGCAGGCTGAAGCGACCGCTACGCAACGTCGCGAACACAGCGAAAGCTGATATTCGTCGTCGCCGAATCCGGCGTATTGGACGTGCGTGCCGCGACACGATAGCGATTGCAATAAGACGCGTGGCAGAGGTACGAGCCGCCCTTCATGACCTTCGACGTTCCCACCGGAGGTCCGATCGGATTCACTCGTGTCGCAGTGACGTGATACGCGGGATGGAACCAGTCCGCGCACCATTCCCACGTGTTGCCCGCCACAGCGAACAGCCCGTATCCATTGGCCGGGAATGCATCCACTGGTGACGGCGCAGAGTAGCCATCTTCCGCCGAATCCTCTTCCGGAAAGTTTCCTTGCCACACGTTGCACATGTGCCTGCCGCCGGGCGTCAACTCGTCTCCCCATGGAAACAGCGTCTGCACCGCGCCGCCACGCGCCGCGTATTCCCACTCGGCTTCGGTTGGCAGTCGCTTGCCCGCCCATTCCGCATAAGCAGCGGCGTCATTCCATGACACCTGCACGACCGGTTGCCTGGGCTTGGTGTCGAGAATCCGCACATCGGGATCCTCAGGCCGGCGCCAGTCCGCGTGATTGACTTTGCACCACCAGCGCACGACCGGCGCGCGCTGATCCACGATCTCGGGGCGGTTCTTCACGTGGCCCTGAAAGACGAACGACCAGCCGAAACGTTCGGCCTCGGTGACATAGCCGGTCCTGGCAACGAACTCCGAAAATTGCTCGTTGGTCACGGGATGCGTGTCGATGTAAAACGGATCGACCGCGACCTCGCGAATCGGACCTTCGCCGTCCTGCGGAAATCCCAGCGGATAGTCGGTGCCCATCAGGAACGGTCCGCCATCCAGCTTCACCATCCCTTCGGTCGAACCCTTCACCGCACGCTGGCGCTCCTCGCTCATGCGGCGCGAACCATCGAGCGCGATCGCGCGCTGCTTGCTTGGGACGCAGCAGGGATGCGGGACGCCGGCCTCCGCGAACACTTTGAATTCCGGCTTCACGACGCGACATCCTCGATCTTCGCCGCGGTCCACAGCTTGTCGAGGTACTGCTCGATCAACTTCTGCCGTTTCTCCTGTTGAAGCGTTGCTGCGATCTGGTCGCGAACCTCCTCGAGCGGCATTGGACCCGCGGGTTTGCGTTCTATGAGGCGCGCGATGTGATAACCGAACGGCGACCGGAAGATGCCGGACGTTTGCCCCGGCGACATCGCGAAGACGATGTGTTCAAACTCTTCCACCATCTGCCCGCGCGGGAACCAGCCGAGATCGCCGCCGCGTCCGGGGCAGTCCGACAAACGGTCCGCGACCTCCGTGAAGTCGGCGCCCGGCTTCGCGAGTTCGGCGGCTGCCGCTTCGATCCCTGCCCGCGCGGTCGCGTCGTCCTGCTTCTCATCGACGTTCTTCACGATGTGGGCGGCATGGATCACCTCTTCCGACAGGAACTGATCCTTGTTCTTGCGGTAGAAATCCGTGATGTCCTTGTTGCGGGGTTCCGCCGACAGGTTTGCGCAGGCGCGGTTGAACAAGCGGTCGATGCGGTAGCGCAGTTCGATCTCCTGCCGGACCTGCGATTCCGTGCCGGGCGCGATACAGCCGCCGTTCTCGGGACGGATCTCCGACAGATGCTTCTCGATCTCTTCTTCCGGGACGGGTTCCGGATCGCTGAGTGCTGCCTGCTGCAGCAGCACGCGCTCGATCACGTTCTCGCGAGCCCACTGCTTGACCCGCGTTTCGATCGCGCGCGGATCCTCACCCGCCATCGCTTCTTCCAACTTGGGGCGAATCGCCCGGGCCTCTTCGCGGATCGTCTGGTCTTCGATCCGTTCACCGTTCACGAGTACTGGCACGATACCAGTATGATAGAGCGAATGAAGCTGCATCAATGGAATCAGATCCCGCGGGAACAGATGAATCCCCAGTTTGCGCGCCAGGTGATTCATTCCGACACCATGACGGTTGCGAAGGTGTATCTCGCCAAAGGCAGTCTGGTGCCGGAGCACAGCCATCCGAACGAACAGCTTTCCTATATTGAGACCGGCAAGCTGCTGTTCCGGATGAATGGCGTCGAGCAGATTGTTGCGGCCGGCGAAGTCCTGCAGATCCCCGGCGGCGTGCCGCACAGCGCCGAAGCTCTCGAGGATACGGCGGGCATCGACATCTTCTCTCCGCCGCGCCAGGACTGGATTTCCGGCGACGACGCGTATCTGCGCAAGTAGGGCTCTGTTACCCTCGGAACATGCGTTTTGTTTCCCTGCTGGCAACTGCCGCCTCTGCGGTGATGCTGTTGCCGGCGCAGGCCCCCGCGCCTGCAAAACCGGCAGTTGCCGCCCCGGCGAAGCCGAAGCCCGCTGTGGCTGGTGCTCCCGCTGCTGCTCCCGCAAAGCCCGCCGCCGCTGCAGCAGTCGCGCCGGCCAAGCCTGCGGCCGCGAAGCCGAAGCCCGCAGTTGCAGCCGCCAAGCCGGCCGCTGCCGCTGCTGCACCCAAGACTGGAGTTTCCTTGCAAACTGACGACGAAAAAACAATATACGCGCTCGGGCTGAGCATCGCCCGGTCGCTCAAGCAGTTCGACCTCTCGCCCGCTGAAGTGGAAATCGTGAAGCGTGCATTGAGCGATGCTGCCGACAAGAAACCCGCCATCGAGATCAACGAGTGGGGTCCGAAGATCCAGCCCCTCGCGATGGGCCGCGCGACCCGCGTTGCCGAACGCGAAAAGGCCGCCGCTCAGGTGTACCTCGACAAGGCCGCCGCGGAACCCGGCGCGGTACGCACCGATTCCGGCCTGATTTATCAGGAAATCGCCGCCGGTACGGGACCTTCACCGAAGGAAACCGACACCGTGCGTGTCCACTACCGCGGCACGCTTACGGACGGCACGGAATTCGACAGTTCCTACAAGCGCAACGAACCCGCCGAGTTCCCGCTCAATCAGGTGATCCGCGCGTGGACCGAAGGCGTTCAGAAGATGAAGGTCGGCGGCAAGGCGCGTCTGATCTGCCCGTCGTCGATTGCATACGGAGATCGTGGGAGCCCGCCCACCATCCCCGGCGGCGCAACGCTGATCTTCGAGATCGAGTTGCTCGCCATCCCGTCCGCTGCAAAGTAGCCTGAAAACGTAGTAGGCTCATCGGATGGTTTCCCTGAGACTACTACTTCCGATCGCGGCCGCCACGGCGCTGGCGGCCGTCGCACAAAACCAACAACAACCGCCGCGCCCTCCCATGACATTCTTCCTGACGAGCGTCGGCGTCGGTGACGGCGCCAACCTCGGCGGACTCGCCGGCGCGGACGCCCACTGTCAGAAACTCGCGGCTGCCGCCGGCGCTGGCGATCGTACCTGGCATGCGTATCTCAGCACGCAAGCCGCGGACGGCAAGCCCGCCGTGAACGCCCGCGACCGCATCGGCGCGGGACCCTGGCATAACGCCAAGGGCGCACAGATCGCGAAGAACCTCGGCGACCTCCACGGCGACACGCTAGAATCCGCCCGCATCGGCAACCTCATCACCAAGAACAACGCGATCACCGAAAAGGGCGACCTCGTGAACGGCGTCGGCAGCACGCCGAACATGCACGACATCCTCACTGGCACGCAGGCGGACGGCCGCGCGTATGCCGACAACGCCGACCACACATGCAAGAACTGGACCAGCAACGGCGACGGCAGCGCGCAGGTCGGCCATCACGATCGCAACGGCGGCGGCATCTCCTGGAACTCGGTCCATGCTACCCGCGGCTGCAGCCAGGCGAATCTGGCGGCCAGCGGCGGCGCGGGACTCTTCTACTGCTTCGCCTCGATCCCCGCGAAATAAGCCTCATCCAAACGCGAGAAGGCCGGAACTCCCGTCACCGGGGTCCGGCCTTTCACATCTTCGGACTTGAGAATTCTAAAGTACAAGTTTAGAATTCTCATAGATGCGGTTCCTGCCCAGAGTCATCGAGCCAGTCGTGATCGAGGCAAGCCGGGCTTTCCCGGCCGTTGTGGTCACGGGGCCTCGCCGGGCCGGAAAAACCACGCTCTTGCGGCGCATGTTCCCGACAGCGTCCTGTGTGTTGCTCGAGGACCCGGATGTGCAGGCGCGTGTCCGTTCCGATCCCAGGGCGCTGTTGGACGAGGTCCGCCCACCGGTCATTTTCGACGAGATTCAGAATGTTCCGGAACTGCTCAACTACGTTCGAACGCGAATCGATACGGAGCCCCGCAAGAAGGGGCAATGGATGTTCAGTGGTTCGCAGGAGGCGCCGCTGATGCGGCATGTGAGTGAGTCGATGGCCGGCCGCGCCGCTGTTCTGCAGTTGCTGCCGTTTGCGGCTGGAGAGTCCCCGAAGGTGAGTCCGCTCACCGGGGGATATCCGGAAGTGCTCGCCAATCCGTCCGCGCGGGAGCTATGGTTCAGTTCCTATATTCAGACCTACCTGGAACGAGACGTGCGGACCGTGAGCAATATCCGGGACCTGGTTCTGTTCCGCCGATTCCTCGCGCTGGTTGCAAGCCGCCACGGGCAGGTCCTCAACAAGACCGATATTGCCGCTCCGTTGGGAGTGTCAGTTCCGACGATCACCGAGTGGTTGCACATCCTGGAGGTCACGGCGCAGATTCTGGTCGTTCCCCCTTACTTTGAAAACTTTGGAAAGCGTCTCATCAAGACGCCGAAAATCTACGTGGCCGATTCCGGTATGGCCTGTCATCTTCTGGGAATCCGAACGCAGGCGGATCTGGATCGATCCCCGTTCCTGGGAGCTATCTTCGAAGGGTTTGTTGGCGCGGAGATCGTGAAAAGTCAGGTCAATCGCGGCCGCCGTCCGGAACTCTACTTCTTCCGCGATCAACAGGGACTGGAAGTCGATTTCCTGTTTCGGTCCCCATCGGGACAAGGGCTCTGGATGGCCGAGTGCAAAGCAACGAAAACCGTCCAGCCCGCGATGGCGCGTCCTCTCACTCAACTGAGCAGCGAATCAGACGTGCGCAAGGCGGTCGTCCATCGAAAGCCGGTCTCAGGCCGCACTGGCGTTCAACGCGCGCTCGTCCCGGGCGTCGAGGCTCTCGACTGGCAGGCATTTGCCGCCGAACTGAACCTCCCGCAAAAAAAGAAAAGCCGGACCTGAATGGGTCCGGCTTTCCGAAGAGCTGAGGATCTGAAATTTACGCTTCGCCGACGACGGGATTCTCGAGTTCGCCGAGGCCCTCGACCTTGACGACCATGTTGTCGCCCGGCTTCAGCAGGACCGGAGGCTTGCGCGCGAAACCGACGCCCGCGGGCGTGCCGGTCGACACGATGTCGCCCGTTTCCAGCGTGAAGACGCTCGACAGGTAGGATACGAGTTCCGGGATCTTGAAGATCAACTCGCGCGTGTTGGAGTTCTGCAGAGTGACGCCGTTGAGGTCGAGGCTGATGTTGAGATTGTGCGGATCCGCGATCTCGTCGGCCGTCGTGATGTACGGGCCCATCGGAGCGAACGTGTCGAATGTCTTGCCCATCAGCCACTGCGAAGTCGCTAGCTGGATGTCGCGGGCCGAAACGTCGTTGACGATCGTGTAGCCGATCACATGATCCTGCCACTTGTCGGCCGGGATGTTGCGGCCGCCCTTGCCGATCACGAACGCAAATTCGGCTTCGTAGTCCGGCGTCTTGGCGATCTTCGGCAGCACCACCGATTCGCCGGGCGCGATCACCGAGGTCGCGAACTTGTTGAACACGGTCGGCAGCTTCGGGATCTCCATGTTGGACTCGATGGCGTGGTCGCGATAGTTGAGTCCGATGCAGATGAGCTTTTGCGGGCGCGGAATCGGCGCGAGGATCTTGACGTCGGCGAGGGCGAGCGTCCCGGTCGGCGCCGCGGCCTTCAAACCGTCGATGCCGGCGCCCAGCGCCGCGAACATATCCGAAAACGGCAGCACGTGGACAGAGTCGCCGCTGACGCTCCCGACATGGGTTCCGCCGTTATGACGGAAGGTAACGAGTTTCATGAATCTCCTGCTTCTGGATTGGTGATGATGACTGAGGACTGAAGGACCATTTTATAATCACTGGCCGGGTCCTGTGATCTTCACTTCGAAGAGCTTGGGCCACAGCTTGCCGGTCACGAACAGCCGGTCGCCTTTGGCGTCGTAAGCGATGCCGTTCATCACGTCGATGTCGCGCATCTCTTCAGGACGCAGCAGGCCGCGCATGTCGATCCATCCGAGCACCTGTCCGGTCTGCGGCGAGATCCGCGCGATGCGCTCGGTCTGCCAGATGTTCGCCCAGATCTCGCCCTTCACCATTTCGAGTTCGTTGAGGTTCGCCACGGGACGCCGGCCGTCCAGCACCACCAGCCGGCCTTTTTCCGCGAGCGTCACGGGATCGAGAAAGCGCAGCACCGGGGATCCGTCGCTCAGAATCAGGCGAGTCGCGTCGTGCGTCAGGCCCCAGCCCTCGCCCGCATACGAGAACTTCTTCTTCAGCGTGAACGTGCCGCGATCCCAAACGAAGCCAACGCCGGTTTGCCACGTCAACTGGATCAGTTCATTGCCCCAGTCGGTGACGCCTTCGCCGAAGTACTGCTCTTCGATGCGCTTTTCCTGGAGCACCTGTCCGGTTTCGAGCTTCACTTTGCGCAATGTCGAGCGCCCGTTCAGCCCCGTCCCTTCATATAGGAATCCGTTGAGGTAAATGAGTCCTTGTGTGAACGCGTTGGGATCGTGCGGATACGCGCGAACCACGCGATACGAGTACACCGGAGCCTCCGCGGAGGCCAGCATCGAGAGTGAGAGCAGGGAAATGAGAAGTCGGCGGAGAGACAGCACTACATCGAATGTTAGCGGATCTCCGCTGCAAGGCTCAAAGTCCGAACTGCCGCAGGTGGTGGTCAATGTGCCGGTATGCGAGTGCGCCCCAGTCGCCGGCGGAGATGCTGCCGAATGCCGTATGCGGCACAAACTTTCCATCGGGACCCGCCTCGACAAACCGGCGCAGGGCCGCGCGGAAGTCCGTTTGGGCCCTGGCGAAGTCCGGTTCCGAATCCGGAATCAACTCGGGCGCGGTCGGCGCGCCTTTCGGCCAGGGCGCGATGTGAATGATGAATTTGTTGATCGGCCACAGCCGCAGGGGGCCGGATTTGGGCTTTAGCGGATACAGCCCGAGGGCGGCGTCCAGCGCTTGCGCGCAATGCCAAAGCATCTTCGACGGCGTGAACCCGCCCCATTGCGCCCGAGTGTCCGGCCGAAGTCCCTCGACCCGCTTTAGCAATTCTTCTTCCCGGCCCGGTTCCCAGATTTTCGGCATGTTGATAGTATAGAAAGAGCGGCTGGTCACCGTCGTAGCTTGACCATGGCCGCTCTACCCTGCCACCCAGCAGTTGTAAATCCATCAGAGGTTGAATTCCATTGGCTCTCGTTGAAGGTTGCAAGCATAGTTTGGACATTACCGTCCCCGCCGACGTCGTGGCGCAGGAGACCGAGAAGGTAGTTGCCGACATCGCGAAGAAGGTGAAACTGCCCGGCTTCCGTCCCGGCAAAGCCCCGCTTTCTCTCGTGAAGAGCCGCTTCCCCAACGAGATCCGCCAGGAACTGTTGGATCAACTCCTGCCGAAGACGCTCGAAGAAGCCTTCAAGAAGGACAACCTGCAGGTGGTGAGCCGCCCCAACATCGTGGACCTGCACTTCCACGACGGCGAAGAACTGCACTTCAAGGTTGAATTCGAAGTCGCGCCGGAATTCGAACTCGGCGAGTACACGGGCCTAACCATCAAGTACGATGAGCCGCAGGTTTCCGACGAAGACGTCGACAAGCGCCTCGAAGGCATCCGTGAGCAGCGCGCCGAGTACATCAACATCGACCCGCGCCCGGCCGTTGACGGCGACTACGCGTCGGTCAACCTGAAGAGCATTGAAGGATCCGCCAAGCCGGTCGAACGCGAAGATCTGCAGTTGAAGATCGGCGACGAAGACGCCGTCAAGGAATTCAACGAGCATCTCATCGGTATGACGCCGGGCGAAGAGAAGGAATTCGAGGTCACCTACCCGGCCGAATACGCCGAGGAATCCCTCGCTGGCCGCACGGTGAAGTTCCACATGAAGCTCAACGTGCTGCGCCGCAAGGAACTCCCGGCCCTCGACGACGAGTTCGCGCAGGATCTCGGCGACTACAAGAACATCGAGGAGTTGAAGGGCGCGATCCGCGGGTCCATCCTCCGCGAGCGCGAAAGCGAAGCCAAGAGCCAGGCGCAGACGCAGATCCTCGACCAGCTGGTCGATGCGCACAGCTTCCCGGTGCCGGACGCCTACGTCGACCGTCAGGTCCAGAACAACGTCGAGCAGCAGTTGCACTCCCTTGCGATGCAGGGCGTCGACGTCAGCAAGATGAACCTCGACTGGGCCAAGCTCCGCGAAGCCCAGAAGGGTCGCGCGACCCGCGACGTCAAGGCGTCCCTCCTGCTCGACCGCATTGCCGACCGCGAAGCCGTGGTGGCCCTGCAGGACGAGGTGGATCGCGAAATCCAGCGCTTTGCCCGCCAGCAGCGCAAGCCCGCTGCGCAGGTCCGCATGGAACTCGAGAAGAACGGTGGGCTCGGCCGTATCGCCGCGCAGATCCGTACCGAGAAAACCCTCAATCTGCTGTTCGACAAGGCTCGCAAGGAGGCCTAACCGCCTCCCCGGGACCCGGCAATGGGTCCGAAGTCCCGGGAGTACCTGCGGGATGTCCTCCCGTTTTCACGGGGATTTCCGGCTATTCGGGCCGGGATCCCTCTGTTATACTGAAAGTGCAATTGGGGATGAGTTTGCCTGCGCTCCGGATTTGTTTCTCCGGACACAGTGGTGAAGGAGAGATCTGGTGAAGCGTACCGGTGCTGACGATTCTTTGCGTTGCTCGTTTTGCCACAAGAGTCAGGATGCCGTTGGAAAGCTGATCTCCTCGCCCTCCGACTATCCGCGCGCCTACATTTGCGATGAGTGCATTGCGGTTTGTAACTCGATTCTTGAGGACGACCGTCAGGAGCACAGCAATTACGCGGGTCCCCATAAGCTTCCCAAGCCGCTGGAATTAAAGGAATACCTCGATCAGTACGTGATCGGGCAGGAAGCCACCAAGCGCAAGCTCGCGGTCGCGGTTTACAACCACTACAAGCGCATCCAGTTGAACAAGCAGCGGGGTTCCGACGTCGAACTCTCGAAGTCGAACATCCTGCTGATCGGTCCGACGGGCACCGGCAAGACCTTGCTCGCCCAGACACTGGCGCGGATCCTGGACGTGCCGTTTGCGATCGTCGACGCCACCACGCTCACTGAAGCCGGCTACGTCGGTGAGGACGTGGAAAACATCATCCTGCGGCTGCTGCAGAATGCCGATTGGGACGTGCAGCGCTGCCAGACCGGCATCATTTACATCGACGAAATCGACAAGATCGGCCGCAAGGACGAGAATCCGTCGATCACCCGTGACGTGTCGGGCGAAGGCGTGCAGCAGGCGCTCCTCAAGATCCTCGAAGGCACGGTCGCGAACGTCCCGCCGCAGGGCGGACGCAAGCATCCGCACCAGGAATTCACCCCGGTCGACACGACCAACATCCTCTTTATTTGCGGAGGTGCGTTCGTCGGTCTCGAGAAGGTGATCGCCCGGCGCACCGGCACCAAGACGATGGGATTCGCCGCAGGCGAAGAGGGCGCTCTTGACGCGCGCCGCAACGTCAATAAGCGGGATTCGGAACTGCTGAGCCAGATCCAGCCGATGGACCTGATCCGGTTCGGATTCATCCCCGAATTCATCGGCCGCCTGCCGGTAGTTGGCGTCCTCGAGGACCTCACCAAAGAGGCGCTCATCCAGATCCTCACCAAGCCCAAGAATTCAATCATCCGGCAGTATCAGAAGATGTTCGAGTTCGAGAACGTGCGGCTGAAGTTCACCGACGACGCCATGGACGCCATTGCCACGATGGCTCTGGAGCGCAAAGTCGGCGCGCGCGGCCTGCGCATGATCATCGAAGAACTCATGCTCGACCTGATGTACTTCGTCCCGTCGTACAAGAAGGTCCGCGAGTTCGTGGTGACCAAGGAAATGGTCACCCAGCAGAAGATCAATCTCAGCCTCCTCGAAAAAGCCGGCTAGCTCCATCCTCACCTGCGACCAGCGGGAGACCCGCCCAGCTTGGTGACAGTCCACAGTGTCCCTACCGACGCCTATGGGGTGGTATCCCCCCTATCCCGTCATCCTATTCCAGGGATACCGAAACGACCTGAAATTTTTTAGAGAATAATCCCGCCGTCAGCCCACTTATTTAGCGGAGCAGACGGCGGTGACGCAGCGCTATCCCGGAAAAATCGCGGCCTCATTCCTCGACTGGCGAGCGAGCCAGATCGGGGACCCCATTGCTCGCCTGCGCTTCCTGCGACGCGCCGTATCCACAGCCTCCGCCCCGCGCAAACGATCCTTCCGCGGACATCTCGCCCTCTGCCTCGTCCTCGTTGTTGCCGGAACCGCCGCTGTCCACCGGGGAACCGCCATCTCCGCCGCTCCGCACCCGACACCGGCCGCGTACCTCCACGACACCTCCCGCATCTGGCAGGTCGAATCGACGGACGAGTACGAAAGCTACTCCAACGGCCTCCGCATCGAGAAGCGGTTCGCGACCCCCAACCGTCCGCGCCCCCGCTATCGCGTCTTCGACCGCAACCAGCCCACAGGCGATCATTACCAGTGGCGCAACCAGGTCGCCGGCATCGTCTTTCACACCACCGAAAGCCACATGGCGCCATTCGAACGCGACGCCAACGAACGCCTGCGCCGCGCGGGCGCCAGCGTCCTCGCCGACGTCAGCACCCGCCGCTGCTACCACTACGTGATCGACCGCTTCGGCCGCGTCTGGCGGATCGTCCAGGAATCCGACGTCGCCTGGCACGCCGGCAAATCCGTCTGGGCGGATGCGTCAGGCATATACGTCAACCTCAACGAGAGTTTCCTCGGCATCTCCTTCGAAGGCCGCACCCAAAGCGACGGGACCGCGGCGGACACCGCTACCGAACCGCAGATCCACGCCGCGCGCCTGCTCACGGACATGCTCCGCGCCAAATACCGGATCCCCGCGGCGAACTGCGCCACGCACGCGCAAGTCTCGGTGAGTTCCGAGAACATGCGCATCGGCTATCACACCGATTGGGCCGGCAACTTCCCATTCGCGCAACTCGGACTCCCCGACAACTACCAGGAACCCCTGCCCGCCCTGTGGACCTTCGGCTTCGAGTACGACCCAATCTTCATCCGCGTCACCGGCAACCGCCCGTGGCCGGGGCTCACCCTTGCGGAACAACACCTCCGCGAACAGGCCGCACTCGCCGGCGTCTCCCCGGCGCAATACAGGCAAACCCTTCAGCAGCGCTACAGGCGGATCATCCTGGCGCTCTACACCGCCGACGAGGAGCAACGTAACAATGAATCCTGATCCCGCAAACGCCAACGCCATCGGTCTGGATGTCGGCACCAGCCGCATCGTCGCCGCAACGCCCGCGCCGGACCCGGGCAGCTACCACTTCGCCTCGCAGTTGAACGCCTTTGTCGCCATCCCGTTCTCGAAGCTCACCGCGATGACCCTGCAACGCCAGGGCATCCCGCACACGATTCGTCCGCAGGAAATCGTCGTCCACGGCAACGAAAGCGAGCGGTTCGCGGACCTCATGAATACCGAGATCCGCAGGCCGATGACGCACGGCACTCTCGACGCCCGGGAACCCGACGCCGTCGCCATGCTGCGGCAGATCATTGAAGCGCTGGCTCCGGGCGCGAAGGAATCGAAACTTCGCGTCTGCTTTACCGTTCCCGCAGCGCCGCTCGGCGGCGAGGAATCCCTGACCTATCACGAGACCACCGTCCGGCAGTTGCTCGAGCAGATGGGCTACGAAACCCGCTCCATCAACGAAGGCCTCGCCGTCGTATACGGCGAACTCGAAAACACCAACTATACGGGCATCGGCATCAGTTGCGGCGGCGGACTCTGCAACGTCTGCTTCTCGTATCTCTCCGTTCCCGTACTCAGTTTCAGCATCGCCAAAGCCGGCGACTACATCGACAACAGCGCAGCGTCGATGATCGGCGAACGCGCCAATCGCATCCGCCTCGCCAAAGAAGGATCCTTCCACTTCAACGGGTTCTTCACCGACAAAGTCCAGCAGGTGATCAGCGTTTACTACGACGACATGATCAAGTCGCTGGTCACCGGATTGAGGGAAGCATTCTCCAACGCGCGCAACATGCCGCGGCTGAACCGCCCGATTCCGCTGGTCCTCAGCGGCGGCACCGCGCTGCCCGAAGGCTTCCGGCAGCGCTTCGAAAAGATCTACCGCGAGAGCGATGTGCCGGTGGAACTCTCTGAAGTCCGCCTCGCTGCGAACCCGCTTGAAACCGCCGCAAAGGGCGCTCTCATCGCGGCCCTGGCGGAAATGTAACCGTCTCTCTTCTTGTTGTTCGATGCCTCCTGCCTGCTTTCACCCTCAGGCGAACGCGCCGGAATCTCCGTCCCGGCGCGTTCTTTTTAACAGCACGGCATTGATACCCTGAAGCTTGCCTCCTCCTCCGTCTTCCACGCCAAAGAAACAGGGCAAGCGTCCCCTCAAAACTCTCGAACGCGTGCTCTCGAAAGCCGGACTCTGCTCCCGCACCGAAGCCCGCAGCCACATCGGCGCCGGCCGCGTGAAGGTCAACGGCAAAACCGTCCAGACCCCGGACCACTGGGTCGACCTCGAACGCGACCGCGTGATGCTCGACGGCAAGCCGGTGAACCTCCGCGAGAAGGCGAACCTCTACATCCTGCTCTACAAGCCCAAAGGCTACATCACGACCTTCAAAGATCCCGAAGGCCGGCCCACCGTCTACGACCTTATCGGGGATCTCGGCGAATGGGTCGTCCCCGTCGGGCGCCTCGACCAGGACACCAGCGGACTCCTGCTGCTCACCAACGACACGCAGTTCGCAGAACGCCTCACCAACCCGGATTACAAGGTCCCCAAGACCTACCTCATCAAAGCGTCCACCCGTCTCACGCCCGAGCAACTCGACCAGCTGCGCAACGGCGTCGAACTCAGCGATGGACCCACGCGTCCGGCGATCGTCACGCACCTGCGCGATTCCGGCAAGTATACGCATTTCGAGATGACCATCACGGAAGGCCGCAACCGGCAGGTCCGCCGCATGGTGGAAGCTATCGGCAGCAAGGTCCTCAAACTGGTGCGAACGGCCATCGGTTCGCTGGAAATCGGCAGCGGAGACAAGCTCGAAATCGGCAGGTGGCGCCGGCTCACCCCGCAGGAACTCGCCTCGCTCCAAAAAAAGAACTGAAAATTCTGTTCCCGCGGTCCGCGCCTCCTGTCTCATCAGGCAATACGGTTCGCAAGAACCAGATCGCCAACAACAGCGATAAGGGCGGCGTCAATGAGACGGGCAAACTTCATGCGCCGCCCGCAAAATATAATCAAAGCTTGCCGCTGGTCCTTCTGTTCCTGCTCTGGCCGT
>CAZVKC010000040.1:1478-26972 GCA_964627455.1 uncultured Solibacteraceae bacterium | reverse complement strand
CCCGCAAAATATAATCAAAGCTTGCCGCTGGTCCTTCTGTTCCTGCTCTGGCCGTCGGTGGATGCGGATGATGCAGCCATCGCCAAGGCGCTATCCCTGCCGAAACTGCAGGAACGCATCGTCGCGCTGCGACGCGTGACTCCCTCAACGCCTGCCGGCTCTGAACGCATTCATTTGGAACTCGCCGGCCAATACCTTATCGCAGGCGACTACGAAAAAGCCGAAGCCGAAGCCCGGGAAGTCGAGGCCTCGCAGAGCACCCCCACCCGCGCGCGATCCCTCAATGTCCAGGGGACCTCCTGGCTGTACCGCGCCAACTACGCCAAGGCTCTCGAAATCTACCGCCGCGCGATCCCCATCTCCGATGACGCCGCGCGCATCACGATCCTAAACAACGCAGGCAACGCCAGCTACTACCTCGGCGAGTACGGCGAGGCCTGGAAACAGTACGCGGAAGCGGAAGAGATTCTGAAGCGCTTCCAGGGTCCGACAAAGCAGGAAGAGCAGTTCACTACCGACGTCAACCAGGCCACGATCCTGCAGCGTCTCGGCAAAGATCGCGACGCCATGCAGGCGTATCGCGAACTGGAAAGCAAAGCCGCGCCCAACGACTACATCGGCCGCGGACAGTTGCTTGCGAACCTTGGCGCCGTCTACCGCCGCCTCGGGGACCCTTACAAAGCCCTCGACACCTACAAGCGCGCCCTCGCGAGTTTCGAGAAAGCACAATACGCCGACGGGACCTCCGGCGCCTGGATCAATATCGGCATTGCCTACCTCGCCGAGCTTCGCGATTACCCGGCTGCGCGGCGCGCCTTTGAAATTGCCCTCAAAACCGTCAATGGCCGCGAACATCTGCAAGCCCGCCTCTACCTGGCCGAAACCGCGCGGCGCGAAGGCAACCTCGCGCAGGCCCGCGAGATCTTTGCCTCCGTTCTGGCAGAGGCTCGCTCGATGCAGGCTGGCGAGGAAGTCTGGAAGGCAGCCTTCGGCCTCGGCCGCAGTACACCCGATCCGGCCGCTGCCAGAGGTCATCTCAAAGCCGCCCTCGAACAGATCGAGTCGATTCGCGCCAATGTTCGCCGCGGATCCCAGCGCCGCGATTTTCTTTCCGACAAACGCGAAGTCTACGACGCTTACCTCGCCACGTTGACCCAGCCGGCGGAACTCTTCGAATGGATGGAGCGTTCGCGCGCCCGCCTCCTGCAGGGCGACATCCCGTTGCGCCCTTTGCCGGAGATCCAGCAGCGGCTGAAGCCCGGCGAAACGCTACTGGTGACGTCTTCGGGCGCCGAGTCGACACTACTTCTTTTCGTCCAACGCGACAGCGTCCGGGCGAATCGCATCCAGGATCCGGGACGCGAACTTGCCTCCGCGGTCGAAGCCGGCCTTGGCGGCCACGAACGCCTCTTCGTGGTCCCCGACCGCAAACTCGCGGCTATTCCATGGGACGCGCTGCGTCTTCCATCCTCCAACCGCTTTCTGGTCGAACAGGCGACCATTACCCACTTGCCTGCGGCCAGCCTGCTGCGTGCGCGGACCTCCAATCCGCCGGTGCGCTTCCCCTGGCAGTCGTCGGTTCTCTCTGTCGCCGTTCCATCTGTCGGATCCGGTGGTATCGACCAGGAACTTCCGCCTCTCGCCGAGGCCGTTCGCGAATCGCAACTCGTCGACCGGGCTCTTCCCGGCCGCGCGCGAAACCTGATCAATCCGTCCAAGCCGGCGCTCCTCGAAAGCTTGTCCCGTTTTCCCGTGGCTCACTTTGCCGCCCACGCCATCGTCGATTCGCGCGACTCTTCGCGCACACGACTGGTGCTCGATTCCGGCGCCATCTACCTGCGGGACCTTGACGGTCTCGACTTGTCGGGACTCCAACTCGCGACGCTTTCGGCGTGCCAGACCGCGACGGGCGAAGAGATCGTCGGAGAAGGCGTAGAAAGCCTGTCCAACGCTTTTCTGCGAGGCGGCGCGCGTGCCGTCATCGCCTCATCGACTCCGATCAACGATCAGGCGTCGGTCCAGTTTATTGAGGGCTTTTATCACTTCCTGGCGCAAGGGCAGGACCCGGCCAGGGCTCTGCGCGCAGCCAAGCTCCGCTTTCTCCGTGCGGGTGGAGGTCTCGCAAAGCCGGAACACTGGGCGGCATACGTGCTCTACGGAGACGGCGATGCCCCGGTTGTGGCCGGGGCATTCGTAAGAACGTTACTGGCGGGATTGCTGGTTGCCGCCGCCACGCTGGCGGTCGTCGCGGTCTGGCGGCGGACCCTTACTTCGCGACGATCGTAACCGGCAGCGGAACCACCTGGCCGGTCGAAATCTGCTGGCTCAACCCCATCGCCTGAATCGGAGCGGCGGAACGCAACCGCACCACCGACGGCTTCACCGGCGCGCCGGGGAATGCCGTGGCGAGATCGACGCTCAGGCTGCTCCAGGCCGGAACCTGTAGAGCCGAAGTCGCCAGGAAGTTGCCAAGCGGATCATATAAATCAGCTGTTACCGCGGCCGCGGCAGCCGACGGATTCTCGAGGGCAATGCCCACGGCTCCGGCGTCGAGACTGCTGATTCCCACCAACCCGTCGCGCAGCGTCGCCGTCGGCAGCACAGGCTTCACCTGCGTCACCGCGCTATCTCCCACCGCTGGTGCGATAGCCGGACGCAGATAGGAGTAGTAGGTCGTGGTCTCTTTTGAGTTCTTGATCACGATGCGAGCGCTGGTCAGATCCACAGCAGACTGCGGGATGACGCGAATCTCATTGGGACTGATCACGCTAAACGAATACTTAGCGGTCGTGTTGATGTTCAGGCTGGTCTTGTTGTCGAAGCCCGAACCGCTGATTGTCACGGGCGTGCCCGCGGCGATCAGTCCGCCGCCCGGAGAGACATTGTAAACCGAAAGTGTACCGCCCACCGTGATCGTTCCGGGCTTGATTTCTGCGGGATACGGGCTGCCAAACACCCCGAGTAGCGTACTCTGCGAAAGATCCATGTTGAAGAACGACACGGTGCCCGGAACCGCGGTTGGCTTGAGCCGCACCGCAATGGTCACGATCGGGTAGTCGATGACCGAGCCCAGATCCTGCCCGGGGGAATTCAACTCCAGATGGAGGACGCCGTTCTGCCAGGACGCCGTCCCGCTGGCGTCGCCATTGGGCGAGAAAACCGCAATACCGAGGAACGAGTCGATGAGCGCCGTGTCGTAGGACATCGAGACCGTGCCGCGGATGATCGGCCGAGGTTCCGTAACGGAGAACTTCATCTGCACCACGCCACCGGGCGGCGCAATCTCATCGGAAATCTTGAGCGAGAGGACACCCGGCGCGACGTTGCCGCCACCGCCCCCGCCTCCACCTCCGCTTCCACCTGCTGCGGAAACGGGCAGTTCCGCAAGCAATAACAGCACGATCGCCAACCAGCTGTACTTCATTTGAAAGAAACGCCTCCGTCTAGGGCTCAATCCGGATCCGGACTTCCTGTGATTCGGCAAGGATCGAGCCACCGGCTGCCCTCGCTCTGATTCGAATCCCTACCGTCTTGTGCGGCAGGAACAACTTCCTGTTTTCTTCACTGAGCGCCAGTGATGCCGGACCGGTCGTGGATCCGAGCAGAACCTCGGTTCCGTCCACTTCGATCAAGGCTACCTCATACTTTTGCGCACCGTCGACCGCGGACCAGCGGATCTGTGCCGGCGCTGCGCCCAGCGCCCCGGACACCGGCTCCAGAACCTCGATTCGCCCCGTCACGCCAGCGCGTATCGTATTGCCGGTGATCTCCCTGGGCGGTTCCGGCAGCCGCGAGGCGCTCCACTGCACGCCTAACGCGATCACCAGTACGGCTGCTACCGCAGCGCCAGCCCAGGCTCTCATGCCACCGGCGAAGAGAGATTCCCACCAGGATGGCATAGATTTCTTCGGTTGTGAGCCCCGGGATTTCACTAGGTTCACGACCCAGTCGACATCCGCTTCTTCCTGCGACGACGCCACAGTGGCGCTTTGAAACGACTGCAACAAATCGAGTTCCGCCTGGCAGGCGGCGCAATCCTTCAAGTGGGCTCGAACGCCCGCATTCTGTTCCGGATGCAAACGGTAGTTTTCCAGGGCATCGACTCCCGGGCAGTCCCCGGCGCGAAGCTCGCTCAAAATCGGATCATTGGGGTTCATTCTTTGCCCTCCAGCGACGAACCGCTTCCTGCAACTTCCGGCGCGAACTCACAATGTAAGCCTTCGCGCCGCTCGAGTTGGTCAGTCCCAGCAGCCGGGTGATGGCAGGCAGCGGCATCTCCTCCGAATAATGCAGAGTAAACACCTTCCGCTCCGTATCGTCCAGCAGATTCGCGATCCATTCGCGCGCCTGCTCCTGCTGCTGTTGCCGGTCGAGTTGCGACTCCCAATCCGGCAGTGGACCTCCCAGATCCCCGTCGATCGCCTCGTCCATCTTCCTTGCGGACCCCGCCTTCACTGCATTCAGGCAGTGATTGCGGCAGATGGTGTACAGCCACGTCGAGAACCGGGAATTGCCGGCAAAGGATCCCAGATTGCGTTGAACCCGAAGAAAGATCTCCTGCGTCAGATCCGCGGCGGACTCGCGATCCCCCGCATAGCGCAGACACCACAGCGCCACTCGCCGGTAATGCCGGCGAAAGAGTTCGTCGAGATAAGGGTTGCCGGCTCCGTCCGGAACGGATAGCGCTTTGGCAACCAGCTCCTCGTCGGTGAGCTGTGTCATAGAACCAGTGCGATCTCCGTCCGGGGTTCAAAGCCACAAGAATTCCTTTGCTGTCCGGTTAGACATGGGCAAGTGCCGGTCCGGAACAGGTTTTCAATAGCAGCTTTGAGACGGGCGCGAGACTCGTTAGAAGTCATACTATCATGCCAGCTTGCGGGCCTTCGGATACAATGGACCCGTGTTTTCGAAGCTCCTGCGCCGGATTCATCTCTACCTGGCCCTCTTTCTGACCCCCTGGGTCCTGATGTACACCATTTCAACACTGGTGATGAACCACAAGTCCCGCCAGGAGGGCGGATCCCCTCCTCCCAAGTGGGAATTGGTCAGCGACCGGAGTTACGACGGCGTCTTTCCCCCGGGCGCCAGCCACCATGTAATGGCCCGCCAGATCCTCACCAGCCTCGACCTCGACGGCGCCCATCAGGCCTCGCTCCGGGACGGCAAAGTCGTGATCCAGCGCTTTACCCCCGTGCAGCCGATGCGCCTCACCTACGACCCCGCAACCAAACGGCTGGTCGTCGAACGCCAGGCCTCCAATACTCGAGCCTTTCTTGAACGCATGCACCGCCGCCGGGGCTTTCAACATCCCTACGCGCTCGAAGACACCTGGGCTTTTTCGGTCGACTTCTTCATCGTCGCGATGCTCTTCTGGGCGCTCTCCGGACTCTGGCTCTGGTGGGAAATGAAGGTCACCCGCAAACTCGGCGCCGCTGCGCTGCTGGGCGGCGTCCTGCTCTTCAGCTTCTTTCTGAGGACCCTGTAACATGCGTTTCTTACAAATCAACCGCAGGACCCACCTCTACCTCGCCCTTTTCCTCCTGCCCTGGTTCCTGCTCTACGGGGTCAGTTCCATCGCCTTCAGCCACGGGACCTTCTTCGAGGAACTCGATAAGGCCAAGGGCATCCCCCAGTGGACCAAAGTCGCCGAGCGCACCGGCTACGAGGTCCCGCTACCCGAAGGTCCCGACCTGCGGCCGTTCGGTGAGCACATCGTCCGCGACCTCGGCCTCGACGGCGCATTCGGCGCCTACCGGCAAAGCCCCGAACAGATCAATGTCTACGTATACACCTTCTGGAAATCGACGCAGGTGAAGTACTTCATCGAGGAAAAGCGGCTGTTGGTCGAGGACCACCGCTTCCGCTGGGACCATTTCCTCACAGGGATGCACGCCAAAGGCGGCTTTGAGAACGGCGGGCTGCACGACGTCTGGGCGATTGTCGTCGACTTCGTTTGCCTCGGATTCCTGCTCTGGGTCACCACCGGACTGATCATGTGGTGGAAACTGCCGCAGACGCACCTCTGGGGCTGGGTCGCCCTGATCAGCGGCGTGCTGTCGTTCGGCTTCTTTCTCTGGAAACTCTAAGCGCTTACTCTTCGCGTTCCCACTCCTGCGCCAGCATCCGCGAGTACTCGCCCGAGGCGTAGAGTTCGAATTCGAATTCAGCAGGGTTGATCTTAGTGAATGAGGTCTGGTGCTGCAGCACCGCGTACATCTGGTCCGCATACCGGTAGTAGTTGCGGATGAAGTCCGGCGTCAGGGAATCGCGCGTGGGCGCTTCGGCAAACACGGCATTCAATCCCAGCGCGCGGGCAAAGATCGACTTGTAATCGGCGACGCCCCACTTCTTGAGCTTCGCGCGCACCGCGATCGGCGAGTCTTCAACCAGATAAGCCGCGAACGACTGGAACCTGTAGTTCCCCGTCCGCGCTTCCGGCGTGCGCTCGACCTGTTCCAAGCACTGCTCGATCCAACGCACGAGATCCTTGCCGACGTAGTACAGCATGCGGATTTCGCAGAAGCGGCCATTGATGAGCGTCTGGTCCAGTTCTTCCTGCGACATCCGGCCGGCCGGCAGCAAGCCTTGCAGCATCATGCTGGCCCGCGAACTTTCGACAAGCTTCGAGGGACCTTCCGGATCCGAGAACGGATGCAGAATCAGCGGCGGCAGCATCTGGACTTTCTTATCGGACATCAACACGCTCATCATGACAAACCCAGTATGGCGCCGCTTGCATCCGGTTGCGAGGTACTGTCTGCCTAATTGCGGGTACCGTCGGCGGCCTGGGCCATCGGTACTTGCCCCGGTACCAAGCGGCTAATTCCTCTTCGACAAAGTCACCTTTGTTTCGAGCGTTTGACCGTTGCGGAGGTACTTCACCACGACTTCATCGCCGGGCTTCTTCTGGCGCAGCAGGTACGTGTAATCCTGCAGGTTGCCGACCTTCTTGCCGTCGAACTCGATCATGATGTCGCCGCCCTTCAGCCCTGCCTTTTCAGCAGGCGATCCATTGCGGACATCCGCGAAACGCACACCGGTCGGGGGTTCCGAAAAGTCCGGGATCGAGCCGAAATACGGACCATAGCCGGATCCGCCACCTGAAGAACCACCCCGCGCGGGGCTCGGCGGTTCGACCCGCACATACTGCGGACGGTCCATGCCGTTCGACAGCTTCTCGGTGATGTCCGCCACCAGGTCCAACAGCTTCGCTGCGCTCTTCGCGTCGATCTTGTCCCACGTGTCGGTCTGCTTGTGATAGTCGCCGTGCAGGCCGGAGAAGAAGAACAGCACCGGCACCTGCTTGGTGGTGAACGAAGTGTGGTCGCTCGATCCGTAACCTGCCGTCTCCGACAGGTCGACCTTGAAGTCCGGATACTTCGGCGACAATTCCGCGATCAGGCTCTTGAAACTCGAGCCAGTGCCGGATCCCGCCAGAAACACCTTGCCGTCGCGAATGCGCCCGATCATGTCCATGTTGATCATCGCCACAGCCTTGTTCAGCGGCAGCGACGGGTTCGCGACGTAGTACGCGGATCCGAGAAGTCCCAGTTCCTCACCGGCAAAGGTCAAAAACAGAATGCCGCGCTTTTGTTTCGGCTGCTTGGAGAAGTAGCGCGCCAGTTCGATCACGCCCGAAGTGCCCGAAGCGTTGTCGTCCGCGCCGGGATGCGGCACGCCGGGAGTTCCCAACGAAAACTGCTCGCCCAAGCCGAGGTGGTCGTAATGGGCGCCGATCACCAGGTATTCGTCGGTCTGCCCCGGCAGATACGCCGCGACATTGTGGACCGTGCGGGCCTGCCGCTCGATGTCCACCGCGACATCCACCTTCACCGAATCGGGGAACGCGAACGACTGCGGTTTCAGATCCTTGTCGATCTGTTCGCAAATGGCCTTCAGATCCTTGCCAGCGGCGCCGAACCATTTGGCGGTCTCGTCCGCGCGGACCTGCACAAACGGGATCCCCGAATTGCCGGGTCCTGCAGCGCGTCCGAAGATTTCCAGCTTGTCGTCGGCAGGCGTCCGGTTGAACAACGTGTTCATGAAGATCACCGCCGTCGCGCCGTGCATCTTCGCATTCACCGCCTTGTTGGCAAACTGCGAATGCGCCGTGTACGCCTTGCCTTCGAACTTGCTCTTCTCGTCGAATTCCTGCGGTTCGTGGCGCAGCACCAGCACGATCTTGCCCTTCACGTCGATGCCGGCGTAGTCGTCGTAATCGTACTCAGGCGCCGTGATGCCGTAGCCGACGAACACCACCTTGCCCGACGCCTTTCCGTTTTCGGAGAAGTTGAACGGGATGAAATCCTTGCTCGACTTGAGCGGCACGGTCTCATTGCCGATCGTGTACTGCAGCCGGTTGCCGTAGCCCAGCCGCGCGCGAGTCGTCACCGTGAACGCCTGTTCGAAACTCTTCGCTCCGGGAACCGGCTTCAACCCGAACGACTTGAACTTCTTCTCGATGTAGTGCGCCGCCTCTTCGAGTTCACGAGTGCCGGTTCCCCGGCCCTTCAGCTTCTCCGAAGCGAGGAACTTCACGTTGTCCAAATAAACTTCTGGGCGGACTCGAGTGTCCGCCCAGAGAGATGCGATCGATAAAACTGCAAGAATGGAGCGCATTGCGATTACTTCTTCAAAACTCCCGGAATCGTGACTTCACAGCACTTCTCGCCGGCGTTGTTGGCCGTCTTCTGATAATCGAGTTCGAACCGCAGCGCGGCTTCGAGCCCCTGCCAGGGTTGGGGATCCAGCTTGCGGCCGTTGATGAACAGCGTCGGCGTCTTGTCGATGCCCAGCGCGCGTCCTTCCGCCATCGTCTTGCGGACCTCGGCTTCCGTCGCCTTCGTGTCGATGCAGCGCGTCAACTGCAGCGTGTCGAGGCCGTTCTTGCCCGCCCAGTCGATCACCTGGCTCTTCAGATTGTCGACCGACATGTTCTGCTGGTTCTCGAAGACCCAGTCGTGATAGTCCCAGAACTTGGCGGGTTCGGCGCGGAAGACGCAGCGCCCGGCAATGGCTGCGGGCATCGACCACGGGTGGATCTGCGTGATCGGATAATCCTTGAAGTACACGCGGACATCCTTGCCGTAATCCTGCATCAGGTTCGTGCGCAGGATCTTCGCCTCTTCCTTGCAGTACGGGCACTGGAAATCGCTGAAGACCGTGAGAATCGCCTTTGCCCCGGGCGTGCCGAAGCTCGGCGACATCTCACTCTTCAGCTTGTCGATATTGGTCTGGAACGGATGCTGGTTGATGTCGCTCACCATGCCCTGCAGGATCTTGCCGTTGCGCCAGAGGTAGTTCCGCTGGATCACTTCCTCGCCCTGATACACCAGCACGACGTTGAATTCGTCGAAACCTTCGAGATACTTCGACGGCTTCGGATCCGACACGTTGATCTTCAGCTGCGGGTTGTCCTGCCAGCCTTCCATCGATTTGACGTAGGCTTCGATCTTCGCCTTGTCGAACGTCGCCTTGGCCGCGGCAGGTTTCGCCTGCTGCCCGAATACAAGAGAGGAGGCGGCAAGTGCCGCGAGACACAGTAAGAACTTCATGATGTTGGACAAATACTCTTTCCGTTCAGTGGACGCTTGTACACGGTTAGACGTTTACATCACCGGTCCGATACGCCACGGCACGAACTCTTTGTGCCCGAGACGTTCGGCACAAGTGTGTTCACCGGAGGCGACGCGCAGGCACATATCGAAGATTTCCTGGCCGACCTGTTGGATGGTCGCTTCCCCTTCGGCGATGCGCCCGGCGTTGATATCCATATTGTCGCGCATGCGCTTGTACATCGGCTGATTGGTCGCGACCTTAATGACAGGGATGGTCGGGAAGCCGATCGCGCTGCCGCGTCCGGTGGTGAACACGATCAGGTTGCAGCCGCCCGCCGCAAGACCTGTCAGCGACACCGGATCATAACCCGGCGTGTTCATGAACACGAAGCCCGGCGTCTTCACGCGTTCGGCGTAATCGACGACATCCGTCAGCATCGACGTGCCGGCCTTCGCCGCCGCGCCCAGCGACTTTTCGAGGATGTTCGTCAAGCCGCCTTCTTTGTTGCCCGGGGACGGGTTGTCGTTGAAGCTGCCGCCGAAGCGATTGAGATAATCCTTGTAACCCTGCACCGTCGCGAGCAACTTCTCGGCGACCGCGCGATTGCGCGCGCGCTTCACCAGCAGATGCTCGGCGCCGAAGATTTCCGTGGTTTCCGCCAGCACGGCCGATGCGCCGATCTCCGCCAGCAGGTCCGAACAGTAACCCAGCGCGGGATTCGCCGTGATGCCGCTGAACGAATCCGAACCGCCGCAGTTCAGGCCCAGCACGATTTTCGAAGCGGGAACCTCCACGCGATTTTCAGCCGCGGCCTGTTCGATGAACACGTCAATTGCCTTGCGCGCGGCTTCGATCGTCGCAATCGTTCCGCCGGACTGCTGCAGCGTCATTCCGACCAGCCGGTTCGAACGCGGCGTGCCTTTGCCGAGGTAGTGGTCGATCTGATTCACTTCGCAACCGAGGCCGAGGATCACCGCCGCCGACACGTTCGGATGATCGAGCACGCCGGAAAGCGTCCGCTGCAATTGCGCGGTGTCGGGTCCGATCGAGTGGCCGCAGCCTTCGCCGTGCGGAAACGCGACCACGCCGTCCACGTTGGGGGGCAGCACCTGCTTCGAGTAGCTCGCCGCAATCAGTTCCGCGGTGTGCGCCGCGCAGTTCGATGCCGCGACCACGGCGATGTAGTTGCGGGTGCCGACACGCCCGTCCTCACGCTGGTATCCCATGAAGGTCGGCATCTTCGCCGGCGCCGGCGGAAACGCGCGCTCGTCGGTCGGATACTCGTAGTCGAAGTGGATCTCTTCGAACGCGACGTTCTGCGTATGCACATGCTCGCCGGGGTGGATCGCCACGCGCGACTTGCCGATGATCTGCCCGTACCGGATCAACTTCTCGCCCGCTGCGATCTCGCGCAGTGCGATCTTGTGGCCGGCCGGAACATTGTTGACCGCAGTGACCGTGTAAGGACCAATCTTGAGCGTCTGCCCTTCGCTGAGCGGAACGCGCGCGATGCCGACGTTGTCCGTCGGATGGAGATGGATGACCGAGTTCTCGGCCGTTGGAAGCTTGGTGATATCGAGCAGACTCATGGTGATCGTGGGTACTCTTCGTGGTCCTGCGCGCTAACGCAGAAGGACAGTTTCGGTGATTTGTTCGCCGCGGTGGACCTTCAATTTTCCGTTCGCGGTGGGATGAATCCAAAGGCCGTCGTCGCCAGGCACGGGGATCTCGGCCGGCGAGGAAACCTCGATGAAATCGGTTCCCCAGTCGACGCCCGGCAGCAGGCGGCTGATGTGAATATGCGTGTGGCACTGCGTGCGGACCTTATCGCCGTTGATGGCGATGCCCCAGCCCGTTTCACCCCAGAGTTCGCGGGCTTTGGCAATGGCGCCGGTCCACAGTGCGGTGCGTTGTTCCGCGGTCAGGTCCGCGAGGCGGTGGCCCTTCGGCGTATGCGCCCGGGGCAGCGCAAGATACCGGTTGGGCTTGCGCGGATTCACGTCTTTCAGAAAGAAGACGCTGGTCCCCGGGGGATGTTTCTCGGCTTCGGCGCACAGGCTGCACTGCCGCGCTTTCATTGATTCCGGGTTTGCCGGATCACACGCGCAGTCGACCATCTGTGCGGATGCTGTGGGTAACAGAAAGAGCAGGGCGCCGAAAACTGCCGGGCCCAAAACGCGGGAACGCATTGTTGAATCCAGTATATCGTCAGGCCGTTATACTGAAGGTTGCTTCTCCGCCCTTTCCCGCTGCTCCTGCTCGCAGCGCTCAGCTTCCTGTACTTCTGGGGACTCGCCGACGTCGGCCTGCTCGGTCCGGACGAGCCGCGCTATGCCGCCATCGGCCGGCAGATGGCGCGCTCCGGCGATTGGGTCACGCCGATCCTCTGGGGCAAGCCCTGGTACGAAAAACCCGCGCTGTTGTACTGGCTCGGCGGGATCGGCAACACCCTCGGCCTCGGACCTGAACTCGCACCGCGCTTTCCGGTCGCGTTGACGGCCGTCGCGTTCATCCTCTTTCTCTACCGGACCATTTCACGCGCGTTCGCCTCATCGAAGACCGGCTTGTACGCCGCGATCATCCTCGCGACCTCCGCGGCATGGGTTGCGTTTGGCTTCGTGTCCGTGACGGATGTGCCGTTATCCGCGTGCCTCGGCGTTGCCGTGCTCGTTGCGATCTTCGAAGGTCCCGCGTGGGTCGCCGGTGTATTCCTCGGACTCGCCGTTCTCGCCAAAGGACTCGTCCCTTGGGTCCTCTATGTACCCATCCTCGCGTGGCTCGTGTGGGCGAAACAGTGGAAGCGCGCGGCGCTGATCCTCGGACTCAGCATCATCACGGCAGCGCCGTGGTACCTGCTCTGCTACATGAAGAACGGCTGGCCCTTCATCGCCGAGTTCTTCATCAAGCATCACTTCCAGCGCTTTTCGACGGACGCGTTGCGCCACGTCCAGCCCTGGTATTTCTATCTGCCGGTGCTGCTCGGCGCCGTCTTCCCGTGGACCCCGCTGTATGGCGTCCTCTTCAAGAAACCAATCTGGGAAGACCAGCGCATGCGGATCCTCGGCCTCTGGATCCTCTGGGGACTCATCTTCTTCTCGGCATCGAAAAACAAGCTGCCCGGCTACATTCTGCCCATCGTGCCCGGCATCGCGATCCTGCTGGGACGCGCCGCCGAACTCTCGCCGCGCTGGGTGCTTGCGTTGAGCGCGTGGATGCTGTCGGTGATCCCTGCACTCGCCCACATCCTCGGACCCGCACTCGACCGAGGGCTCACCAAAGTTCCGATCCCGGGCCCGCCTGCCTGGGGACTCGCGCTCGCCGGCATTGCCGCGCTCTGCACGCTTGGCAACCGGACCGTCGCTGTGTCATCACTGGCGCTGTTGTTCCTGATCCCCGTGACCTATATGAAGTCGGTCGCGTTCCCGATCCTCGACCGCACAGTCTCCGCCCGCCAGGCCGCAAAGAAAGGCGTCCCTCCGTGTGTCGACCACTCGCAGCGGGACCTCTACTATGGCCTTAACTACTACCTCGACGTGAAGCAAAAACTCCCCGTCTGCGGCGACGTCCAAACGCCCCCATAGGCAGATGGTGTGGGCCTTGGTGGTGCGGGCTTCAGCCGGCTTCAGCCCGCGCGGAGCTTCAGCTCCGCCCTCACACTACCTCCCCAGCGTCTTCGCCAGATACTCGACGATCACCTTCGCTTCCGCATCATTCGCCGGCGCCCCGCGGCTCACCATATTCTGCACGATCGAGGACCATTCGGATGCCGTCATCCGCTGGCTGGTCACGACCTCCACCGAGTGGCATCCCGTGCCGCAAGCCTTCTGCACCATCGCCGCGGGACCTCCAGGAGGCAGCGCCGCCGGTGCATGCGCGCCCACTTTCGGAGCTCCCTTGCGAGCCGCCGCGGCCGCAGCCACAGCCTTTGAAACCTGCGCCGGCAAAGGCGTACGCGCCACATCCGGCAACGCGAACGCGACCAGCGTGTTACTCGAAGGTCCGCCGAGGAACCCGCCGCCGCCCGCCGCCATGATCGCCACATACTGCCGCTTGTCGCGACCCATGTACGTGATCGGACTCGTATGTCCGCTCGCCTCCACCTTCACTTCCCACAGCAGTTTGCCGGACTTCGATTCATACGCGCGGAACCGCGAATCGTTCGCCGCGCCGATGAACAACACCCCGCCCGCCGTCGCGATGCTGCCTCCGATGTTGAGCGTGCCGGTATCCTTCACACCCAGAGCTTCCAAAGCGTCGATGTGTCCCAGCGGGGACTTCCACGCGATATCGCCGGTCGACAGATCCACCGCGATCATCTCGCCGAACGGAGGATTGTGGCACGGGATCCGAGTATCGCGATTCCAGAATCTCGCATAAGGGCCATACGCCGAAGTCCTCGCCCAGCGCTCGCCGCGCTTCTCCATATGTCCCCACTGCGCGACATGCATGATGTTCACGAACAAATATCCCAGCCCCGGATCCACCGATACGCCGCCCCAATTGCCGCCGCCCAGCGTACTCGGGAAGAACAACGCGTTGCCTTCCAAAGGCAGCGGCGTGAACGGACCACCGTTCCCAATCTTCATCTGATTTGTTTCAAACAGATCCTTGCAGAATCGTGCATGTTCCGGAGTGCGGTTGTACATCTCCTCCATCCGGAAGTCGATCTTCGATAGCGGCGGCGGCTTCACTGGAAACGGCTGCGTCTTCGATGCGACCTCGCCCGGTACATGCGCCGGAGGCACGGGCCGTTCTTCGACGCCATACACAGGCTCACCCGTCACGCGATCGAACACGAACAAAAATCCCATCTTGGTGATCTGCGCGACCGCTGGAATCACGCGCCCGTCCTTCTTCAGCCGCACGTCGAACAACGCAGGCGGCGCGGCCGGATCGTAATCCCACAAATCGTGATGCACCAGTTGCCGGTGCCACAGCTTCTTGCCGGTACGTGCATCGAGCGCGACCAGCGAATTGCCGTACAGGTTGTCGCCCGTGCGATCCGCGCCCCAGAAGTCATCCGTCGGCGAACCCAGCGGCGCGTACACGATGCCGCGCTTCGTATCGACGGTGAAGAACCCCCACGTATTCGTCCCAGAGCGGTTCTTCCACGCGCCTTCGGGCCAAGTCTCGGATCCCGGTTCGCCCGGCCGCGGCACCGTATGAAACGTCCACAGCAACTCGCCGGTCTTCGCGCTCCACCCGCGGATGTCGCCGTAAGTTCCCTGGCTCGGCGAACCCTCGCCGTTGCTGCTGCCTGTGATCACGATGTCGCCGAAGATCGATGGCGGCGACGCCAGCGCAAAACGCCCGTCTTTCAGATCCCCGAGTACGCCCTTCTTCAAATCCACGCGGCCCTCGACCCCGAATCCCGGCGCAAGCTTGCCCGTCGTCACATCGATCCCCAGCAAGTGAAACCCGCTCCCGGTGAACACGCGTGGATGCATGCCCTTCGCGCCCGGCCAATACGCGAGCCCTCGCAGCGCGACCTGCGGCGCTTCGTGCTTCCACAGCAACTCGCCGGTCTCCGGAACCAGCGCATACACGCCGTCGGGCGCATTCACGTACATCACGCCGTCGACCACCACCGGCACGGCTTCCGACGCCGCCTTGTCCGTTCGAAACGTCCACGCGGGTTTCAGTTGCGCGACGTTGCCGGAATGAATCTGCCGCAACGTCGAAAAGCGCATCGCGCCCGGATCATTGCCGAAGTTCGGCCAGTCGTTCTGCGCCAGCAGTGCGGATGCGGCAAGCAAGCTCAGGAGTGTCATTGCAGGAATGCCACCATTATGTCGCGATACCGTGGAAGCATGGCGGTGAAGAGGGATCGCACGCAGCAGCGTCTCGATCAGTTGCGTGCAGCGAGGTCAACACCGGGATCCGAAGAGTCGATCCGAATCCTTCGCGATGCGCTCAAAGATCCATCGAACTACGTCGTCGCCAAGGCCGCCGAGATCATCGAACAGGGTCTCGTTGCCGAAACCGTCCCCGCGTTGCTCGAGGCGTTCGACCGCTTCTTCGCAGCCCAGAACGATCGCGGATGCGAAGCCCTCACCGCGATCGCCAAGGCTTTGTACGCTCTCGATTATCAAGTCCCCGATCCATACCTCAAGGGCATTCGTCACCACCAACCCGAAGGCTATGGTACGCAAACCGACGTTGCCACGGGACTCCGCAGCGTCTGCGGACTCGCGCTGGTCCAAACATCCTGTGATCGGACTCTCGAAGAACTCGTCCTGCTGCTGACAGACGAATACGCCATCGTTCGCCAAAGCGCGGCGCGTGCGCTCGGCTGCACGGGACTCGCGGACGCCGTGATCCCACTATTGCTGTTCAAGGTCCACACCGGCGACGCGGAACTCGAAGTCATTGCCGAATGCATGGTCTCGATGCTCGCGCTCGCGCCGCGCCGCACGCTGCCCTTCATCGTCGGGCAACTCGATTCTTCCGACAGCGATCGCGCCGAAGCCGCTGCCATCGCCCTCGGCACGCTGCGCAGTGAAGAAGCGTTCGATGCGCTACGCCAGAAGTGGGACGCCACCGCCTTCGGGACGATCCGCGAGCGGATCCTGCATGCGATGGCTGCCAGCCGCACCGATCCCGCCATCGCGTTCCTCACTCGACTGGTCGCCGAAGAGCCTTTCAAGACCGCTGTCCAGGCCCTGCGCGCGCTCGCCATGCATCGCCGGGACTCGCGAATTCGCGGCCTTGTCGAAGAAGCCGTCGCCAAGCGGGGCAGGGAACTCGAAGCCGCTTTTTCTTCGACATTCGGTTCCAGTGGAACGTTGTAGACTAAAATAGTTACCCGTCGTCGATCATTCTAGAGGAAATAACCAACGTGTTGCAGCTTCCGGCCAGGATCGGTAAGTACGAACTCCAAGAGTTTCTCGGTGGCGGTATGTCTCACGTCTACCGCGCCCAGGACACCGTTCTCGGCCGCCAGGTCGCAGTGAAGATCCTCACCGCGCAGGGCGTTGCGGATCCCGAAGCGAAAGCCCGCTTTCTCCAGGAAGCCCGCGTTGCCAGCAACATCTCGCACCAAAACATCATCAGTGTGTTCGACTTCGGTGAAGAGGCCGGCAAGCCGTTCATGGTGATGGAATTCCTGGTGGGCGAAAGCCTCCGCGATGCGATCAAGAACCATCACATCGGCGACCTGCAACGCAAACTCGGCTACGCGCTGCAAATCGGACGCTCGCTCGAACACATCCATCAGAAGAAGATCATCCACCGCGACATCAAGCCGGAAAACATCCACATCGACGGAGCCGGCAAGGTGAAGTTGATGGACTTCGGCATTGCAAAGAGCGAAGGACTCTCGCTGACTCGCGCCGGATTCACGCTCGGCACGCCCTATTACATGGCGCCCGAACAGGTGCTCGGACAGCAGGTCACACACTCGGTCGATATCTACGCGTTCGGTGTGATGTTGTATGAAATGCTCGCCGGCGCCAAGCCGATCAGTGGCGAAACCGTCGAGAAGATTTTCAGCGCGATCCTCTATGAGCCGCTGAATCTCACGCCGCTCAAAGCCGCCAACGTGCCCGACGCAGTCTTCAATCTCGTCGCCGCTTGCACGGCCAAGAATGCGGCCGATCGTCCCGCGAGCTTCGCCATTGTGTGCGCCGAAATCGAACGTATCCTGCAGGGATCCTCAGGGGCCACCAAGTCCCAGATCAAGGCCGTCCCGCAAGGCGGCGATAGCGAGATGCCCGCCTGGGTCCGCTCATTGCCCCCGGCCCTGCAAAGCCAGGGTGCGCTCATGGCGCTTGCCGGTGTTGCGGTGTTGATCGTACTGCTGGCTGTCGGTCTGCTGGCCCTTCAGTTCATCAAGTAAGAACCTGCCGCCGTTCGCGATGCTCTCCATCAGGGCGCTCCAGCCTTGTTCGAGTGTCCGGTGTTGTGCCACGTTCACCGCCGGGTTGCCCGGCGCCGGGCAGTAGCGCATGCGAATCCGCTGGCGCAAACTCTCGAGTTCGTCCGCGTGCATCGACGGCGCGTAATTGCGAATCACGGCCATGATCGCCGGGACCATTTGGATCTGGTCCCTGACGGCCGCTGTCATCGCCGGATACTCGGCCGCAATCTGCGCGATCACCGAATCGCGTCCGCCATCGGCCAGCGGACTCGCCACATACTGCAACATCTCGAAATACGCGGCGGCGGTTTCGCGCGTCAACGGTGGATCCGCCGGCGCGATGGCCGGATGTTGCCGGTCGAACTCGCCTACCAGCCACGCCGCATCCGCGTCGCCCTGTGCCGCTTTCTTCCGCTGTTCGCCGAGCGCCTTGTATCGCAGGAGCTCCCGAACGGTCTGTCGCTGTTTCAAGGGCATCCTCGCCAGATCGTCGTGCAGTTGCATCATCGATTCGACATAACGCCGCAGTTCGTCGCTGGGTTTCGCGAGGCTTTCCCGCAGCGCCCGTTCCACGGCGGCATTCCGATTCAGGTCGAAAACGTAACTGGTGGCGGCGATGTATTTTTCGAGATCCAAAGCCTGCGCGGCGGCGGAAGCGAGGATGGCCAGGGCAAGCAATGATCGCATGAGGACTCCTTAAAAGGAATGCGGCTTGCGCCCCCGGATCGGCTCAGCGATCATCAGGGTATGAGGATTTCCCGTCGCGACTGGATGCTGGCCGCCGGCGCCGGAGCGCTCGCCACCCAAGGCTGCGTTTCGTCACAGGCTGAAGTCGAGGAAGGCCAAGCGCTGCCGAAGTTCCACGCCAGGACCCTCAAGGGCGAGACGTTCGACAATGCGAATGTCAACGGCAAGGTGGTCCTGCTGCAGTTTTGGGCGACCTGGTGCGGATACTGCCGCCGCGAACAACCTGCCGTCGATAAAGTGACGAAGGAATTCGAAAACCAGGGACTCGTGGTCCTCGCCGTCAACGTCGGGGAACCCCGTGACAAGGTGGTCGAGTATCTGCGCGAGAAGCCGCGCGCCTGCCACGTCGTCCTGTCCGGCGAAACCAACCTCGCCCGCATCTTTCGCGCCGAAGGATTCCCGAAGTACGTGGTGATCAACCGCCAGGGCAAAGTTGCCGGCAACCAGGACGGCGCCGGCGGGATCATGGCCCTTCGCGACCTTCTCAGCGGCGCCGGTCTCAAATCCGCAGCCTAAAAAACGAAAACGGCGGAGCCCCAAGTGGGACCCCGCCTTTCCGATTGCAAAAGTAGTGTTTGCGTTTACTCGTTGCCCGACGCCGTGCCGGCCTGCTCGAACGACAGGATGGTGTTGGTTCCGCCCAGGCGGATCTCCTTGACCGACTTGGTGTCGCCATCGACGCCAACCGAGGTCCGCAGGAACTTCTCAGAGCCCTGCTCGACCTTCGCCTTCAATTCGGTGGAGGTCTTACCCTGCTTCACCACCACGTTTCCGTTGTCCACGTCGACTTTGATGTCGCCTGCTTTGAACAACTTACCGTTGATCTGCGTAGCTTGATAGAGGGTCACCTTGTAAGAGTCTGCAGCGCTCGCCGCGACGGCCAAACCCAGGGTTGCCAAAATGATCGTGAGCTTTTTCATAGTTGTATGTTCCTCCTTGAGCAGCCGCCGGGGACACTTCCCGTTTCAGCTACATGAACCTAACTTATCACTGTTAAGTTGATGAAGTCAATGTACAATACGATGCACTGTTCTGAAAGTTTCTTATATAAATTATTTTGATTGGCTTAATGGCTTGCATAGGGATGGCCCTTGAGGATCGCCATCGCCCGGTAGATCTGCTCCGCCAAAACCGCTCGTGCCAACTCGTGGGGATACGTCATCGGAGACAGGGACAGCAATAGATCCGCCCTGGACCTCCAAGCCGCTGGTAATCCATCGGCGCCTCCTACGAAAAAGATGAGGTCCCGAGCCGCTTCCCGTTGCCGGTCCACCACCTGCCGCGCGAACTTTTCCGAATCAAACAGCTTGCCCGCCGGATCCAGCAGGACCTTATACCCCGTCGGATGCGCAGCGAACAGGTCGAACCGGTCCGGGTGGATCTCGCGCGACTCGCAGGCAATGTACCGGCTTGCCCGCTTCAGAAACTCCGCCGCGATCGCATTCGAATGGTCGTCCCTTGGCTTGCCGTGGTAGTACAGAAATATCTTCAAACCGGTATCGTAACTGTTCCGGGGATTCGTATGCTATGAGATAATTCAAACCTATCCAGATGTCGCAGCAGGCACCCACGGCGTCGATCATCATCAGGACCCCCGACGGCAAGAGCCGGATGGTTGCGCTCGAAAAAGAAAACTACACGCTCGGGCGTTCCAGTGCTACTGATCTTTGTTACGCCGAGGATTCCGGCCTGTCGCGCCACCACCTCGCCTTCGAAAAACTCGAAGCCGGCTGGATGATCCGCGACCTCGGCAGCAAGAACGGAACGGTCCTCAATGGCAACCGTCTCAGTGCGGACCCGATACCGTTGCGCACGGGCGACCGCGTGTCGGCCGGGCATCTGATTCTCGAGTTCCAGTCCAGCGCTCCGGCGGTCAAGACCGTCGTCTTCGTCGAAGGCTCCAGCGAGCCGATCACGGCCGCCACGACCGTCCAGGCCAGCCTCGAAGGCCTGATGGGGCAGGAAAAGCTGGACCCCTCCAAGACCTATGTCATGCAGGGCAATCCGCAGTTGCGCGCGCTCGTCCGCGCAGCCCGCGAATTGACCAGCCACCGTCCGCTCGCCGAAGTCTTCGAAGTCATCATGGATCTCTCGATGGAGGCCGTGGCCGCCGGCCGAGGAGTCCTCATGACGACCGAAGGCGATCAACTCGAGGTCCGCGCCATGCGTGGCCAGGGCTTCCAGATCAGTTCCGCCGTCCGCGACCGCGTCCTTCGCGATCGTTCGTCGATCCTGGTCCGCGATACGTCGCTCGAGGAAGCTTTCCGCGAACGCAAGAGCATCGTCGCCCAGCAGATTCGCTCGATGCTCGCGGTCCCGCTGCAAACCAACGACCGGGTCATCGGCCTCATCTACCTCGACTCGCCGAACATGATCCGCCAGTTCACCAAAGAGGACCTCAACCTCCTCACGGTTATGGCGAACGTCGCGGCCATCCGCATCGAGCATGCCCGCCTTGCCGAAGTCGAGCAGAACGAGAAGTTTTACGCCAAGGAACTCAACCAGGCCGCGCAGATCCAGCAGGGGCTCCTGCCCGCCGCTGCTCCGCGCGTCAACGGCTACGCGCTTGCCGGATACAACGCGCCCTGCCGCACCGTCGGCGGCGATTACTACGACTTCCTGCCGTTCCCCGACGGCAAAATCGGCCTCATCGTGGCTGACGTTTCCGGCAAGGGACTCCCCGCCGCTCTCATGATGACCAGCCTGCAGGCGCGGGTTCACGTGCTGTTCGAGAACGGCGACGACCTCGCCGCCAAGGTCACCAAGTTGAACGCCGCCGTTGCGCGCAATTGCCCGTCCGGCAAGTTCATCACCTTCTTTATGGGCGTGCTCGACCCGGCCACCGGCGAGTTCGTCTACTGCAACGCGGGACACAACCTGCCGCTTATCGTGCGCGCCTCCGGGAAGGTCGAGAAACTGGAGGCGGGCGGAATCGTGCTCGGCATTCTGCCGTTTTCGACCTACGAACAACAAACTGTCAAAGTCGAACCGGGCGACGTCATCGTTCTCTACTCGGACGGCGTCACTGAGCAGTTCGCGCCGGATGCCGATGAAGAGTTCGGAGAAGACCGGCTCGGCGAAACCGTAGCCGCGCACCGCGTTCACCCCGTCGACCAGCTTGTCAACGTCGTGAACGACGCGGTGACGTCGTTTACCCACGGCGCGCCCGCTGCCGACGACTTCACCCTGCTGCTCGCCCGGCGTGAGGCCTGAGTTGGCGGCCGCGCAACGCATTCGCCTGTTGCCGGACCGGCTGGCGATCGTGCGCTACGACCCCTCGGATCCGTTGGACATCCAGTTTGACGGCGCCGGCGGCTTCTTCTCGTTCATTCGCACCGCCAACGAAGTGTCGCTGGTGATGGACCAGAAGCGGGTTCCGCGCAAAGCGCCGAAGAAATCCACAGGCTGGAGGCTGTTCGAAGTCGAAGGACCCTTCCCTTTCGACGCCGTCGGCATCCTTGCCTCCGTCACCGCCCCGCTCGCCGGCGCCGGCGTCTCGATCTTCGCTCTGGCGACCTTCGACACCGACTACTTCCTTGTTCAGGGACGTCAACTGCGACGCGCCGTCACCGCACTCAGAAAAGCGGGACACTCCGTATCCGGCCCGGGAATCTGATTGCTAGACTGTTGGTTGATGACGAGGCAACTCAGCGTCATTGGCCTGCTGTTCGTGTGCCTGCTGACGGGCTGCATGGGACCCGATCGCGAACCTTCGATCGGCGAGGCCTATGTCGGACCCGCAACCCTCAACCTGCGCCAGGAACTCGCCCCCAAGTCGCCGGTTTCGGCTTTGGTCAAGCATGGCGACCGTCTGCAGGTGCTGGCGTCCCGCCGCCGCTTTATCAAGGTCCGCACCGACGATGACAAGGAAGGCTGGGTCGACGGCTACGCGCTGTTGACGACCCAGCAGATGGAAGACCTGCGCGGACTCGCGGAACGTGCGCAGCAACTCCCTTCGCAGGGCATGGCCAGCGTCTACGACGTGCTCAATATGCACACCGAGCCGAGCCGCCAGTCGCCGAGCTTTTACCAGATCCCCGAGAAGGGGCAAGTGGACATCATCGGACACCGTGTCGCCCCTCGCGGACAGGTCGCGACGGTTCCTGCGGTGGCCCTTTCCGTCAAAGCGGAGCAGCCGCAGCGGCGCAAACGCGGAGCTTCCCGCGCCGTCAAGGTCGGACCTCCGCCCATGCCTCCGGGGCCGAGGGTTCCCGCCAACTGGCTTTCGCTCTCTTCCGCCCCCGGCGGACCCGACGACGACATGCCGACGCCTGCGCCGCCGAATCCGAATACGCTGCTCAAGAAGCCTGCTCCGGAGCAGACCGAAGCCGAGAAGGCCAACGTTCTCGAAGACTGGAGCCTGGTACGGACCCACGATGGCCGAGTCGGCTGGGCGCTCGCCCGGTACCTCGTCATGTCCATCCCCGATGAAGTCGCGCAGTACGCCGAGGGACATCGCATCACCAGTTACTTTTCGCTGGGCGAGGTCCGCGACCGGGATCGCGACCTGGTGCGCCACAACTGGCTGTGGACCACGATCAAGAAGCGCGCCGAAAGTTATCAGTTCGACCAGGTGCGGGTGTTCACCTGGAGTCCCCGGCGCCACCGCTACGAAACCGCGTACCGCGAGAGCGGGATTCGCGGCTACTATCCGGTGCAGGCCAAGACTTCCCCGCAGGCGGAATTCACCATCATCATGGAAGAAGCGCCGGGGCAGTTTTTTAAGAAGACCTATTCGTTCAATGGTTATCAGGTGCGGGTTGTTTCCAAAGAACCCTGCCAGACGCCCGACGACAAGGACCTTCGCGCCGCACCGTTGAGCGTCGCCTTCGCGCAATCGTTGAACCAGCCCGAACGCAGTTGGTATGAGCGCACGCGAGAGTCCATGGCCCGGAGTTGGAAGCGCTGGTTCAAGTAGATTGTTTTGGTACTAAGTGCGAATGAGTCCTATTTAACCCTAAAGTCTGCGGCGGCATATACCGATCACTCGACTAGCGATGGCAGGTAGATCGAAGCTGGACTGGGTTGCGGACGTCGTTCTCGGATTCGGATTTCTATGCTGTGCCGGCGTTGCCGTAGGTTGGCTGAGCGAACCGTTCAGCGGGTCTCGAGGCATCCGGCGCGAAGGCGCAGCCGAAGCAGCCAGTCGTGGTGTGACCGTCGCTCCTGACGATCCCCGCTTCGGAACCTGGACCTCCCCCGCGGGCGACGGCAGCCGCTGGATCCGAACCGCCAAAATCTCATCCGCAGGCATGTACGGCGCCCGCGTCACTCTGACCATGGACTTCGTCAGCAGCAACACCGAGGCTGTTGTCCCCGGAGTGCTCGGCGAATTCTATGTCACCGCTCTCATGCAACAGGACGGAAAAGGACAGGCCGTCGAAGGCGGCTGTCAGGTCCAGTTGGAGTGGGCTTCCGACGGTTCGGAGTTGAAGATCCGGCACAAGGGTCCCTGTGGGGATGTGGCGAATCTGGCTCCGGACGGTTTGTTCGCGGGCGAGTATCGAAAAGCTTCCGCCTCGCCCGTGTCCGCCCGGGCAGGGTCCCCACCGGCAGCGGATTGCAGCAAATTGAAATCCGTAGAAGACAAGCTGTTCTGCAAGGATCCTGCGCTGAAGGTCGCGCGCGAAGTGACGGCTGCGGTGTTCGCCGATTCGCTCTCTGTCTTGCGCCAGAATCATCCGGAAGCCGTTTCCTCGTTCGAGGCCGGCGACAAACAATGGCAGGGCGAAGTGCGCAAAGTATGCCTTGCGACGGAGGGTGTTCCGGACGATCCGCTTGCCGCCAAATCCGCCTGCTTCAGCCAGTCTTACGACGCGCGCAGCAACTGGTTGCGTCTGCATACGGGACTCGTCCACCTTGCCGCTGCCGCAGCAAAGGACGAAGCCGTCGCCGAACGCTATAGCGATGCGCTGGGAAACTACGCCAATACCTACGGCACGCTTGCGTTGCAGTTGCCGATGTTCGCCCGGCGTCTGCAGCCGATCTTCCCCGTTGCGGAGAGCGAGGCGCTGGATGTCGCCTTGACCAACCGGGGTCCGAGAGGCGGGCTGTTCCAGTCAGGTTGTGGTCCCCAGGGATGCGACCTGCAGGAGGCGGCTTTCGAAGTGAATCCCGCTACTGGATCCGCCACAGTCGCCTTGCGTCAATCCTCGAAGATCACGGTCTATTCGCTCGAAGGCGAATCGGCGCCGCTGCCGGATCGCCTCAACGCCTGGCTCGAACAGCGGACCTCCCGCGTCAAAGACATCGTCTACAAGCCCTGAGCCTGTATGCTGGTTATCGATGCGTACCTTCGCGGCATCGGCAGCAGCCCTTTGCGGCTGTCTGTACGCCGCCTCCACCCCTGTTGACCTGAGCCGGGCCTCCGTTACTTCCGCGACGGAGACGGCCATCGCCGGAAGAGCCCTGCTCGAAGAAGTCCAGAAGCGTTCCGGAATCCGTTTATCGTCCGCCGGCAACAACGGTCCTGCCATCCGAATTCTGCACGCCGCGGGTGAACCTGCGGAGGGCTTCCATTTCGTCACCTCCGAAGCGCAAGGCGTCACCATCGAAGCCTCGTCGATCCGCGGCGCGATGTACGGCGTCGGATACCTGTTGCGGCATGCCAACCTCACGCAGGGGAAATTCCAGATCGCCTCCGGCATCGACCTGCGGACCTCGCCGAAGTATCGCTTGCGAGGACACCAGATCGGCTATCGCACCACCGCGAATTCCTGGGATGCCTGGACCATCGCTCAATACGATCAATACATCCGCGACCTCGTCTTCTTCGGCGTCAACGCCATCGAGAACATTCCCTTTCAGGACGACCGCAAAAATCCGTTGATGAAGGTCCCGCGCCGTGAGATGAATCGCGCCATCAGCGAAATCTGCAAGCGTTACGGTATCGAACATTGGGTCTGGACCCCGGCCACCATCGACCTCAAAGACGAGAAGAAAGAAGCGGAACTTCTCGCGCAGTTCGACGAACTCTTCCGTGACCTTCCACAGCTCGACGGCATCTTTTTCCCCGGCGGCGACCCCGGAAGCAACCCTCCCGAACTGGTATTGCCATTTCTGCAAAAACTGGCAAAACGACCATACCAGTTCCCGAACGCCAAAATCTGGCTTTCGCTGCAGGGTTTTCATGGCGACCAGCCCGAGTACGTCTACAAGTGGATCGACCAGGATCCCAGGCGTCCCTGGTTTGGAGGCATCGTCGTCGGACCTTCGAGTCCCTCGCTCGCGGATACCCGGCATCGCCTTCCTGCCGGAGTCGGCTTACGTTTGTATCCCGACATCACCCACAACAAGATCGCGCAGTTCGAGGTTCCCGATTGGGATCAGGC
>CAZVKC010000040.1:0-1378 GCA_964627455.1 uncultured Solibacteraceae bacterium | reverse complement strand
GGCGATGAGGATGAAGATACGAACCCGCTCTTCTGGTGGCTGGAAAACGGCAGGAGCCATCAGCGCCTGAGCTGGCAGGCGACCCGCTGGCCCGCGCATATCCGCTACGAAGGCCTCGATCCGAAATCCCGGTATGTGGTCCGGACGCAGGGCTACGGACAGTGCCTGTTGCGTGTCGATGGGGTTCGGGTGAAGCCTGTTGTCGATGGCAAGGAGGTGCACGAGTTCAAGGAATTTGTCGTGCCGGCCGAGCATCTCGCGGACGGCAAACTCGTGCTGACCTTCGACATCCCGACGGACGAAGGCCATCTCAACTGGAGACGCAAATCGCGCCTCGCCGAAGTGTGGCTGCTGAAACGTTAGCTAAAATCGAAGGCAGATTGAACTGGAGTCCACTCGCAGGCCGCCGCGTGACCGTGCTCGGCGACCTCATGCTCGACGAACACATTCAGGGCGCGGTGTCGCGCGTATCTCCTGAAGCCCCGGTGCCGGTGGTGCAGGTGACCTCGCGCACGCATCATCCCGGAGGCGCGGCGAACGTCGCGATGAACCTCGCGGCGCTGACGGCGGAGGTCCACTTGTGCGGCGTCACCGGCGACGACGAGGCCGCGCGGATTTTGCGCGACCGCCTGCAGCAGCGCGGCATTGATGATCGCGGCGTGGTCGCGAGTCCACGGCGTTGCACCAGCCGCAAGACGCGGGTCCTCGCGCATGGCCACCATCACATCGTGCGGTTTGACGAAGAGGTGACCGACACGCTCGATGCTGTTGAAGAGGATCTGCTGTGGTCGGCGTTGCGTCCGTCGATCGAGCAGGCGGAAGTCCTCGTGCTGTCGGATTACGCGAAGGGCGTTCTCACCGCCAGCCTCTGCCGGCGTGCGATCGCTTTTGCGGCGGAAGATCGCGGGATCCCGATCGTCGTGGATCCCAAGGATACGGACTTCACCAAGTACCGCGGCGCGACCGTCATCACTCCCAACTACGGCGAAGCGACAGCCGCCGCGCGACGCGTGGATCCCGCGCTGCATCTCGATGAATCCGACGCCGCGGCCGAGCGGATCGGCGCGTTGCTGCATGAGGCTTATGGCTGTTCGCTGGTTCTGACGCGAGGCGCGAAGGGCATGACGGTGATTGGCGGTGAAAATCCGCCGGTCCACATCGGCGCCCGTGCCCGCCGTGTCTTTGATGTCACCGGCGCCGGCGACACGGTAGTCGCCGTTCTCGCCATGGCGCTCGCCGCGGGACTCCCGCTCACCGAAGCCGCCGCGATGAGCACCGAAGCCGCAGGTCACGTCATCGAACTTCCCGGTACAGCGGTGGTCACGCTCGAAGAGCTAACGCGGCGTCGGTGACAGTCCACAGTGTCCCTACCGACGCC
>CAZVKC010000039.1:70674-73457 GCA_964627455.1 uncultured Solibacteraceae bacterium | reverse complement strand
CGTACTTCAGCACGCGTCCGCCTTTGATGCGCCCGCCGGCGCCGCCCAGCAGGACCACGGGCAAACGCCGTGCCTCGTGATTGCCGGTCAGCATCGACGAGCAATACAGGATCATCGAGTTGTCGAGCAGCGTCCGCGGACCTTCCTGAATCGAGTCCATCTTCTTTGCGATGTACGCGACTTGTTCCAGAAAGAACTGATTCACCTTCAGCCAGTCCGCGGTGTCGGAATGCGACAGCAAGTGGTGGATCATGTAATCGACGCCGAGGTTCGGAAAGCGCAGCGAACTGTGATCGTTGTTGAGTTTCAGCGTCGTAATGCGTGTCGTATCGGTCTGGAAGCCGAGCACCGTGATGTCGGCCATCAGCCGCATGTGCTCGGCGATGTCCTGCGGAACGCCGTCCGCCGGACGCGCCATGTTCGGTTTGTCCAACGTCGGACGCCAACCTTGTAGTTCGCCCTTTTTGCCTGCGTTGTCGATGCGCTGTTCGACGTCGCGAACGGATTCAAGATACTCGTCGAGCTTGTGCTGATCTGAAGTGCTGATGCCACGGCGCAGCGCGCTTGCATCGGCTAACACGGCGTCCAGGACGCTCTTGTCTCCCTTACTCGCGCCATCTTTGAACAAGCGATCGAACGCCAGCGCGGGATAGATTTCGAGTGGCGTCGGCGTGGTCGGCGAACTCCACGAAATGTGCGAACTGTACAGCATCGAGTAGTTCTTGTGCACCGACGGGTTGGACTTCTCGCACCCCAGCACGAGGCTCGGAACCTTGGTCGAGTTTCCGTAACGCTGCGCCAGGATCTGATCGATGCTCGTGCCCGACCGGATCTCGCCGCCCGAGGCGAGCGGCGCTCCCGAGAGCAGGTTGCCGGTCTGCGAGCTGTGGATGTTCCCCTTCTGCGCTTCTTCGTTGTACAGCCCTTCGACGAAGAGCATTTTCTCGCGCAGGCCTTCGAGCGGTGTGAGGACCTTGCCCAGTTCCATCTGCCGGCCTTCGCCGCGCGCCCACCATTCCTTGCTGTGGAAGCCGTTGCCCGAAAAGAGCACGGCCAGACGGACTGGAGCTTCAGACGACGAATTCTTGCGCGGTTCGTCGCCCCATACGGGCAGCGATTCCATCCACGGCAGCGCCATGCTGACGCCGATGCCGCGCAGCAGACGGCGGCGGCTGAACTGATGTTTGCTAATGCTGTTCCTGCTCATGATCGCGGCCTCGAATTTCCCGGAACTGGCGACTTCCCAAAATGATATCAATGGCGGTTCCGACACGGTATCCGTTCGCAGCCAACTGCGTTTGCATCGTGTTCAGTAGCGGCTCGTCGGAAAGCTGCACTGCGCGGCCCAGTGCGTAGCCGAGGAGCTTTCGGCAGAACTGCCGTACGAATGCTTCGCGCCCGGTAGTCAAGAGATACTGGCGCAATCCGTCGAGTCCCTGCACCTGCGCGCCGTCCTTGAGCGTCGAGCGATCGTTGATCGGGCGATTGCCGAGATCCTGATCGCGCCGCCGCCCGATCGCGTCGTAACGTTCGAGCGTGAACCCATAAGGATCAATGCGCGCATGACATCCTGCGCAGCGCTTGTCGGACGTGTGCCGTTCGGTGAGTTCACGTACGGTCAACGACTCGGTCGCCTCGTCTGCCGGTAGTTGTGGGACATCCTTGGGAGGCCGTGGCGAAGGTTCGCCCAGCAGGACTTCGGTGATCCAAGCACCGCGCAGAATCGGGCTCGTGCGTGATGCGCCTGACTGCTTCGCAAGCACGGCAGCTTGCCCCAGGATGCCACCGCGGCCGTACGGCTTCACTCCATCCACGCGACGCCACTCGTCGCCCTTCACGTTCGGGATTCCGTAGTGCTTCGCCAGCGCTTCGTTCACGAAGGTATGACCCGCATCGAGCAGATCGAGGATCGACCGGTTGTTGGAGAAGAAGTCCGCGAAGAAGCGGACCGGCTCTTCGTACATCGCGCCGCGGAGATCACGGAATGTTGGAAAATGGCGCTCGCTTTTCTCGTCGAGCGTGTCGAAGTCGTGGATGTGCAGCCAGGTGGCGCCGAACTCGGTCGCGAGGCGGCGAACACGTTCATCTTTCAGCATGCGCCGCGCCTGTGCCTGCACGCCCGCCGCCGTACGCAACTGTTGCGAGGCCGCCGCCGAGCGCAGAGCGGAGTCCGGCATCGATGACCAGAGAAAGTAGCTCAACCGGTTCGCGATCTCATAATCACCGACCGGCGCGGATCGCTTTCCGGTGGGCGCGTTCTCTGATCGATACAGGAATGCCGGGGATACGAACACGCGAGCGAGCAGCAATCGGATGGCGTCTTCATGCGGCATCTCCTGATCTCGCAGTTTGCGATACAAGTCGCGCAGTTGCGTCTTTTCCCCAGCGAGCAAAGGCCGGCGGTATGCGCGGTCCGCGAACGCAATGACGGCATCGACGTGCTTCGGTTCGGTATCGCTCAACTGCTGCCGGAATGCGGCGGCACGCTGCTGGATGGGCTTGCGCAGCGGTTCGAACTTCGACGGATCCGCATCCTGCGTCGCGTACTGCCACAGTTGCTCGAACGCGTCGACCAGCGTCAGTGCATCACGACTCACATAATGCAGCTCATCCCAAAGCTGGTCGAGCTTCGCGCGCTGCTTGTCGTCGAGGATCAATCGCGACAAGTGGCCGTCCTCGCGATGGAACAACGTCAGTGTGACGACTTCATCCACCGGCACGATCTTCGTATAACAGAGCGCAGCAGGGAACATCTGCCGGAACTCGTCGAAGTTGGTCTCTAC
>CAZVKC010000039.1:40043-70574 GCA_964627455.1 uncultured Solibacteraceae bacterium | reverse complement strand
GCAGGCAAGCGCAAGCTGACCACCGAAGGAGCCTGCACGCAGATGCTAGCCGCATCGACTGCCGATCCATCCGGGCACTTGCCGAAAGTCAAACCCGCAGCAGGCGCCGCCCCGCGCGCCACTGTCGCGTTGGCAAACAACGGCCCGGCGAGCGAATTCAACTGGCGGAACAACTGCGCATCGGGACTCTTATCTCCAGCATCCGGCGCACGACCCGTCAGCAGGATCTGCAATTGATCCGCCAGCGTGCGACGCTCCTCTGCGGACTCCGCAGCCTGCCAGCGCGCCAGCAAGGATCCCGAAGGCAGCATCGTGTCGCCGCCACCTGCATTCCCTGCGACCGGCTCCGTGTAGAAGTTCCAGACTCCACGCGGATTCCCCAGGAGAACGTTGCCCGACACCTGATCGGCAAGCGACCATGACTCTCCACTTGCACTGCTCAAACGGAAATCGACATCGGTCAACGCGCAGGAAAAATTGCCGTCGCGCGGACCAATGAAGACCGACACCAAATCGCCCGGTTGCACCCGCAGGCGTTCCACTGGACCAAAGCCGGCCGGCTTCGCGCCGCGAGCCTCGCCGGATGCGAGCGTCTGCCGCGTCCTGCCGCGACGTAACTCCACCGCCCAGGTGACGCCGGCCCCGCACTCGGCGTGCGCTCGTGTGATCGTACCTTCCACACGCAACGTCGCCGCTACGGGACTCTGCCAACCGATCGCCGCCTTCAGCGTCTTCGATGGATGCACGGCAACGCCGCGCGGCTTCATGTTGCCCGGCACCCGTACATGCTGTGTCGTAGAAGCATTCGCCAGCAGCATCGGCAACTGCGCCGTCGCGGATCCCCAGCCTTGCACGAAATCGTACTCGCCTGATTTCTCGATCTTCTTCGTCAGCAGGTCTAACTGGAACTCACCAGCCGTGCGCCGCAAGCCAAGAAAATCGACCCACGCAGGATCTCCGGTTTCGGGCGCCGTCAACGACGAGGCTGTCACCGCAAATACCCGCGCGCGTTTGGCCGTCAATTCATCAGCCAGGGCGGGGAGGTCGCGCAGCAGCACCGGGTCCTTCCTTCCGGCGATCACGATGCGAGGCTCGCGCCAGACGGCGAAATCACCGCTGCGCCCATCGCCCGCGTCATGCGTGACGAGATGGACTGCAATGTCGTTGCCCGATGCAGGAGGCGCCAGCTTGTGCCGGAACTCCTGCTGTGCGACCACCGGATCCACCGCCTCCATCCACGCTTTCGGACCATCCTCTTTGCCGATATGGCCCACGCTGCTGAACTTCCATAGCGTGTCCTGCCAGCGCGCAATTTCCGCAATCATTGCGTCCACATCGGCGGCGCTCGCAGCCTTCTTCCACCGGGCCCGCAGTGGATCCATCAACGGCGACGGTCTTGCGGATTGCAGCGCCGTTACCAGTGCCGCAAGATATTTTGCGCTCAGGCCGTTTTTCTTCGCGACCGCATCCACGGACCCGCCGCTTCGCAGCGCGAGCGAAGCCGTCAAATATCGCTTCAACGGCAACCGTCCGCCGCGATTCTTGTCCAGTGCGATCCCCTGTTGCGTGACCGTCTCTGCGCCGCCCGCTTCGGTGAACTGTGAATAAAACGCGCGGATCTCGCTGAGCAACTGATCGGTCCAGTCGCGCCGTGAGGTTGAGGGAGAGAACCGGATCCCGCTGGGCAGCAACATCGCGTGTGCCGCAATTGACTTGCCCGCGTCAAGATACTTCGTCACTAGTGAAGGCGACATGGCGAGCGCGTTGCCAGTGTTCATGAAGCCCTCGCCGGCCGCGCCGTCGGCAGGGAATTCCTTCGCCGGATCGAGCGTTGCAACGCCGGTGAGATCCCGCACCGTAAATGTGTATTCCGCGTTGTTTAATCGCCGCAGGACTACGGGACCTGGATCGCCGGCCTGTGCCTGCGCAGCCGTTAACAACGCGCTCTTCACCCACGTCTGAATCTTTGCTCGTTCGCCATCCGACGGCTGTGGAACCGGCTTCGGAGGCATTGCGCTCGCCTGCAATTGCTCGTTCACCTTCTGCCACACGCGAGGTTCGCGCACCACCGACTGCAATGAGGTGAACTTCTCCAGGTCGATGTCGCCGCTATGCGCCGCAGCCGAATGACAGCCGAGGCAATACTTCTTCACCAGCGGGCGGATTTCGCTTTGATAAACAGCGTCAGAGGCAAATGCAGACAGGCAAACAAGCGCCAGAAGCAGCAACCGGATCACCCAACTACTGTATTGCATCGCCACGGATGGCGTGATTAGTCCTGCCGGTAAATATCCACCAGAAACACCATCGCCACAGAGTTGCCGAGGTTGCGGATCGAATGCGGCAGGTCGGCGCGATAGCTCACCGAGTCGCGCTCGTCGAGGTCCTCGCTGTCGTTGCCGGATGTCACGCGGACGCGACCCTTTTCAACCGTCAGAAATTCCCGCGTACCCGCATAATGCGCGGCGCTCTCGAGCGCGGTGCCGGGCTGCAGCGTGACCTCGTAAAACTCGACGTCCTTTTCGAGAAACAACGGTGACAACGTGCGGATGCGGATGTCCTTGCCCGACCGGAAATGATACGTGCGATCTTCTTTGCGGATGACGTGCAGGTTCGACGATACGGCCGGCGATTCCAGGAACTCGCCGATCGACATCCCGAACGCACGCGCGATCGACATCGTCACCGCCAGCGTCGGATTCACATTCGACCGCTCGATCTCGCTCAACATCGACCGGCTCACGCCACACGCCTGCGACAACGTATCGAGCGACCACTTGCGCTGGGCTCGCAAAGTCCGCAGCCGCGCTGCCAGAAAGGCTGCGGGATCCTCAGCCGGCATCGGAGCAACAGGTTTTGTGGTTCGCTTCGCCATCGTATCCAGTATAATGGAGATGCATTCAATAAACTGGAGGTCTCATGAAAGCGCTCGTCAAGGCGGAACGGAAACCGGGTCTGTGGCTGCAGGATGTGCCGGAACCCGAGATCGGCATCAACGACGTCCTCATCGAGGTCCTGCGCACAGGCATCTGCGGCACGGACCTGCACATCTACAAGTGGGACGAATGGGCGCAGCGCACCATCCCGGTCCCGATGCATATCGGGCATGAATTCGTCGGACGCATCGTCAAGACCGGTTCCAACGTCAACGACTTTAATGAAGGCGAAATCGTTTCCGGCGAGGGTCACGTCGTTTGCGGCCGCTGCCGCAATTGCATGGCCGGACGCCGCCATCTGTGCGCGCACACGCAGGGCGTTGGTGTGAACCGCGCCGGCGCATTTGCCGAATACATTGCGCTGCCGATGACCAACATCTGGCGCCATTCCAACGGCATCGACCTCGACGTCGCTGCGATCTTCGATCCCTTCGGCAATGCCGTCCACACAGCACTGCAGTTTCCGGTGCTCGGTGAAGACGTCCTCGTTACCGGCGCGGGACCCATCGGCATCATGGCCGCTGCCGTCGCCAAGCATGCGGGCGCGCGCCACGTCGTGATCTCGGACCTCAACGCCGAGCGCCTGGAACTCGCCCGCAAAGTTGGCGTGTCTGCCGCCATCGATCCGCGCCAGACCAAGATCTCCGAAGTGCAAAAGCAGCTCAATATGCACGAAGGCTTCGATGTTGGACTCGAAATGTCCGGCAGCGCCGCTGCCTTCCGCGACATGATCGACAACATGGCGCACGGTGGCCGCATTGCGATGCTCGGCATCCCGCCCGGCGAAATGGCCATCGACTGGAACAAGGTGATCTTCAACATGCTCACCATCAAAGGCATTTACGGCCGCGAGATGTATGAGACCTGGTACATGATGACCGTCATGCTCGAATCCGGCCTGCGCATCGATCCGGTCATCACGCATCGTTATCACTACACCGATTTCGAGAAGGGCTTCGAAGCGATGGCGACCGGCGGATGCGGCAAGGTCATCCTGAGTTGGGAGAAGTAACGCCATGGCCTACGGTGCATACCAGACGTTTCTCGAAGAGCAACTGGCGGGGATCCGCGACAGTGGACTCTACAAAGGCGAACGCGTCATCGCCTCGCCGCAGGGAAGCCGCATTGCGCTGGCCGCGGGCGGCCGCACCGGCATCCTCAACATGTGCGCGAACAATTATCTCGGGCTCGCGAACCATCCCGAGATCGTGAAGGCGGCACACGAAGCGCTCGACCGCTGGGGCTACGGACTCGCCTCCGTCCGCTTCATCTGCGGCACGCAGGAACTGCACAAGAACCTCGAGCGCGCCATCAGCGAGTTCCTCGGTACCGAAGACACGATCCTCTTCTCGTCGTGCTTCGACGCGAACGGCGGCGTCTTCGAAACCCTGCTTGGCGCCGAGGACGCGGTCATCTCCGACGCCCTCAACCACGCAAGTATCATCGACGGCATCCGTTTGTCGAAAGCGCAGCGCTTCCGCTACGCCAACGGCGACATGGCGGACCTCGAAGCCCAACTCATCGCCGCCAAGCAAGCCGGCGCGCGGTTCAAGATGGTTGTTACCGACGGCGTCTTCTCGATGGACGGCTATCTTGCGAAACTCCCCGAGATCTGCGACCTTGCTGAAAAGCACGACGCGCTGGTGATGGTCGACGACTCCCACGCCGTCGGGTTCATCGGACCCAACGGCCGCGGTACGCCGGAACATTTCGGCGTGCAGCCGCGCATCGACGTGATCACCGGCACGTTGGGCAAAGCTCTCGGCGGCGCCAGTGGAGGCTACGTCAGCGGACGCAAGGCGATCATCGAACTGATGCGCCAGCGCTCGCGTCCGTACCTCTTCTCGAACACCGTCGCGCCGATGATCGCCGCCGCGTCGCTTCGCTGCCTGGACCTGCTGTCTTCTCTCGGCGATCTGCGGGCGAACCTCAAAGCCAACACCGCGCGTTTCCGCGAAGGCATGACCTCAGCCGGTTTCCGGATCCTGCCCGGCGAACATCCGATCGTCCCTGTGATGCTCGGCGAAGCTCCGGTCGCCGCGCAGATGGCCGAGCGCCTGCTCGCCAAAGGAATCTACGTGATCGCCTTCTCGTTTCCGGTGGTTCCCAAAGGACTGGCGCGGATCCGCGTGCAGGTCTCCGCGGCCCACTCGCGCGAAGACATCGAGTTCGCCCTCGAGCAGTTCCGCGCCGTCAAACAGGAGATGGGGATCTAATCCCATCTATTGCCGCACGAGTTCGACACGCCGGTTCTGGGCGCGACCCTGCGGCGTGTCGTTCGAATCGATCGGCTTGCTGGACCCTAAACCGGCCGTGGTCAAGCGCGCCGCGTCCACCTGGAACTGCGCGACCAGCACAGCCTTTACGGCCTCGGCACGGCGTTTCGATAGATCCATGTTGGCCGCGGCGCCGCCGGTCGAGTCCGTGTGTCCCTCGATCAGCAGCCGCAGCTTCGGATTCGCCTGCAAGCCGCCGGCAATTGCCTGGATCACCGCAGCGGATTCGGGCTTCAACCGGTCGCTGCCGGTGTCGAACAGGATCCCGTGCGTGACGTACCTGCCGGTCGCGGCGATCACCTGACTGAAGTCCGGCGCCGACTCGGCGAACCGCATCATGCGATAGCCGATGCTCTGGTTCGCGCCATAGAAGTCGTGCGCGATCTCGATGCGGTCGATCGGCGGCAGGTCCACCTGGTTCGCGTCGATGACCTTCTCGCCGTTGACGAAGGTCCGGAAACGCCCGTCCTGAATCCAGAAGGCGAACTTCACCGGCTCCTTCCAGTTCGCCGTGAAGCTCTTGCGCCCGATCTCTTCGTACTTCGGGACCTTCACCGCCACGTTCTGCAGATTGCCCTGCACGCCTGCGGTGTTCGAAATCACCAGCGCCTGCCGGTCCTTCGCCAGCAGGATGACGTGAAACAGCGATCGCGACGTCAACTCGACTTTCACTTCGGCTTCGAAGGTGAAGTTCTTCGGCAGCGTCGTGAGGTTCGGAAAGAGTGAGGCCCGCTGGCTGATGGTGAGTTGCCGGATGTCGCCGGCTGCTTTGAGTTCGACGCCCGCGCCGCGGACTTTGAACCGCGCCGGTGCGTCGCCCGGATTCATGTCCGTGAAGTCGTCGTAGAACAGCGTCTTCTCGCCGGGCACGAACGGGGATTTGAGGGTGGTCAGTTCGGGTTGCTGAGCGTAACCCGTAAACAGAATGGAAAGTATGAATGCGGCTGAGCGCAACATGATGAGGCAAGCCTCCGCCTGACTCATATCACTGCAGCGGCCTGGGAGCAAGGGGCGTCGCCCTTATGTGCAAAGCGAAAGGCCCTCGAAACCGCATATCGGACTTCGGGGCCTTTTCTTCTGTCCGTACGAAAAATCTAGGTCCGCAACAGTGTCGGGGACGGGAAGGTCTTGGAGATATGGTCGTGCCACGTCAACTGGTCTTCATCGACCAGCGACCACACGAGGCCGAGACCGGCGCTCAGGATCCCCAGAACGCGTCCGAACATCCGGTAAATCCGCTGTTCGCGGTCCGGCCGCGTACCTTCGAAGTTCACCAGTTCGAGGCCCATCCAGCGCATACCCGGCGTGTCTGCGCCGCAAATGCCGAACAGCGCCGTGTAGAAGAACCACAGCACGGCGTAAATGCCCGCGTACAACACAGCGGTCGTGTTGTTCAGAACCACGGTTCCGCCACACAAGTAGAACGTTAACAGAAACACTCCGAGCGCGATGAGGATCATGCTCGAATCGAGCGCCGACGCCAGTAGCCGGTGCACAGGCTGGGCGACCGGGGCGTCGCAATATATCCCGTCCTGCGCGACAGTCGGGTATTCCTTCTGATGCGCCTTCAGGACTTCCTCGTCCATCAGTTCGAACTCGAAGCTCTGCTGGCGGGTGCTGGCCTGCACATACCGGCGAGGCCGGCGGGAGGCGTCAGCAGCGGACGATGAGGAGCGGCGGCGGCGCGAGGCTGCCGCCGGTTCCATCCCGGCGGGCCTGGGCATCTGGATGACCTGCTCGCCGAACAGGGACCTCTGGTATGAGACTCTTGGCGCTTCCGGATGCGCGACCACCACCGGTTCCGGTTTCGGCTGATCCAACTCCGCGAGGAGGTAGGAGTAGTCGGGAGCAGTCGCCGTCGTCACGACCCGCATCGAGCGGAAATCGTGAGCAGACTGGGCATGTCCGGGGAACCGGCGTCCACAGCGGACGCAACGGTGGGCTTCAGATAAATTGATGGCCGTGCAATGGGGGCAGTTCATTTGTAAACGCCTCGAATCTCACTTGCTTCCGACCCTTGCGAAAGGTTGTCCCTGCATGCTAGGGTGCTCGTTTGGCACCCATTTTTAGTTTTTATGAAACTTTGGTACAGCGGCCTCTGGTACAAAAGTTTTGCACAGGACCCAGTACTTCTTATAACAGAATCGTCGGGCCGTGTCACGAACTTTATGCACTTTCCCCAGTGAAGTTGCTGATAACCCTCGTGTTGCTGCACGGGATACTCCTCGCTCAGGCGGTTCCGGATCCCAATGTTTCCACAAAACTTCCACGTCCGAACGTGCCGTCGGACGAGGTTTGGGTGCGTGCGAACCAGCAAACGACCGAAGGATCGGTCTGGAAGGGCCGTGGCATGGTCGAGATCCGGACCAATGAGATGGTCCTGCGGGCCGATGAGATCGATTACGACCGAGACAAGGACTATGCCGAGGCCCGCGGCAACGTTCAGTTCGAAAGCTTCAAGTCCGGCGAGAAGTTAGCCTGCGACAAGGTGGAATATGATCTCGAGAAATCCACCGGCAAGTTCTACAAACCGAAGGGTAGTTCGCCAGCCAAGATCGATGCTCGCCCGGGATTGCTCGTGACCAGCAATCCGTTCTACTTTGAGGGCGACTGGGCCGAGAAGTTCCGGCAGACCGGCAAGGACGGTAAAGAAGAGGATCGCTACGTCCTCCACAACGGGTTCATTACGGACTGCAAAGTCCCCGACCCCGCCTGGACCCTCCGTGGGCCGAAGTTCGACATCATCCCCGGCGAGCGCGCCGTCGCCTACAACACGCTGTACCGATTGCGCGGTATTCCACTGTTCTACGCGCCCTTCTTCTATAAGTCGTTGAAACGCCTGCCAAGGCGCAGCGGGTTCCTCACGCCAAACGTCGGCAACTCCTCGCGCCGCGGCGTCATGGTCGGCGGCGGGTATTTCTGGGCGATCAATCGCAGCTATGACTTGATGTATCGTACGCAACTGTTTACAACCAGAGGTTTTGCGCACACGTTCGATTTTCGTGGACGTCCCAACGACCGGTCGGACTTCAACTTCAATCTTTACGGCGTGAACGACCGCGGCATCAAGATCGGCGACCAGTTCCGGAAGCAGGGCGGATACCTGTTCACCTTCAATGGCAAGGCCCGCCTTTTCAAGGGCTTCAATGCCTTCAGTCAAATCAACTATTTAAGTAAGTTCGAGTTCCGCCAGGCCTTCACCGAGTCGTTCACCGAAGCGATCTACGCGGAAACGCACTCGACGGCTTACATCGAGAAGCACTGGTCAACCTACGGCTTCAATATCATCTATCAGCGCGACCAGAACTTTCAGAGCGCGGAAATCGGCGACACGATCCTGATCCGCAAGACGCCGCAATTCCAGTTTCTGTCCCGCGACCGCGCCCTCAATAGCAAGGGACTCCCTATCTATGTCTCCTGGGATTCGACCTTCGGATTGCTCCATCGCAGCCAGCCGCAATTCCAGACGCGTCAATATGTTGACCGTGCAGACTTCACGCCTCGTGTGAGCACTGCGATCCACTTCGCCGGCTTCAGTCTGATCCCCAGCTTCTCGGCCCGCGGCACTCACTACGGATCCAGCCTGCAAAACGGTAAGATCGGCGGCGACGGCTTCTGGCGATTCACTCGTGAGGCGATCGCTGAACTCGTGCTGCCGTCCCTCGCCAAGGTCGGAACCGCCCCCAAACTTTTCGGTGGTGGGCAGTACAAACACGTCATCGAAGGACGCGCCAGCGTCCGCCACGCGGCAGGAGTCGACGACTTCAATAAGGTCATCCGCTTCGATTCCACCGAACTCGTTGCGAACACGACCGAGGTTGAGTACTCTCTAACAAACCGTTTGTATACAAAGAACAAGGACGGAAACGTAAAGGAAGTGATGAGCTGGGAACTGTGGCAACGCCGCTACATGGATCCCACCTTCGGCGGCGCGGTCACCCCTGGCAAACGCAACGTCATCGACAGCACCGTGGGACTCACGCCGTTCAGCTTCCTGGACGGCCCCCGAGGCTACTCACCGGTCGTCTCGACCTTCCGCCTGCAACCCAATAAAGTAGGGGTGGAATGGCGCGCCGACTACGACCCCATGCGGCAGCACGTCGTCAACAGTTCACTGACCGCGGACTCCCGCTGGGACAAATATTTCGTCTCGGTCGGCCACAACCAGATTCGCAGTTCCGACGCCCTGACGCCGAACTCGAACCAGTTCCGCGCGTCGTTCGGCATCGGCAACGAGAACCGCCGCGGGTGGAATGTCGGGACCCTCGCCTTCTACGACTACCGGATCCAACAACTGCAATACGTCAGCACGCAAGTCACCAAGAACTGGGACTGCTGCGGCGTTAGCGTCCAGTACCGCCGCTTCAACTTCGGCACCCGCCAGGAGAACCAGTTCCGCGTCGCCTTCGCGATCGCCAACATCGGCTCCTTCGGAACCCTGCGCCGCCAGGAACGTTTGTTCTAGCCGCCGCATCCAACAAAGAGATACACCTATGTCATTCAGCGAATCGTTTTTCGCGGCGCGCTTCGGACTCACCGAGCGGGACCTCGAACGTTACCTCGCCGCCGCCCTCGAATCCGGGGGCGACTATGCGGACATCTACTTCGAGTACCTCTCGACCACCAACATCACGATGGACGAGTCCATTGTGAAGAGCGCCACGCAGGGCGTCACCATGGGAGTCGGTGTCCGCGTGCTGTCCGGTGAAAAGACCGGCTATGCGTACTCGGAAGATCTGAGTCCCGAACGGATCCTGCAGGCCGCCCGCGTCGCCGCGCGCATCGCCAATGGTCCTTCGAAGGTCGACAAGACTGGACTCGATGAAGCGCCGCGCCGCAACCTCTATCCGGTTCTCAATGCCGCGAGCGACTCCAGCCTTGCCGAGCGCGTCGCGCTGGTGAAACGCGCCGATGCTGCGGCACGCGCCGCGGACGCCCGCGTCTTCCAGGTCACCGCGATTTACGCCGACGCGCTGAAGCACGTGCTGGTCGCGACCTCCGAAGGCAAGCTCAGCTACGACCGCCAGCCGATGACCCGCATGAATGTCTCCGCGCTCGCCCGTGAAGGCGACGGCGTCCCGCAGCATGGCTACTCCGGCGGCGGCGGCCGCGTGGGACTCGAGTATTTCGAAATCAAGCAGTCCCCCGAGGACATCGCCCGTGAAGCCGTGCGCCAGGCAGTCGTGCAACTCGACGCCGTCGAAGCGCCGGCCGGCGAAATGACGGTCGTGCTCGGATCCGGCTGGCCCGGCATCCTGCTGCACGAAGCCGTCGGCCACGGCCTCGAAGCGGACTTCAACCGCAAAAACGTATCCGCCTTCTCGGGCCGCATCGGACAGCAGGTCGCGAGTCCGCTGTGCACGGTGGTCGATGATGGCACGATGGACAGTCGCCGGGGATCCCTGAATGTCGACGACGAAGGCGTCATGACGCAGCAGAACGTGCTCATCGAGAACGGCATCCTGCGCGGCTATCTGACGGACAAGCTGTCGGAACGCGTCACAGGTTCGAAGTCCACCGGCAGCGGCCGGCGTGAGAGTTTTCAGCACATCCCCATGCCGCGAATGACGAACACGTTCATGTTGGCGGGCGAGAGTGATCCGCAGGAAATCATCCAGTCGGTGAGCAAGGGCATCTACTGCGCGAACTTCGGCGGCGGGCAGGTGGACATCACTAGCGGCAACTTCGTCTTCGACGCGACGGAAAGCTACCTCATTGAGGACGGCAAAGTCACGCGCCCGGTGCGCGGCGCGACGCTCATCGGCAATGGTCCGGAAGCGTTGAAGTGGGTGAGCATGGTCGGCAAGGACCTCAAACTCGACCAGGGTATCGGCGTGTGCGGCAAGGACGGGCAGTACGTGCCCGTCGGCGTCGGCATCCCGACGGTGAAGATCGACAAGATGACGGTAGGTGGCACAGCGCGATGACCCAGGCGGAACTGCAACAGATTGCACAGCAGGCAGTGGAATTGGCGCGCGCCGGCGGCGCCACCGATTCCGAATGCACCATCGCGCAGGGCAGCGAATTCGAAGTCTCGCTCCGCATGGGCGAGATCGAAACGCTGAAACAGTCGGGCTCGAGCGGTGCGGGGATCCGCGTGCTGAAAGGCAAGCGCACGGGATCCGGCTATACGTCGGACCTCACGCCGGACGGCATTCGCAAGATGGTGCACTCGGCGCTCGAGATCGCCGATGTGACAAGCGAAGATCCCTTCGCCGGCATGCCCGACGACGCGGAACTCGGCAAGCTCGAAGGCGTCGACCTGCAACTCTATTTTCAGGACGTGCTCGATCTCCCGGTCGAGCGCCGCATCGAGATGGCGCGCGCGGCCGAAGCGACGGCGCTCGCGTTCGATCCCCGCATTACGAACTCCGACGGCGCGGCGTTCGATTCGGGCGAAGGCTTGCGCGTCTTCGCGAACTCGCGCGGCTTCGTCGGCGGATACGAGTACACGAGTTGTTCGCTCCACGCGGTGCCGGTCGCGAAGTCCGGCGAGAAGATGGAGCGCGATTCGTGGGCCAGCGCGGCGCGTTCGGTCGCGAAACTCGAGAGTCCCGAAGAAGTGGGACGCAAGGCTGCGGAACGTGTGCTGCGGCGTTTGGGCGCACGCAAGGTCCCGACGCAGAAGTGCCCGGTGGTGTTCGACCGCCGCATGGCGCGCGGTTTTGCGGGACATCTCTTTGAAGCGGTGAACGGTAGCTCGATCTATCGCAAGAGTTCGTTCCTCACCGACAAGCTCGGCCAGCAGATCGCGGTCGCAGGCTTGACGCTCATCGATGATCCGACGATTCCCGGCTTGTTCGGCAGCTATCCGTTCGACGACGAGGGCGTACCCGGACGGCGCAAGGTCGTGATCGAGAACGGCGTGCTGCAGTCGTATCTGCTCAACAGCTACAGTGGCCGCAAACTCGGCATGAAGACGACGGGAAACGCGTCGCGCGGACTGAGCGGCAATGCGGGTGTGGGGCACGGCAACTTCTACATTCAGGCGGGCGACATCTCGGACCTCGACATCATCCGCAGCGTGAAGCAGGGCCTGTACGTGACGGAACTCATCGGTTCCGGCGTCAGCGTCGTGACCGGCGATTACTCGCGCGGCGCTGCGGGCGTGTGGATCGAGAATGGCGAACTCACCTACCCGGTTTCGGAAGTTACCATCGCCAGCAATCTTCGCGATATGCTCATGAAGATTGAGGCGATCGGTTCGGACCTCGAGTTCCGCGGTTCGGTGGCGTCGCCGACCTTGCTGATTGGAGAGATGACGGTCAGTGGCCAGTAGGAGCAAGACAGAGAACAGCAGTAGTAACGCCTGGGTCGTCGCCGTCGTGATGATGGCGGTGATCGGGACAGGCGTGTTCCTGTGGGCGCGTTACGCCTCGGCATCCGCGAACAAGGATCCGATTGCGCTGACGCCCGAAGCCAAGGCATACGTCCGCAATCTGAAGATCAGCGAGCCCGAGATCAAGGCCAACGAGAGTTACATGAAGCTCTCGCTGGTGGAGGTCACCGGCAAGATCAAGAACGCCGGCGACCGCAACATCGATGTCGTGGAAATCTACTGCAGCTTCTACGATCCCTATGGCCAGATCGTGCTGCGCGAACGTGTCTCGATTGTGAAGTCCAAACTCGGAGGCTTGAAAGTCGGAGAAGAGAAACCGTTCCGCCTCGCCTTCGACACGGTCCCCGAAAGCTGGAACCAGCAAATGCCCGGCCTGGTCATCGCCGGCATCCAGTTCTCCCCTGCGCAATAAGAGTTTCACAACTCCGGAGGTGGACGCCCCTCGTCAAGTGGCGGCGTCCACCTGTTTGGGCCTAAGGAGCCCGGTATCGCATCAGCGACGCCGTGATGCCGAAAACATTCAGGACCCACAGGCAAACCGCAATCACAACGACCGCATTCAGAATCGTCTTGATGCTCGCCGCCATCGGGATGAACGTGTTCACCATCCACAACAGCACGCCAACGATAATCAGGTACAGAATCACGCTAATGAGAGGCATCTCGTTTTACCTCCAATATCCCTGGCGGAACCGGTATTCTCTGCCGTGGTTTTCCCACCTCGGCTCGACCCACCGTGCGCCACGGCGCGGCGGCCGTTCCCACCGTCCCGGGACCCATGTGTAATCGCGTCCGCCATAGCCCCAATAACCGTTGATCCACATGTATCCAGGTCCCGGCGCGGGGCCATAACGTTCCACACGGACCATCGGCGGCGGGCGATACGAATAGTAGGAGTATCCGACGCCGCCTCCGCAGGCGCTGAGGCTCAACACCAGCGCCAAGCCTGCCGCGGCAATCGCGCTGGACGCCGGTGCGGTCAAGAGTTTGAATCGTTTCATAGTGCCCTCCTGCTGTCTGTGTATTTGCAAATCGCGTGCCAGCGCCGCAAATGACTGAAAAAACAACGGCAGGAGCCTGCACAGGAGATCGAGCGGGAAAGAATTACCCGGTGAACCGCCCTCGCGCCACCACCACAATGGCCGAAATGCACCAGAATCGAGGGAAACCGGGCACTTGCTGTTTGTCCTCTGGTCGCCTACAGTACGGTAATGACACGACGTGGATTCAACCTGTCGCTGGCCGGTGGATGCATCGCTCTCGCCGCCCGCGGACAGTCCTCCAGTAGCGCGGATGCTTCTCTCGACCTCTCCCGTCTGAGCCTCGCGGAAGCGTCAGCGCGCATTCGAAATGGGTCCGTCGCCGCGTCGCAATTGCTTGCCGCATGCCTCGATCGCATCGGCGCCTACAATCCCAAACTCAACGCGTACATCACCGTGACTCGCGAAGCCGCGCTGGAGCAGGCGCGGCAACTCGACGCCGAACAGAAGGCCGGCCGCCTTCGCGGACCTCTACACGGCATCCCGATTGCCCTCAAGGACAATATCGACACTGCGGGCATCCGCACCACGGCGGCAAGCGCCGTGTTCGATGATCGCGTACCTGCTGAAGACGCAGAAGTCGCACGCCGCCTCAAAGCTGCCGGCGCGATTCTCACCGGCAAACTCAACCTCCACGAGTTCGCGATGGGAGGAACTTCGGCCACCAGTTACTTCGGTCCGGTCCGCAATCCGTGGGCTCTCGACCGCAATCCCGGAGGTTCCTCCGGCGGATCCGCCGCCGCAGTGTCGGCGGAGATGTGCTTCGGCGCTCTCGGCACCGATACTGGTGGATCGATCCGCACGCCCGCGTCCTACTGCAGCATTGTCGGATTCAAGCCGACCTACGGTCTCGTCTCGATCCGCGGCATTATTCCGCTCACCTTTTCGCTTGACCACTGTGGACCCATGACGCGCACGGTCGAAGACGCCGCGATGATGCTCAATGTCCTCGCCGGCTACGATCGTCTCGATATCGCAAGCGTCGAGCATCCGGCAGAGGACTACGTGGCCGGAATGAAGCAGGTTCCGGTGAACCGGCTTCGCATCGGCATACCACGCGCACCGTTCTTCGATCTTCTCGATGCCGATGTCGCGAAGTGTGTGGACGAGGCTTTGGTGGTGCTGCGCCGGCTGGCCGCGTCGATGAAGGATGTCGCGTTGCCGCCGGTTGGCGACATCACGCTACGCGGCGAGTCGTACGCCTATCACGAAGAACACTTCGCGCATAGCGCCGCCCGCTATCAGATTCCGACACGCCGCAATCTGCAGAATGGCGGCAACGCGAAGGCCGCTGAGTACATTCGTTCCCGCTGGAAACTCGACCTGATGCGCCGCACGATCGACGATTCGTTCCGCGATGTGGACCTCGTCGCTCTTCCCACGCGGCGGCACACGCCGCGTACGGTGGATGCGGCGAGGGATCGCGAAGAGACCGACAAGATTCGCAATCCCGAACTCGAGAACACGGGGCAGTTCAATATCTACGGGATTCCTGCGATCTCCATCCCCTGCGGCTTCACCTCAGCGGGACTTCCCGTCGGGCTGATGATCGCCGGACCGCGCTTCTCAGAAAGCCGTGTTCTGGCCCTCGCCCGCGCCTACGAAGCAGCGACCGAATGGCACAAGCGCCGTCCTGCGTTGACTCCCGACATGCCCGTTCCTGCTTTGAAGAAGACCGACGCGTAATCCTGCTGCGTTCAGCGTGTCGCCCGAAAACGGATCGGATGCGCGCCCGGTTTCTGATAGACGAGCGACAAGACGCGAGCGTCCTTGTCAGGTTCGATCTCGAGCCAAGCCGCGCCTGCCGGATTCCCGTTGAAATACGCCAGCGTGAACACTGCGCCGTCGAATCGTCCCGAGAGTGTGGGTGTGGTGGCGCCTGAGTCGAGCGTGAGGACGGCGAAAGTATCCTCGCCTTTGCGGTGGATGGCAAGTTTGCCCTTGCCGCCATCGAGAGTCCACGCGCCGCTGATGTCGGGTCCAGCTTCGCCCTGAAATCCGCAGGTGCAGAAACGGCCTGCGTCCACTTTGTGTTGACCGCCGGCAGTTGCGAAGACGCCCTTCAGCGATCCGCCGTCGATCGTGCCCTCGAGCGTCGCGCCTTCGAACGTCAGGCGCAGCTTGTCGGCGGAAAAGCTGCCCTTGCCTGCGAGACCCGAAGGATCTCCAGGATTGGTGAACGTCGCGCTGGCGGTCGCGCCGTCGATGCGGAGTTGCATTGAGAACGGCAGCTTCAGGTTCCCGAAAGCGATCGTGCCGTCCCAACGCTCCGGCTCTTTCGCCATCGCGCAGGAAATGCAGAGGCCGAGAAGGAGCAGAGAAGAGAAGCTGCGCACCATGCCGCCAGCGTAGCAGGTTCAGCGGCTTCCCCAATCGAGTAAGAATTGGATGCTTTCCGGACTGATCGTTCGTTCGGGGCGGTAGGTTCGGTTCCCCAACCGAAGCTTTGGGCCGAGACGATCCTGGCTCAGTGTTCCATCGAGATCTCTGAAGTCACCAACGACGAATGGCCGACTCAGAAGTCGAGTGGGAGTCTCGATTCGGCTTCGCATGTGTATTGCTCTGTCGCGTATTGACCACGTGCCGACGTAGCGAGTGAATCCGTCACCTTCGCTGACGGAGATCTGGCCACGGTTTCGCAACAGAATGCACTCCGCTGACCGCACTTCACCTTCACGTCGAAATTGGATCACAACGCCGTGGGCGTAGTCTCCTTCCACTCCTTTAGGCTTCTTGCGCCAGTCGAGTTGTGATAACCAAACCGCATCGTTGGGGATAAGGCGCTCCCCGGGATGCGGTTGTCCGGCTTCGAGACAAAGCCAGAATGTGGCGAGAATCAGGTTCTTCAACATTTCAGCTTATGCAGACCGTCAGGGAACGGAAAGGCCCTCACGAAGAGGGCCCATGAGGATTGGATGGTGTATCGCTCAGAAGTAATACTTCAGCGCGAACTGGATCTGCCGGAGCTGGCTCGTCGAACGAATGCGACCGAACGACGCGGCCGGGTTCGCGCTCTGCGTGCCCCACGCGCCGTTGGGCCGTCCCCACGCCGGGTGATTCGGCGCGTTGAACATCTCCATGCGGAACTGCAGCGTGTGGCGTTCGTAGAGCTTGAAGTCCTTCATCGTCGAGAAGTCGATGTTCCATTGCGACGGCGCCCTCAGGGCGTTGCGGGCGCACGTGCCGAAGTTACCCGCGGTCACGTTGGTGAACGCTTCGCGCGCGAAGTAGCGATCCGGATTCGGATTGCTCGCCACCGGATCCACGCCGGCGACGCAGTTCAGCCGGTTCGAGTGCGGGAAGCCCGCGCCCATGCCCGCCGAATCCCACGATTCCGGATTGATCGTCGTGCCGCTCTGGATGGTCGTGATGCTCGAAAGCTGCCAGCCGCCGATGACCTTGTCGAGGAAAGCATTGTTGTTGAGGAATGGCTGTCCCTTTCCGAACGGCAGGTTGTATACCGCGGACAATACGAAGCGTTGCGGGATGTCGAAGCCCGCATAGCCGTAGTCGCACTGGCGGCAACGCTGGTTCATGAGCGTGAAGTCCGAACCTGTGCCGCGGATCGCGCTGTTCTGGTCCAAAGCCTTCGACCAGGTGTAGCTGAACATCGCGGTGAGACGGTTGCCGAAGCGTTGGGTCAGCTTGCCGGAAAATGCGTTGTAGTTTGCCGTGCCGTCGCCGGTCAGGAACTGGATGCCGTGCCATTCCGGATATGGTTCGCGGGCGTCGAACGGCGTGATCCCAGGCAGTGGAGCGTTGGCGTTCACGAGGTAGGCGACCTTGCGCGCGACGTTCCCGGTGTAGCCGGTCTCGAGCACGGTATTGCGCCCGAGGGTCCGCTGGACATTGAACAGATACTGCAGCGAGTAGGTCGTGCGGAGGTTGTAGTCGGCGCCCCAGGTCAGTCCGGGAGCAAAGCGCACCGGAAGCTGCGAGGTGTTGATGTAGTTGCTGTAGGTGATCGTCGGCACTGCCTGCTGGTCGATCACCGGATTGGCGCGGCCTCCGGCGGCCCGGCTCATATCGAAAATCGAGTTCTTGCTTTCCTGCGCGAAGAAAACGCCGAAGCCGGTGCGGAAGGACCACTGCGAATTCGGACTGTAGGCGATGCCGAGGCGCGGCGCCCAGTTGTTGCGGTCCGTACGAATGAGGCGGTCGCCGAGGCGTCCGTCGCGAGCGAGTTGGATGGGTCCCGTGAAGCGGAAGTCGAGGTTCTCGTAGAAGTCGCCCTTGCCGGTGCGGACAAACACAGGGTGCAGGTTCTGATCCGCAACGTTGGCGACGCTGGGCAGCGGTTGCTTCAACTGGAAATTCGGCTGCAGACCGAAGCCGTCCAGAAGCGGCTGCGCCAGTTCATAACGCAAGCCCCAGTTGATGGTCAGTTTGGGAGTCATCTTGTACGTGTCGTCGACGTAGAAGGCGACTTCGTTATTGCGAAAGTCACCGCGCGCCAGGGCGACAGCGGCTTCGACCGTGCTGGGGGATCCAAGCAGGAAGTCCGCGCCGTTGTATCCGCCTGCGAGCGTGTTCGGGTTGCCGGTGAAACTGCCCGTGAAAGTGAATCGTCCGCGAGCGAATTCATTGCCGATCTGCAGGAACTGGTTGTAGCGATACTCGCCGCCGAAGCGGAACGAGTGCTTGCCGCGGATCCACGAGAAGTTGTCGACCACCTGGTAGACCTTGTTGTCGATGGTGAACGGTCCGTTGGCGTCGTTGCCGAAACGGTTCAGCGTCGAGCCGGTGAGATTGATGTCCGGAATGCCCCACGAATTCGGATCATTCACTTTGATCGACGTGTTCAGCTTCTCGTTGACGTTCTGGTTGGCGGCGAGTTCCTGGCTGATGTTGTTGAAGATCGAGTTGTAGCCGAAGCGGAACTCGTTCACCCTGGTTGGCGAGAGCACGCGCGTGTTCGACAGCATCCACTGGCTGGCGCGCGTGTACAACTGGGTGCCGTTCAACTGTACGCCGGGTGTAACGGTGAGTTCGTCGGTCCAGGAGTAACGGCCAAACCATTGCGACTTTGTGCTCTCGTTGAGGTCGATGCGGCCGGTGAATTGATCTTTGTCGACGGGTGTCTTCGCGAGGTACTGATAATTGCGGTTCGGCAGGCCGGTCTGCGGAAGGTTCGGCAGCGGCGCGAAGTTGTCGAGCAGGTATTTCGAGCCGGCGCTGATGCGGCTGGCCGGAATGATGTTGCCCGCAAACGGAGTGGACGTGATCGTATTGCCCTCGCGAACGCGGGTGTTCGGATCCTGAATCGGCGCGGTCACAACCGAGAAGTTGCCAGTGCGCATTTCCGGCGTCATCGTGGTGAAGAAACTCGGAACCGTGCGGCGCGACTTGAAGCCTTCGTAGTTGGCCATGAAGAAGAGCCGGTCCTTGCCGTTGAGGAGCTTGGGAATCTGCACGGGACCCGACAGCGTGCCGCCGTACTGATTCTGGCGGTACGGCGCCTTCAGTGGCGCGGTCTGGGTCGGGCTTTCCGGATCCTTGAAGAAGTACGGCCGCGCATCCAGCTTGTCGTTGCGCAGGAACTCGAACAGCGCGCCGTGATAGTCATTGCTGCCGCCCTTGGTCGATACGTTGATCTGACCGGCGCCGCGCCCGAACTCGGCGGGATAGATGCCGGACTGGACTTTGAATTCCTGCAGTGCTTCGACCGAAGGCAGCACGATGTACAGATTGAAATTGATGTCGGTATTGGTAATGCCGTCGAGCGTGTAGTTGCTCCAGGCCGAGCGCGCGCCCGCGACGGAAATGGTGAGATCCGAGCGGCTGCCGCCCTGGCGTCCTGCTGCCTGTGCGGCCTGCGCGAAGCCAAAGGTAACGTTCGGACTCAGTGCAACCAGGCTGAAGAAGTTGCGGCCGTTCAGCGGAAGGTCGGTGATGCGCTTTTGCTCGATCACGGTTCCGACCGTGGCGTCTTCGGTGGAAAGAAGGGGAGCCGTGCTGCTGACTTCCACTGTTTCGCTGACTTGGCCCACCGTCAGTGCAAAGTCCACGCGGGCGGTTTGTTGCACCTGTAGTTCGACGCCCGTTCGCTGGGCGACTTTGAATCCGGACTTTTCCGCTTTGATGTCGTAGAGGCCGGGTACCAGCGCGGGAATCGTATAAACTCCTTCATCATTGGTCACCGCGTTGCGGATACCGTTCGTGGCGGTGTTTCGAACCGTGATGGCTGCGCCGGCGACGGAGGCGCCAGTGGCGTCCTTGACCTCTCCTGTGACGGTTCCGAACGTTTGTGCGGAGACCGTGCTGGAAATGATGGCGAGCAGAAGAGAACTGGCGAGAATCTGCAATCGGACTGGGGCGGGCATGGCCGAAAAATCCTTTCTCGAGGCGATTGACGAATGTCGGCATTATATATAAACGCTGCTGCCGTCAACCGGACCATCCCGCCCCCACCCGTCAGATGTGACCCAAATGCGCCATGGTCATGATCTGGCCGATGAAGTACTTCAACGTCGCCGGATCGGTAGCGGCCAGCACTTTGCGGTATTCGTTGATGAACGTGATCATGGCCTTCTCGGCTTCCGCAAAATAGACAGCGCGGGCGTCAGCGCCGGCGGAGGCGGGATATGCGTCGAGGCGTTGTAGCGCGTTCAGCAGGATCTCGGAGGCCTTCCTGCCGGGCGGTGGAGGCGGCGTGCCTCCGTCTCGAATGAACGGCAGGAAGAAGTAGCGGGGGTATTCCGGGGTGCGCAGGATCTGTCCGATCCTGAACCAGTTGATCATCATGCCCATCACATCGCGCTTCTCGTAGCCGCCCTTCTTGCGCCCGTTCCTGACGCTCCAGATGAGATCTCCGAGGAAGTATTCAGCCTTTTTCAGGTCGCCTTCATCAGTGTTCATGTAGCCGTTTTGCGTGGTTACCCAGTTCGACACGGTTGGTCTCCTCGTTGCCTTAGCGAGATTCGTTGGCGCTTTTGGCAAAGATTCCTGGTGTTGATTCATCTTTTCCATGGAATCCGCAGTCCAGGGTATGAGAGCTTCGTTGAGCGGCGTCTTTGGCGCGCTTGTACTGCTGTTGCCGGGAATGAGCACCGCCCAGATCCTCATCGACCGTGAAATCCAGCCCGTGGCCGTGGACCTGGTGGATCGGAATGTGCTCTGGGGGACGAACGTATTGCCTCCGTCGCGGCCCGCCAGCGCCAAGTCGTACTTGTATCGAAGCACAGACTTGGGGCGGACCTGGAAGGCGCTGCGCTTCGGGGAGGGCGAGGGCTTTCCGCAGATCCTGCAGGTGGCTGCGGACCCGGGGGCGGGTCCTGCTCGTTCCGCCTTCGTGTTGACCTCTGCGCCCGGCAAACGCTTGTACCTGGTGGACGAAGAAGGAACCCGGTTCACCAACCTGACGGCCAATCTGCCGGAGGGGTTTGTCCCTTCCTCGATGCGATGGCTTCCCAGCGGCGAGCTATATCTCTTGAGCGCCGCCGGCTCGCAGGTGAGTCTGATCAAGAGCGAGGATGAGGGCCAGACGTTCGGTACGGCCATCCAAACGCCTTGCACCGACAGCGTGGAAATCAACTACAAGTCGTCATCGAAAATGTATTGTGCGGACCGTGCGAACCGGCGTTTTCGATACTCCCAGGATGGCGGCAACACCTGGCTGGCGGGTGCGGCGATCAACGTTCCTTTGCTCGGAACCAGCGAGGCCTTGCAGGGGGTGGACGCCTGTCAGGTGCTGAGCGACCCTTCCAACGCGGACCGCCTGGTGGCATGGTGCCAGACTGCGATCAGCACTCCACAGAGTGTCCGGGCCCGGCTCGATGTTTTCTATTCGTCCTCCAACGGACTGCGTTCGGTATCGCAGTTGAACTGGCCAACCGGGTTGGGGTCTTTGGTTTCGCCTCCCAACCGGCGGACGATCTACGCAACCGGCGCGCAGCCGGTGCGCACGAACGACTTCGGCGCGACCTTCGTGCGGCTAAACAATCTGCCCTCGCCGCTCCTGCCCGATCCGTGGGACGCGAACGTCGTCTACTCGTCGTCTTCCTCCGGCCTGTACCGATCGGTCGACGGAGGCGTCACGTTCACGATCACACGCAACAACTTTGTGCCCGCTCCAGCGAACGCGGTTGAAATTGTCGACCAGTTGCTTGAAACCGGCACTGCCTATCTGATGAAAGCGAAACTGCGCGACATCGAAGGCCGTGCCTTCAACGCTACCTACGCCAACCCAACGAAGGCGGAGGATTCGGCTGATATCGACTTTCTCAAGCCGGTGGCCTCTACCGTGCCGGGCGTGCTTTTCGGGTTGATCCTCAACGCGAAAGGCGTGCCGGCCGGCCGGTATCGAGCCGAGGCGACCCTTCTGGTGGGCGCCGCGGAAATCGGCAAGGCCGGCATTGCGCTCGAGGTCGTCGACAAGATCGCCCCGCGGCTCGAGTTCCGCCTGCAGAGTGTGGCGGGAAACGGCAACTTCGTCAACCCCACGAGCACTGCCGGACCTGCAGCGGGCGACGGAGGCCCTGCCTTGTCCGCCCCACTGGCCTGCTGCGACGGATCGATGGCGATCGCTTCCGACGGTTCGATCCTGCTCGCGGAGACAACGCGCATTCGCGCGATTTCTTCTTCGGGGACGATAACAACCTTCGCGGGGACCGGCGCCACCGGGTCTCCAAACGAAGGGGACGCGGCAGGGCAGACGAGGTTCACGCACATCACTCCAATCCTGCGTTCGGCCGAAGGAATTCTCGCGCTCGACGATACCACTCGTGTACTTGCGGTGATCCGGCCGCCATCCAACGCGGTCGGGGTCCTTTGGCGAGGTCAGGGAAATGATCTACCCCGCTTGGGACTCTGGCCTCGCATGGCCCTGGACGGTGCGAACCTTCTCGTATCCGGCAGCGACGCGATCTATCGCTCCAGCGACAACGGAAAGACATGGTCGCGCCTCGCCGCCTACACAGACCTGCTTCCCGGCGTTTCTTTCTTTGGGATCAACGGGCTGGCCGTGGACCGGACGGGCTCGCTGTTTGTCGCGGTAGACAGCGTGATTGTGCGGCGTAGCCCGGCGGGCGCCATCTCGATCGTCGCCGGTAAGGTGGCGAGTCCGGGGTTTGCCGGGGACAATGGTCCGGCGGCACAGGCGCTGCTCGACAGCCCGGGTGGACTGGTCTTCGACAGCCGCGGCAATCTCTTCTTTGCGGACGGCTACCGTATCCGAGTGATCTACCCGGACGGCGTGATCCAGACGGTGGCCGGAGATGGTGATCCGGCGGGTCCACGGCCAGGGGCCAATCCGGCGCCGGCAGGCTCGGTGTCACTCGACGGCATGGCCCAAAGCCTGACCACGGATATCAGCAATCGTTTATACGTCAACACTGGTGTTCGTGTGCACCGGCTAGATCCGGTCAATGGTGGCGCGTCTGGTTCCGGGGCGGCTCCTCCGCAGATCACGAGTGATGGAATCGGGAGCTTCGTCACTGGTATGCCGCAAACCGCACCCGGAGCGATCTTTGTGATTCGCGGCGCTAATTTCACCAGCGGCGGCGCCGCTGCTTCGGCGGCGAACGCCCTGCAATTACCTCGTGTGCTGGCGGGCGCCAGCGTCTACGTCAATGGCGTCCGGGCGCCGATTCTGTTCGCATCCAGCGACCGTTTGCATGTGCAAATGCCTCCGAACGTGCCGCCAGGCGCTGTGAGAATTCAGGTGTATCGGGATGGAACCGGTTCGGCAGAAGCGACGTTTCCTGTGGTCGCGGCGGCTCCCGAGATCTTCACCATCGAAGGCGACCCGTCGCGGGCGCTGGCGTCAGATGAGGCAGGAAACCAGGTAGGACCTGACAACCCGGCTGCCGCAGGGGCGACTGTCACGCTGGCAATGACGGGAACAGGGACTGCGGCTCTGTCGGTCGAAACGGCAGTGCTGAAAATCGATGGACAGGAGGTCCCACTGGCGCAACTCGCGATGAGCGTCAACGCGGCGGGCGTTGCCATCGCCGGAGTGCGGATTCCCGGCGATCTGCCGGCAGGGGACCATGAAATCGTGATCACGATCGGCGGCGCGGACAGCAACACGGTGCTGATCACGACCAGGTGATTTACTGCAGCGGGCCGCGGCGGAGGCCGAGGGATTTGATGCGCTTGTGGAGGTTGGTACGCTCCATGCCGAGCGTGCGGGCGGCGGAAGATACATTCCAGCCGGTCTCTTCGAGCGCCTTGAGAATGTGGTCGCGCTCGGCGGAATCGCGCGCTTCGCGGAGATTCGACGTCGACGCGTTGGGCCGGTGCATGCGGATCTCGACGGGAACGGTCTCGATGTCGATGAGATCGCCGGATCCGGTGGAGAGAATCGCCATGCGCTCCACGGCGTTGCGGAGTTCGCGGATGTTGCCGGGCCAGTGGTAGCGCGTGAGCGCGTCGATCGCGTCGGCCGTGAGGGTCCGAGGCTTGAAGCCGTTGCGGCGGCAAAAGTCGTCGAGGAAGTAATCGGCGAGCGCGCGGATGTCGCCGGGGCGTTCGCGCAGGCAGGGTACGCGGATGGGGAAGACGCAGAGGCGATAGTAGAGGTCCTCGCGGAACTTCTGGTCCGCGACCATGTCCTGCAGGTCCCGATTTGTGGCGGATACGACGCGCACATTCACACGGATCGGCTGTTCGCCGCCCACCCGGTGGAACTCGCCTTCCTGCAGCACGCGCAGCAGTTTCGCTTGCGATCCGCCGTGCAGGTCGCCGACTTCGTCGAGGAAGATCGTGCCGCCGTCGGCGAGTTCGAACTTGCCGCGCCGCAGCGAGGTCGCGCCAGTGAACGCGCCTTTCTCATGCCCGAAGAGTTCGCTCTCCATGAGTTCGGTCGGGATCGCGGCGCAATTCACTTTGACGAACGCGCCTTTCGCAAATGGGCTGTTGTCGTGGATGTGCGCGGCGAGCAGTTCCTTGCCGGTGCCGGATTCGCCCATCAGCAGCACGCGTGCGTCGGAGCGTGCGGCGAGCGTCGCCTGTTCGAGGACGCGCTGGAATGCCGGCGAGGTTCCGATCATGCGAGCCTTGCCGCCTGAGAGCGGACTCGACGCCGCGAGTTCCTTGAGCTTTGCATTTTCCTGCTGCAGGTTCGAGTTGTCGAGCGCGTTGCGCAACGTGAGCAGCACCTTGTCGCGAGACAGCGGTTTCTCGAGGAAATCGAAGGCGCCGGCGCGAGTCGCCTCGACGGCATCCGCGATTGTGCCGTGCCCGGAGATCATGATGAACGGCGCGTTGGTGGTGGCGCGCAGGTCCTTGAGCAGGTCGATGCCGTGGCCGTCGGGCAGGCGCAAATCGAGCATGTAGGCATCGACGGCGGTCGAGTACGCGCGGGCTTCGGCGAGCGTGTGACAGGTGCTGACCGCGTATCCTTCGCGCTCGAGGATCAACTTCAAGGAGCGTCCGATGTTCTCTTCGTCGTCGACGATCAGGATGCGTTTCATGAGTGGTGGGTGGGAAGCGTCAATCGGAACGCCGCGCCGCCGAGTTTGCTCTCGATCAGCGCGAGGTCGCCGCCGCAGAGGACGGCAGCGCGGCGGGCGATGGAAAGGCCGAGTCCCATGCCGCCTTTCTTGAAGGAAATGGTGGGTTCGAAGAGCGCGTTGCGGACCGGTTCCGGCAACCCCGGGCCGTTGTCGTGGACCTCGGCGAACACCGTTCCGTTCTTGCGCCAGGTGGTCGCGATCACCGATCCGCCTTCGCCCGCGGCCTGGGCCGCGTTCTCGAGCAGGTTCGTGAGCACGCCGCGCACGAGATCCGGATCCGCGATGGCTTCCGGCTTCTCATCGGCCAGCGCGACTTCGTAGCGAATCTCCGGGTGCGCGGACTTCAGGAACGACACGCGTTCTTCGACCAGGCTGTTCACGTCGAGCGGCGCAAGTTGCACGGGCGGTTCCGAAGCGAGTTTCGAGAACGCGCGCACTCGCCGCTCCAGCGCGGTGACTTCGTCGACGACAATTGCGGATGCCTGTTCGACGAAGTCGTCATCGGGATACCGCACGGCGATCTCTTCCATCGTCAGGCGGATCGGCGTCAGCGAGTTCTTGAGTTCGTGCGCCATTTTGCGGGCGAGCGTCTGCCAGCTCGATAGGCGCGTGACGTGGACCAGCTTCTCTCGCGACTGTTCGACCTTCTCGGCCATCTCGTTGTAGGCTCCGATGGCGACGCCGAGTTCGTCGCTGCGGCCGTTGTTGGGGATGCGGACGGAAAAGTCGCCTGCTGCCACTCGGTGCAGGGCGCCGGTGAGATCGCGCACGGGACGCGTGAGATGGTTGGCGAACCAGATGAGCGCGGCGAGCGTTGCCGTCCAGAGGATGGCTGCGATGAGCAGAAACGTGTAGGAAAAGCCGCGGCGCAGATCGCGTTCACGGCTCGACTGCAGCAGCGCGCGGGCTTGCGTGTATTGCTCGGTGAGTTTGTGCAGGTTGACGTCGCCGAGGTCCGCTTCGAAGACCTGAATGCTGTTCGCCAGGCGCTTGCGAAGTTCGAGCTTATTGCCGGATTCCGCGAGGACGAATTCGATGTCGTGGCCGGATTCCCAGAAGTCGCGCAGGTCCGCGGGTTGCAGCACGCGTGCGGGTTCAATGCGCCCCGCGGCGACGTCTTCCGTCAGGCGCAGGCGGGCGCGCTGATAGACTTCGCGACCTGTTTTTTCGAGGGATTTCGACATTTCGTCGAGTTCGCGATGAGGCGCGAGAGACAGTGAATGGTCGAGCAGGCTGACGGAGGTCCACCAGGTGAGCGCGACGGGCGGTACGGTCGCTGCCACGAAGGCGAGGATGAGACGGGCGCGGAGGTTCATCGGCTACGAGCCCTGCTTGAGGTCCCCCCATTGGACGGGTCCGGATTCGAGAGTCCACGAGGCCTGGGTTTTCGAAGCCGGGCGGCTGAAGATTTCGATCAGTGACGACAGGTTCACGCCGGGGTCGGTGAACAGTGGGCCGGGACCGCGTTGCATCGGATCCTCGGCGCGGATCTCGAGTTTCACCCACATCGGTTTGTCGCGGACGTCGCGCGGGGCAAACAGGGCCAGATTGTTGAGGCACCAGGATTCGGCCTCCTGCGTGGAAAGGTGAGCCGCGCCTTTGCGCGGGGTCCGCAGTCGGGTCACGGAGAAGCGTTCTTCCCAGAGATCGTAGGACACGGCGAAGCGTTCGACGATGCGATGTACGACATTCTGTTGTGCGCCGGAGGCGAGGGTGACCTGGAAGTCGAAGTGTACGGTGTTGCCGTCGCGGATCCGGTCGAGAGCTTTGCCGGCGAGGAAGTGCGTGCGGGGCGCGGCGATGCGGATCTGGTCGTCCTGGCGGGAAATATAGAGGTCCTGGGTGACGATGGCGAGGGCGAATCCACCGCAGAAGCATGCGAGAGAGGCTAGCGCAAAGTACTTCGGCAGCAGAATCTTGCGTGTTGCAATGCGCGCATTGGGGGGTAGACATCCGGAAGATCCGGCAGAGCAGAAGGGGGGATGGTTGGGACATTCCGGCGTGTCCCTAGGTGCGCCGGTGGGGGGGGAGCCGGGGTATGCCATCAGAAGTTAACCCCGATCAGGAAAATCGGATCGATGCGGCCGCTGGCGCGCAGCGGGAACGCCACGGCCAACTGCATGTTGTCTTTTCGGATCCCGACACCGGCGCTTTGCAGCGCAGTCGCGGTATGCGTGTCGATGGATCCTGCATCATAGAACGCCTGGAGCAAACGCCAGCGATAGTCGATACTCCCGTGGGCGATGCGGCTGGCGCCGCGCGGCGCAATGGAGAACTTGTTGTAGCCGCGCAGAGTTTGCGAGTTGCCGAGGACATAGCGGTCGTACCACGGGGCATCACCGTTGAGGAACCCGGCCAGCGCGGCAAGCCGCACTTCATGCCGTCCTGAAACAAAGGTGAACGCTGACGTCAGCGTGTGCCGTGTATAAACGTAGTCCGAGGCGAGAATTTTGGTGGCCGCGCGCAGATCGTAACCTGCTTCCAACTCCTGATGATGGGCTCCCGTCCCCTCGAATTGCCGCCGGTAGCGCAGAGTATTGACGACGGCGTTCGAGGCTTCAGCTTGAGGCGCGGCCATGGTGGGGGTACTGCTCCTGATACTGCTCAGTCGCTGTATGTTCACACCCGCGGTCCAATCCAGACCACGCGCCAGTTGAATCGTCGCCCCAGGTTCGAAGATTTCGCGATTGCCGTAGCGGCGCCCGAGGCCCGCCAAGGCCGGATCCCACGACTGGTTCAACGACGCATATCGGAACTTCAGCGCCATCGGAACCATCGCGTTCGGAAGCCGGACCTCCGCACGCCCGTGGAACCCCTGCATTCGTTCGAGCAACAGATCGCCGTCGTTCGTATACCCGCCCGCCAGCCGCAGGTAGCTTCCGGCGTTGATGACGCCTTCCACCGACCCCGACAAACCCTGGCGCGAGTGATATCCGAACTTGGGCGCTGTCACGTCGAAACTCTTATCGCGGCGGCCTTCCACTTCCAACCGTACGGCCAGGTGCTCGGGCTTCAAACCACGCCCGACCCGCACGTTGATGTGTTTGGCGCGCACTTCCTCGCGAATCTTCCAGACCAGACCGGACAAAGCCAGCGTGTCGTACTTCGTGCCAACCAGCTTGTCGATCCTTTCCCGCACGGTGCGGCTGAGGCGGGTCTTGGGGACACCCAGGACCTCCACGCTTTCCACCGTGTAACGCGAGTTGACGTTATCCGCCGGGTCCGCGTTTCGGGAAATCTCGCGGCCCATCAGTGCGGCCGCCATCGCGAGTGTGACGAGAATCAACCGGAACATACTGCCGTCCTCATCTGATGCACTCCTCTGGCCGAAATGTAAGCCTTTGATAAATCAATGAGTTGCGGTTGTTGTGCTGTGAAGGCCCGGCACACTGTGCAGGAACCCCAGCAACAGTTTGTTGAACCGGTCCGGCTGCTCCATCATCAGGAAGTGCCCGGCCTCGCCCCAAAACTCGTATTGCAGGTTGGAAAACACATCCTGATGCAGCCGCTTGCGGTCGTCGTATTTCGTGGCCCGCCGTGTCGCGACCACGGCCAGCACGGGGATCCGCACCGGACCCTTCAACCAGACGTCCGACGCGCCCATCACCTGCATCGCGCTGATGCCGACGTGCGGCGGCGTGAGCAGCATCTTGCGCTTGATCTCCGCCCGGACGAAGAGCGGCGTGTTGGTGACGAACATCGACTCGATGAATCCCGTCGCGACTTTGCGGTAGTCGCGCTGCATGTCCTTTAGCCAGGGCTGTGGCGTGGTGCGTTTGACCTTCCAGATCGGACCGTCGAGCGCCACGATCGCGTCGACGATCGCCGGATTGTCGCGGAACACGCGCACGGCGACGGGTACGCCCATGCTGTGTCCCATCAGAACCGCACGGGTCACGCCGGCATGTTTCAGCACCGCCGTCACGCCCTGTGCGAAGTACTCGATCGTGTAATCGACGCCGTTCGGCGCATCGCTTTGCCCGTGTCCCGGCAGGTCGATCGAGATCACCCGATACTGCTCTTTGATCAGCGCCGGGGCCTGCAACCGCCAGAAGGTTGCGTTGCAGGCCCAGCCGTGGATTTCCACCACCGACACCGGACCCTCGCCTTCCACCGTGTAGTGGATTTTCGCCCCGCTGGGGAGTTCCGCGAACTGGTCCGCTGCCGCCGGCGCCATTGCCAGCAGCAGAACTGGCAGAAAAATCATCAGGATATGAGGCCCATGGCTCGCTTGCCGGCTTCCAGCACCTGGAGGATTTTCTCCGTATCGTAGACACAACCGCCCCAGGCGCCGCCGCCGATATCCTGCAGCGCGGCCCAGAGCCGGGTGTCTTCGGGGAGATTCGCATCGGCCTTGAGATCGTTTCTCAATGGACGCGCTTTGAGCACTTTCGTTCCAACTGCGGCGCCGAATTTGTATCCATCTGATCCGACGAGGTTTACCGAGCCCTCCAGGTTGTTACGGTCAACGATGATCTCGATCATGTCGCCGTCCTGGATCTTGCCGAGTGGTCCACCCGCGAGGGCTTCCGGTGACACGTGGCCGATACAGGCGCCCGTCGACACGCCACTGAACCGGGCGTCGGTGATCAGCGCGACGTGCTTGCCGAATGGCAGGTGCTTCAAAGCCGAGGTGAGCTGGTAGGTTTCCTCCATGCCGGAACCCATCGGTCCGCGGCAGGCGAGCACCAGGATGTCGCCGGCCTCGATCTGTTTGTTCTTGATTGCGGCGATCGCGTCGGGTTCGGTGTGGAAGACTTTGGCGGTTCCGACCTTGCGATACACGCCGTCGGCGTCCACCACGCTCGGATCGATCGAGGTGGATTTGATCACGCTACCCTGCGGCGCGATGTTGCCGTGGGGGAAGCAGACGGTGGAGGTCAGCCCGCGCTTGCCGGCCTCTTCCGGACTCATAATGACGTCGCCGGGATCCACGCCGTCGCGGGTCCGCAGCAGTTCGCGGAGTTTGGCGCGGCGTTCCGAGGATTCCCACCAGAAAAGCATCTTGCCGAGCGTTTCGCCAGACGCGGTGACCACGTCAAGGTCGAGCAGTCCTGCGTTGCGGAGGTGCAACATCACTTCGGGTACGCCGCCGGCGAGGAAGACCTGGACGGTGGGGAAATGCCGAGGTCCATTGGGGAGCGCGTCGACCAGCCGCGGGACCTGCCGGTTGATCCGGTTCCAATCCTCGGCGCTGGGGCGGGGAAGTCCCGCGTGATACGCAATGGCAGCGAGGTGGATGATGAGGTTGGTCGAACCTCCAAAAGCCGCGTGGACCGTCATCGCGTTGCGCAGCGCGCCTCCGGTGAGGATGTCGCGCATGTTGATTCCCTTGGCCTGCAGCGCAATCATCGCGCGTGCTGAGCGCTTCGCCATGTCGAGCCAGATCGGATGTCCGGAGGGTGCGAGCGCGGAATGCGTCAGCGACATGCCGAGGGCTTCGCCGATGACTTGCGCCGTGGCGGCAGTGCCGAGGAACTGGCA
>CAZVKC010000039.1:31171-39943 GCA_964627455.1 uncultured Solibacteraceae bacterium | reverse complement strand
ACGGTGGCGGCGTCGTTGCGATAAGGCAGCGAATCGAACATGCCCGTGGTGCCCTGCGAACGTCCGTCGCAGGGATCCGTGCAGTAGCCGGCGAACGGCACCGCGCCGTGGGACTTCAGTTCGTGCGCCGCCTCCTGCATGAGGAGTCCGACTTCCCAGTGGCCTGTGTGATAGCCAAGTGCGATCGGCGTGCCGTCTTCGGCGCGGATGCCGCCGTGGGTCGAGAGAATGAGGAATTCCTGGCCCGCGAGCTTCGAGGGATCCCAGCCCATGCCGGCGTTCTGGGTCCAGCCGAAAAGGTCGCCGGAGGGACGGTGCAGCAGCATGTCGGCGGTGATGGGCAGCGAGCCCTTGGGTCCCGGGACCTTGCTGCGGATGTCGTAGAGTTCGGCCGGATTCGCGCCGGAATCAAGAATGGAATCGAGTGTCATGTCTTCGAGGGTCGACTGCTTGGATTCGATGTGACTGTATCACGGAGAGACTACCAGCAGTTGTAGTAGCCGTCGCGTTCGGCGAGTTCCACCGGGACGCCGAAAAGTTCCGACAAATTGGCCGCTGTGAGGACCTCCGCCTTGGGGCCGTCCTTCACGATCCGGCCGTGGTTCATGAAGATCACGCGTTCCATTTCCGGGATGATCTCGTCGACGTGATGGGTCACGAGAATCAGGCTTTTGCCGGTCTTTGCGACCTTGCTCATGATGTCCCGCAACTCGCGCATGGCTCGCAGGTCGAGGCTGGTCGAGGGTTCGTCGAGGATCACGGCCTTGGGATCGTTGACCAGCGCGCGTCCGATCACGGCCCGGCGGCCTTCGCCGGATGAGGTTTCGCACATCAGCCGGTCGGCGAGGTGCGTGATCTCGAGAAGTTCGATCACCTCGTTCGCCTTCTCGATCATGTAGGGTTCGACGGTGTGGTTCGGCCAGATGCCGATGCTCGAGAAGAAGCCGCTGAGAACGATTTCACGCACGGTGTAGTCGCGGCGGCAGGCGAGCATCAGGTCATTGGTGACGATGCCCATCATGGACTTCAATTCGAAGATGTGCCAGCGGTCGCGGCCGAGGATGCGGAGGGTCCAGTCCATGTCGCCGAGGTACGGATAGCAGTCGCGCGTGAGGGTGGAAATGAGCGTGGATTTGCCGGATCCGTTGGGTCCCAGGATGGCGATGTGTTCGCCTTCCTGGATCTGGAGTGTGACGCGGTCCAGCGCCTTCTGGGATTCGCGAAAAACAGTGACGTTGCGGAATTCGAGCAGCGGGGTATTCGTGGTGGTCAACTCACCAGCGTAGCCGATCCGGAGTTAGCATTGAATTCATGCGCTTAATCCAGGGAATGCTCTTGTTCAGCGCCTCGGTTTTGTTGGCCCAAACCAAGGCAACGCCGCTGATGACGAAGGACCTCAAGGGGATCCCGGGTAAGGAAGGGATGATGCTTGTGGTCGAGTATCCGCCGGGTGTGAAGTCCGCGTCGCACCGCCACAATGCGTCGACCTTCGTCTATGTGTTGGAAGGCAGCGTCGTGATGGCCGTCAAAGGCGGCAAGGAAATGACCCTGGGACCCGGTGAGACCTTCTACGAGTCGCCGGACGACATCCATTCTGTGTCGCGCAATGCGAGCGATACGAAGCCTGCGAAGATCCTCGTGTTTTTCGTGAAAGAGAAGGGCGCGCCTGCATCCGTACCGGCTCAGTGACCATGTATCATCTGGCTCAAATCAATATCGCGCGCATGGTTGCGCCGCTCGATGACCCCCGCATGCGGGAATTTGTCGAGAATCTCACCACCATCAATGCTCTCGCCGAGGCGTCGCCGGGATTCGTGTGGCGCTGGCAGAGCGATTTATCCGGCAACGCGACGGACCTGGCCTACAACGAAGATCCGCTGGTGATTGCGAATATGTCGGTGTGGGAGTCCGTTGAATCGCTTCGGGCGTTCACCTATCAGACGCAGCATGTGCAGTTCTTTCGCAAGCGCGCGCAGTGGTTTGAGAAGCCGTCGCAGCCGGGGTATGCGCTGTGGTGGATCCCGGCCGGGCGGGTCCCGACCATCGAAGAGGGGAAAGAGAGATTGGAACTCTATCGTACGAATGGCGCTACATCCGAGGCATTCTGGTTTTCGCAGCCGTTTGCCGCGCCTGTGGCCACGGAGGTGCCGGCGTAATGTCGCGTGAATGTGGAATGTGCGGGCAACCGATCCCGCCGATGTCGAAGATGGCGAAGCGCCTCACTGGCGCGACGCATGCGGACGTGCTGAAGCAAATGCCGACGCTATCGAATGAATCGACCATCCCGGTGAAAGAGGATCCGAAAACCGGCGAGATGTTCATTGAAGTCTGCATGTCGTGCTGGATTGAAACCGGGGAGGCGAACCGCCGGTGAGTCTGCTCATTCGCAATGCCGTGCGTGAGGACGCCGCGCTGATCCTGCGCTTCATTCGCGCGCTTGCTGTGTACGAAAAGCTCGAGGACTCAGTGGTCGCGGACGAGGACAAGATCCGGCAGACGCTGTTCGGAGACAAGCCGTATGCCGAGGTCCTGATCGCCGAATGGAATGGCGAACCGGCTGGATTCGCGCTCTTCTTTCACAACTACTCGACGTTTCTTGCCAAGCCGGGTATTTATCTCGAAGACCTGTTCGTGGATCCGGCGTATCGCGGCAAAGGCATCGGCAGGTCGCTGCTCTCGTCCCTCGCGCGCATCGCCGTTGACCGAGATTGCGGACGACTCGAATGGAGCGTCCTCGACTGGAACGCGCCTGCGATCGGGTTCTATAAAAAGCTGGGCGCGGTCCCGATGGACGAGTGGACGATCTTCCGCGTCACCGGAACCGCGCTGACGGATCTCGCAAACTGCTAGGACGGTAGCTTGTACGGCTTGCGGTACTCGTAGCCGAGATATTGGTTCGCCTTGTCGTGGTTGGTGAATCGCTCGGCCTTCGCGTCCCAATCGAGTTGCGCGCGGACCTTCAATGCGATGTTCGCCAACTGCGTCGCCGACGTCGACAGATACCCGGTGGTGATGTCGCAGTTGCACTTGGCGCGCGACTTTACGCAGTCGAGGAAGTTGCGGGCGTGAAACGCCGTGTTTGCGGATCCCTTGGCGCCCGCGGGTTCGATGCGCGTCTTCTTCGACGGGTTGTACGACTTCTCGACATTGCGGTCGAGCGGCGTGCGGGCCGGGAAGATCTCGTCGGTGACCTTTTCCGGCACGACTTCCCAGCGATTGCCATGCAGGTACATGGTGCCTAGGGTTCCGCGGATCTCCATCTCGGATCCCTGCAGATTCGACGGCGCCGAGTTCGCGTTGTACTGGCAGAATATGATCAGCGCGTCGCCGTAATCCCAGATCACTTCGAGCGTATCGGGGATCTCGCGGTTGTCCTTCACCGCGTACCTGCCGCCGATCGCGGCGACCGAACGCGGCGAATCCTTGCCCAGGCACCAGCGCAGCATGTCGATGTAGTGCACGCCGAAGTTGGTGAGCTGACCGCCTGAGTAGTTGTAGAACCAGCGGAAGTCGTAAAACGTGCGGTTGACGTTGTACGGCACGGCAGGCGCAGGCCCAAGCCAGGCATCCCACAGTTTCGGATCCGGCGGCGTGGTGTTGGGCGCGTCGCCGATCCCGCTGGGCCATTCGTTCTGGATGTGGAAACCGCGCGCGACGGTCACTTTGCCGAGTTTGCCGGAGCGAACGTATTCGGCGGCTTCCTGCAGGAACTTCGCGCTGCGGCGGTGGATGCCGACCTGCACGACACGCTTCGTCCGCTCGGCGATGGTCACCATGCGGCGGCCTTCCTGCTGCGTGAGGCTCAGCGGCTTTTCGCAGTACACGTCTTTGCCGGCGAGGCAGGCTTCGCAGAACATCAGCGCATGCCAGTGGTCCGGCGTCGAGATCGCGACGGCGTCGATCTCCTTGTCTTCGATGAGGCGGCGATAATCGGTGTACTTCTTCGGCGTGGCCCGGGACTTCTTAATGGCGAAGTCCATGTAATCGTCGCGGAGGTCGCAAACGGCGGCGGTCACCTGATCGCCATGTTCGAGGAACGCGTCGTGGACCTGATCGCCACGGTTGCCGAGGCCGATGTAGCCCATACGCAGCTTCTCGTTGGCGCCCAGGATCCGGGAGTAAGAAAGCGCCGTCATCGCGGTGGCGGCTGCAGTAAAATTGCGGCGGGAAATGGTTTTCATACGATGGAAACCCTTCTCACTATATCCTGAGGAAGATGCCTGTTCTGACCTCTCTCGGCGTGCTGACCCTGCTGTCGGCGGAAATCCTGGTGCACGGCCATCGCGGCGCTCGCGCCCGCATGCCCGAGAACACGATTCCGGCCTTTGAGTACGCGATCCGCGAAGGCGCCGACGTGCTGGAACTCGACCTCGCCGTGACGAAAGACAACGTGCTGGTCGTGTCGCATGATTCGTACCTGCACGGGCCGATGTGCAAGGGTCCGGTGGAAAGGGCGGTGATTCGCGAATTGACGCTGGCGCAGGTCCGCGAGTGGGATTGCGGCGCCGCGCAGGTGAACCCGCAGTTCCCGCAGCAGAAGCAGGTTCCGGGGACGAAGATGCCGACGCTCGACGAAGTGCTCGCCCTGGCCAAGAAGAGCAAGGTCGAGTTCAACATCGAAACCAAGATCTCGCCGGCGAAGCCGGAACTCGCGCCATCGCCGGATGCGTTCGCGGAACTGTTGGTGCGCGCGATCGAGAAGCACAAACTCGTAGAGCGCTGCATGATCCAGTCCTTCGACTTCCGCACGCTCGTCGCTGCCCGTAAGTTGAATCCGAAGATCCGGCTATCGGCGTTGTATCAGAACGGTCCCAAGGACTACGTCACGCTCTCGAAAGAGGCCGCGAACGCGGAGATCGTCTCGCCGATCTATCCTAATGTGACGCCGGAGAAAGTCAAAGCTGCGCACGCAGCGGGACTGCAGGTCGTGCCGTGGACCCCGAATACGCCAGCCGACTGGGACCGCATGATCGACGCCGGCGCCGACGCGATCATCACGGATGATCCGGCCGCGCTGATCGCCCACTTGCGCAAACGCGGGCTTCGCAAACGGTAGCGCGTGTTACCGTAGTGGATTCGCGATTTCATCCGTGGACCACGCTTTCGTTCTCCGCTCGCTCATTCTCAAAGACTTCAAGATCCGTTATCGCAGCATGTCGCTGGGTATGGCTTGGAGCGTCCTGAATCCTTTGATCATGATGAGCGTGTTGACGTTCGTGTTTACCGTGCTGAATCCGCCGAACGTGCGCGGACTCACAGACTACCCGCTCTTCTTTCTCTGCGGACTCATCCCTTACAACTTCCTCAGCGTGACGTGGGCGACCGGCACCAACTGTGTCGTCGATAACGCCGTCTTGCTGAAGCGAACGAAGATGGCACGTGAGGCAGTTCCCGTAGCGAGCGTGTTGTCGGCGGGATTGCACCTGTTGATCCAGATGGCGCTGCTGCTTTCGATCACGCTCATCAAAGGCCACGGGATCTCGGTGCAGTGGCTCTGGCTGCCGGTTGTGTGGGCGATCGCCATCGTGTTCACGATCGGGCTCGTTTTGATTTGTTCCGCGCTCGATGTTTTTATCCGCGATATGCGGTATCTGGTCGAGTCCTCGATCAGCCTGCTGTTCTGGTTCATGCCGATTTTTTACTCGGCGGAAGTGATCGCGCCGCGGCATAAACCGTGGTGGGAATTGAACCCGTTTACGGTGCTGATTCTCAGCCAGCGGAACGTGTTGCTTGACGCCCACAGTCCAGACAGCCGCCTGCTGCTGAAAATGACCGCTGTGTCGGTCGTCACTCTGGTGCTCGGATGGTACGTGTTTCGCCGGCTCGAGCCGAAGTTCTACGACCAACTGTAGGGATCCATGGCGTCCATTACCTTCGACAGCGTGACGAAAACCTTCGCCCGTTCCGGCGGACGCCGCAAACTGCTCGGATCCTACCTTCGCGACATTTTTTCCAGCAGGAGCAAGGAGCAGGATCCCCCGTTTTATGCCGTGCGGGACCTCTCGTTTCACGTCGAGCCAGGCCGCAGCATGGGATTGGTCGGCGCCAATGGGGCAGGCAAGAGCACGACTCTCGCGCTGGCGAGCGGCATCTGTCATCCGACGACGGGGAAAATCACCATCACCGGCAGGACCGTCGGTTTGCTCGAACTCGGTTCCGGATTCCATCCGATGCTCAGCGGCTACGAGAACATGGAACTGAACTGCGCCCTGCTCGGGATGACCCGCAAAGAGGCCAAAGCTGCAGAATCCAGCATCGCGGAGTTTGCGGATATCGGCGATTATTTGTACGAGCCGCTGCGTACGTATTCCGCCGGCATGATGCTGCGGTTGGCCTTCGCGGTCGCGGCGCACTCAAAGCCTGATGTTCTTATCGTCGACGAGGTGATCGGCGTCGGCGACGCGGCTTTTCAGGTGAAATGCAATGAACGCCTGAAGAAGCTGCGCGAGGACCGGACGACGATCCTCTGCACCTCGCATTCTCCCGAGGTCCTGCGCACCATGTGCGACGAACTCATTTGGATCGACAAAGGTCAGATGAAACTGCGTGGAACGCCCGATAAGGTATTGAGTGCCTATCTGGGTATATAATCCCTAGCAGGAAAAGGAGATTGCACCGTGAAGAAAATTCTGGGAGCAACTCTGATTTTGTTTGCTCTCATCTTCATTTTCTGGGGAACGAAGCTTCAGTTCCTCGCAGGCGGCGTACTGGTGAACCTCGGCTATCGGATGCAGGATCACCTGGAGTCGTACGACCTCGAACACCATCACGCCACCGCTGCCCAAATCTGGGACGAATTCCTGAAACAGAATAATATGGCCTCGTCCGTGCGGACGCTGTTCCCACGAGCGGTACGCCACCCCGTGATCGCGCTGGTCGCCTGCATGGACGCCCGGCTCGATACCAACGAAATCGCCGGTGATACCCGGCGTTACTACTACGTCATCCGCGGCGCCGGTTCCGTGCTCGACGAGAAGGAAGAGGAAATGCTGGAACTCGCCGTCTCAAACGGGGTGCACGTCGTCGTCTTCACGACGCACACCGACTGCGCGGCGGAGAAGACCGCTGCGGATCCGGAGAAACGCAAGAAGTTTCCGATGTTATCGAAAGCGGTCGACGAGCGGGCGCTGCGATTCCAGGAGTTCATGAACCGTCCGATGATCAAGGAGCAGGTGTCAAAAGGCGAGCTGCTCGTGAAGTGGATGGATCTGGATACCCGGAACGAGCAGGTTGCGCCGCACGTGGCGACCACCGCGGAAGCGCACTGAACCCTGCCGGACAGGTACTCTGGTAGTAGATCCTGTCCATGGCGAATATCCAACGTGTGAAGCCCGAGGTGATGAGCCCCGCCGGCTACTGGCCACAGTTGCGCGCAGCAATTGAGGCCGGCGCCGATGCGGTCTACTTCGGGCTGCAACACTTCACGGCCCGCGCCAAGGTCGGATTCACGCTGACGGAATTGCCCGAAGTGATGCGCACGCTGCACTCGCGCGGCGTGAAAGGCTACGTCACTTTCAACACCCTGGTGTTCGAACACGAACTGCGCGAGGCCGCGAAAACGCTGGCCGCGATCGCGGAAACCGGCGCCGACTCGATCATCGTGCAGGACCTCGCCATCGCGAAACTGGCGCGCGAGATCGCGCCGTCGCTGGCGGTGCATGGCAGCACGCAGATGAGCATCACCAGCGCCGAGGGCGTCGAACTGGCGCGGAGTCTTGGGGTGAGCCGCGTGGTGCTGGCTCGCGAACTTTCGCTGGAAGAAATCCGCGCGATCCGCGAGTCCACTGACCTCGAACTCGAGATGTTCGTGCACGGCGCGCTGTGCGTGTCGTATTCGGGCCAGTGTTTTTCGTCCGAAGCCTGGGGCGGCCGCAGCGCCAATCGCGGGCAGTGCGCGCAGGCGTGCCGGTTGTCCTATGACCTCATGGTCGATGATCGCCAGCAGCCGCTGGGGGATGCCCGGTATCTGCTTTCGCCCGGGGATTTGTATGCGCTGCACGAGATCCCCGAGATCATCGAGTGCGGCGTGTCGGCGCTGAAGATCGAGGGCCGGTACAAGGATGAAGACTACGTCGCGCTTGCGACCGACGCGTATCGCAAGGCGATCGATGCCGCTTGGGCCAAGCGTGCGCCGGAGATCGCCAAGGCCGACGAACTGAGGCTTGAACAGGCGTATTCGCGCGGGTTCGGTCCATACTTCGTGTCCGGCACGAACCATCAGGCCGTGGTGACGGGGAGGGCGCCACGGCATCGCGGGATCCTCATGGGCCGCGTGACCGGGATCCTGCGCAACGCTGTGCGGATCGAACCCAACGCGGATGCGCAGACGGTGGCGCCGTTGAAGCCCGGGGATGGGGTCGTGTTCGACGCCGCGGACTGGCGGAGTCCGAATGAGAAGGAAGAGGGCGGGCACGTATTTGCCGTGCGTGCTCGCGGGAAGTCGCTGGAGATCGAATTCGGCAACGAAGCCGTGGATTTCTCGCGGATCCGCGAGGGCGACCTGTTGTGGCGCACGCATGATCCGGAACTCGCGCGGGCGGTGAAGCCGCTGCTCGAAGCGCTTCGACGAAAGCAACCAGTGGATGTCACCGTCGAAGCACGCACCGGTTCGAAGCTGAGCGCGACGTGGCGCCTGGGCAGGCATTCCGCGACGGTCGATTCGCCGGGGGTATTGGAACCTGCGCAGAATCAGGGCCTGACAATCGAAAAGCTGCGGGAACAGTTCGAACGGCTTGGCAACACGCCGTACTCTTTGGGTTCGCTGCAGGCAGT
>CAZVKC010000039.1:8530-31071 GCA_964627455.1 uncultured Solibacteraceae bacterium | reverse complement strand
CGTGGATCATCGCGACCCACTGCAAGTCATCGACGCAGCCATCGCGGCCGCGCGACGAAGCGACGCGCCCGAAATCGCCGGATCGGCGCACATGCACTTGCTCGTTCGCACGCCGGAACAACTCGATGCGGCGCTCGCGATGCGTCCCGCGTCGATCACGCTCGATTACCTCGAACTGTACGGACTGCAGCCGTCGGTCGAGAAGATCAAGGCCGCGGGGATCGTCGCGCGGGTGGCGAGTCCGCGGATCCTCAAACCCGCCGAACAACGCATCGTGCATTTCCTGCTGAAGCTCGATTGTCCGATCCTCGTTCGTTCCGGAGGCCTGCTGCACGCACTGCGCGAGTTCGACAACCGGCCCGCGGAACTCATCGGGGACTTCAGCCTCAACGCCGCCAACGCGATCTCCGCGGCGATCCTGCTGGATCTCGGCCTCACCCGCTTCACGCCCACCCACGACCTCAACGCCGATCAGATCGCGCGCGTGGCGCGTGACGCCGGGCCGCAACACGTCGAGGCGATTGTGTATCAGCATCTGCCGGTCTTCCACACCGAACACTGCGTGTTCTGCCGGTTCCTCTCGACGGGCACGAGCTTCAAAGATTGCGGGCATCCCTGCGAGAAGCACAAGGTCGCACTGCGGGACCAGCAGGGTCGCGAACATCCAGTGATGGCCGACGTCGGCTGCCGCAACACGGTCTTCGGCGCCGAGGCGCAGGAAGCGAGCCTCCATCTCGATCGCTGGCGCGCCGCCGGCATCCGGCATTTCCGCCTCGAGTTCGTGCACGAGACGGCCTCGCAGGTAACGAAGATCTCCGAGGCGTTTCGCGAGGCGCTCGATAACCGGATCACCAGCCGCGAACTCTATCAGCGCTGGAAACGAATCTCGCCGCAAGGCGTCACAGAAGGTAGCCTCTTTGTACCGGCAAACTACATGACACTGCCGGTTCTACAGTAGGAAAACGTATGCAGACGATCGTTGGCATGGACGCAATCGAGATGCAGGCTGCGCTGGGCGGAGCCGCCGTTCCGGCGTACCGGTCGAAACAGTTGTATGAGGCTGTGTACAAGCAGCGCGTGCCCGATTTTGCGGCGATCACCAACTTTCCGAAGCCGCTACGCGCGCAGTTGGCGGAACAGTTCTCTTACGGAATGCCGGAGGTCCAGACGCGGTATGACTCCGCCGACGGCACGCAGCGTTACCTGCTGAAACTCGCTGACGGCAAGACGGTCGAAACGGTACTGATGCCGGAAGGCGAACGCTACACGTTCTGCATCTCCTCGCAGGTTGGATGTCCGGTGAATTGCCAGTTCTGCCTGACGGCGCTAATGGGGCTCGAACGGAACCTCACCGCGGGCGAAATCGTGGGCCAGATCCTGCACGTCGCGCGTCTCAACGGCCTCGAAGCCTCGATCGACCGGCTCAACATCGTCATGATGGGACAGGGCGAACCGCTGCTGAATCTGCCCAACGTGATCAAGGCGACCCGTCTGCTGCTGGATCCCGATGGCGTTGGCTTCTCGCCGCGGCGTGTCACGGTGTCGACTTCCGGCATTCTGCCGAAGATGCTGGAACTCGCCAAAGAGCCGGTGCGTCCGAAACTGGCGATCTCGCTGAATGCCTCAACAGAAGAGCAGCGCCGTGAGATCATGCCGATCACGCGCAAGTATCATCTCAAAGACCTGATGGATGTTTGCCGCCACTATCCGCTGCGGTCCTGGGAAAAGCTGACCTTTGAATACGTTCTGTTGCGCGGCGTCAACGACACCGACGCCGATGCGCGCCGTGTCGTGAGACTGGTGTCGAACATCAACTGCAAGGTGAACCTGATCGCGCTCAATCCGGGACCGGGGATCCCGTTCGAGACGCCGGATCCGGCGCGCGTCGCATCGTTCCAGGAAATCGTGAAGCGCGCCGTGCCGTGTTTCATCCGAAAGCCCCGCGGACTCGATGTCTACGCGGCCTGCGGGCAGTTGAAGCGCATGGAACTGACGCAGATCGAACTTTAGCGAGCCTGATCGCCCGCGCCGCGGAACATCTTCATCAAGCCCGTATTCACGAGGCTGTCGAAGGTGTCCTCCGGAATGTTCGCGGCGACCTTCACCATTGACTGGTCCTGCTTGATGTCCACCGAATCGATCGCCTTGAGAACATCCTTCTGATCCGACGGCGTGCTGAGCCGTGCGAAACCCAGCAGTCCGCGCGCCGCGCCATTCAAGCCCTCGGCCATCTTCGGATCCTTGCAGTTCGCCACCATGTTGAGATTGAGTCCACGGCTGAGGTTCAGGCTGACCCATCCACTGGTTACGGAGTTCGCGACGCGAGCCAGATTGCTCCAGTTCGGATCCTTCACTTCGGGGATCTGCATCGGCAGGCCGTCGAATACTGCAAAAATCTGCGTACCGGCGGGCACCGCGCCGATCAAAGGCTGCAGGGTCGCGGGGATCGATGGATTGTTGGCGCGATCTACGATCTCCTTCAACAGGTCTGTCGAACCAACCAGCGCGGTCGACACGTTGATGAACGCGCCCGCCTTCACTTCGTCGCCAAAGAAGTTGTAGCTCTTGTAGCGAAAACGCTGGGCGCCTTCGCGCTCGAGCCTCGGTTCGAGATCGGCTACGGCGAACTTGCCGCGGCCCATCATCACGGTGCGGCGGCCATCGGAGCAGATGAGAATCTCCCACAGGTCCTTGCGCGGATCGAGGCCGGTATTGCGGGCGAATTCTTCGAACTGGTCCTCGAACCGGTCTTTGAGGTGGCGCTGATAAACGGCCGAATCTTTCAGCTTGTCGAGCTTGATATCCATCAGATATTTCGTCTGGTTGGGCACGAGCGCGGCAAGCGCGGGATCGATTCGAACGGAAATTGCTTCGGGCCTGGTGCACGAACACAGGACTCCGAGACACAACAACGCCAGGGTCAAAATGGCTCGCAAGGGAAATCTGCCTCTCTGAAGACGGGGACGTAACAACACCCCCAATTATTACAGCAGGTTCACGCCGGGGCGTGCCTTTTATGCCGGGGATCCTTGCCGTCCGGCGCCGGTGCTGATACAGATGAATAGGAAAGGTCCGGTGAGCGAATGGTTCGGATCGCGGTGGTGTCACAGGACCGGGAGCTTTGGCGCCAGCTGGAAGAACTTTTGACTGGCCAGGGATTTGACGTCGAAGCCCTGGAGGAAGGTTCCGGGAACGGCTGGGATCGATCGCTGCTGGCCGCCAGCCTTGTCATCCTGGACGAAAGTCCGGATTCCGGCGAGGCATTCGCTTTGCTGCGGTACATACGGAAATCCTGTCACACGCCCGTCTTCATGATTCTGGAAGGCGACGGCGCCGAACGGCGAATCTCGAGCCTCGAGGCAGGCGCAGACGACTGTTTGGGGCGCCCGTTTCATCCCCGTGAACTCACGGCCCGGGTTCGTTCGATCCTGCGGCGGCCCTCTCTGGATTCCCGCACGGATGCAATGCATCCGATTGAGGCAAATGGAGTCCGGCTCGCGCCCGCGTCAAGAGAAGTCTTCCTCGACGGACACCCGGTCGGGACGACGACGGTGGAATTCGAGATCCTTGCGGTTCTGATGCGATCGGCGGGCAAGCCGGTTTCGCGCGATCAATTGATGGAGAGCTTGTACCATCGCAAAGCGACTGCTTTCGACCGTTCGATCGACATGCACGTGAGCCATCTTCGACGGAAGCTCGGAGGCGCCGACCGTCCGTTGATCAAGACCGTACGCGGCGCCGGCTATCAGTTCTGCCTGCCGGGCGAAACTGCCGACTAAGGATTCAGCCTCTTGATGTCCGAAGGCAAGAGGAACATCGAATCGGTCAGATTCTGATTGATGGTGACCTTCTCCGAGAAGATCTCAAAAATCTTCTCGCCATCGCGTTCGCGGCGTTGCGCCAGAGGCCACTTCACGCCGCCTCCGAGGTCCCGGTACTTCGAGAAGATTGTGATTTCCTCGAAGCGTTCCTTGGTCTGCGGATCCCTGCGATAGAACTTCTGCTGGATCGGCAGCTTGGTGGAATAGTGGAAGTACACGGTCACGGACTTGTTCTGCGCGTCGGTGAACTCCACGATGTTCACGGGTTCGTTCACCAGAACGTCCGAGCCTGTGTACTCGATGATCATGCCCTTTTCCTGCAGGCGCTGGCGAAAGATATACAGCGCATTGCGGGGCGTGGAATCGATGTACCGCTGGATTGTCGCCGGGGGCAGGGGACGCGCGCCGCGAAACGTGATCTCCCAACCTTCACCGTTTTCATTGAAGAGCACGGCCTGGTCTTCGTCTTTGCCGAACACCTGGCGCTCACGCACGGCGAGTCCTTTGTCCGAAGTCGTCTCGAGATAGCGCGTGTAGATCTTGGCGCGCGAGAGTCCCGCGAGCTTGCTGTTGTAGAACGAGTACGCGCGGCCTTCCTCGACGCGGTCTTTCATCTGCAGGAACTTGTCTCCGCCGAGTGCAGCGAGGGCGTCCGCCACGATCACCTTGGCTTTTTCAACCGCGGGATCCGCGGCCGCGCCTTTGGCGGACGTGAAGATCGCAGGCGCGGCTGCAACAGCGCTGGAAAGAAACGAACGTCTGGTCCAGGACATGGTCTTCATGCGTAGGTTACGGTTTTTTCGCGAGATCCTCGGCCTTGGCCCCGGTGTTCACTTTGTAGCCCGACACCGTGATTTCGGCGTACTTCTTGCCGCCCTGTTCAATCAGGATACGATGCGGCAACCGCACGCCGGACACCTCGCGCCAATCCGAGTAGCTCTCTGAGACTTCAGACGCGGGACCCGCCATCGCGGTTGACAGGTACAGCAACTTTTTCGGGAGTCCATCGGCGGAAATCTCGAGCTTTGCGCGGTTGCCACCCTCGGCGTCGCTGATTTCGACTGTGGTCTCGTTGACCGCGTTGAACTGGTTCGTGGGCGCCAGCAACGCGGTGAAACTGCGAAATACTTCGCCGCGCGCCTGTTGGATCACGGCGCTCTGCATGGGCATCGGACCCTGCGGACCAACCATCCAGCCCGTCTTCGCGTCCGAATAAACAGCGATCTTACCGAAGGGCAACTGTTGATCCTGCCGCAAGTGGTTGGGATACACGATGCGCGTCGTCTGCTTGATTTTGATGGATGCCGCGCCAGTCTGCAGTTCGAGATCGCGCGCTGCTTCGATGTCCTTCACCTGCACGACGGCTGCGCCGCCGAGAGCCTGCAACGCCTTGGCCGCAATTTCCTTGCCCTTGGCGATAGACGCTGCGTCGGCCGGCTTAGCGGCTGCAGCTTCCTGCTTCGGTTCCGGAATCGTGAGGTCGATCTTCTGCACCGGGATCTTCAACTCGTCGAGCGGCTTGCCGAACTCTTTGGGATTGCCGACGGCGACGATCGTGAAGTTTTCCGGCTTCCAATACTCCTTTGCCACACGCTGCACGTCGGCCTTGGTCACGGCGGAAATCGCTTTCTGGTATTGGAAGATGAAGTCCTTCGGATAGTCGAAGTACTCATACAGGATCATGCGATTCAGCGTCTTGCTCGGCCGGTCGAAGTTGAACACGAAGCTGTTCAGAACACCGTCTTTCGCGGTCTGCAATTCGGCGTCCGTCACCGGCGCGTTGCGAAGCTTCTCGACTTCCTCGCGAACCACGCGGATCGTGTCTGTGGTCGTCGACGACTTCGTACTGCCGGAAATCTGGAAGATGCCCGGGTGGTCGAAGCCCGCGCCCCAGCCGCCGCCGATGTTATAGGCGTAGCCGAGTTTGGTGCGGACCATCGACATCAGGCGGCTGCTGAAGCCGGATCCGAGAATGTTGCCCGCCACCTGCAGCGCCGGATAATCCTTGTCCTTCAGCAGTCCTCCGAAGTGCCCGATCTCGAAGAATGTCTGCGTCGTATCATCCTTCTCGGCAAGATAGATGCCGGGGCGCGCCTTCACTTCGAGCTTCGGAAACGCGGGAACCGGCGGCTGTTCCACCGTCCAATCGGCAAACAGTTTCTCGAGCTTCGCCTTCATCTCATCGGTCTTGAAATCGCCGTAGACCGCAAGCCGGATGTTCTTCGGAAAGAAGTAGCGCTTGTAGAACGCGATGAGGTCGTCGCGCTTGATGCGGTTGATGTGTTCGTATTCGATCGACCATCCGTACGGATTGTCCTTGCCGTACACGGTGTTCGCGAACTCACGTCCGGCGATGCCGCCCGGATCATCGTTGCGCCGGCTGATGCTGCTTTTTTCCTGTTGCACCGCGAGGTCCAGCTTGTCCTGCCGGAACTCCGGGTTGGTGAGCACGTCTTTGAAGATCGCCAGCACCTGGTCGGTGTTCTCGCGCAGGCATCCGAACGACACGCTGCCGCTCGACTCTCCGATCTGGCTTTCCACCGACGCCGCGATGTTCTCGAGTTCGACGTCGATCGCATCGCCGGTCTTGGACTTCGTGCCGCCGCTGCGCATGACCTGGCCGGTGAAGTCCGCGAGTCCGCGCTTGCTGGGCGGATCGAAGAGATTGCCCGTGCGGACCAGCGCGTTGCCGCTCACCAGCGGCAGTTCGTGGTTCTCGAGCAGGTAGACCTTCATGCCGTTCGCCAGTGTGACGACGGTCGGCTGCGGAATTTGCGGCGCTTTCAACGGCGGATACTTCAACTGCTTATACGACGGAATCGCCGGGGCCGCCGCCGCTGGGGCTTGCGCAGGAGCCTGCGCGAAGACCGGCGCCAGCAACGAGATGAGTGTGAGGATCGTGCGGCGCATCTTACTTCGCGGCCTCCTGCTGCTTCGGTTGGTAGGTCCAGATCACGGTGCGGCTGTTTGGAACGAGGTACTCTTTCGCCACGCGCATCACGTCGTCGGCTGTGATCTTCTCGATCTCGTCGATCTCGCGGAACATGTTGCGCCAGTCGCCGGTCTCGACGTGATACTCAGCGAGTTCGCCGGCCAAGCCGGAATTGCTGTCCAGCTTGCGGATCAGCGCTGCGCGGACCTTGGTTTTGGTGCGCTGCAACGCGGCCGCGTCGACCTTTTCCTTCTTCATTCGTTCGATGATCTCGTAGCAGGCCTTCTCGTTTTCCTCGACCGTCTTGCCCATGTTGGGGATCACGAAAAAGATGAACAGGTTCGGATATTTGTCGCCGGGGAACGACGGTTGTGCAAACGCGCCGAGTGCGAGTTTCTTGTCGCGGACCAGTTCCGTGTAAAGGGTTGACGTGCGCCCGCCTGCCAGGATGTCGGCCAGTACGTCCAGCACCTTCGCGTCCTTGTGATTGCGGTCGGGACGCTTGTAGGCGATCAACAGCAGCGGCTGGTCTTTGTGCTCGAAGCTCGTCCGCTTCTCGCCGAGTTGCGGAGGTTCGATCGTGCGAACCGGCGCGGGCAGGGGACCCGCGGGGATCCGCCCAAAGTAACGTTCCGCGAGCCGGCGGCATTCCTTGGGATCCACGTCGCCCGCAATGCCGACGGTGATGTTGCCCGGCACGTAATGCGATTTGAAGAACGCCCATGCTTCCGGCATTCGGAAGTTCTCGATGTCGCTTGCCCAGCCGCCGGGCATGTTCTTGTACGGATGCGCGGCAAACGCAGTCGACAATAGCGTCTCGAGCAGCAGACCCTGTGAATTCGATTCGACCCGCATGCGCCGTTCTTCGCGTACGACGTCGCGTTCCTTGTAGAATTCGCGGAACACCGGCCGCACGAAGCGTTCGCTCTCGAGCAGGAACCACAATTCCAGGCGATTGGCCGGGTAACTCAGGTAATAGTTCGTGCTGTCCATGCCCGTGCTGGCGTTGAGACCGACGCCACCGTTCGACTCGATGAGCCTGTCGTACTCATTCGGATTTACGAACGAATCGGCCTTTTCGATCGCGCCCTGCAAATCGGCTTCGAGAGCCTTCAACTTCTTCGGGTCCGCCTTCGCGCCCTTGTAGCGTTCCTGTTGCAGTTGATCGTAGACCTTTTCAATGTTAGCGAGGGCGAGCTTTTCGAGCGGGTAGTTCTTCGTGCCGATCGTCTCGGTGCCCTTGAAGGCCATGTGCTCCATCATGTGCGCGATGCCGGTCTCTCCGTTGGGATCATCCACCGATCCGGCGTTCACGTAAGTTTGAAAAGACACCACCGGCGCGCCGTGGCGCTCGACGATGAGGAAGTGCATTCCGTTGGCAAGAGTAAATTCGGTGACCTTCTTCTCGAACTCCGCCAGGGACTGGGCCTGCAACAACGAGGAACTTCCAGCGCCAGTCAAGGAGACGAGAGCGAAGGCCGCAACGAGGCGACTACGACGGCTCATTCCTTCAGGCTACCAATGAACGTGATAATGTGAAAAACATGAAAGCTTGGACTCTGCTCCTAGCCGCTGCTGCCCTTTTGCCGGCGGCCGACTTGCCCAAGAATTCGGTGCGAGGCTCCTACATCGAAGCCCGTACCGCGGACGTTTACACTGGACCCTGCTTCGCGATGTCCGAAGTCAATCTCACTGGCGACCTTGCCGTGATGGGTTGGCACATCGAGCAGGGAGAATACGACGGCGTGAAACTGGATGGCTTGTCGGTAATGGGCGTGGTCCGCGCGAATGCGACCCTCGGAGACCCGATGACCCCGGCCTATCCTGTGAAGTCGGTGGTGATCGTCGATCAGAAAGCGAATCCCGAACAGCAGATCGCATTGCGCCGCCTCGCGCAGCGCATGGCCGGTGACCTGCTGCAGGACGTCGTCAAACTCGAAGTCTCCCCGATCGCCTTCAGCGCCGCCAACAACAGCATCCACACGCGTAGCGTTTCGATGACCGCCGGTTCGCTGGCTCAGGTCGAGACCCGCGCGCTCACCACCGGCGACCAGATCTGCCATAACGAAGAAGCCTGGTACAAGCCGCTCGTCGCGCTTGACCACGCAATGACCGCCTACACGGAAACCAACCAGTTCGCAGGCAAGGGCCTCAACACGGTCTGGAAGTGGCAGGGTAAGCGTGGTTCGTATGTCGGCACCTTCCACGTAACCGACTAACCTGATTCCAACCCATACGCAAGAGGCGGCCAGCTTTCACGCTTGGCCGCCTTTACCTTTCTCGAGGAACACGTTCGCTGCATGAACCGGCTGCGAAAGCAGCGGAGTATCCGGTTTCGGTTTGCGAGTTGCTTGAGCCGCTGCAAATGGCGGCGTCGGGCCCGGCGGGTCGGCGTCCATACGCCTGCGATCGGTGTAGCCCGCTCTTTTCAGAACGAGGACGGTGGTTTTGTCCGCTGATTCTTCTTATCAATGGCTTAGGAGTTGAAATGGAAAATCGGCAAGAGTGTTGCGGATTTTAGCGACATTTGGCAAGATCATTGCAGAATGTTCAAGCGGGTCTCTATCTTCAAGAAACCAATACCAGATAGGTCTTACTTCCTGTTCGGGCCCCGTCAGACGGGCAAAACCACGTTCCTGAAGACTGAGTTCCCCGAGGCTTGGTTCATCGATCTTCTCGATGCCCGTACCTTCCGGGACTTCTCCACCTATCCCGAACTCCTTCGCGAACGCCTGGATCCCCAACAGAGGTTGATCGTGATTGATGAGATCCAGCGGCTACCCGGCCTGCTGAACGAGGTCCATTCGTTGATGGAGCGCAACAAAGATTTGCGCTTCATCCTCACCGGAAGCAGCGCCCGGAGCCTGCGCAGCCGCGGCGTTAACCTGCTTGGCGGGCGCGCCCACGTCGCCGCTGGTTCCCGCTCGTCCATCCGGAAGCGGGATCTGAGAACTTCCTAAAACGGCTTGCAGTCGGCTCGCTTCCATCGATCCTGATGTCGGAAGAGCCATGGGCGGATCTTCACGCATACGCAGGGTTGTATCTGCAGGAAGAAGTTCGCGCCGAAGGAGCCGTCCGTTCGATCGAGGCTTTCTCCCGTTTTCTCGACCTTGCGGGTTCATCCAATGGACAGCTGTTGAACTACACCAAGATCGGATCTGACACCGGTGTGCCACCACGAACAATCCGTGAACTACTACCAGTTGCTGGAAGATACCTTACTCGGTTTTCAGCTGAGGCCGTTCGGTCAAACCGAGAAACGAAAGCCCGTTGCGACCTCAAAGTTCTACTTATTCGACACGGGAGTTGCGCACTATCTGATGAAGCGTCGATCCGTGCTCCCAGGGTCGCGAGAGTATGGAGAGGCATTGGAACATCAGGTCGTTTTGGAATGCCGGGCCTGGCTCAGTTACGGCCGGCATGACGATGTTCCACTCACATTCTGGCGAACCCACACGAAACAGGAAGTTGACCTCGTGCTCAGTGACCGGATCGCGATTGACGTAAAAGGCTCCGAAACTGTGGACGATCGCAGGCTCGCCGGAATGCGCGCACTCGCTGAAGAGGTCCGCTTGGACCGGAAGATCGTAGTGAGCAGCGAACTGGAGCCACGCCGAACGAGCGACGGAATCGAGATCCTGCCGGTGAATCATTTCCTCGATCAACTGTGGGGTGACGCATTTTCCGTTTGACAACCGCCGTCACTTCCAGTAACACTATCGGATTGAAGGCTCTTTGCACTAACCCCGCAAGAGCTGGTCGCAGTAACTGCGGCTGCCAGCAAGTCCGGCGGTTGCAGGTCCACCCTCTGCCAGTTACAATCAGTGGGTTTGGGAGCTCCGGCGCAAATCTCTATCCCGCCGTGTAGCACGCCGTGAGCGGCAGACAAGTTTCTGGAGGATTCATGTCCGTTTCTGAAAAGGTGAAACAGATTATCGTCGAGCAGTTAGGCGTAGACGAAGGCCAAGTGGACTCGACCGCCTCGTTCGTCGACGATCTGGGCGCCGACTCGCTCGATATCGTCGAGCTGGTGATGGCCTTCGAAGAGGCCTTCGATCTCGACATCCCGGACGAAGACGCGGAGAAGATCCGCACCGTCAAGGATGCGATCGACTACATCGAAGCGAAGAAGAAGTAATTCCCGCGAAACCCGGCCCGAGCTGCTGCGTCTTCCCGGATCCTGATTCTCTCGGATCCCGGACGTTGCGCGCATCCTCCGGCCGGGTTTTGCTATCTAACAAGACTGCAGTGATGTTATTCCGGGGGAGTTTACTGTTTGACCTCTCGTAGAGTTGTCGTCACCGGCGTCGGTCTCGTCAGTTGCGTTGGACATAACACCGAAGAGACCTGGAACGCCCTCAAGCAAAGCCGCAGCGGCATCGCCCGCATCCAGGCTTTCGATCCCACAGGCTTTAATTGCCAGTTCGCGGGTGAAGTCAAGGATTTCGACCCCACCGTCTACGTCGAAAAGAAAGACGTCAAGAAGATGGGCCGCTTCATCCAGTTCGGCATTGCAGGCTCCGACATCGCCATGAAGGCTTCCGGCCTCAAGGTGACGCCCGAAACCGCGGAACGCGTCGGCGTCTACATCGGCAGCGGCATTGGCGGATTCGAAGTCATCGAACGCGAACACAAGGCGTTGCTCGAAAAAGGACCGGGGCGTATCTCCCCGTTCTTCATTCCGGCCACCATCGTGAACCTCGCATCGGGCTGGGTGTCGATTCGCACCGGCGCGAAGGGGCCGAATTCGGCCACCGCGACCGCCTGCACCACCAGCGCGCACGCCATCGGTGATTCGTTCAAGATCATCCAGCGCGGCGATGCCGACGCGATGATCTGTGGCGGCGCCGAGGCCTCCATCACGCCGATGGGCGTCGGTGGATTCGCCGCAATGCGCGCTCTTTCGCAGCGCAATGATTCGCCGGAGACTGCGTCCCGTCCGTGGGACAAGGACCGAGATGGATTCGTCGTCGGCGAAGGCGCCGGCATCCTCGTCATCGAGGAACTCGAATTCGCAAAAGCCCGCGGCGCGAACATCCTTTGCGAACTCGTCGGCTACGGCATGTCTGGCGACGCGTACCACATCTCGTCTCCGTCCGAAGACGGCGACGGTCCGTATCGCGTGATGCGCAACGCGCTCCGCGACGCGGGCATCGCTCCTGAAAAGATCGACTACCTGAACGCCCACGCGACCTCCACCGAACTCGGGGACCGTATCGAAACCCTGGCCATCAAGCGCGCTTTCGGCGACCACGCCTACAAGCTCGCCGTGAGCGCCACCAAGTCGATGACCGGACACCTCCTCGGCGGCGCAGGCGGACTCGAAGCCGGCATCACCGTGATGGCGATCCGCGACCAGATCGCGCCCCCTACCCTGAACCACCAGTCTCCGGGCGAAGGCTGCGACCTCGACTATATCCCGAACGTCGCGCGTCCCATGAAGATCGACTACGCCTTGTCGAACTCGTTCGGCTTCGGCGGCACCAATGGCTGTCTGATTTTTAAGAGATACTCCGAATAATGAAGATCATCGTTGCGATCAAGCAGGTTCCGACCCGCGATTCGCAGTTGCGGGTGGACGGCGACGGCAAGTGGATTCAGGAAGCCGACCTGAGCTTCGAAATCAACGAGCCCGACGCTTACGCGCTCGAAGAAGCGCTGCAGTTGAAGGAACGCCAGGGCGGCGGCGAAGTCATTGCTCTGTGCCTGGGTCCGGCACGCGCGGCTCAGACCATCCGCGAAGCGCTCGCCAAAGGCGCCGACCGGGCGATCCACATCGAGGAAGAGAACCTCACCGGCCTCGACACGCTCGGCATCGCGAGCCTGCTGGCTGCGGCGGTGAAGAGTGAAAATCCGGATCTCATCCTCACTGGCCTGCAGTCCGATGACTTCGGTTACGGCCAGACCGGCGTGGTGATGGCGGAACTCCTCGGCATCCCGCACGCAACGATCATCATGCAGGTGGAAAAGCAGGACAACGCCATCCGCGTGAAGCGCGAACTCGAGGACGGCTGGTTCCAGAACATGACCATTCCGCTTCCCGCGCTGCTCACCATTCAGTCGGGCATCAACAAGCTGCGTTACGCCACGCTGATGGGCATCAAGAAGGCGAAGACCAAGGAAATCAAGCGCGTCACGCCCGGCGACCTCGCCGGCGCCGCCACGGCCGCTGCGACGCAACTCGACAAGGTGTACATGCCGCAGCGCACCAAGCAGGCCGTGATCTTCCAGGGCGATCCAAAGACGACCGCCGCGCAGTTGGTCGAGAAGTTGAAGTTCGAAGTGAGGGTGATATGAGCAGCGTCCTCGTCGTAATGGAGCAGCAGGGCGGCAAGTGGCACCGCATGTCATGGGAAGCCCTCGCAGCCGGTGTGGAACTCGGCAAGCAGCTGAACCTTCCCGTGGAAGCCGCCGTCGTGGGGCAGGGCATCGGCGCCCTCGCCGCGGAAGCCGCTACCAGGAACATCGCCAAGGTACATGCGGTCGAGCATGCGCTTCTCGAAAACTATACCGCTGACGGATTCACCGCCGCAGTGCATCAGTTGATCCAGCAGACTTCGCCCGCCGTGGTGCTGTTCCCGCATACCTATCAGGTCCGCGACTTCGCGCCGAAGCTCGCGACCCGTTCCGGACGCGTGCTGGTGAGCGATGTCATCGCGACCCGCGTTGATGGATCCACCGTGACCTTCGTCCGCCAGTTGTTCCAGGGCAAGATGAACGCGGACTTCCGCATCGCCGGATCCGGCGCCGCTTTCGCCTCGATCCAGGCGGGCGCCTTCCGCGCCGATTCGCTCGCTGAGGGATCTGCCGCCGTCGCGAACTTCGCGCCGTCGATCGACGCTTCCACCATCCGTGTGAAGACCGACGCGCCGTTCCGCGAATCCTCCCGCGCCGTGGATCTCACCGCCGCCGAAATCATCGTCTCCGTCGGCCGCGGCATCAAGGAAAAGGACAACATCCCGGTGGTCGAGGAACTCGCCGCCGCTCTCGGCGCGGAACTCGCCGCATCGCGTCCGATCTGCGACGCCGGATGGCTGCCCATGGAACGTCAGGTCGGCAGTTCCGGACAGACTGTGTCGCCCAAGGTGTACATGGCGGTCGGGATTTCGGGCGCGATTCAGCACCTGGTCGGCATGAAGGGTTCGAAGTCCATCGTCGCCATCAACAAGGACGAGAACGCGCCGATCTTCGAGGTTGCCGATTACGGCATCATCGGAGACCTGTTCGAAGTTGTCCCCGCGCTCGTGGCTGAGGTCAAAAAAGCCAAAGCCGGGTGATCGGAAAATCTCCGTATTCACGCTATAGTTTGTAATGGCAGGGATGCATCCTATGGAGCTGGAAGGCTGGGCGCTACGTTTTATCTCGTCTGCCTTGGCGCGCGAATTGCCCGAGTTTGCGGGCAAGGCGTCGCAGATCAAGCTCTCTGAGGTGCGTCAACCGTATTTTCGACTGCACCGGATCATTGAGGTCCTCGGTAGCGCTTCAGGAAATCTGACTCATGTCGCCTACCGGCCGGATACGAGTTCTGTCTTCCTGTTGACAGGCCGTCCGCATTGCCTCCGGTTGCTGGCTTCGATCGATCCGGTTGCCTTCAAGTCGGCGGATGATGTGGTTGCCTACTCGACGTTTGCCGATCAGATTACAACGGAAGATTCGGCGCCGCCGGTGCCCATCTCCTCGGCCGATGAACTCACCAAAGCCATCGGGGCCACAAAGAACGGCGACCTGGAACTCGTCAACGAAATTCGCGAGAAGGTCGGCGAACGCGTTCAACCACCTGAAAAATCGGTGTTGCCCTATGGCTTCCAGGAACGCTACCACCTCGTTTGCGGCGAACGCCTGATCGAACGCACGCGAACGATCGTCTCCGGTGGAATCTTCTTCCGACACGATGAAGTGCTGGCTGATAACCTTCCGGTGTGCGGCGCAGCCGCCGCAAGTCCCAAGTAAGCTGTCGTCAAAAGCCTCGCGAATCCGTCTGAATCTATAGATGAGATTCTTAATTCTTACAGCCGCCGTATTTGCGTCGGCTGTTACAACATTTGCCCAGGATTATTTTCCCCTTCAAGTCGGAAATCAGTGGCTGTTTCGCGGATCCCGCTTTGGACGCACGATGCAGGTCGAAGTCGTCGACTCGCAAAAGTTCGATGGAGCCGATTACTACGCCGTCACCGGCTTTGCGAATGAACGCCGCTGGCTCCGGCGAGCCGGCGACGGATCGCTGGTCGAGTACGACATGGACAGCAACAGAGTTCGGCCTTTCCTCAGTCTGCAGTTTCCCGAAGGCCAGCGATTCGCTGCCAATATCAACGACTGTACGAAGACCGCGATCATCGAGTCTCGCAACGCGAAAGTGAAGACGCCTGCCACGGGCGATCGCACAGATGCGTTGCAGGTGCGCTATGTCGATTCACCCTGCGCTGACGCGGGCGTCGAGTCCGATTCCTTCCTCGCCGACATTGGACCGGTCCGCCACGTCGAGACCTCGTTTGCGGGTCCCGTGACGTACGAATTGATCTACGCGAGAGTCGGAGGTTTCCTGACGCTTGCGCAGCCGGAAAACTCGTTCAGCGTGTCGACGCCGTCGCCCATCACTCCCAATTCCCCAGTCGTCGCAAGGCTGAGTATCCGCAATGGCGGCAGTGAGCCGTTGCGGCTGGATTTCGACTCCGGGCAGATCTACAATCTGGTCCTCTCGGACGCCGACGGTAACGTCGTCTACAACTGGATGGCCGGCAAGCTCTTCATCGCGGTGCAGCAGAACATCACGGTCACAACGGAGAAAAACTGGCTGGTCGAGTTCACGCCGCATGGTCCGTTGAAGCCGGGCCGCTACATGCTCGAGGCGTATCTTACGACCTCGGGAACACCGGAACGCCTGTACCGCGCATCCGTCGCGCTGCAGGTCGCAGAGGGTCGTGCTCCACAAACGGAGCAATAGACATCGAGAATCCGGCTAACCGGAGGCCCCGTGCTGTACAGTGTAGATAGATGCGAATTCTGGTTGTCGAAGACGAGAAGCGAATCGCGGACTTTCTGCAGCGGGGCCTTGAAAGTGGAGGCTATGCAGTGGATACGGCGAACGACGGATCCACTGCTCTCGAACACATCCACGCCACCGATTACGACCTGATCATCCTGGACCTTGGTCTGCCGGATACCGACGGCCTGACGCTGCTCGGTAAGATCCGCAACCGGAAAACCAGTCCGCCGGTGCTGATCCTCAGCGCGCGCGATCAGGTCGATGACCGCGTCAAAGGACTCGAAGGCGGCGCCGACGATTACATGGTCAAGCCGTTCGCCTTTGTCGAACTGCTGGCGCGCGCCCGTGCGTTGCTGCGCCGCGGCCAGCCGACGCCCGAACGCCTGCAGGTTGGCGACCTCGTGCTCGACTGTATCCGCCGCCGCGTCACCCGCGCCGGTGAGAACATCGAACTCGCGCCCAAGGAATTCAGCATCCTCGAGTACATGATGCGCAACCGCGGCCGTCCGCTCAGCCGCACTATGATCGTCGAACATGTCTGGGATATGGACTATGACGGACTCACCAACATTGTCGACGTCTATATCCGCCACCTGCGCAGCAAGATCGACGACAAGTTTCAGGGCAAAATGATCCACACCGTGCGCGGTATCGGCTACATGCTCGAGCTTCCGGAAAACTCCGCCGAACGTGCCTAACCGGACCAGCCAGATCCGGATTCCGCTGGCTGCTCCGCCGCCGCCGGCGCGAAGCCTTCCGCGCTACGTCATGGGTTTGCGCTTCCGGCTGGCGGTCAGCTATGTGCTGTTCTTCGGCGTGTTTCTGGTGATCGCCGGATTTCTGACGCGGGAACTTCTGGTCTCGATTATCGATCGCGAATTGCGGGATGTGCTCGACGAAGAGTACAGCGCCGTCAAGGGATACATGCGCATCGAGAACCGGTATCCGTCCTGGAGCTTCGAGCGTTATGATCCCGAGGAACAGGAAATCGTGGAACGCATCAGCAAGGGCGCGTACATGGTGGCGGATCGCGACGGCACGATCCTCAAGACTTCGGAAACCTACAAGACACTCTCGCCGGAACAACCACGACAGATTCAGGAATTCATTCGCCGCAATCAGCCGGTCTGGATCGACCGCATGGACGATTACGGGTACCCGTACAAACTGCGCGGCGGCGTGGTCCTCGATCAGGAACGCCGCCCGTATTATCTCGTCGTCGGTAAACCCATTTCCGAATATCAGAACACCATCAAGAGCTTCACGCGCTACTACTTTCTGTCTCTTCCTCTCGGACTCGTTGCCGGCGGCATTCTGGGCTGGCTTCTTGCCGGACGCGCGCTGCTACCGCTCGACCATGTGTCGCATGCGGCCAAGGCGATTACCAGTTCGAACCTCGGCGTGCAGATCCCGTTACGCGGCGCCAACGATGAACTGGAGCGGCTGATTGAATCCTTCAATGAGATGTCGTCCCGCCTGGCGGCTTCCTTCGAACAGATTCGCCAGTTCTCGACGGACGTGTCGCACGAGCTGCGCACGCCTCTGACCGCGATCCGCGGCCAGTTGGAGGTCGCGCTGTTCACCGCCGAAACAACGGAGCAGTATCGCGATGCGATGGTGAACGCTCTGCAGGACGTGGAACAACTTTCGAACATTGTTCGCGCTCTGCTCATGTTGTCGCAGGCTGAAACCGGCCAGTTGGCGCTACAGCTCTCGCCCCTGCGAATGGTTGAGGTGGTCGAGGACATCGCGGAGCAATTCCAGATTCCCGCTGAAGAGGAGAAGATCCAGCTCACGACGGATTTGACTCGCGGATCGGATTGCCTGATCCGCGGAGACCGCACGCAGATCGGGCGCCTGGTGACGAACCTGATGTCGAACGCGGTGAAATACACGCGCTCCGGCGGCAAGGTCCATGTGCGGTTGTATCCCGACGAAAACGACCTCGTCTTCGAGGTTCGAGACACCGGGGTTGGGATTCCCAGCGAGGACTTGCCGCATATCTTCGATCGCTTCTACCGCGTGCGTCCAGCGCACACGAAACCCGCTCAGGGACTCGGTCTCGGCCTCAGCTTTGTTGCCTGGATCGTAAAGGCTCACAACGGTACGATCGCTGTGGAAAGCGAACCGGAGAAGGGCACGACTTTTCGCGTACGGCTGCCGTTATGCGATTCGAAGGCGGAGAGCCCGCAGCCGCCTCAGCGAATCGCCGGAGCCCTGCCTCCGGTGCAACAACAGACGACCTAGCGAATCAGTTTCCGGAAGGCCGGAAAAGGTGCAGCGACAACTGGTCCGCGAATCCGTAATAAGCGCCGGATCCGCCGGTGGGGCGCACCACGAACGAGACCCGGATCTTGCGAGTGCCGGCCGGCACTGCTCCTTCGGCCTGAAATCGAACGATGCTGGCGTCACCCTCGCGGGCTTTGGGAAGCGACTTGCTGTCGAATGGCGCGGTCTCCACGGGACCATCGCCCAAGGATTGCCCGGTTGCATTTAAGAACACGGCCTGCAGATGTCCGGTGGTGTCCGTATTGCGAATTGTTCCCAGATAGCCTGCGAGTCTGGCTTGTACCCGCCCGGCATCGACGTCGGCTGCAGCAGGCGTGACGTCGATGGTTTGGGAGATCGTGCGGCTCGAGGTTTCGGAACCTTCCCAAAAGACGCGAAAGTACTGCTTGCCGCAGCCGGCACAGCCGCTCAAATTCCACTCCCACTCCGTCGTGGTATGACCGTAGGGTTCCGCAACGAAACCTTCCTGCGCAGGACCCCAGCCTGGTACGGCGTTCTGGCCGTTCACCGGCTGCTCGGCGCCGGCGTTGACGAGTAAGTTCCGATCGAGAATGGATCGCTGGTTTTCCGCCTGACTCGTGATGCCGGGCAAGACGGTGAGCAGGTAGCAAACTGCGCCTGTTTGTGTGAAGTTGAGGAATCGCACATCTAACGAATGCGAAGCCGCTCCGGCAAAAGGCGCAACAAAGTTAGAAGCTCAGTTGAATCCCGTTGGTGACCGTGACGCGGAAGCCGTTGTCGAAGTGCGGGACCCACACGGGAGCCCCCAGATCCTCCGGCTGATAGTGCGTGGTCACGCCCAGCACCTGCATGCCGCCGGCGATCCCGGCGCGGATTCCCGCGGGCGAATCCTCCACCACCAGGCAGCGTTCGGGCGCGATACCCAGCGCCTGCGCCGCGGTGAGGAACCCTTCCGGATGCGGCTTGCCGTGGGTGACGCGGTCCGCACTGATGAGCACGTCAGGAACCGGCAATCCAGCAGCCTGAATGCGCGCGCGAGCCATGTTGAAAGTGGCCGACGTCACCACCGCCCAGCGGTGCGCGGGCAGGGCCTCGAGGAACGCGCGCGCGCCCGGCATCGGTTGAATATCGTCCAGGTCCTTCTCTTCGACTTCGAGAAATCGTTCGACGGTCTCCGGCTGCGGCAGATGCGGCGCAACCAGTTGCATCGTCTCGATGGCGCGGCGGCCATGCATCACGGCCTCCACCTGGTCGAACGGAATGCCAACGCTTTCCGCCCACAACCGCCACTGTCTTCTCACGGGGATGGACGAGTCGAGAATCGTACCGTCCATGTCGAACAGAACCGCCTCACATTGTATTTGGGGCATTATCAGGTAGGAAATTCCAGTGTACTGAATTGCTATACTGCCCCGCATGGCGAACGCATTCCTTCTCTGCCTTCTTGCTCTCACAGCCGCGGCCGCGCCCTCCCCGAAGACTCTCGACAAAGAGACCTTCTTCGACATGGAGACGATCACCGGACCGCAGATCTCGCCGGACGGAGCATCCGTCGTCTTCAGCCGCGGTTACGTCGACAAGATGAAGGACCAGGACCGCGCCAGCCTCTGGATTATCGACACCGCCGGAACGCGACTGCGGGAACTCACCACCGGACCCTGGCGCGACTCCTCGCCTGTCTGGTCGCCCGACGGCCAGCGCATCGCGTTCCTCTCCGATCGCGACGGCAGCACGCAGATTCACGTCATGTGGGTCGCGACGCGCGAGGTCCTGCAGTTGACGCGTGTCGAACGCACGCCCGGCAGTTTTCAATGGTCGCAGGATGGAAAGAAGATCGTCTACACCGCGTTCGTTCCCGACGAGACGCCTGTGCTTGCCGTGCAACTGCCGAAGTTGCCGCGCGGCGCGACGCCTGCCAAAGGCGCGGTGATCGTGGATCGCCTTAGCTGGGGATCTGACGGAGTGGGTCCGACCACCAAAGGCTACTCGCATGTCTTCGTCGTCGACGCCACTCAGGGCGGTACGCCGCGGCAGTTGACCAGCGGGAACTACAACCACACCGGTGCGCGATTCTCGGCCGACGGCAAGACCGTGTATGTTTCCGGTATCCGCAAGCCCGACGCCGAATACCTGCGTGGCGATAGCGAGATCTACGCGATCGACGTCGCGACCGGCGACATCAAGGCGTTGACGGATCGCAAAGGTCCCGACACGTCGCCGCTGCCTTCGCCGAATGGCCGCCACATCGCCTACGTCGGCTGGGACGACAAGCGCTACACGAATCACGTCGGGTCGCTGTATTTGATGGATCCGCAAGGCGCGGCCAAACGGACTTGGGTCGCGAACCTCCCGTCGACACCGACCAACGTGATCTGGGCCGAGGACTCTTCGGGCGTCTACTACGCGATGGAAGAGAAGGGAACCACGAATCTCTACTTTGCGCCGATCGATCATCCGGTGCGCAAGGTCACCAATGGCGTGCATGTGCTCACCGGCGTGACGGTGGCCCGCAACGGCCAGGCGGCGGGCGTGCGCAGCAGCGTGCGGGAACCCGGATCGCTGGTGACGTTCGACATTCGCAAGCCCGATCCGAAAGTAATCGTCGATGTCAACGAGGACATCCTCGCGGGACGCCAACTGGCAGATGCCGAGGAGATGTGGGTGACCTCCAAGGACGGTCTGAAGGTGCAGGGCTGGCTCATGAAGCCTGCTCAATTCGAGACTGGAAAGAAGTATCCTCTGGTGCTCTACATCCACGGCGGACCCTGGTCGATGTACAACGTCGGCTTCAACTGGAGCTGGCAGAATTTCGCGGCCAACGGCTATGCGGTGTTGTACATGAATCCGCGCGGATCCACCGGCTATGGCCAGGATTTCGTCAACGGCATCCAGTACTCATACCCCGGCAAAGATTACGACGACCTGATGGCCGGTGTCGACGCGGCCATTGCGACCGGCTACATCGACGAGAAGAACCTGTTCGTTTGCGGAGGCAGCGGCGGGGGCGTGCTCACCGCGTGGATTGTCGGCCACACCAATCGCTTCACGGCTGCGGTGTCGATGCGCCCGGTGATCGACTGGCACTCCTTCGTCGGCAACACCGACGGGCCCAACTGGTACAACCAGTTCCAGAAGTTCCCGTGGGAGGACCCGATGGAGTACGCCGTGCGATCCCCTCTGCACTACGTGGCCAACGTGACGACGCCGACGATGGTGATGACGGGCGAAGCGGACCTCCGCACCCCGATCACACAAAGCGAAGAATACTATCGCGCGTTGAAGATGCTCAAAAAAGAAACGCTGCTGGTTCGCATGCCGGAGGAGTTCCACGGCTGGCGCCGTCCGACGCACAAGCTCCTGCAGCAACTGTATCTGATGGCGTGGTTCGAGAAGTACAAGCGCAAAAGCTAAGAGATGCTACTCGACGCCCATCTTGCGATTGATTTCGTTGGTGACGCGCTCGAGGATTTCCGGGCTGCCGAGAATCGTACGCAGGCCGATCGACGCGCCGTAGTGGTCGACGAGTTCCTCGGCGGCCATCAGCGCGACTGCGTAGGCGATTCGGGCTTCCCTTGCGTCGAGGCTTGACCAGTTCCTGCGGAACTGCTGCAGCCGCGGGATCTGGCGCTTGGAAGCGAGATCCAGGAGCTGCGCCTTGGCGACGGAAGTCAGCCGTTCCCCTGATAGCTTCTGCGCAAGGCCTTCATGCAGCCAGGCGGGCCACGAGGATCCCAGGTTTGCCAGACAGGCATGCGTCGCCTCGTGTGCGAAGACGCGCCGGGCATTCTCGTCGAGCGCCGTTCCCGATGCGAAGGGAATCCGGATACGGCCGTCGAACTGCCCGCCGCTCCACTCCGCGGCGTTGGATCCCTGTCGGTAGTCCTCAGGCGATTGCACGATCGCCGTCAGCCGTTCCTGGGTGGCGCATCCGAGGATGTCGCTCAGGCGCGCGACTTCGGTGTCGAGAGTTTCGAGCATCGCTTTCGCCGTCGCGTACGGCAAAGCCTGATTCTCATAACGCAAGGCAACGCGCAAGCCGATCAGCTTCTCTCCGCTTTTGTCATGCCGCATCTCGCGTTCCAGGCGCCCGATCATGGATTGGAGTTCGGGCATCGGGCGGATCTCCTGCGCGGCCTTCCAGTGTTCGAGTGCAACCGGCGCCTGATCCGCCTTCCACGCCGCCACTCCTGCCAGGATCAGCACCGACGGGTCTCGCGATTTGAGATGCGGACCCAGCACTTCGAGCGCACGTCCCGGTTGGTTGCGGTCCAGCAGTTCGGAAGCTTGCCGCAGCGGCCCTGGCGGCATCGCGCCCAGGGTCGCATGCGATGCCTGTGTGGATCCCAGAGATTTGCGCAGGGACTCGACTTGCGCCGCCGTGATCACTTGCACCGCGTCGCCTCCTCCGGAGGCGGATTGCCGCGCCTGATCGAATTCCGCGAGGCCGTCGAGCGCGGACCCCGGCAGGTTCCCGGTCAGGCTTTTGCCGTCCACCTGCGCGGTGACGCGATAGCAGACTTCGCCGGAACCGGCGATGCTCGATCGCACGGACACT
>CAZVKC010000039.1:0-8430 GCA_964627455.1 uncultured Solibacteraceae bacterium | reverse complement strand
GGTGACGCGATAGCAGACTTCGCCGGAACCGGCGATGCTCGATCGCACGGACACTGCCGTTCCGGCCGCGAGTTCCGCGACCACGGGCGCATCCGCGTCGCAGCCTCCCGAACGCAAGGTGGCGCCGCTCCTGGTCGTGACCGCCGCACTGAGAACCGCCGCACACGCGATTGAGGGAAGAATCCGGTGATGGACGCGCATCGCCATATCTGTCTTATCGGCGGATCCCTGGCGGGTCCACATGGTACGGTATACGTTGTGCAGCCGACTGAACCCCAGCAGTATGCCAAGGGAGCCGTCTTCCCGTCCGAAGCCTCGTCCTACCGTTGTTCCGCGACCGGAGCGGCCATCCGGCAGATTACGAATGCAGCCGCGATCAGCCATCCGTCGTACTTTCTGCAGCGATCCTTCACGCCGGGCAACGAAGAACTGGTGTTCACGTCTTACCGGTCCGGTTCCGCCCAACTCTTCGCTGCGCGTTTTCCGGAAGGCGAGATCCGCCAGTTGACCGGCGACGCCCCGATTCACCCGTTCTCGCCGGCGATTCTGCCGGGCGGGGAATCGATTCTCTTCGTACGCTCCGGGTCGATTTGGGAACTGAACCTGAAGTCGCTCGAAGAACGGCAGATCGTCGCGTTCGACAGCGCGCAGCTGGGCGAATGTTCGTTCTCCTCAGACGGCGAGTGGATCACGGCAGCCGTGAAGCAGGGGCAGCAGAGCGGCATCGTGGCAGGGCGGCGAGACGGGTCCGATTGGAAGTTGATCCCGTTTCCGCGCACGGTGATTCACCCGCAGTTTCATCCGCTCGAGCCCGAGTGGATCGAGTTCTCCGGCGATCCGGCGCCGCGCATGCACCGGGTCCGGCGCGATGGCACGGGCCTTGAATGCCTGTACCAGCACGAGAACGACGAGTTCGTCGTGCACGAGACGTTCCTCGGCAACACCGGCGACATCGTATTCACCGTATGGCCCTTCTCGCTGCGTCGAATGAACTGGCAGACGCGCGAGATCTCCACCATCGCGGACTTCAACGCCTGGCACATCGCCCCGAATCGCGAAGGGACGCAGGTGCTTTGCGACACCAATCATCCCGATTTGGGGATCCATCTCATCGATGTCGCGACAGGATCGAAACGGCTCCTCTGTTTGTCGGAGGCCACCAATCAGGGAACGCAATGGAAGACCAGTCGTTACGCCCTGGCCGAGGACTTCGCCGCCGCCCGCAGCGGCGCGAAGCAGAATCTGAGTTGGATGGAGACCGCGACGGACTCGGTATACGGCCCGCAGTGGACCCATCCACATCCGTCGTTTTCTTCAGACGAATCGCTAGTGACCTTTGCCAGCGACCGGTCGGGGACCACGCAGGTCTACGTCGTAGCGGCTCGATAACCAAAACGAAAGAGCCGGATCCGCGGTTCAGCGGGGATCCGGCTCTTGAATCGAACAGGAGGAGACGGTTACTCGAACGGAACCGTCACGGCATTGCTGGACTTGCCGTTCACCACGACGCGCAACTCAGGCTGCGCGCCTGGATCCATGGACATGTCTGCCGGGACGCGGAACCGGGTTACCGCCAAGCCGATGGAGCTTGGAGAAGCGCCGCTCCATTCGGGAACGATCAGTTGTTCGCCCAGGAATACTTCCAGGCGATCCACCAAGGCGTTGCCCGTGGGCAGCGGATTCAGGAACCCGTCGATCACGGTTCGCTCGTACGGTCCGAATCCAGTGCCATAAAGCGTAATCAACTCGCCGCGGCGCGCCGGAGACTGCGGCGTGATCTGCGAACCATCTTCATGTGTTGCCATGGCCACCGGTTCGTTGTCGCGGCTGAACAGGCCCGGAGAGTTGCGCGCCACCGTGAACGTCCCCGAGACTTCCGGATTGTTGCCCCAGCGGACACGCAGTTCATGCTGACCATCCGGCAGGATCGATAGCACCTGCGCCCGGATTTCGGTTGGGGACACCCACAACAACGGCAGCAGGCTCTCGCCAACGCGCACCGTCACGTTTCCGATCGTCTGCGAGAGCGGATTTGTCGGACCAGCCTCATATTCCGCAGCGAGGCTCTCGCCCAGGATCGAGATGATCGATCCGGGAGCCACGGTATTATCCGGGGTTTCGCCCGCCGCATTTCGGATGCCCGCCGGCGGAATGAACGGAACCTTGTCGAGTTTCGCCAGCACCGTGCGGGGCGCGGTCATCACGATCGTTCCCTGGTTGAAGCTGCCCGTCAAATCGCCTTCCCAGCGCTTGAACTTGAACCCGTTCTTGATGTCCGCACGGACGCGAACGGCCGTATCAGACAGATAGAATCCATCCGAAGACGTGGGCTCGAAGTTGAAGTTGACGCCGTTCGAGGGATCTCCGAAGGCCGACAGCTGATACGCCAGCAGGAACTGTGCGCTCAACTCCTGGCGATCCAGGTCGAACGACACGATGCGCGACGCTTCACCGCCATCGGTCCATCCCTGGAACTGATACCGGGTCTGCGGCGTGAGCGGAACGCGTTCCGGCGCCGTGACCTGGATCTGCGATCCGGCCCGCTTGTCGAGCGTACAAGGCGTGCGGCAGTCGGTTCCATCCACCCGGATCGGCAGGCCTGCCGGGTTTGACGTGATGACAACCTGCGGCAGCGATTCATACTCAGCCGTCAGGCGCACAGGTCCGGAAATCGTCATCGTCTGTGTTGCAGGACCACCGTTGGACCAGCCCTTAAAAGTCCATCGCCGCCCTTTCGCATCGCGCTGTTCGAGCGGAGCGGATACCGTGTGCGTTTGCCCGATGCCCCATGCGAAGTTGTAGTTGAGGAACTGCACATCGCTGTTGTCGATGGCCAGCTTCAGTCCGGGCGGGTTCGTCAGGAACGCCACGTTGACTCCCGGCACGTACTTTGCCGTGAGGATGTCCCGCGAGGACAAATCCATCGGCGCCGTATAGACCGCGTTGTCGCCCATGCCGTTGCTGAACTTGTCGAACACCCACATCTTGCCATCCGTCGTGTACTGCGGCGACTTGCCGCCGATCACGTGCCTGGATCCCGGGATGAAATCGAATTCGCCAAAACACAGCACAGGCACAGTCAGAGGCGGATTCGGCGGCAGGTTCAGATTCGACTGGCAAGTGGGATTCGTCGCGCCGATACGGTCGTCAGCGGGTACGAAACGGTCCGATGTCGGCGTGGGGGACCGGTCCACCAGGACGTTCAAACCCATCGGTTCGGTCAGAAACTGCACCCGCTTGGACTGTGTGAAACTCGCTGCGATCGTCAGCGGCCCCGTCAGCATGTGCGTGCGCACTGCCGCCGTCGAGGTGCTGCCGTTCAACGACCATCCCAGGAACACGGAACCCGGGAAGGGAATCGCCTGCAATTGCAGCGGACCAGCAGGCATGAACATTTCCGAATCGGCCCCAAAACATGTCGTGCCGATCAGAATGAATCCAGTGCGTAGCGCGTCCTGCGGAATCGGCGCGCTCGTGCTGCACGTCGGGTCTGAAGGAAAACTCGAAAAACGAAGGGTTACGCGGTGCGCAGGAGTCACGGTGCCCTTGACGAACGTCAGCTTCTCATCCGCAACAACGGTAATCGCGCTCATGCCGCTGTAGGTGATGCCGTTCGAGTCCAACCAGCCCCCGAACGTAAACTGCGACTGCTTGTCGAGACTCTCCTGATAGTTCTCCGCCATCCCATCGGCTCGTACTTTCAATGGGAACTCAATCACGTGCTTACTGCCACGGGGCCAAGTAAACGTCTGGGATCCGTAATAGGTGGCGCCGTCCACCATGAACCTCGCCCCGGCCGCATTGGGCTCTGTATACACCCGGACGCTACTGCCTACTACGTTGGTAGGCTGCGCCAGGGCCCACGCCCCGAGCACTGTTCCAAGAATTACAAGTCGCTTCGTCATGTTTCCCTTTGGCCGGTTCCGCCGACTCACACGCAGCCGAAAACCACGCATGGTACGAACCTGGAACTTGTCCTACGAAGCCAATCGACCAACGGGTCTGCGCTTTTTATAGGTGGAAAACCGTAGACAGTGACTCAGTGCCACGCTTTATCTCTTGCGGACCGGCGTGGCGCCCTGTCTCCATCCTGATGAAAGCAGGGAAGATGGTGCGGCGCAGTAATGCCACCGGCGCCGTTTTCGCCTCAGCGGGATCAGTGACCGAACGTCGAATAGGTGTACAGCGGATCGTCCAGCGGAACCACATTCCGCATCCAATCCGTAGGATCGCGCCAGGAGACCTTGCGCGCCGGCGCGATCAGGTTCACCAGGTCGCGATAATCGCCCAGCAGCGCGAACCCCGGCATCGCCGCGTCGTGCAGGTTGCGGTGCATCGGGCTGTCGAATGACGCGCGCACGCTATGCGGCGTCCGTTCCAGCTTCAACTCGACAATCCGCGGATCGAGCGCGGCGGCGATCAGCGCCCACACGCCCGGGATATCAGACGCCTCCAGCGTCACCTCGCGGACCCCGTGCTTCGCCAGTTCATCCACAGCCCGCAGGATGTCGCGCGCACGCATCGCCGGCAGGTTCCGCCCGATCAGCCACGACCGCGTATTCGCAATCCAGTCGCCCGAGAGATTCGGAGTGCCCGGCACAGGCAATCCGCGCGGTGTCACAAACGCCGCCGGACCCGCTGCCGCCAGTTCCTTGAATCGCACGGAGGGATCCCACTGCGTCTGCACCAGCAGCGTCGCCTTCTCAGCCTTCAGCGGACCGTCATAGCGGAAATGCAGCACGGGACTCTCGTCCTCCGGCGCCATCACGAGGTTCCGCAGGTAACCCTTCAGTTCTTCCGGTGACGCGTTCTTTTTCTTGGCCTGCATGTTCTCGCGGATCACCTCGTAGATCTCCCGTGACTTCCCGCTCACCTGTCCGCCGGGCATCACCCAGAGTTTGTGATCGGGGAACAGCGGCACGGTTTCGTCCTTGGCTGAACCTTCGACCTGCAACCACCGCATCATCCACTCGTAGATCGCCTCGCGGACCTTGGTCGGCGTACCGTGCCCGCCGGGCCCCACCACCCACTTCACCTTGTCTTCCGCGCCGAAGATCTTGTACCAGCTCTTCGCCTCGTCGTAGACGATCTTCGCGCCCGCCGGCGTGAAGAAGTCGAGTTCGGTGTTGCCGATCAACCAGGGCTTCGGCGCGAACATCTCGACGTAATCGGTTTCATCGAGTCCCGCCGCGATGAAATCAAGCGGGCTTTGTTCCGAATCTCCCACCGGACCCGTGAAGACCAGCCGGAACGAATTCATGTAGCAAGCCGGGGCCGAGACCTTGACCCGCGGATCCAATGCGGAAATATAGGTTGTCACCGTGCCGCCGCCCGAGCAGCCGGTGGCGCCGATGCGCTCGCCGTCGACCTCCGGACGGCTGATCAGATAATCGATGGCGCGCTTGGCGTCCCAGATGCGATAGCGCGCGAAGCTCTCGTTGATGAGGATCGCGTTGGCGCCCGCCATGAAGTGCTGCTCCGTCGATCCTCCGATGAGAGACCGGTTGGCGCGTTTGTCGAACGCCTGTTGCCGCTCGCCCTGTCCCAGCGGATCATAGGCCAGCACGACGAATCCCTTGCGCGCGAAGTTCGCCGCCATATGCTGAGCCGCGGGCTTGCCCTGATCCCAGTGGCCCAGCGGGAACACGATCCCCGGATGCTTGCCGGGCTTCTTCGGCACGAACAGGTTTCCGGTGACGATGAGTCCCGGGAGGCTTTCGAAGGTCACGCGGTCAATCGTGTAGTCGCCCGCGTCGATCGTGCCCACCACCTTTCCGTTCAAAGGTCCGCTGTAATCCGGCAGGCCGCCGATCAACCGCAATACCGTCTCGCGCGTCTGCTTCTGCCGTGCACGCGCCTGTTCCGGAGTTTTGATCGCCTGGATCGCGGTTTCACGCGCGTCGAGTTGTTTTTGCGCGATCCGATCCATCCAGTCGAGGAAGGTCGCGGAACCGTCTTGCAGGTAAGCTAGAGCCAACAGGCCGGGAAGCAGCAGCATCCTGACATTGTATGAGAATGAACACGTCGAACGGCGGGGCTGTGTTTATCGCACTTCGGAGGCGATGAGAGTTGGCGGACCCGGGCCGTCTCCCACGATCTCCGACCGCAGCAACAGTTCGACGTTGCGGGACTCCCAGCCCGGCGGCAGACTGCCCAGGATCGGCGACAAGGCGTGCGGATCGGCGAGGATGCGAGCCGCCTCCTGCGTCCCGTACTGCGTCAGTCCCGCGCCCACGATGAGAAATCCGCCGACCTGCGGGTTGGCGAGCCGGCCAAGCAGCAGGTAGTCCTCTGAATAAGAACCGTCTGCATGCCGCGCCGCGAGCGGATACTCTTTGCCCGTATTGCTGTCGACGATCCCCGGCCTTGCGGTCGACAGATGGCTCAGGCGAAACCGCATCCGGTTGTTGAAGTGCATCACCCAGCGGTTGGTGAACGATCCCACCAGCACCGTCGGAGTATCGCGCAAATCGCTGAAATCCACCCGCGTCGCAAGCCGGATCCTCGATTGCCGCCCGTGCCGGTGAAATAACGTGTCGAACCGGTGCACTGCCATCGCGTCGCCGAATCCGACGAACTGATCCACTGCCGGCAGAAAGTCGGAAGCCGGGATCGAATCTCCCTGGACATCGATTGGCTTCTGATAGGCAGCCGCGGGTTCTTTGCGAACCTGCTGGTCCATCACACGCCGTGACGGTATATAGGCAACTGGATGCGCCAGGGCGATGTTCACTAATTCGGAATGCGAAAGCGCCGGTTCCCAGAATGCGCGGAACACGGAGGGTTCATTCAGGCTGATCCGCGGCCACCAGTGAACGAACGCCGCGATACACGCCATCACGGCAAGGCCGGCGGCGATGAAAAACTGGAGACGCTGCCACTCGGGCGGCCGGACCAACGATCGCGGCAGGTCCGCCGGATCTTCCCGGACATCGGGCGGCCCGGCTTCGAACACCGGCGAGTAGGTCCCCAGCGGCAACTCGATGCGAACCGCGTCCTGGTGGCCCTCGCCCGAATAATGTTGAACCAGCCGCTTGCGGACCTCCCGCGCGCCAACCCGCACGATGCTGTCGTCCGCCAGCGCCACATCGGCGTGGCGGCCGAATACGGCAATCGCGATCGAACGCTCCTTTAACGCCTCCGCATCTCCCGTTAAGGCATGCTCCACGACGTACGAAAGAAACGTCTGGCAGCGCTTGCTGCCGCGGAATGCCGAACTCTTCAGGACGCCTGTCAGGGCCTCGCGGATCTGGTCTTCTCGCAACTGGGGAGCGGCAACCATCGATCGACTGCGTGAAGTATATCACCACGTTACGTCGACGTTTCTCACCGTTTAACCCTGGAAATGTCCCCTGGATAGTGGCTCAATAGATCAAACCCCAGGAGGTCATCGTACAGCGTGACGATTCGTAACTTGCTCTCATCGTGTATCCTGACCCTCGCGGCCGCCGCACCGGCCGTGTTCGCTCAGGTCGGAACTTCCACCATTACCGGCCGCGTTACCGATTCCACCGGCGCCGCCATGCCGGGCGTCAGCGTAACGGTTCTGCAAATCGAACAGAATTTCAAATACGCGGTCTCCACCAATTCGGAAGGGCTTTTCCGGGTTCCCTCGTTGACCCCCGGTCCGTACCGGGTCACGTTCGAGGCGCAGGGATTCAAGCGGGCGGTCGAAGACAACATCGATCTGCGCACCGGCGACGTCCGCGCCGTCGATGTCGTCATGACGGTCGGCAGCCTGGCCGAACAGGTGGAGGTCAAAAGCAACGCCGCACTGCTCGAAACCGAAACGTCAGCTACCGGCGCCGTGATGGAAGGTTCCACCCTCTATCGCATGCCGCTCTACCAGCGCTATATCAACACGACTCTGAACCTCGTGCCCGGACTCAGCGCCGGCGGCTACACCTACGGCGGCGGACTCGGAGGTTTTCACCTCGCAGGGCAGCGCGACACGACCATCGGTATTTTTGAGGACGGCGTCAACGGCAATGACCAGTTGAACGGAACCGGAACCATCAAGCCGATCCAGAACTCGGTCGCCGAAGTGAAGGTGCTCACCACCACACTGCCGGCCGAATACGGACACTCCGCCGGCGGCGTCATCAGCGCCGTGAAGAAGAGCGGCACAAACGAATTCCACGGTATGGGATCCGCCTTCGGTCGCACCCGCAGCATGACCCACCGCCTGTACTTCGATCGTTTTCGGACCTCCGATCCACAACCCGGCGCCCCGAATGGCGTCAATGGCTTCTTCCTGCAGCCGGACTTCAATATCGGCGGCCCGGTTTCCATACCGAAACTCTACAACGGCAAGAACAAGACGTTCTTCTTTTATGCCTTCCAGAAAATGGTCGAGAAGAAGACGGCGCAGGTTTTTGCGGGAACGCCGACCGACGCGATGAAGTCGGGCGACTTCAGCTTCGGCGGACG
>CAZVKC010000038.1:62202-79433 GCA_964627455.1 uncultured Solibacteraceae bacterium | reverse complement strand
GACGCCGAGTTCCTCGTAGATGGTCATGATTTCTCTATTTACGCACAATGAAAGCAGGTTACGATCAGAAAAACGCATGCAGCTTTTGGCCGGACTTTTCCTTTCGACGACTGCCATTCTATCCGCGGCCGCCGTGCGTGACGGCGAAGCGGAAATGACGCTTATCGTACCGGTTCCACAGGAGTCGATCGCTTCCGTGCGTTATGCAGGCAAGCAGGTTCCGCTGGTGCGGAAAGGTCCGGCAGCGCCGAAGCGCAGGCTTGTGGTGTTGGCAGGCGGCGCCAATCTTTCATCGGTGGAACTACATGCCGCCATGGCGAAGTGCCCGGAATGTTTCGCCCCGCCCGATACCGAGGTGTGGGCCAATCCAGCCGGATCCTGGAACGTAGCGGCCAGCAAGTTCGCACAAGGGTGGATCGGCGTATTGGGAACCGAGCCCTCACTACTGGTTGCTCCGGAAACCGTCAGCCTGTATGCCGGACGCTCTTTCTCCGGGCCCGCGGACATCCTACGGCTGATCGGCGAAACCTATGCTGGACGTGGTCCGGTAGAAGTTTACTGGCTGGACAATTTCGTTCAATGGCTCGATGGACGCTGGAGATCCCAGCCTTCGCCCGTCTACGAACTCGCGGAGTATCTCGGGGATGCCGGCATTACCGTGTTTCCGATCATTTCTCCGCTGGAGTCCAATTCCTCGGGTGATCTCAAGTACGCCGAATCCGTATTCGGCACTCGTCTTCTCAAGACGGACGGGGCAAGACCAGGAGAAACCCTCATGGCGGCGATGCGCCCTCTCAAAACGACATACGCACAGATCACCTGCGTCGTGCCAGCCGCTCCCAGGCGCTCCCGATTCCAACATGTGCCACCGGCATTGGAAATCCTTGATGGAAAAGGGCAGGTGATGCACAAGCGCCGCATTGCGGCCGAAGGCATGAAGTCCTATTTCAAAGAGGGCATGGATTCGATCACGCAGTCGTTGATCCGAATCGTGCCGCAGGTGCAGGCGAAATCCCTGCGAGTGGCGCGAAGTTGTCCTAGCGTGCCCGCGGCGCGGCCGGGTTCCGTGTATCTCTGGCTCGAAAACGTAGAATTCCCCGAGCCGGCGAGAAGGAACCGTGCGGGAAGGCGAAGCTTCGAGGTCTTGCTTGCGAGAGCGGATCCGACGTTTGCGTACCCGAGCGAGCACGATCGAAAGCGGGCCCCGGAAAAAACTACGCGCTGGATCCAGATGGGACACAGCGCGTGTGTGGGTCCGCTGCCGATCGAACACGAAATGCGGCTCGGCTTCTACCAGCCGCAGGAGAAGTGGGCGCTGTTCCTCTCCATCGAACGCCCGTAGATTACTGCAGGCGCTTGGCGAGACGCAGCGAATTGCCAACAACGGTCAGGCTCGACAACACCATTGCGCCGGCCGCGATGATGGGATTGATCAACCCGGTGACGGCCAGCGTGAGTCCCGCGATGTTGTAGAAGAACGCCCAGAACAAGTTCTGCCGCACGACCCGCAGGGTCGCCTTCGACAACTCGATCGCATCGAGGATGCGCGTGAGATTGTTGCTCATCAGAACCAGCGGAGCCGCGCGCATCGCCAGCGCCGTGCCGGATCCCATGGCGATGCCGAGGTCCGCCTGCGCCAGTGCCTGCGCATCGTTGACGCCGTCGCCCACCATCGCGATCCGCCGCGTGCCCTTCGCCTGCAGTTGCCGGATGATATCCGCCTTCTCGCCGGGTGCGATCCGATAATAGAAATCGCCCGCCTGCAAGCGCTCGGATACATGCCGCGTGGTGCGTTCGGAATCGCCCGACAGCACGGCCGTGCGGATCCCCAGCGAATGCTGCAGTTCCTCGATCACCGCGTGCGCTTCGGGACGCAACCGGTTGCCGAACGCCATCGCGCCCCAGACCTGCTGGTTGGCGCCGAAGATGATGGCCGTGAATCCCTGTTCTTCCCACGCGGTCATCGACTCGCTGAGTTCTTCGGGGACGAAGATGCCAAGTTCGAGAGCCAGAGGCAGATTGCCCGCAAAGACACGCTTGCCCGCGACCATGCCCGTCAGGCCGAGTCCATCGTAACGGGACACATCGGTTGCGTGTCCGAATGTGTGCCCTTCGAGCGACGCGAACTTCACCACCGCCTTCGCCAGCGGATGTTCAGAGCACGACTCCAGCGCCGCGATCAGAGGCAGCGCCTCGGCGCGATTCGCGCAGATCATATCCGCGACCCCGAACTCTCCGTCCGTCACAGTGCCCGTCTTGTCGAACACCACCGTCTCGATCGATGGCAGAGTCTCGAGTACACTCGAGTGGTTGACGAGAATTCCCTTGCGGGACGCTGCGCCGATGGCGCTGGTCAACGCCAGCGGCGTCGCAATCCCCAGCGCGCACGGGCACGCGATCACCAGCACGGCGATCGCGTTGATCAATCCCGCCGAAACGTCCTGCTTCACGAACCACCAGCCAAAGAATGTCGCAAGCGCCAGCAGCACGACTGCCGGGATGAACTTGCGCGCCACCAGATCGACGGTCCGCTCGATGTTCGTTTTCGAAGACAGCGCCTGCTCGACCGACTGAATCACCTGGTTGAGCGTCGAATCCCTGCCGACGCGCGAAGCCCAGATCCGCAGGGGATTGGACGTCACGAGGCTGCCGCACACCACTGCGCTCCCGGCGTGTTTCGCCACCGGCGCGCTCTCGCCCGTCAACACGGATTCATCGACGTGCGAGACGCCGTCGGCCACCACGCCATCGGCTGGGATCCGCTCGCCGGGCTTCACCAGAAACAGATCGCCGGCGCTTAACTGCTCGATCGACACGAACCGTTCACGATCCCCCGACAGGATCCGCGCCTTGGTCGGCATCATGCGATACAACGCGGTGATCGCCTGCGCCGTGCGTTCCTTTGCCGAGCGCTCGATCAGTTTGCCGAGCAACACCAGCGTGACAATCGCGCACGCCGTGTCGAAGTAATAATGCTTGCCGCCCTGGAACGCCTGCACGGCTGAATAGAGATACGCCCCGAGGATCCCGATCGACAGCAGCGTCTCCATGCGCATCACACGCTGCCGCAGCCCCAGCCACGCGACCCGCAGCACCGGCATCGCCGAATAGAACACAGCCGGAGCCGTCAGCAGCATCAGCACGAACGGCATCTGCCGGCGGAAACTCGCCGTGACGAACTCGAAGTACGACACGTAGAAGATCGTCGAAAACGTCATCACGTTCATCCACAGGAATCCTGCAATGCCCGCGCGCAGCAGCAAGTCACGACGTTCGAGCCGCGACCGCTCTTTCTGCTCGGCCGAGAAATCGCCCGTGCGATAGCCGAGTTTCTCGATGGATTCGGTAATCTTCTCGACCGGCACGTAACGCGGCGCATAGCGGACCCGCACCAGGTCCGACGCGAACATCACTTCGGCTGCCGTAACGCCAGGCACGCGCCGCAGCGTCCGCTCGATCAGCCACGCGCAGGCGCTGCACCACATGCCGGTGACGCCAAGCAGCAGTTCGCGCTGTTCCGCGCCTTCGGGCACGACGAACGTCGCCTGTTCGAGTTCGCCGGCGGTGAGGCCGTTCGAAACGAGCCCGAGTTCGAGGCTGCGTTTGAACAGATCGGTCTCGCGCGGATCCACGCCGGACGCGAGTGCGCCGCTTTCTTCGAGGATCGCGTAGACGTTCGAGCAGCCCATGCAGCAGAACCGGCCGCCGCCCTTGCAGGCGATGCCGCACAGCGCGCAGGCTGTCGTGCTGCTACTTGCGGACGTTGCCGTATTCATCGAGGATCACCGGATTCGTATTGCGGGCGATCACGTACACACCCACCATGATGCCGATAAACAGGATGAAGATCGCCCCGAGCAGTTTGGGCAAAGGTCCCGAAGAGGGTTTGTCGTTCTGTCGCAAGCTCATTGTGCCTCCCTATGGTTTCTTGGCTTGTGGCATGAGGAACGTCATGTCGAACTCGTCGACCGTACGATCCGGAAGCGCGGTGGCGCGCAGTTTGAAATGGTTGACCAGCTCGGCGCTATTCCAGCGCTGGGCTTCAATCGTGAAGGGGATTTCCTTCTCTTCGCCGGCATGCACCGTGAGGTCCCCGCTGACAATGCGGCCGCCGGGCAGTCCGGTCAGTTCCAGAGCGACAGTCCCGTCTGCGCGGCTGCGATTGGCAACCTTCAGGCGGAACTGATTGCTGATCGCGCCGCTCGCTTCGGTCTTGTAGAGCGATTGCGAACGCTCGGGGCTGACGCGAACATACATCGCGTGGCGTTGTCCCAGATAGAACATGATGCCGGCGAAATAGAAGACGATGACCAGAAACGCAACGACACGCTTGGGATCGCGCAGGCCGATCTTCTTGTACCAGGCCTCGCTCGATCCGCGAGTCGTCGCGCCCGATTCGCCCCACGCGTAATGAATGATGCCCTTCTTGCCGACACGCGCAAGGATCTCGTCGCATACGTCGACGCACTCGCCGCAGTGGATACATTCCATCTGGTGCGGCGACACGCGAATATCGATCCCCATGTTGCAGACGCGGACGCACTTCTTGCACTCGATGCAATCCTTCTTGCCGGCTTCCGGTTCGCGATACACCACCAGCAGCGAACTGTTGTCGACCAGCATGCTCTGCAGGAACCCGTACGGGCAAATCGTGGTGCAGAAGGTGTGCCGCAGGAACGCGAAATCGAGGAAGGTGAGGATTGTCACCGTCAGGCCGGAGATCCCGCCCGCTGTCGTCACGTCGAACGACATCAGCCGATGCAGCAGGTCGCGCGGTTCCACGAAGTACGCAATGAACACGAAGGCCAGAAACACGCTGGCAGGCGCCAGCAGCGTCCACATGACGCCGCGCTCGATCCACTGGCGCTTCGCCGCAGGCACGCTGATGAACTTCTTCGTGACCCAGCGGCGGACCTTCTGTTCCAACTCAACCGCCGCTTCGCTGAAGATGTTCTGCGGGCACAGATACCCGCAGTAGACGCGTCCGTACAGCAGCGTCGTCGCAACAATCGCGAACAGCAGGAACATCATCGTGAACAGAATGATGGCGAACTCGGAAATCCACAGTTCGTTACCCGCGAAATAGAATCGCTGCCGCGGGATGTCGAACCGCATCACATCGAAGAAAGGAAGAATGACAAAGATCAGGAAACAGATCGCGTGAATCGTCTTCCGCAGATGCCGGTAATGCGGCGACGGCGGAGGCAGAGGCGTAATCTTCGCCTTCTTCGCCGGAGGCGGCGCCTGGGTTTGATTTTCAGTAGCGATACTGCTGCTGGATGGGGTCATGACAACTATGCGGATGCGCTTCCGTCAGGTTCGGTGACGTCAGAGGATCTTGTCTTACCGTAGGTTGTTGGGTGGTGTATTTGGCCCATTGGGGTTTCGCGGAAGTTGGGGCGTATGCCCCAACCTCCATGAGGGTTCCCGAGGCCGTTAGGCACCCTCACAACCTCCGCAGCAGCATTCGCCGCAACCGCCGCTGGAACCGGGAACGCGGGCATCGGTTCGTGCAGTCGAGACGCCATCGCCCGCCGCATCAGCAACTTCCGTCGCCGGTGCGCAGCTTTGCGCCGGCTGCCCGATCACCGTCAGAGCGGCCAGGGCGTCCGAATGAGAACAAGAATCATCGCGCTTGGTTAAGTCCAAGTGAGCAAGCCTCCCGCGGGAATGGAAAGCACGCTCGCGGCCAAAGTGAGTTTAGTGATGGGTATGACAGGCCGGGGGATGTCCGGCGGCAGAGGCGGGGGCGGCGTTGTATCCTCGCCACACCAGCAGCGAGCCCATGAGAACAAGCGTCACGGCCGTGAGTTGGGTGGCGTAGCGGGACAACCGGAACCGGGCGAACACCGGCGACAAGCCTCCGATGGCCAGCAACGGACCCGACGTCGCAAGTCCAAAAGCCGACATCACAGCCGCCCCGGAAGTCGCATCCGCGGTTGCCGCGGCCTGCACCAGCGCGGCATAGATCATTCCGCACGGCAGGAACCCCATCGCAAACCCCATCAGCAGTTTGCGCGACCAACCGGGCGCGCTCAGCAGCTTGCCGGAAAGACGCGACAAAGGCCCGGGCATACGGATCTGGATCAGCGCCTTCGAACCCGGCCGGATCCACGTAAACAGACCGCCCGCGAGAATCAGCAGGATCCCGGCCGCCAGCGTCACCCAGCGTTCCACGCCCGAGAGCCAGCCAAGGCCGGATCCCAGCGCGCCGGCCGCAGCGCCCAGCAATGTGTAGGTGGAGACGCGCCCCAGATGGTACGCGATGTGGGACAACCAACCGGCCCGTCCGTTCAGGCTGAACGCCACCACGATCGGACCGCACATCTGCGCGCAGTGCAGGCTGCTCACGCCGCCCAACACCGCGCCCGCTGCAATCTCAGCCCACATGGCCGTAGCTGATCTTGGGATTCGGTGCGTCGATGCTCACGCATTCCCAATGATGCTGGAACATCTGCATCGTGATGGCGTGCGTCGGGCAGCGTGAGGCGCACATCGCACAGCGGATGCAGGTGCTCTCGTCCTTGGTCATGACGCCGCCCAGCGCATCGAGTTCCGCGGCGGGCATCTGGCGGATCAGGTCCGGGGACTTGCCGTCGAGCATCTCGACAGCCTGCTCCATCCACGTGTCGTCCTTGATCAACTCGCTCATACCGACCAGGCGGATGAGGCTTTCCGGACAGACGTCCACGCAGCCGTTGCAGGCGATGCATTTCGACGTGTCGAATACCGTGTTGATGTTGCAACGCAGGCATCGCGACGCCTGGAAGTGCGCCATCTCTTCCGGGTAGCGCTGTTCGATGATGTCGATCCCCGCCACACGCTGCTCGGCGCCGATCACCGGAGGTTCCTCGCGATCGAGACCGACCCATCCCTCTTCCATCCAGTACGAAGCGGGACTCCAACTCTTGCGCAGCACGACATCGGTGCGCGTCTTACGCAGGAAGTCATGCATGGACCGCGCCGCGACATGGGCCGAAGCGACGGCGTCGATGAACAGGCGAGCGCCGTGCGCGACGTCGCCGCAGGCGAAGACATCCGGAGCAGTGGTCTGGTAAGTCTCCGGATGAATCTTGATGAGGCCGCGTTCGGTTTCGACGCCGTCCTCCGGCTTTAGGAAACTCAGGTCCGACGACTGGCCAATGGCGAACACCACCGTATCCACGGGGATGTCGTCAATCGCCGCTTCGTCGAACACCGGCGCGAACTTGCGGTTCGCGTCGAATACACTCTTGCAGACGACCGTGCGCAGGCCGATGACCTTGCCGTCGCGCGACAGGACCTCGCGGGGTCCGCGGCGGGCATGCAGTTTCAGCCCCTCTTCCGCGCCTTCCACGATTTCGATCTCGTCAGCCGGCATCTCTTCGCGGCTTTCAAGGCAAACGATGTGGACTTCCTTGTCGCCGCTGAGCCGCGCGGCCGAACGGGCGACGTCGTACGCCATTTGGGAACCGTGGTCCACTTCGGCGATCTGGTCGCTGCTCGACTCGTACCATGCCGGACGAATCGCCGATCGTGCAACGTCATATGCGACGTTGCCGCCACCGATCACTGCGATCCGCCGGCCCATAGGTAGCGGCTTGCCTTCGTTGAACGCGCGTAAGAACTCCATGCCGTCATAAACGTCAGGGAGGTCGGAGCCCGGCAACGGGAGCTTGCGCCCCTTCTGCAGTCCGATACCTAAGAAGATGGCCGCAAATCCGTCTTTGCGAAGCGAATCGATGGTGAAATCGCGGCCCAGCCGCATGTTGCACTTCAGTTCGACGCCCAGGGATAAGATGGCCTGTATTTCGTGGCGCACCACTTCACGCGGAAGACGGTACACCGGGACGCCGGCGAGCATCATCCCGCCGGGCTCTTTGTTGGCTTCAAAGACGGTGACTTTGTAGCCAATCTGGATGAGATCATGGGCGACGGTCATCCCTGCGACGCCGCCGCCCACTACCGCAATTCGCTCGTAATCGCCGCGATTGGGCGGCAGCATGCGCAAGTCCGCGGACTCGCGATAGAGCGAATAATCTCCCGATTCCGGACCGTACACCTCGTTGACGTAACGCTTCAGCGCCCGGATCGCGACTGGCTCATCGATGAATCCCCGGCGGCAATTGGCCTCGCACGGCGCGCCGCACACGCGGCCGCAAATCGAAGCGAAGGGATTCGTCGCGCGAATCTTCCGGTAGGCTTCCAGCAGGTTGCCATCAGCGATGTCCCGGACATAGCCGCATGCGTCGGTATGCACGGGACAGGCGTGCCGGCATTTGACCATCTCGGTCCAATAGGCCGAGTCGTCCGGCACGCGGATTTGTACGAGTCCTTCAAACGGAGCAGCGGTTGAAATGGACATGTTCCCTGGTCAGTTTCTCCGGACCTTTACTAGTGCATCTTGCGGAACGCGAAAACAGCCACGATCGCCACGTAGATCAGCATCATGAAGCCGACCATGGTCATCAGGCCGTCCGCACTGTTGCTGATGGCGTTGAACGCGCGCACCAGCGGACCACGGTCGGAATGATCGATTTCGCCGTTCATGAACAGAAACAGATAAGCGGTGCAGCTCAGTCCGATCACCACGAAGGCGGCCTTCAGGAACGGCGGCGCGTCGGTGCCTTCGCGCTCCTGGATCCAGCCGTCGGCGTAGTCTTTGATTTCCTGTTTCTGGTTATCGGACGCCATGATTTTCCCCTTCTTCAAACACAGTGAACTTCACGTCTTCGCTGTCCTCGCCCCAGTAACCATCCCGCAGCGTCTTCGTGAAGAAGTACACGGCCAGCCCGGCGAGCAGAAAGAACATCAGATAGGCGAGGTAAACGCTCGGATAGGTGTAGTCTTGCTGCATGGCTATTTCTCGTAGTCGTGATCCGGACGCCAATCCTTGGCCCGTCCTAGTGTCTGCATGTAAGCGACCAAAGCCGTGAACTCTTCCTCGTTCGAGGCGATCCACGGGAACGGCGGCATGACGGAGCCTGGCACCAGGTCCCGGGGATTCCGGAAGTGCGTGCGATGCCACTGCGTGTCGTACTTGCCGCCGACGCGGGAAAGATCGGGTCCCGTGCGTTTGGTGCCGAACAGGTGGGGTGCGTCGTATACGAACTCATCGGGAGTCGAAACCGGAGAATCGACGCCGCGCCAGCCGGAACGCTTGACGTCCGACAGCAGCGTGCGGGTTTGCTGAGTATGGCAGTACCAGCAGCCTTCGCGAACATAGATGGCGCGCCCTTTGAGTTGCTGCTCGGTGTAGGGTTTGAGCCCGGGAGCGGGAGTCGCCCAGCTCTTATCCACCATCGGCGGCACAACCGTGGTCAGAATGGCGCCGATAAAAAACAGCACCAGCGAGGCGGCTACCGCGAATCCGGCGTTATCGTCAGCTTTGCGTAGCATGTTGTTCGTTTCTCCCAATGATGGTGGCCATGATTTCGTAGCCGAACAGCGTGATGCCGAGGAACATCAGGATCCCCGAGAAGAAGCGGATCGCCCACACCGGCTTCAGCGCGATGACGGTGTCGATGAACGGGATCGCCGGGTTGTTCCACTGCCATCCCTGCCAGAAGCCGCCGAGCCACAGCGTCACGAAGAAGCCGAGGCCGCCGGTCAGGAACATCCAGAAGGACCAGTTGGCGACAGCGTCCGAATGCAGCTTCGTCTTGAAGAGCCGCGGCACCACGTGATACGTTCCGGCGATGGCGAAGAAGCTGAACGCGCCGAGCACGGCCATGTGCGCGTGTCCGGGGATCCAGTCGGTCTTCGAAACGATCGCATTGACGCTGCGCAGCGAGTGCATCGGACCCTGGAAGCAGGTCAGCAGGTAGAAGGTCACGCCGCTCATCAGGAACTTCATCGAGACGTTGTCCCGCTGCTCGTGCCAGTGTCCCTTCACCGTGGTGAAGAAGTTGTATACGGCGGCCCAGACCGGAATCAGCAGCATCAGCGAGAAGACGATCGAAATCGTCTGCAGCCATTGCGAAATCGGTCCATGCAGCATGTGGTGCGCGCCGGTCCAGACGTATACGAAGGCCAGCGACCAGAAGCCGATCATCGACAGCTTGTGGCTGTAGAGCGGCAGCCCGGATACGCGCGGGATGAAGTAGTACGCGAGCGCGAGACCGATCGGAGTGAAGATCAGGCCCACCGCATTATGCACGTACATCCAGTTGAGGTTCGCCTGGTTGACGCCGGTGGTGAACATCGTTGCGAAGTTGCCAGTGAGGTAGACAAACGCGGTCCAGAGGATCGTGCCCATCACGTACCAGATCGAAACGTACATCTGTTGATACTTGCGCGAGAAGATGGTCGCGAAAATGTTCCCGCCATACATGAGCCAGGCCACCACCACCAGAATGTCGAGGGCCAGCGGGAGTTCCGCGTATTCGAGTCCCTGATTCCAGCCCATCAGCAAGCTGACCACTGCGCCGAGGATGATGACGTTCCACAGCGCCGCGGTCGCCATGCCCAGCTTTTCGCTCCACAGCTTGACGCCGCAGAGCCGGGGCACCAGGTAATAAGTGAGCCCCATGTCCGCCGCCAGCAGCCAGCCGAACAGCATCCCGTTGACGTGCAGCGGGCGCAGGCGGCCGTAGGTGAGCATCGACACCGTGCCGAGCAGTTCGGGCCAGACGAACTTACCGGCGATGACGATGGCGATAATGCCGACGATGAAGAAGTAGGCGATCGAGCTGATGAGGAACCATTTGGCTGTAGTGTCCTCATGTACGATCGGCTCGGTTTCCAGCCGCGTCGGTCGAACGACGCTACTACTAGCGGACATAATCACTCCCGTTCTGAGGTAGTTGTTGTGCGACTGCCTTGTTGGGAACAGTCTTCTGATTGGTCTTGCGGATAAAGTTGACGAGGTCGCCGACGTCCTGATTGGTCAGTCCGTAGTCGATCCAGGCCGGCATCGCGGTTCCCTGCACGCCGTACAGGATCGATTCGAAGAAGCGCCTGTCGGTCATGGCTTCCACGAACGCCGTATTCTGCAGGTTCCGCGGACGCGGCAGGATGTCGAGTGAGTTCGGACCCTTGCCGTCCGCCTTGCGGCCATGGCAGCCCGAGCAGCGCTGCACGAACATCTTCTCTCCGCGCGTTGCGGACTCGGCGTTCATCGCCACCGGATTCTGTTCCGGAACCTTGCGTTCCTTCAGCGGCCGGCGGGCTTCTTTGGTGTAGGTCTTCTGCACATGGTCGAGCAGCGCCTGCATCTGCTCTTCCTTAAGGACCTTGCCCCAGGCCGGCATCGAAGTTCCCGGCACGCCGTTCTTGATCGAAGCCAGCAGCCGTTCCGGCGTCTTCGAATTCATGAAGCCTGCCTTGGTGAAGTCGCGCGGATAAGGATCGAGATAGATTGCGATCTGCCCGTGTCCGTCGCCCTTGTCGCCATGGCAGCGCTGGCACAGTTCCTTGTACATGTCTGCGGGCGGCCCGGCGGGCGGAGGCGTGTTCTTGGTGAGTAGGTACGCGGTGAGCGCCTCGAAATCACCCGCCGGGAAACGAAACGCGGGCATGTTGGAATCCGGGATGCGCGAGCGCGGATCCTTGAAGTGATCCAGCAGCCATTGCTGGTCGCGCATCAGTCCGATATAGCTGAGGTCCGGAGATACGCCGCCGTCCTTGCCGTCGATCTTGTGGCAGGCAACGCAGGCGTGATCGGTCATGAGTTGTTTGCCCAAAGCGGCGCCGGTAGCCTTACCAGGGGTCTCTGACGGCGCCGCCTCGGGGCCACTTGCGGCCAAGCGCAAGCGATAGCGGTCGATCGATGTCTCGGCGAAGTTCTTGCCCCGGCGGCTCTGCAGGAAAATGACGAGTGCTTTGATGTCGTCCGGAGGCAGGTTGAACTTCGGCATGAACGAGATGGCGGAATTCGCTCTCGGTTCGAGGATCGATTCGTAAATGTAGTCAGCCTTGAAACGGTGGCCCACTTCGGTCAACTCCGGACCGAGCGCGCCATCGGACAGGCCTTCAATCTTGTGGCAGCCCCAGCAGTTCGAATCGAAGAACAGCTTGCGGCCGCGTTCCACCCACGCCGTGCCTTTGAAACCCTTTTCGGTATGGCACTGGGCGCAGTTGGCTTCCATGTATTCCTTGCCCTTCAGCAGCGGCTGCAGGTCCTTGCGCCAGTTCGCCTGGACGACGTAGCCGGTGAGCGGATCGGGCCAGTAGTGATCCTCGCCGTGAGCGAAGTGCGGCTTCAGGCCTCTACCCTGCCCGCCATGGCAGACGGTGCAGCCAAAGTCCGTGAACTTGTGGCGCCGCTCCCACTTGCCGTTGACCATACGGTCGCCGAGTTTCTCGGAATAGGGGTGGGTCTTCAAGGGCTGGGCGTGGCCGGCAAAGCGGGGATCATCCATCGCGATGTGGCAGGTGCCGCAGCGGTCGACGCGCGATTCGCCGGAAATCGAGACGAGATACTGCTCGATGCGCGGCTTGCGCTCGGCAAGGGCGGCGCGTTCCCCGTCCGACTTGGACAGCGTGCGCGCCTGGTCGAAGTAGGCGGTCTGGTGCCGTTCCCACTGGTGGAAGAATTGTTGGAAGAATACGAAGCCGTGCACCACCAGGATCACGAGGCTTGCGATTGCGAGTGCGATTCTCAAGGTGATGATCTCCTACCAGGGCGAAACGAACTCCCAATTGGGTCCGCGGAAGAAGGTGCCGATGATCACGAGGATCACGTTGAGCAGCGCGAAGCTGAGGAACAGCGTATTCGCCAGCAACCGCTCTTTCGAAAACCAGAGTCCGACGCCTTTCGCGCCGCGATCGATATATGGGATCAGCAGCAGGAAGAAGACCATCAGGCCCGGGATGCCGACGCCGCCCCAGAAAGCCGAGTAGCTGACGAGTTCCTGCAGGCCGAGGAAGTACCACGGCGCCTTGGCCGGGTTCGGCGGATGCATCACGTTGACCGGCTCTTCGAGCGGCGCGTCGAAGAAGTACGACGCCAACAGCACGACCGCCAGCGTGAGAACGAAGACGAACAGTTCGGCCAGCAGCAGGTTCGGCCAGGCATAGACCGTATCCTCCGGCGTGTTGCCGATCTTCGTGAAGGGTCCGCGAACGAGCCCTTGTAACCCGTAAAACTTGGTCTTGCTGACCTGCTTGGCAGTGACGCTCAAGGTCACCGGAGCGCCGGCCGCGACGGTCGCTTTCTGTACCTGGATGTGTTCCGGGCGCGGCGTGTCGGGGCGCGAGAGACCGCCGTCCTTGCGGATGCGCCAGAAGTGGATCGCAACCATCAGGAACATCACCAGCGGCAGCACCGCGATGTGCAGCACATAGAAGCGAAGCAGCGCTTCCTGGCCGACGGTGGCGTCGCCCAAGAGCAGGAACCGGATATCCTGACCGATCACCGGGGCGTAGCCAGCAATGGCCGTGCCCACGGTGATCGCCCAGAACGCCAGTTGATCCCAGGGGAGAAGATAGCCAGTGAAACTGCTGAACAGAGTCAGCAGAAACAAAACCACCCCCAGGACCCAGTTGAATTCACGAGGCTTTTTGTAGGACCCCGTGAAAAACACCCTGCACATATGCAGAAAAACCGCGGCCACCATGCCATGGGCGGCCCAGCGGTGCATATTGCGCAGGAACGTTCCGAACGCCACGCTGCCGCGCAGGTCGAGCATGCGGTCGTAAGCCTGCTGCGTGGACGGAACGTAATAAAACATCAACAGCACACCCGTCACCGTGAGGATGACGAACAGGAACAGCGAAATCAGGCCCAGTCCCATCGTGTAGATGGGCCGCAGCGTGTTCCTGTTGACCTTGACGGGATGGATGTGGAGGAAGAAATTCGTGAAGCTGGTCTGTGATCGCCCGAGGTCGCTGTCCGGCAGCGGGTTCCGGAACACGGAGGTCCAGACCGTGGCCGGCAGTTGTTTGAGACTGGCTACGAGGTTCGCCATGGCGGTTTATAGGTTGAAGTAGGTCCCCTGCTGGATTTCGGCGTCCTTGTCGACCTCGAGTTCGCCGTTCGGCGCCAGGTTGATCTTGTACCAGGCGAGGGCCTTCGGGGCGGGTCCGGCGGTGACGTTGCCGTCCACGTCGTAACGGGATCCGTGACAGGGGCAGTTGAAGCCGGTTTCGGCGGCGCTGACAATGCAGCCGAGGTGGGTGCAGGTCGTGGAGATCGCGCAGAACTTGTTGCCTTCGCGCACGATGCAGACGCGGCGGCCTTCAAACGCCAGACGCGTGCCGGGCGGGAAGTCGTCGGGCTTGCCCACGCTGAAACGCTGGGGCTCCCCGTAGGTGGCGCGAGGCTTGATGAACACCAGGTTGGAAAAAGCGCTCAGGATGCCGGATCCAAACAGGCCAAATCCGGTCAGCCAGGCTAGAAAGCCTCTGCGGTCTTCTACTTTTTCAGGCGTCTTCGTGGTCACGATGCTCCTTGGTCTCCTGCTGAGTGGTGGTGAGGGAGGAAGATGAGGAATTGACGAGTTCTTCCATGTCCTGCCAGAAGACCTGATACTTGGCGTCTTCGATGTTGTGGAAGTAGTCCTTCTGGACGGCGAAGATGAAGATGCACGCGGCGCCGAGGCCCATGCATATACTTGCAGCGATCGCCACCCACGTCAGTTCCATGTCTTCAGCTTTGGAGCAATTCCACTACCACTGAGTTTTGTTGGATTTACATCATTTGACTGGGGGAAATGCCTCAACAAGCTGGGGTACGCCTGAGGCATTCCGCGCGAAGCTCTCGGATTTCACCCACGCCATCAGCGAGTTACGGGGTGTGGGAATGCCCCACAGTTTTCGTTTCGCCGATTTGACCCCTTTTGGACCGGCACTGCGCTGAAACGCTGAACCCGGCAGACACCGGGTGAGATGAATCCGAACAGGGGACCCTATGAATCCGTTCCAATCCTCCGCAAGAGCACTGGCGATCCATATCGCCGCAATCGCGACGATCGTCTGCTGTGACCAGACCGCATTCGCGCAGCAACAGACAGCGCCGCGGCAGTACAGTCGCGACAGCTGTGTCAAAGTCCGGGATGGCAAGGCTGCCGAATACGCAGCGTTCCTGCGGGACGTCACGACGAAACTGTACAAGGTACGAGTGGAGGCCGGCGACGCAGCGTCGTTCGTGATCGCGCGGGCCGTCGAACCGGCGGGCCGGTCGGCGAGATGCGATTACCACATCGTGGTCGGCTACGACGGTTTCCCGCCCGAAGCCGCTGGAGCCGAGAAGACGGCAGCCGACCTGAAGAAGGCCGGCATCGCAATGACTCGTGACCAGATGCTGGCCAAGCGCGACGAACTCTCGTTTCTGGTCAGCACCGATACCTGGGCGTGGGACAACCGAGTCGGAACCGTTCAGAAAGGCGGTTATGCCCGGCTGAACTTCTACAAGGTCAAGAACGGATCGATGGGAGATTGGCGCCGGTACGAAACGACGGGCTGGAAGCCGCTGGCCGAAGCGCTGTCGAAGGAAAAGGGTACCTCCTGGTCCTCGGCGACGCTGTCGATGCCGGGCGGCACGGCTCTTCCGTATAACGCGCTCACGGTGGACGGCTTCCCGAATTGGGCGGCGGTTGGCGCGGGAGTTCCAGTCCGGCAAATGTGGAGCAAGGTCCACCCGAACTCGGACATGACGGCGCACACCGAACGGGTCAATAGCGTGGCCGACCGTCCGCGGATCGACTGGGTTCGTTTTATCGAAGTGATCCGCAAGTAAACCGGCTACCGGGATCCGCCGGCGACGGTCAGCACCGGCGCGGACGTGAGTCCGTAGTCGAGCACGTCATAGGCGGATCCCGGCGGTTGTGTTTCCGGGAACTCAGCCCACGCTGCGGGCCAGGCGCGCATGCGTGGTTTCGTGGGATTGTGGAAAGGTCCCATCGGATTACGAGGGGTCGACACGATCTTCACAGCGACCGTGTGTTTGCCCGGCGTCACGTCGAGAACGGCCTCGAACGGTTGCCAGCCGATGCGGCCCGACTCGCGACCGTCCAGCGAAACAACGGCCACGCTGCCTTGCCATTCCGGCAACTGGACCTTCAAGATTTTGCCTCCCTGAGGGACCTCGACCTCAGACTCGTAGGTAACGGCATCCCCGTAAAACGGATAGCCCTGTTTGGCCCAGGATCCGAACTCGAGTGGGGCGCCACCGGTATCGAGACGGAAACCCTTGGACTGCGGCCGGGCGGCGAAAGCGGGTCCCCGGAGATAGATGTTCTCGAGTTCCATGCGCACGTCGAACGGATGCGCGGAGATCGTGACGAAGTTCTCGCCGGTACGAACCAGGTTCTCAATTGGGATCGCCCGCAAATGCGGATCGAGCCAGGTGGACGATTGCCGGAATTCGACCGGCTTCCCGTTTACCGAAATGCGATAAAGCTCCGGGGACTCGAGCGCGAGTTCCAGTCCCCGCTTTGCGGCGTCGCTGGCGATGTCGAACCGGAAGGTTGCGTCGAAGCCGGAATTCTTCGCGTCGAAGTGGTTCCGGTCGAAGACCGAAGTGTTGAACTGTACCGCATTGTCCCAGGCGGGACGCTCGAACCCGTGGCTCTGCCAGATGGTCCAGTTCGCGCGCCAGGTATTGACGTTGGTGAATGTGCGGTCGCCGATCCTGACGTCGCAGTAATCGAGCGGCAGAACGTTGGGCGCATCGGCGCGGATCCGCCATTTGGATGTCGTCAGCGTCTTCTCAGGCGCCTGCACGAGCGGCGCCGGCGCAGGCGGAACCACCGGCTTCGCATGCAGCAGATACAGCGCGGATCCAGCCGGCGCAAGCGAGAGCGCCCAGGTCAGCTTCGATCCACTTGCCGTGAACACGGCAGGCGAAACCTTACCGGTGACCGTGTCCAGCAGTTCCAACGCGGCGCCGTCGACTTCGACCTTCGCACTCACAAACCCAAGTCCGGTGTTGGCGAAGAACAGGACCCGGTCGCCATCCGGCAACACGCGGTCGAACGATGCGGTCCCTGCGGGAAGTTCGCGATCAAAGCGGATCCGCGGCGGTGCGCTTTTCCGAATCGCAGCCAGCAGATCCGCGTGCGAAGCAACGCGCTTCCACTGCGACGCATATTTCGCAACCAGCTTCGACACCGCGTCGCTGAGACGCCCATCGACATAAGCCGCGGGATCCGACAACGCGAGCACTTCCCCGCCCGAAGCAAGATAGCGTTCGAGATGCGGCAGCGTCTGCTTTCGCAGGTTCACCATGTTCTCCGGCCAGACCAGGACTTCGTAGGCGGCCTTGCCGATGTGGAACTTCTTCCCGGCTGCTTCCTGCTTGCCGAACCACT
>CAZVKC010000038.1:0-62102 GCA_964627455.1 uncultured Solibacteraceae bacterium | reverse complement strand
GCGGCCTTGCCGATGTGGAACTTCTTCCCGGCTGCTTCCTGCTTGCCGAACCACTCGATCATGTACTCGTCGCCGAGGTCGTAGTCGACATGATGATCCGACAGAAACTGATGGATCACCGCATTGTCGGACTTCATGTGCGCGAGTTCCGGCGTCGCGCCCCCGCGCCGCGCATACAAAAACCCGCTCGTCGTCGGCTGCAGCACCAGCACCCGATTGCGAGCCTCGCTCACGCTCGACAGGTACGACACGCGCGCGAGATGATCCGCGTGCAAACGATAGTACGGCCACCACGCCGACACATCCGAAAAACTCTGCGGGTGATCGCGCTTGCGCGCGCCCCGGATGGTCGAGAACGCGAGGTGTTGGTCCATGAAGTTCACCCCGTGGACCATCAGCCAGTCGCCGAACCGCTTGTAGTGCTCGAACGTCGAGTCCCAACCGGCGACGCCGTAGGCTTCGCAGAACGCACGCCGCCCCAACTGATGGCTCACGCTCGCCATCTGGCGGATCGTGAACAGCAGGTGCGGATCCTTCCCTTCCTTGCGCAGGTTCGACCCTTCGAGCATGTCGATGCCAGGCACATGCTCATACGCGTACAAACTCGCGTCCGCCGAACTGATCCATGGATACGGCCACTCGTGCTCCATCCAGTGCCCGGTGAATTGCAGGTTATTGCGGTCGCACCACTGGAACATCGGCCGCATGAAATTCTCCTTCCACAAATCGTGCAGCGTCTGCCAGTAATCGAAGCGGACCTTGCGGAAGTCGCCGACATCCCAGAACAGCGACGGGATCACGTCCGCCAGATCGTAACCGTTGCGCTTCTGGAACTCGGAGAGCGTGTTGTAGCTCAGCGGTAGCGACAGCGCCGCGGAATCATACGCGCCCGCCGTCGCGATGAGAGGCTCATCGGTGAACGCCCATCGCACCGTTTTGCCGAACTCGTCCCCGATATGTTTCTTGTACTGTTCATGGGTCGTTTCGAGGAACATCGGCGTCGTGCGGGGATTCGTAAGGTCGACGTACGGAAACTCGCCGGTCCACGGATTGCCGCTCGCGCGGCGCAGGCGGAACGCCATCACCGTCTGTCCTTCGGGAACCTGCGAGGGCTGCTCGACCTTCTTCGCCATCGTCACCGCGCCAGTTGCCGGATCCTTCGCCACGGCAAAGAACGCCACCGTCACGCCACGGCGTTGGATCGTCCGCGACTCTTCCACCTGCACGTATTGCGCGGCGGTGTCGGGCGCGCGCGACGGAACCTGCCCGCCCGCGAACCCCGACGGATAGCTGTTCTCGTCGTAGATATTGACCAGGATCCCCAGCCGCTTGCCCTCGGCAAGCGCGAACTTCCAGAGCCGGAACCATTCGTCGCTCAGATAACTGGTCATCAACCCTGGTCTTGGGTGTACAAACACGCCGCCGATGCCCTGCTGCTGGAACTGGCGCAACTGCTCTGTGATGCGCGCTTCATTCATCTCGTCGTTCCAGACCCAGAGAGGCATGGAACGAAACTCGGCAGGCGGGTTGGCGAAGTTCCGGCGCAGTTGTTCCGGACTTTCCGGCGCCGCACGCGGTGGGATCGCCTTGGGATTCAGGAGAAGGTCCGTGTCCGAGGTCTGCGCGGCACAAAGGGCCGCCGCAGCAGCAAAAAGCGCGAAGGTTCCAGCGGTAGACATCGTTCCTGCTGGAGCAATCGCGCTTCCAAAGTTTCGGGATGTTTACGAGAGCGCCTTGCGGGCGAACTCCACGCACTTCTTGATCTCGGCCAGTTCGGTGGACCCCGCCGGCGTGTCGTATTCGTACTCGATGCTGCCGGGGAACTTGAACTTCCGCTTCTTCATCAACTGCAGGACTTCCTTCAGCGGCGTGCCGCCCTCGCCCCACGGCATGTTCGGACCTCCGCCGCCGGGGCCGCGATTCTCGCTTGCCGCTTGCGGCCCTTTGCGATCCTTCAAATGCAGGCTCGCGATGCGCTCGTGATACTTCTCGATGATCGGCACCGGCGAAAGTCCATTGACTCCGTAGTAGTGGCCGATGTCGAAGTTCATCATCGTGTACTTGCTGGCGGCAATCGCCTTGTCGAACATCGACGCGGCGCCCTGCCCGTGCGTGTGGAACGCGATGGCGAGTTTCCGCTTGGCGGCGAACTCCGCGACCCGCTGCAGCAGCGCGTCGTTATTGTAGGGATACTCCATCGTGATGTGGTTCGCTCCGAGGGTTTCCGCGACGTTCCAGATGTAGTCGTACTCGGGGTCCGACATGTCCATGGTCGGAGGCAGTTTGAACGCGTAGATCTTCACGCCCGCGTCTTCCCACGTGCGGCGGAGTTCCTTGTACTTGTCCATCTTCACCGAGAGCCGAAAGTTCTTGATCTCTTCGGCGGCTTTCTTACGGGCTTCGATCTGTTCCGGCGTCATTTGCGGGCGTCCGCCGCCAGGGGGCGGAGGGCCACCGGCGCCGGGACGTCCGAACGATGGCGAAGGCGCGCCGGCAAAGCGTTCCGCGATGTCACTCATCATCTCGACGCCGCTGATGCCGCAATCGAGGCAGAACTGCAGCGTCTGTTCCGCGGTGGGACGCAGCGCGCGAAAACTATACGTGATGACGCCGATCTGGACGCCGTGAAAGTTGGAATTCGGCTTGCCTGCGCCGAACCCGGCACCCGCCGCTGCCGCCGCTGCGGCAATCGTGCGGCCGAACTGCCGCCGGGACACTGGTTGCATGGTTGAACTCTTCTCCTGGAAATGGAAACTTCCTCCACATCATACTGCGCTATGATGCCCCTCATGCATCGCAGAAAATTCATTGCGAGAGCTGTTGCTGCAATCGCAGCGCCGGGCTGGTTACAAGCAGGCCCAAAGGACTCGACGCTCAGGCTTGATACAGTTTTGCGGGAGGGGCGCGCACGCCACAAAATCCCGGCTGTTGCCGCCGCAGTCGCGGACGCTAACGGCATCGTCTACGCCGGAGCGTTCGGGATCCGCGACGCGGCCTCCTCGAAACCGGTCCAGAACGACTCGATCTTCCAGATCGCCTCGATGACCAAGGCCATCACCACGGCAGCCGCGATGCAACTGGTGGAACGCGGCAAGCTCTCCATCGACGATCCGGTTGCGAAACACTTACCGCAGTTCGCGTCGCTGCAGGTGCTCACGGGATTCGATGCATCCGGCAAGCCCGAACTGCGTCCGGCGGAGAAACCCGTGCTGCTTCGCCACCTGCTGACGCACACGTCCGGCTTCGCCTACGACATCTGGGATCAGAAGCTGCTGCAATTCAACAAAGGACCGAGGCCTGCCATCCCGCCGCTCATGCGTGAACCTGGCGAAGCCTGGGAGTACGGCACCAGCATCGACTGGGTGGGACGCATCGTCGAGAAGGTGTCCGGCGAAAACCTCGAAGCGTACTTCCAGAAGAACCTCCTCGGGCCATTGGGCATGCGCGACACCAGCTACCTGCTGCCGGACGCGAAGTTCCCGCGCCTGGTGTCCACCTGGACCCGCGCGGCCGCCGGGGCCGAACTCAAAGAGAATCCCTATGCGCCGCCCAAACCGCTCACCTCGTTCAACGGCGGTGGTGGACTCTACTCCACGCCCACCGACTACGTGAAGTTCATGCAGGTGTTCCTGCGCGGCGGCATGAAGGACGTTCTGTCGAAGAAGTCTGTCGAGGCGATGTCGACCAACCAGACCGGCAACCTCGCAGCAGGCAGGCTGCAGGCCGCGCGTTCCACCGTGTCGGCAAATGTCGACTTTCACCCCGGCTTCGACGACCGCTTCACGTTCGGGTTTCTGATGAATCCGCAGCCGTATGCCAGGGGCCGCTCCGCCGGCAGCCTCGCGTGGGCAGGGTTCTACAACACCTTCTACTGGATCGACCCGAAACGCTCGCGCTGCGCGGCCATCATGATGCAGTTCCTGCCGTTCTGCGATCCCGCCGCAATGGGCCTGCTGCGCGAGTTCGAACAGGCGGTGTACGCATGATGGTCACGCTTTCCCTGTTGGCTGCCGCCACTCTGCTGCAGTCTTCGCCGGCGTTCGCGCCGGTTTCGAAAGGACTCTCGCTATCCGGTGTCGAAAGCACCGCGTTCCACTCGAAGCACACCGGGCAGGACTATCACGTTTACGTCGCGCTGCCGCCGACCTACGGCGATTCGAAGGACCGCAAGTATCCGGTCCTGTATGTGCCCGACCATGAAGACATCTTCCTCGGCGCCAAGGCCGCGTACGGCACGCTCGACCTCGCGCGTTCGCTCAGCATGGGCCGCAAACTCGAGGAATTCATCATCGTCGGGGTTCCGCTGCAAGTCGCGGATCCGATGGATTGGGCGCGAAGGCGCACTCCCGATCTCACGCCGACGCATGACAAACCCTTCGAAGAACAATTCTCAAAGCAGATGAACGCTCCCGTGCGCGGCGGGGGTGCGGCTCTGTTCCTGCGCGCTTTGCGTGAGGAACTGATCCCCTTCATCGAGTCCCGCTATCGCGTCACGCAGGATCGCGGACTCGCCGGGTACTCGCTCGGCGGTCTCTTCACCACGTGGGTCTGGACCAGTGGCGACACGACGTTCTCGCGCTTCCTGATTGGAAGCCCGTCGCTGTGGTGGGACAAGCAGAGTATTCTGCAACTGGATCCCGAGCGCAAACTCAAGGGCAGAGTCTTCCTCTCGATGGGCGGAGCCGAATCGAAATCCTCAATGCTCGAGCCGTTTCAGAAACTCGTCGCGACCCTCAAGGATCGCAAGGATCCGGACCTGCAGTGGGAGAGCGTCATCTTCGACGGCACGGACCACCTTACGGGTATCGTAGGCGCCTTCGCCCGCGGCATGCGGTCGCTGTACATTCTGCCGCCTGCCGCCGCTAAATAAGAAGCCCGGAGCATTTTTGACGTGCTCCGGGCCTTTCGTGAACTGCGGGTTGATTCGACCTTAGAACACCATGCGGAAGCTCAACTGCAGGCGGCGGGCGTTGGTGCCGTCCGGGAAGCCCTGGGAAGCAGTGCCATTACCCGTTCCCGCGCTGGGACGGATCGCGCCGTTGGTGAAGTTGTAGAGTTCCGAAATGATGCCCGTGTTGTACTGCGAGTTCGACACGTTGAACGCTTCAAAGTTCACCGCGCCCTGCAGGCGTTCGCTGAACTTCAGCATCTTGGTCACGCGAACATCGGCGCGATACGTCGCGTCGAGCAGCAGGTTCGAGAACGGCAGGAACGGCACGCGGCTCGAACCGCCGAACCCGTTGAGGCTCGAGTTGAAAGCAGCGCCGGCGAAAGGAGATCCGGCAACACGCATCGTCGTAGTGGCCGGCTGTCCCGAAGCGAGCGTCGTGAGATGTGACAGTTGCCAGTTGGCGACCACCCACTTCACGAACGGCTGCGTGGACTTCTTGCCCCACTGCGGTTCCCAGATCGACGTCAGCACGATGCGATGGCGCTGGTCGAGCGACGAACTGCCTTTGTCAGCCGAGTAGTCGCCGTTGAACGTCGATCCCGGGCTGCTGAAGAAGATTGCGTTGCTGCCGCCGCCCTGGTTGGCGGTGTCGATCGCGTGCGACCATGTGTACGCCGCCGAAGCCTGGAAGCCGTGGCTCATACGCTTCTGCAACTGCACAGCGAGGCCGTGATAATACGTGTTGCCACCGTTTTCGATCTGGTTGATGCGCTGGTAGCGGTTGTCGATGCGGTTCGCCGCGTAGTAAGCGGGCGTCGTATACGTGCCCGTCTGGTTGCCGGCCGCATCGAGGATCCGGTACGTCACCGGGTTGCCCGTGGGTCCGATGTTGAGATCGCGCACGGTCGTGATCGCCACGCCACGGCTGCCGATGTAGTTCACCGTCAGGCCGAGATCGCGGGCCAACTGGCGTTCGATCGCGAAGTCCCACTGCTGCGTGTAGGGATTGCGGAAGTCCTTGCCAGTGAAGGCCAGGCTGACCGACCCACCGGGAAGACCGGACGCGTTCGAAGGCAGGATGTTCGGGAACTGAGGTCCGCGAGCGTCGCCGTTCTGCAGCAGGATCGCGGGCTGATACAGGCCGTTGGTCAGGAACACCGTCTGGATGAGTCCGCCCTGGAAGCGTGCGAAGAAAATGCCGTAGCCGCCGCGAATGACGGTCTTGTCATTCAGCGAGTACGCCATCGCGAAACGCGGTGCGAAGTTCTTGCCGGGCGAGTTGATGACGCCGGTTTGCGGATAGTTCGGATTGACCTGCACCGGTTGGGGCAACGCCGAGTACTCGTAGCGCACGCCGTAGTTCAGGGTCAGCTTCTGGGTGACGCGATACTGATCCTGCACGTAAAAACCGTAATCCTTCGTCGTGAAATCGACGATCGGGTTACCGACCGTCTGCGAGAAGCTCTGCCAGCGGCGGCCCAGGCGATTGTCTCCAGTGTTGATATTCGAGAAATCGAGGGCGAAATCCGTGAAGCTCGCGTAGCTGTAGGATCCGAAGCGGTTGCGCAGGATATTCAGGTAATCCTGTGTGGATGCGATGTCGAAGCCGAACTTGAGCGAGTGCTTACCGCGGGTCCAACTCAGTGCGTCTGCAACCTGGAAGCGCTGTTCCGAAGGATTGAGGCGCGGGTAGTCGATGGCGGTTCCGAGATTGCTCTGCCCCTGCACGGAAAGACCAAGGCGGCCCGTCGCCGGGGAAATGAGGTCGTTGTTGAAGTCGTCGAACAAACGATCCTTGAACCAGCCGAAGCGCAGTTCGTTGACCATCGAATTGGTCGGAATCGAGGTCCACGCCGCGCGGCCGTAGCGGGTGCGTACGGTGGAGTTCGCGTTGTTGCCGATGCCGTTACCGTTGGTCAACACGGCCTGGGTCTGGATGCCGTTCGGGGAGATCCAGCGCAAGTAGTTGCCCGAGAACGAGAACGAGTTGCGATCCGACGGGCGCCAGTCGACCTTGAGGAACGCGAGTTCGGAATCGGCCGTGCGATCGAGCGTCTGGAACTGGCGCGGGAACAGCGCCGTCTTGGCGGCGTCGCAGGCAGCGGCCGGAGCCGTGCAGGCGCCGATGAAGTTGCCGTTCGCGTCGAACAGGTTCGGATTCACGAGACGGTTGATCAGCGGGAAGTTGCGGCGGGTCAGTTCGAGGTTGCCGAAGTAGAACAGCTTGTCCTTCTTGATCGGGCCGCCGATCGAACCACCGAACTGATCACGGCGCTCCTGGGGATTGATGTTGGCGTAGCGGTCGCGCGCGTTGAAGTCCTGGTTGCGGAAGAACCAGTACGCAGTGCCGTGCACCTGATTGCCGCCCGAGCGCGTCACCGTGTTGATCACGCCGCCGGAAGCGCGGCCGAATTCCGCTGAGTACCCGTTGGTGAGCACCTGGAATTCCTGCACGGCATCCTGCGAGATCTGCGACGAGATGCGCGTGCGTCCCGCATTTTCGTTGTAGAACTGATTGGTCGTGTCGTTACCGTCGGTGAGGAACGAGTTGCCGCCGGCGATGCCGCGGAAGCTGATCAGACCGAACGTGCCGTCCGGAACCACCGACGGCGTCAGCAGCACGAACGAATCGACTCGGCGGCCGTTGATGGGCAGTTCGTCGATCTGCTTGGTGCCGACGACCTGCGAAACGCCCGTCTTGGTGGATTCGACCACCGGCGCCGCCGCGGAAACTTCCACCTGCGTGGCCGCCTGCTGTACCTGCATGTTGACCGTCAGGCCGAGGTTCTGACCGACCTGGATCGTGATGTTCTTGAGTTCGTAGGTCGTGAAACCGTTCGCTTCGACGCGCACGGTGTAGCCGTCCGCGGGAACCAGCGACGGCACGTTGAAGATACCGGCAGCATTGGTTTCGAGCGCGCGGCGGATACCCTTGGCTTCGTTCGAGACCGTGACCTTGGCGTTGGGAATCACCGATCCGGTGGCGTCGTTCACCACGCCGTTCAGACCGCCGAGACCCGCTGTTGATTGTGCAAAGAGAAAACTGCTGAATAGGAGGGATAACGAGACTAGTTTGGACTGCATAAAACCCTTTCCCCCAGTGTAGCGCCGCGATCATGAAGGATGCTTTACATTTCCACAACTATTTGCAAAGTTCGTAAAAATCTAATATTTCCGTAACCGCCCTTGCGGTTTGCCGAATCATGTAAAGCAATGCCACGTATCAGGGGAGTCTCAGGATGGCGTCTGCTTGTCCTGCTGCCGCTGGCGGTCTTGTGCGCGCCTGCCCAGGGGACCTTCGGCGATATCCGCAACCTCATCGATCGCGGCAGCAAGACCCACACCGACTGGGTTCCCCCTCGATCTTTGCAGGCCTGGAATCTGCGCCGCATCGAGTTGAAGAATCAGATTCTCGCCGCCTCGGGACTCCTCCCCACACCGGCCCGAACCCCTTTGCAGGCGAAACGCTTCGGGCGGATCGAGCGCCCCGGATACAGCGTCGAAACCGTAACACTGGAAACGCTCCCGGGATTGCGAATTGCCGGAAACCTGTACCTGCCGCGGCCGCTTGCCCCCAACGCCAGAATCCCCGCCATACTGGTCGCCCATGGTCACTGGAAGCACGGGCGGATCCATCACGCCGACGATTATTCCGTACCAGCCCTCTGCGTGAATCTTGCCGCGCAAGGCTACGCCGCGTTTGCCTGGGATATGGTCGGATACAACGACACCAAAGCGCTGCCCCACGAATTCGGAAATTCGGAAGAAGAGATGCTATGGTCGTTTTCACCGCTCGGCATCCAGCTTTGGAACGCGATCCGCTCCATCGATTTCGTGCAGTCGCTGCCGTTCGTCAATCCGTCGCGCATTGGAATGACCGGCGCTTCCGGAGGAGGCACGCAGACGTTTCTCACCGCGGCCGTCGATGAGCGCATCCTCGCGGCGGCGCCCGTGGACATGGTGTCTGCGGGATTTCAGGGCGACGACGCCTGTGAAATCGCGCCCTCGCTGCGCCTCACCACCAACAACGTCGAAATCACGTCGATGATCGCGCCGAGGCCGATGATGCTGGTGTCGTCGACCAGGGACTGGACCCGGAACACGCCGCGCGAAGAGTTCCCTCTCGTGCAGGCCGTCTATAAGCTGTTTGGCCGCACGCGCCGCTTGCGCCAGGCGCAGATCGATGCGCCGCACAATTACAACCGGGCCAGCCGCGAGGCAGTCTACGGCTTCTTTGCGCACGTGCTCAAAGGTTCGCGCGCCCCGGCGGAAACTCCGATCCCGGAGAAACTCGGCGTCGATCTCGACCTGAACCTGTTGCTCGCCGGTGACACCATGTCCAGCACAAAGCAGGACAGGAAATCCGTGCTGTCGTCGTGGCGTGAGCAGACGGCAACTGCAGCCGGGGATGCGTCCGACGACGCGTGGCGCCAGGCGTTCTTTTCGGCCTCAGGCATCCGCTGGCCCGACGCCGGAACCGTCAACGTTTTGCAGGCGGGCGCGAACACCGTGTTGACGAGAGCCTGTTGCGGCGACCGCGTACCCGTCCGCCAACTTCCCGGCGCTGGCCCGTCTGTGATCGAGATCCATTCCAATGGTATGAACGAAGGGCTCAAGGATTGGCCGAGAGCCGCCAACCGGTCGAAGTCCAAACCGAGGCTGCTTGTGGATCCCTTTCAGGTCGGCCTGGCCTTCGCCCAACGGCCCGTGTTCCGAGGCGATCACCTGACCTTCTTCATGAGCGACGACGCGAATCGCGTGCAGGACATCCTCACAGCCATCGCCTTCATCGCCCATGAAGAGAAGCGCTCCTCGGTGGAACTCGAATGCTTCGGAGGAGACGTTGTCCCACTGTGCCACGTCGCGGCGGCTTTGAGCCGCGTGCCGGTCACGCTGACCACCGACGGATCCGCCTGGAAACCGGTGATCATTCCGGGCTTCGCGCGGCTCGGGGGCGCTGAGGCAATCGCCCGGCGCAGGCAGCCGCCGCCCGTCGCAATCCCAACCAACTAGGCGGCGCCGGCAGCAGCCCAATCGATCGCGTTGCGCACCAGCTTGCGATAGCTCGCGTGATGATGGGCTTCGGAACCGTGTCCCAACTGGATGGTCACGACACGCGCGGTTTTGCAGGGTCCTATCCACACGACTGGACCATCGGACGCCGGATGCGTGGTGCGCAGCAGCACTTCATTCTTCGGAGAAAACCACAGCTTGCCGTACGCTTCATCGTAGATGCGAAATGCGCCGACGCCCTGCATCACCGGATGCTTCGGCGCCGCAGGGATCATTTCCAGGTCGAGATCCTCTTTGTAGGTTGAAGGCTCATGGCCGGGCGTACCCGGCTCGATCCAGCGTGCGCCGGTGAGTTCTTCGTACCACCACGGCCAGTCGCCATGCGAGCACAGCGCGTGATGCAGCACGACGATGCCCTTGTTGCCGGCTTCCGCGAAAGCTCGCAGGTTCTCGCGTTTCTTCTGCTCGAGTCCCGTCTTGATCATGTCGTACAAAACGAGCACGTCATAGCGCGATCGCATGTCGTAGGCAAAGGCGCGCGGATGCGGATCCACGTTGACGCGCAAGCCCGGACCCGCGTTGTCGAACACCGAATAGAACGAAGGCGGATGATCGTGCCCGCCGGTAACCAGCAACGCGCGCGTAGCCTTCTTCGGGTCTGCGAACAAAGAACCAGCAGCCGCGCCCAACGCAAACAAGCTGTTCCGGCGTGTCATCATGCTAATGATTGTTGCACTTCAGACTTGCCGTCGCGCTTCTCGCCACGATTGCGGTTGGCTACTGGTCGAGATTCCACGCGCCGGTTCCGGAATGGCTGCGCGATGCTTCGGGAGGGGTCTTTTACGTCATCGCGGCCGCAATCGCACTCCGCGGAACCGGTATCCAGGATCCACGCAAGGCGTCGGCCCTGGCGTTCCTGCTGACGTGCGCGCTCGAGTTCCTGCAGATGTGGCAGGCTCCCTGGCTTCTTGCGCTGCGGCGAACTCTCCCCGGCAGGCTCATCCTCGGAACCCATTTTTCATGGTTCGATTTTCCACCCTACGCCGCGGGAGGCCTGCTTTCCTGGCTGCTGCTCCAGTCGCCCTTGTTCAATCTCCGGAAGTAAGCTTCCGCAACGTCGCCAGATCCCGTTCCGCGCCCCCGTCGTCGGCGGGCGTCTCGAGGATGAACGCCTTGTCGACCAGATGCGGATGGTTGAGGATCCGCCGGAAACCGTCGAGTCCGATGTGCCCGTCGCCGATGTTGGCATGGCGGTCGAGGTGCGAACCCAGCGCGCCTTTGGAATCGTTCGCATGGAACATCGGAACGTGATCCAGACCCAACACCCGGTCGATCGCACGCACGGTCTCGTCGAGGCCCGCTTCCGAAGCGACATCGTATCCGGCGGCGAGGCAATGGCAGGTGTCGATGCAAAATCCGATCGGCATCTGCGCGCCCGCGCGTTGCGCGAGTTCCGCCAGCGAGGCGAGTTCCTCGAACGAGGATCCGATCGACTGCCCCGCCCCGGCCGTATTTTCGAGCAACAGCCGGAAGCCTTGCCCGCCGGGAAACGCAAGCCCTTTCGAAGCGGCTGCAATTGAAGCCGCCGCAAGAAGCACAGCGTCCCCGGGCAAAGCGTGTCCCTTCTTGCTGCCGGGATGCAGCACCAGGTATTCGGCGCCGATCGCCAGTGCCCGTTCGAGTTCGCCTCGAAACGAGATCATCGACTGCCGCAGCACGTTCTCATCGGTCGCCGCGAGGTTGATGAGGTAATTGCAGTGGATCGCCACCGGACCCAGATCGTGCTTCTGCCGCAACGCGCGGAACGCTTCGATACGAGCGGGATCCAATGACGAAGCCCGCCACATGCGCGGGCTCGAAGAGAAAATCTGGAAACAGTTGGCCCCGAAATCCACGGCTTCGCGGGCGGCGTTGTCGAGTCCGCCCGCGGTGGAAGTGTGGAGTCCGAAAAGCCGGCGTCGCGCTGGCTTCACTGCGCGTAAACGAGGGTCTTCAGCGGATTGCCGTCTTCACGCGTCACCGCCTTCTTGGCGGGCTGCATGTCGTCGACGTCGATGCTGATCAGTTCCGTCGCGGTCTGGAACGGCGCCGGATACAGCACCGCTTCGATCGTACCGGCCTTGCCATCGATCTTGGACTTGGTTTCCGGCGTCACGAAACCCACCATGTGCACGCTGCCATCGTTCAGCCTGTGGACCTCGAACGCATGGAAAGGCTGCTTGGTGAAGATGGGCATTTCCTTCTGCGCGGCCGAGTAGGTGAACCCGTATACGCCGTTGGGCAGTTGAAAAACGTCCGTGCCGTCTTCGTCTTTGTTCAGCGCTCGCAGGGAGCGGCCGGAGCGCAAACTCTCGGCGGTAGCTTCAGCCATGACTGCTAAAAAACCTTCCTTCAGGATGAGATGTTGTTGATGACCTGTCGCGATCACCGCATGCCCGCCGTGCGGCTACCGGTTGCGGCCCAGCAGTTCCTGCACCTTTACGAGATCGGCATCCGAACCGGCTTTGTCGCCGGCCGCGCGCCTCGCATTGGCCCGGACCTTGTACGCGTTCGCGTATGCCGGGTTCAACCGGATCGCCTCGTCGAGATCGGCAATCGCTTTCGGCAGGTCGCGCAACATGTAATGCGCGAACCCTCTTCCATTGTAAGCAAGTGCGAAGTCCGGCTTCATCCCGATCGCGGCGGAGTACTCTGCAATCGCTTTGTCCCACTGCTTGGCGTCCGCAAACTGGCGCGCCGCCTGATAGCGCGCCTCGATATCCGCCTTGCTCACGGAAGCCGGGGCTGCCGCGGGAACTACCGGTTTTGGCGCGGCAGGCGGCGCCGCCGGCGGTGGCGCGAGCGGCTTCCTGGGCGCGATCACCGTGATGGCCGTCCCGGCCAAACGAGCCGTATTCTCACGGTTCCTCAGCGCGTTCGGATAATCCGGCTTCAACCGGAGCGCCTCATCGAAATCCGCGAGGGCCTCCTGATACTGCCGCAAGCGCTGGTGCGCGAATCCACGGCCATTGAATGCAATCGCATGGTCGGGCTTGAGTTCGATGACAGCCGAATACTCGGCGATGGCCTTGGCCCAGTCTCCCGCCTCGGCGAACCGGCGGGCAGCCAGGTAATGAGCCTCGACCGTCTGCCTCCCGGAGGCCGGGGTTGTGGCCGGTACGGGCGGCGCCGGCGTTGCGGCGACTGCGGGTGACGGCTGCGGCGGGTCCGCCCTCTTCGTCACCGTGACAGGAGTTTCCACCGGAGGAGCGGGAGCAGGGGCCGGAGTAGGCGGTGGCGGCGCCGGCGCCGCCGGAGCAGCCGCCGTTGTCGAGTCGATGAACCGCTTCTTTGCCTCTTCCAGCAATCGCTGCAAATCCGGCTGGCCGGGCGTCAATTGCAGCGCATGGTCCAAATCGCCGATCGCCTCTGCCCAATGTTCGAGCAGGAAATGCGCGTTGCCCCGAGCCGCCCAAGCCTCCGCCTGGTTGGGATCCAGCCGGATCGCCTTGGTTCGATCCTGAAAGCCCTCGTCGTGCCGGCCCAGCTGATGATAAGACGAGCCGCGGGCGATGTACACCAGCGCGTTGTCGGGCTGCATTTGGACAGCCTGATCGCGATCCGCCAGCGCCTTCTGATGATCCCCCAGTACGGTGTAGGAAACGGCTCGCGCCAACAGAATCATGATGTCTTTCGGGAAGGCCGCGGACGCTTTGGTGAAATCCTCGATAGCCCCCCGGTGATCGCCCAGTCGCGCCTTTGCCGCGCCACGCAGAGGCAGCGCGCGAAGGTTCGCCGGGTCCTGAATCGCCAGCGCGCGGTCGAAGTCAGCGATCGCGGAACGGAAGTCCCCCGCCTCGCCGTAGGCATACCCGCGGCCGACGATCGCGTCGACGAAATCCGGCTTGATCCGGATCGCCTGTTCGTAATCTTCGATGGCGTCGCGAAACCGGCCCGCGCTGGAACGCAATTTCGCACGGGCATTCCAGTTGGCGGGATCATCAAGCCGCAGTTTGATGGCCTTCGAAAAATCCTGCTCTGCGTCGTTGTAGCTCTTCAACTCGGCCTGCGCTTCACCGCGAGCGAGATACACGCCTGCCGTCGAGTACCCGAGTCCGATCGCGCGGTCGTAGTCTTCGATAGCCTTTGGCCATTCGCGGCGTCCCGCAAACGAGAGTCCCCGATGGTAATAGGCTCTGGGATCCGCCGTGCCTCCGCTCGCTGCGATGACCTCGGAAAAACTGGCGATCGCTTTGGCGTGCTCACCCGCCGCCTGCTGCTTCAAGCCTTCGGAGAATCGCTGTTCGATCCGCTTTCGGTCGAACCTCTCCTGCGCCGAAGCCAGAGGAACAGCGAGCAGGACGGCGCAGACGGCCGCCCAGGCTACTGGTAGTACTGGACGCACAGATGCCACAGAATCCATTATCCATCCACTGCTGCGGCCTTCGTCCCGGGGTCTCAAAAAAACTTTGATCCCTTTTCTGACTCGGCCGCGCATGAGGGTTGAGGAGACACGACAAACACTCGGAGGATTCCGGAGCGGGCGAGGCCAGGGGCATTGAATCCCGGCCCACAGGAACCCGCTCCGGACTCACATGCAACTCGAAAGGACCCGGCCGCTCCCGCTGAAAAATTTCAAAGAACGATCAAACAAACGTGAGCGGGAAAGATTAGGAAAACGACAGGAAAAGAACTTGGAGGGAAAAGAGGCCGGTAGTCCCATTGCGGACCCGGCCTCTTTCTTTTGGTGAGGAGAAGTCCAGGTGAAGCGATTATTCGTCGTTGGTTTCGATCGACTGCTGTGCGGCGCTCGATGCCGGCCGCGAACCATTGTCGATCCGCAGGTGCATTTGCGAAGGAGGCACCGTCACGTACTCGTCCCGTTTGCCTTGTGGACCCTGCACACGCTTGCGGGCCGCCGCGGATGACGCGGCTGCGTTGCCAGGTTTGGATACCACCGCACGGCCGGGCGCCGTCGTGCCCGCCGCGGCAACCGGGTTTTGGCCAGCCGGCGATTCCTGAAAGGCGGCTGCGCGGCTCAAAGCCCAGAGCACTACGGGAATCGACAGAACGATGCCGAGAATCACGCCCTGCACCACTCTCATTCCCAGATTCGGTACCGCGCTTTGGTGGTCCATGGCTCTAATTTGACACGCGGCGGCCGGTAAACCAAGTCGTGGAAACACCTGAGTTCCAATTTGCTTGTCCGTAGGTGGGTTCCAGTACGTTAGGGTAGGAATTCAATGGCAGTAATGCCCCGCGAAGCCCGCACGTACTCTATCTTCACGGCGCGTGGTTCCAGTGCTCCGCAGGCAAATTGCATTTCGTGAGTCCCCCCGGAGGCATTTCGCAATTCCAGGTTTTTCGGATCCAGGATCGAAAATTCCTCGACTTCGCCGGATGCAATGCGAATCCGGAGTTTCGGATGGGGTTCCACGCACTCGAACGAATGCAACGCTCCGGCAGCCGAGCCGTCGGCAGCCGGTTTGCGATTCCAGCCGGGCGGAATCGATACGGATGGTTTCGCGGATCCGGGCGCGGGCTTCGCGGCCTTCCCTTCGCTCGTTAATGCCAGATTCAAGAGATCCGACGCCATCCGGTCTTCCTCGGGGTTCATCGCCAGCCGGATCGCCTTCCGCGCCGAAGCCGTCGATTCTCCCCGCTGGCCCAGTTTCGCTTGGGCAAACCCCAAGGCGTGCCAGAACGAAAACTGACGGGGCAAAGCGAGGGTTGCAGCCTGCAAATGTACGATCGCGTCGGCGTAACGGCTTTCGTCGCTTGCCCGCACCCCGAGCAGGAACCTCGCTTCCGGATGCCCGGGTTGCAGCGCAACCGTGCGTTCCAGCAGCGATGTTACCGTCTCCCGCTTGCCGCCCGCGTCCCGCAACAACATTGCGTATTCGAAGACGGTCCGAGCCGGCGCCGGAGGTTCTCCCGGTCCATTCACCAGTTCCGAAAAGCGCTCCAGCGCCACCGGAACCCGGTTTTCCGACATCGCGAGAAAGGCCATCGCCTCCCTTGCCTCGACGGATCCGCCGGCGAGCCTCGTGATCTGCCGGTACTTCTCCGCGGCTTGCGCGCGTTTGTTCGAATCGAGCAGCAACTCGGCCTGAAGGCGGAGGATCTGGACCGGCGGCACGGGTTTCGCCGCAGCGGTTTCCGCGTAGGGTGCGGCTCCGGACGCCAGCGCGACCTCTCCCGCGCGCAGCCCCGTCGAACTCGCCAGATACCCGCGCATCTGGTCCAGCGCCCGGTCCAGTGTCACTCCGAACGCGTCGCGAAACGCGACCTCCACGGGTACGGCCGCGGCGTCTACTGCAGTCACGAACACGGGCATATTCCGCGCGTACTGCGGATGCACATACAACATGTGGACCAGCGCCCAGCTCGTAGCATAGAAGCGGCTCGCCTGCACCGCATCCGCGTAGTGGATCGACTGCTTCTGCACCTGCAGCAGTTCTTTCGCCGTCAGCGGCTCGAGAACCCGCAGGTTCCGCAAATGTTCCTCGATCGGACGCCCGATCCGAGCCATGCGCGCGCCCGATTTTGTGGTCACGACCTGCACGGTCGAAAAGAACTCCGCCAACCCCTCTTCCAGCCACTGCGGCAACCCGGCCAGGCCCCGGTTGAGTAAGAGATGCGTGTATTCGTGCAGCACCACCCGCTCGCCTGCCCCCGCCGGAAAAACGATCCAATCCCCTTCAGGACCAGACTGATAGAAGCCGGCACTGATGGGCGAAGGACGGAAAGGGACGTAGTCGGCCTCGGAGGCAAAGGCGATGACCCGTACGGGACCGGTACGCGTTGGCTTGCGTCCGAATTCTTCGAAGACCGCGGCCAGGGTTTCCAGCCGGTCCAGCGTCTGCTGGGCCAGTTTCAGGCCGCCGTCCGTGTACACTTCAGCCCGCGGTGAAACGACCTGTATGAAATCCCGCGCCACCCCAGTCTGATTGAAAACAAACAACAACCCCACCACCACGAGGTGATGCCATGACTCCAATAGAAAAGATCGATTGGTATTCCTCCGGCCGAAGGGTTTGAATGGAATCATGACCGCCACACTTGAGGAGCCTCTGAACGTAATCATGGACCCAGTTTCGTCCCAAGTCAATTTGATGCATCGGATTAGCAACATCGTCGCCTCTGAGTTGTCGTTGGACGAGATGCTGGGTGAAATTATCGGTCTTACGTCGCAGGTCACCAACTGCGACGCAGCCCTCGTGTACCTGATAGATCTCGAGACCAACGAGATCGTGCTCCGTGCGTCCCAAGTGCCCCATGCCCGGGATTTGGGGACGCTCCGCATGAAGATCGGTGAAGGCATCACCGGTTGGGTCGCGGAACATAAATCGGTTGTCGCCCTGCCGCGTAACGCAGGCTCCGACGCGCGGTTCAAGCGCTTTCAGGCGCTCGTGGAAGACACTTACGAAGCCTTTCTGTCCGTGCCGCTGGTAAATCGCGGCGAAATCATCGGCGTTGTGAACGTCCATCACCGCCAGCCGTACGAGCACTCCCCCGAGGAAATCTCGCTCGTTACCTTCATCGGCGAACAGATGGGCACCACCATCGCCAAATCCCTGCTCGAAGACCAGAATGAAATGCTGCGCGAGCAGTTGGAAACCCGCAAACTCGTCGAACGCGCCAAGGGCCTGCTCCAGAGCCGTCACCAGTTGACGGAAGAGGAAGCATACCTGCGGTTGCGCAACGAAAGCCGCCGCCTGCGCCGCCCCATGAAGGAACTCGCCGAAGCGATCATCCTCTCAGAAGAGCTGTCGCGCAAGTCGGACTCCTAATCGCAATCATTATGGTGTGGGCCGTTCCCGCGAACGGCCTACACTGGTAGAAGTGGAAAAGTTCGTCGTCCAGAATTTCGGATGCCGCGCCTCGCAGGCCGATGGAGCAGCCATCGAAGCCGCCCTGTCGCTGCGTGGCATGGCCCGCGCCGAGTCCCACCATGCTGCGGACTGGGTGATCCTCAATACCTGCACCGTCACGTCCAACGCCGACGAGGACGTGCGCCATACCGTGCGCCGGGTCAACCGCGAGAACCCGGACGCCAAGATCCTCGTCACCGGATGCTACGCCCAGCGCGCGCCTGAAGAGATCGCGCAAATGCCCGGCGTAAAACTCGTCGTCGGCAACTCCCACAAAACGGAAATCGCCGCGCTCGTCAAACCGGAACAGCCGCTCATCCAGATCGAAGCGCCGTCGTATCACGCGCAGATCCACGTCGGGGACATCTTCGCCCGCCACGATTTCCTTGCATCGCCCGTGGAGGACGCCGCCGGCGACCGGTCGCGTCCGAACCTGAAGATCCAGGACGGCTGCAACAACCGCTGCTCGTTCTGCATCATCCCCTTCGTCCGCGGCCGCAGCCGGAGCATGCCCGTCGCGGAAGTCGTCGAACAGGTCCGCGCACTCGCCTCGAACTACCCCGAAGTCGTGCTGAGCGGCATCAACCTCGGCCGCTGGGGACGCGAACCCGGCTTCACCATGCGCCTCGCCGATCTCGTCCGCCTGATTCTCGCGGAAACCGGCGTCGAGCGCATCCGGCTGTCTTCGGTCGAACCCATGGATTGGTCCGACGACCTGCTGGAGCTCGTCGCCACATCCCCCCGCATCGCCAAGCACGTCCACGCGCCCCTGCAGTCGGGATCCGACACCGTCCTCCGCCGCATGCACCGCAAGTATCGCCCGCGTCATTATGAGGACCGCATCCGTCGCGCCCGCGCGCTGATGCCCGACGCCGCCATCGGGGCCGACGTGATGGTCGGGTTCCCCGGCGAAAGCGACGAGGAGTTCGAACAAAGCCGGCAATTCATCGAATCGCTGCCGTTCACCTACCTGCACGTCTTCACCTATTCCGAACGCCCGGGGACCCCTGCCGCGGAAAGCCGCGCCATCGTCCCGATCCCCGTCCGCAAGGAACGCAACCGCATCCTGCGCGAACTCGCCGCCCGCAAGCACGGCCAGTTCCTGCGGTCGATGATCGGACGCGAATTGGCCGCCGTGACCCTCGACGGCGACCGTTCCGCCCTCACAGACAACTTCCTGAAGGTCCGGCTGGCGGCCCCGCAGGAACCTCGTAAATCCATTCGAATCAACGTGATCGGATCCGAAAAGGACTATTTGATCGCCGCCAATTGACAGGAAAGCTAGCGCCTGCTAACTTAGTAATCACTAGGTTAGCGACCGCTAACTTTCCACATGGCATCACACAGACTCTCCGCCGGCGAGCGCCGCCAGGCGATCATCGAGGCCTCATCGAAGCTCTTCGCCGAAAAGGGATTTCGCGGCGTGACCACCCGCGAAATCGCCCAGGCCGTCGGCGTTTCCGAACCAGTCCTCTACCAGCACTTTCAAACCAAGCACGATCTCTATCAGGCGATCATCGAGTCGATCTCGGAGCAGGTTCGCTGCCGCTTCGAACCGGCCCTTGCCGCCGCGTCGGAATACGACAAGGACGACCGCACGATCCTGACCCAGATCGCGACCAATATCTCCCGTTGGCATGACGAAGATCCGACCCTCAGCCGCCTGCTGGTGTTCAGCGCGCTCGAGGGCCAGGAATTCTCCGACCTCTTCTTCGCCAGGCACGCCGCCCCGCAATTCGACCTCCTCAAGCAGTACTTCGAACATCGAATTGAGAGAGGGACCTTCCGATCCGTCAATCCGGCCGCAGCAGCCTGGGCGTTCATCGGCATGATCGCCCATCACTCGATGGTCCGCCATTATCATCACTTCGATCCATACCCGCAGCCGAAAGAGGAACTCATCTCGCAGATGGTCGACCTCTTCCTGCACGGCCTACAACAACAAATAAAGGCTGGAGCCTAATCAAAATGAAACAGACCAGGCGTTCTCAAACTACTGTCCTCTACCACATCGCATCTGCCTTTCTCATCGCGATGCTCGCCCTCACGGGATGCGGCAAGTCCGGTGCGCCCGCGCCGGGCAAAGCCGAAGCCGCGGCGCCCGCGAAACCCGTTGAACCCCTTGCCGTCCGCGTCGCCACGGCCGAAACCCGCCGTATCGAGCGCGCGATTTCCGTTACCGGATCTTTGCTGCCCGATGAAACCGTCACCGTGAATTCCGAATTGATCGGCAAAGTGACGTCGATTCGCGTCGACTTCGGCCAGTCGATCCGCAAGGGCGAGATCCTCGCGGAAATCGACAAGCAGGAATATCAGCTTCAGTACGAGCGCGCCAAAGCCGCTCTCGCGCAGGCTCTCGCGCGCCTCGGCCTGAACCCCGGCCAGGAGAATGATCCGCCCACGGCCACGCCCGCCGTTCGCCAGGCGCAAGCCCGCCTCGAAGACGTGAAGTTCAAGTACGATTCCGCTGCCAAACTCGTCAAGAGCGGCGACATCTCGCAGGATCGTTTCAACGAACTCGACAAAGCCTATCGAGCGCAAGTCGCCGCCTTTGACCAGGCCCGCGACGAAATGCGGACCCAGTGGGCCGCCATGGAATCGATCCGCGCCGAAATGCGCCTCGCCCAGAAGAAACTCAATGACGCGACCCTCCGCGCGCCCTTCGACGGCACCGTATCGCAAAAGCACGTCTCGCCCGGCCAGTATGTCCGCGAGAACGCGCCGATCGTGACGCTGGTGAAAACCAACCCGCTGCGCCTCCGCGTCGATGTCCCCGAAACCGCCGCCGGACGGGTCAAGGCCGGCACCACGCTGACCTTCACCACCGATGCCCTGCCCGGCGAAAAGTTTCAGGCCATCGTCCGCGAAACCAACCCCTCGCTCGACGCCCGCTCCCGTTCGCTCACCGTCGAAGCCCGCATCGCGAGGCCGGATCCGCGCCTGCGCCCCGGCATGTTCGCCCAGGTGCGCCTCGTGCTCGAAGCCTCGGTCGACACCCTCATGGTGCCGAAGCAGTCGCTCTACTCGATCGCCGGACTCACCAAGCTCTTCGCCATCCGCGACGGCAAAGCGGTCGAAATCAAAGTCACCCCCGGCGATGAAATCGACGGCTGGCTGCCGCTCGTCGAAGGCACGGTCAATCCCGGCGAAACCGTCGCCATCTCGCAGCAGGCCATGCTGGTCAACGGATCTCCGGTGCGCGTCGCCGGAAATAAATAAGGAGCCGCTGCCAACATGCAAAAACTAGCAGAAGTCTGCATCAAGCGGCCCGTCTTCGCGACCATGCTCATCATGGCGCTCCTCGTCACAGGCTGGTTCGCCTACATGGCCCTCGGCGTCGACCGCTTCCCCAAGGTCGAACTGCCCATCGTCACCATCACCACCGTGCTGCGCGGCGCCTCGCCCGAAGAAGTCGAAACGCAGGTCACCAAGCGCATCGAAGAAGTCGTCAACACCGTCTCCGGCATCGACGAATTGCGTTCGAACTCCGCCGAAGGCATCTCGCAGGTCTTCATCCAGTTCGTCCTCGAAAAGGATCCCGACGTCGCGATCCAGGAAGTCCGCGCCAAGGTCAACACGGTGCTGAACGACCTGCCCAAGGATACGGATCAACCGATCGTTGACAAGATCTCGACCGACGCAACCCCGATCCTCAACATCGTCGTCGCCTCGCCGCGTGATGCGCGCGAAATCACCAAAATCGTCGACGACAAGATCAAGAAGAGCATCGAAAGCCTCAACGGCGTGGGCGACGTCCGCTTCGTCGGCGACCGCAAGCGCCAGATCCAGGTCATCCTCGACGGCGAAAAGCTGTACTCCTACAACCTCAATATCGATCAGGTCCGTGGCGCGCTCGCCGCGCAGAACGTCGAAATCCCCGGCGGACGCGTCGACCAGGGCCAGCGCGAAGTCTCGCTGCGCACCCTCGGCCGCGTCGAACGCCCGCAGGACTTCAACCGCATCATCATCGCAGCCCCCAATGGTTCCCCTGTGCGCATTGCGGACATCGGCCACGTCATCGACGGTGTCGAGGAACCCCGCTCGCTCGCCCGCCTCGATGATCAGGCCGCCGTCGTGCTCGAAGTCCGCAAGCAAAGCGGCACCAACGTGCTCGAAGTCATCAACGCGGTCAAGGGCCGCCTCGACGAACTCAAGCCGACCCTGCCGCAGGACTTCCGCATCACCTACACGCGCGATCTCGCGCCCTTCATCGTCGAATCGTTCCAGTCTGTGAAAGCGCACCTCGTCGAAGGCGGCATCTTCGCCGCGCTCGTCGTGTTCATCTTCATTCGCAACTGGCGCTCGACCATCATCGCCGCGGTCGCGATCCCCGCGTCCATCATCTCCACCTTCACGCTCATCTACCTGATGGGCTACACGCTCAACGAGATCACCATGCTCGCCCTCGTGCTGATGGTCGGCATCGTGATTGACGACGCGATCGTGGTTCTCGAGAACATCTTCAAGGTCGCCGAAGAGAAGAAGATCTCTCCCGTCGAAGCGGCCATCGAAGGGACCCGCGAAATCGGCCTCGCCGTGCTCGCCACCACGCTCTCCCTCGCCATCATCTTCATCCCGGTTGCGATGATGGGCGGCATCGTCGGACGCTTCATGGGCAGCTTCGGCTACACTGCCGCGTTCGCCATCATGATCTCGCTGATCGTGAGCTTCACCCTCACCCCGATGCTCTCGTCGCGCTTCCTCAAGGTCGACGCCGAGAAAGAACACACCAAAGAAAACTTCGTGTTCCTGGTCTTCGCCAAGCCCTACGCGGCGCTGCTGCGCTGGTCTATGGCGCACCGCTGGGCGATCGGCCTGATCTCGCTGGCCGTCGTACTCTCTACCGGTCCCTTGTTCATGAAGATCGGCAAGAGCTTCCTGCCCAACTCCGACCAGAGCGAATTCGAAATCACCGTCCGCACGCCTCCGGGCTCTTCGCTCGAAGGCACCGACCAGGTGATCCGCCAGATCGAAGCCGACGCGCGCAAACTCCCCGGCGTCCAGCACCTGCTCACCACCATCGGCGCGGACTTCCAGCGTCAGGTGGACCGCGGCAGCGTCCTCGTCGAACTCGTGCATCCTTCGCAGCGCAAGCAGACCCAGGAAGAGATCATGGGCATCGCGCGCAAAGCCCTCGCCAAGTATCACGACGTCACCATCGGCGTGCAGTATCCGGCGTCGGTCAGCGGCGGCGGTTCCGATCGCGAACTCATCTTTGCCATTCAGGGACCCGACCTCCGCAAACTCGCCGACATCACCGACAACGTCATGAAGCGTGTCGCCAACGTCCCCGGCGTCGTGGACCTCGAGAGTTCCTACGAGCCCGGCAAGCCCGAACTCCGCGTCCAGATCAACCGCGACAAGGCCGCGGACCTCAACGTCAGCGTCGCCTCTGTCGCTTCCGCCATGCGCACACTTGTCGGCGGTGATGAACAGGCCACCACATTCCGCGACGGCGAAGACCGTTACGACGTCATGCTCCGCGTGGACCGCCAGTTCCGCAATTCCCCCGCCTCGTTGAACCGCTTGTACGTCCCCTCGACGACGCTCGGCAACGTACCGGTGTCGAACGTAGCGACGCTCTCTGCCGCCACCGGCCCCACCAAGATCGAACGCTTCAACCGCCAGCGCCAGATTCTCATTCAAGGCAACATCGCGCCCGGCGGATCCCTCAGCGAAGCCATTGACGCGATCAACCAAACCGTCAAGGAAATGAACCTGCCGCCCGAGTATTCGACCGGTCTTCTGGGCCGTTCGAAAGAATTGGGACGCGCCGCCAAGAACTACGTCATCGCCCTGATCCTGTCGCTGATCTTCATGTACATGATCCTCGCGGCGCAGTTCGAAAGCTTCATCGATCCGGTCACCATCCTGCTCAGCCTGCCGCTTTCGGTGCCCTTCGCCGTGCTCAGCCTGCTCATCATGGGCGAGAACTTCTCGATCATCTATTCGAGCCTCGGCATCCTCGTGCTATTCGGCATCGTCAAGAAGAACTCGATCCTGCAGATCGATCACATCAAGCAGCTGCGCCGCAAAGGACTGCCACGCTACGAGGCGATCCTCAAAGGTTGCGAGGACCGTCTGCGTCCGATCCTCATGACCACTGCGGCTCTCGTCGCCGGCATGATCCCGCTCGCGCTCGGCACCGGCGCCGGCGCGGGAACCCGCCGCACGGTGGCCATCGCGGTCATCGGCGGGCAGACGCTCTGCCTCCTCCTCTCGCTCCTCGTGACCCCCGTCGCGTATTCGTTCTTCGACGACATCGCGCACACCACGCTCTGGTCGCGCCTCGCGCGGTTGTTCACCTTCCGCCGCAACAAAGCGCTCGTCACTCCGGTCGCGATGTTGTTGATCGGCGTGCTCACGCTGCAGGGCGCTGAGACAGGACCACTGCAGGTGTCCCGCGTCGGCGTCGGCGTCACGGAAACCAGGCTCACGCTGCTGGACGCCATCAAGATGGCGATCTCGAACAACCTCGATGTCGAGATCGAACGCACCAACCAGGCGCTCGCCTCGCAAGGCATCAAAGGCGCACTCGGAGCCTTCGATCCGGTCTTCCGCTGGCAGCCGCAGTACAACAACCAGAACCAGCCAACACCCTCGCCTCTCGCCGGCGTCAACGGCGTGCTCGCGGACCGCATCCATTCCCAGAACTTCGGCCTGGTCAGCAAACTGCCGTGGGCCGGTTCGCAAGCGAGCATCCTGTTTGACAACTCGCGCCAGCGGACCAACAACCCGTTCGCGAGTTTGAACCCCTACACCACCAGCCGTTTGTCGCTGAACTATACGCAGCCGCTGCTTCGCGGCCGCATCATCGATCGCGATCGTAACGAAATCCGCCTGCGCCGCAAGCAGTTGAACATCACCGAGACGGACTTCCAGATCCGCGTCATTGACATCGTGAGCCGCGTGGAATCGGCGTATTGGGATCTTGTCGCGTCACGCCAGGATGTCGAAGTCACTCGCCAAGCCGTCGAACTGGCGCGCGAGCAGTACGCCCGCAACCAGCGCATGATCGACTCCGGCACGCTCGCGCCGGTCGAACTCTCGGCGTCCAAGGCCGAACTCGAACGCCGTCTCGACCTGCACTACACCAGCGTCGGCCTGCTCACCGAGATCGAGAACAACCTCAAGGCGCTGATCGCGCCCAACCGTTCCGCCACGATCTGGGGCGATCAGATCATCCCGACTGAGACGCTCATCACGACGCCGCCCGACGTGAGCGATGATGTGCGCGAAGCAGTGCGGAACGCGATTGCCAAGCGTCCGGAATTGAAGCAGCTCGCGTTGCGCATGGAAAGCAACGAGTACGACCAGCAACTGGCTAAGGATCAATTGAAGCCTCGAGTCGACCTCGTCGCAAGCTACATCAACTCAGGCCTGGCCGGCGGCGTCAGCACGTCGACCAATCCCTTCGCGGCCTCGACGCTCGGACAGTTGCTGCGCTTGAACGAGCTCTCGAGGCTGGCAGGCCTCGATCCCCTGCCCGTGACGAACTCCTTCGGCGCCGTACCCTCCAACCTCCTCGGCGGCTACGGCACGACGCTCACCGGAGTCTTCGGCGGCAACTTCCAGACTGCGGTCGTCGGCGTCTCGTTCGACCTCAACCTGCGCAACCGTACCGCTCAGGCGCAGGAAGCGCAGGCTGCCATCCAGGCCAAACGCTTGAAGCTCGAACAGACTCGCTGGGAACAGGTCATCGAACAGCAGGTCCGCAACGGGTTGCAGGCGATCCAGACGGCGAAGCAGCGGATCACGGCGGCGAACGCGAGTGAAGCCGCAGCGAAGGAAAAGCTCGAGAGCGAAACCCGTTTGTTCCAGACAGGCGAGTCAACGAACTTCCTGGTGCTGACGCGTCAGAACGAATACCTCGACGCCCGGCGGCGCGCGGTGGTCGCGCAGTTGGAGTTCAACAAAGCGACAGCCCGGCTCGAACAGGCAGTCGGCGTTACGCTGAGCAGCCACCAGATCACGGTCCGCTGATCCATTCGGCGATTCACACACGAAGGGCTCCTGCTGCGTTCCGGCGGGAGCCCTTTGTTCATTCCTGCGGTCGCGAGATCTTGGCGAGGAGAGATTCCAGCGACTTGCCATCTACCTGTGATGTGCCAAGCTTGCCCCTCGCCCGATCATCGTCCGCATTGGCCCGCATCACGCCGCCCTCTACCCGCCACACTTTGATGAACCGAAAACAGTCTGCATCGGCGACATACTGCAGGAACATCAGGTACTCGCGTCCACTTTCGATTGGCGTTCCCTGACCTTGGGAAACGTGCCGCATCACGCGTCCCGAGTCCGTTTGGATCGCGCCGCCCAAATTGACGATGTCCAACGTTGTCCCGGTCCATTTGCCGTGGGAGGAAACAACCCGTGATGCTCTGGCGTGGTATTCCGTGTAGATTCCCGCTTCACCAGGAAGCATGTGCGAATCCGTAGCCACGACCGTGGCGACAACAACCACATCACTTTGCTGCACTGGAAGTTCCGGAACCGGGAATCGGTCCTGCAGCGTGACGCGTGGCGGCGCATCAGGGTTCCCCGCGGATAGCGATGGCAGGCCGGCCATTGGGAACAACCGGTCACGCGCCATTCGTACCGGCTGATTCACGGCATCCAGCGCGTCGAAACGCGTTGGCCGGACGTGCTCTGTGATGTCTTGTGTAATCGCCGCGACGAAAAACAGTGTGAGCGGCAGCGGGGACACGGCCGGTTAGAAGATGAAGCTGAGTCCGCCGCGAACCGCGCGGGGAGATTGGATCAACAGGATGCGCCGGGCTCCCGCCTGCAGCGGCATGTAGCCTTGCGCCAGCATATTGCGCATCTCGCCAGTCAATTCGATGCGGCCGGGCATCCAGGGCGCGGAAGGAATCGGCTGCCGCACCGACATGTTCCAGCCGGTCTCCGGCAGCGCCTTCTGCGTGAGGAACATGTGTCCCGGCATCATGGCCGCGTAATCCGTCCAGCCGTAGCTGCTCGACACTTTCGTACCCGCTTTCGGGGTGGTCACCGTGACGCGAGCCGACGCCCAGGTCCGGTTGTTGGCCTGCAGCACCGACCGCAGCGTCTCCGGCGAATCATCGGGCAGGTCGCGGCGGGAAGCGGTGAGAGCGCCTCCGCGGCCGACGGCAAGCGAGGCCTCGAGGTGATCGCCCAACTGCTGCTGTACCGAACCCATATAGCCCCAGCGCTGGAAGCCGCCGACGTTGAACATCGCCGCGCGGGATCCGAAGTCCGGCAGAACATCGCCGGCATACACGCCGTCCGGACCCTGGAAGTTCACGGCTGCGTTGGAAACAGTCTCGTGGAACACTGCGCCGCTCAAGCGGGTCTTCGCGATGTCCTTCTGGTAGGAAACTTCGTAATTCCTCGTGCGCTGCACTCGCGAACGGCCGTCGCGCAAAGACACACGCGGCAACACCGACAAGGCGGCTAGATCGCGGCGGAGTTCCGCATTCGCATCACCCGGGCTGGTTTGCATCAATTCGACAGGCGGCGCGCCTGCGCTGAATCCGACCTGCACCTGGCCCAGCGATCCCAGCGAATACGCTGCACGGGCGAACGGGCTGAAGTAGTTCAAGCGGTCGACGAACGCGATGGAATCCAGCGAAAATCCGTATTCGATGTGCAGGTTCTCGGTGAGATCCATGCGATCGACCGTGCTGATCGACAGGGTGCGCAGCGCGGGAGCCTCACGGGTGCCGTCTCCGAACTTGCCGGGTCCAACGGGCAGGTACATCTGCCGCGCGGTCACAGTGACTTCCGGAGAAGGAACACCGAAGCCGCCGCCTGTACGCTTGTACGTGCTGCGGAATCCCGCGGCGGGAAGCGCGGCATGCGGCACCATCCCGAAGTTGCCGCTGAACTGAACCTGATTGCGTCCGTAGATCGACGTGGCGAGCGCGAACGCCGTACCGAGATCGGTCTGCGTGCCGGTCGTGCCGAGCGCCGCCGGATCACCGGCGGAAACATTCACCAGACCCTTGGTCTCCGTAAACATGCTCGAACGCCGCGACGCAGAAGTCGACACGCCGCCGATGGTCGGGAGCGCCCGCAAAACCGGACGCGTCGCAATCGCAGTGCGTAAAGCCCACTTCCAGTCGTCCGTCATCAGCGCGTTGCCCGGCGCTTCGTAGACGAGTTCAATTGTGCTGAAGATACTGGTCAGATTGACGTTCAGGACCTGGTCGACGCCGGCCTGCACGGCGATGCCGCGCTTGATCGCCGGAACAAAACTGGACAGAGCCACCCGAACCGAGTAGGAATCCGGCGGCAACCCGTCGAAGAAGAAGGCGCCCTTGTCGTTGGTGAGCACCTGACGGACCAGCTTTTCGTAGCGATTGTAGACGGAAACCGACGCGCCCATTTGCGCGATGCCGGAGTTGTTGCGGACATGCCCCAGCAGCGAACCAGACAACTTCGGCAACTGTGCGGCGCTCACCAGACTCGCGCCTACACTAAGAGTGAGACAACACGCAAGAGACACGCGGTGGCGGGACCAGAATCTCATCGCAATCACTCTGCCCTTTCCTTCGGGCTGCTGTTGTACGCGCCCCGGCTGCAAACCAACCATCCGGTCCGCGCGAAAACTCGAACGGGGACAGGCGCGAACACCTGCCCCGAAATCTGAACTCTATTTAATTGTAAACGATGCGGTGTTCGTTACAACCTGGTTCCGGTTCTTGTCTTCAGCCTTGACGTTCAAGGTGTACGTACCGGGCTGCATGGTCTTCAGCGGCAGGAGCTTCTCGATGATCAACTGCGTCGAGGATCCGGGAAGAGTCGAGGCGTCTTCGCTGTACTCGAACACCTTTTCGTTCGAACCCTGCTTCACGATCTCGTAGCTCACCGTGCCGTTTGGCTTCTGGGTCTTTTCATCACCCTGGAAGTTATAAAGCTGCATGTAGATGCCAAGGCGCTCATCCGGCGAGAACGTTTCGTTCATGCGTGGACGCACGCGATTGGAGCCAATCACGAACTGGCCGGTGCCGATGCTCTTGGTCGGAACCTTTTCGAGCACGTCGGCCAGGATCAAGGAACTGGCGCCCAGCTTGTCCTCATCGAAACGAGGCACTTCGAGAGCCATTTCGTATGTATTCATGTTGCCGCCCGTGATGTCCTTGGCGACGATGTTCAGACGATATTTGCCGGGCGGCAGCGGAATCGTCTTCTGATAGATCGACGAGCCCTTCACCAACTGCGGCAGCATTTCGGTCGGCGCTTCCACCGACACGACATCTTCGAACACGTTGACCACGCGTCGCGCCATCGAGGTGACGCGGGCGTAAATGTTCACGGTGGCGCGGGAGATATTGTCCTTCTGCTGGAACTGCAGGTCCTTGCGGTCGAACAGCAGGGTCACGGCGCTGAGCACGCTGGCGTTCGTAACCGGGATGAAGTGCGCCTTCACCTGCATCGGCAGCGTGTTGAACCGCACCGACGAAGTCACCTGCGCTTCGAGATCCTTGAACTTCACCTGCGGCGGCTTCTGCAGCATTGCGAAACGCTGGAGGCGTTCGAACTGATTCATGCGCGACGGCAGAGGCATGTTGCCGGTGCCGAGGCGAGTGCCGTCCGTGCGGCTGAAGCGGTCCGTCTTGCTCGCGAGGCCCATTTCTTCGTACATCGTGAGGCCGGCGTTCGGAACATACAGCAGTGCGTCTTTTTCCGACGGATCCATCGTCATGCGGTATTCGCCGGTCATCGTCGGATCAACGAATTCGATCAGCACGTCGTTGCCGATTCCCTCGATGTAGCGGTAGCGCCAGATTTCGAACGGATAGGTCGACGTGGTGCCGCCGCCTTCTTCGATCGGACGCTGGTAGGTGCCGCCCGAGGGGTGCGATTCGATTTCATCCGGAGGTCCGAAGGTGATGTAGATACGGCCGCGGTCGGTCTTCCAGCCGGGGATACCGGAGGCGTAGCGTTCGTTCGCGTACGCAATGCGGCGGTAGTGTTCTTCCTTGAACTCGTTCTCTTCGGTGTCGGGAGTGGGGTCGCGGCGGAGCCAGAACTGTTCGATGAACTGCTGGCGTTCTTCATCGGTGGTAAAGCGCTTGAATGCTTGCCGCTCTTCGTCCGTGATGATGTAGGAGACGTCGACGTTCAACCAGTTGCGGTAGGGGGTTTCCAACTCCTTGCGGAGCTTCTCCTCCCGCTTCTTCTTCTCCTTCTCGGACATCGGCTTGGCGATCGTTTCCCGCTGGCCCGAGCTGACAGCCTGCGCATCAGCCTTCTTGTCAGCGGCGACCGCAAACTGAGAACTCACTATGCCTGAAATACAGAGCAGTGCAATGGATTGCCTGGGGCTCATAAACGAATCGACTCCCTTGCTGCGCTAAGGTACACCCGTAGCCGGACACACCACGAGCAGCTACCTCAATTCTAAATACCTGGGCGGTGGGACGCAACCCGGCGCCGCCAGGTTACGGTTTTCTAATGCGCGGCCAGGTTCCGGACGGTTGCCGGCCACCACGAGAAGTGATACCTATCTTCATCATGCGATCTCCTCTAACGGCTCTTGTGTATGCCGCGACGCTGTTCATCATGCCGATCCTCGTAGCCCAAACGCCCGCGCGCATCGAGCAGTTGCGGGGCAAAACAGTGCTGATGTTCACCCCGCATCCGGATGACGACACGTTCTGCTGCGCCGGCACGCTGGCGATGCTCGCAAAGAACGGCAACAATGTCCGGATCATCATCTACACGAACGACGACAAGGGCAGCTACGATCCCGACATGACCAGCGAGCGGCTGGCGAAGATCCGCAAGGCCGAAGAAGAGGAAGCCTGCCGCATCCTCGGGATCCCCAAAGAAAACATCACCTGGCTGCAGTTCCACGACGGGATGCTGGAATATGCGAGTCCCAGGGATCTGGTGGAACAGGTGACCGGCATCATCCGCAAGTACCGGCCGGAGCTGGTGCTCGCGCCGGATCCCGGAGGCGAGTATGTCCGCTGGCATAAGACGGATCACCGCATGGCCGCCAACGCCACGATCGACGCGGTTCGCGCCGCCGAGTGGCATTTGTATTTTCCGAACCAGCGACTGCATGACGGCCTGCAGCCGTGGCGCGTGCCGATGTACTTGTTCTATTACGCCGGCAAGGACGCGGATTACGAAGTGAACATCGACGAATTCTACGAAAAGAAGCTCGATGCGTCAGCCGCACACGTGTCGCAGTGGGAGCCGTCCGTGAACAAATATCGCGCGACGTGGGATCCCGCCGATCTTGCGAAACTGAAGGCGGAGTTCCGCTCACGCCCGAAGAGCAGGGACGGCCACCGCGTCGAATCCTTCCGCTTCGCGACCGAGTTCAATCAGCAGTAGATGGAGCCCCGGACCTCCTCAGGGAAAGAAACGCCGTCGGGTCACCGCAGCGAGGCTTCTCGCGAAACCGCGAGTCGCAACCTCCATTCCGCCGTTGCCGAGGAGGAATCGCCCGCCACGGATCACCTCCTCGTGAAGAAGGGCGCCGCTGTCCAAATCGCGGAACCGGACACGAGCCGTGATCGCCGGGGAGTCCCTGATAAGGATCTTAGGATCCCGAATCTCGAGCACCTCCCCTGAGACCAATAGGGCAGGTCTCGGAACCTGGATACGGGCCTGCGATGCGGCCCGTATCGCCAACTCGCATCCCTTGATTCGTCCCAGTTCCATTACAACTTCCGATTCCAGAGTAGCCAGCAGATCAACGTTGACCCGCGCGTCGGCTGTGAACCGCTCGACCACAATGCTGCGCACGGCAGCGCCTCCTGCCGGCAGGTCCACCAAAGCGAGAAGCACAGACAAGATCCACATGCGATCGCCTCCCTAAGAGCCTTTGTTCAGAATGGCGACCGGAATGATAAGCCCGAGCAGAACGCCCACGGCAACGACAACAGCGATCAGTTGCTTTCGATTCTCACGCTTCGCAGTTGGAGACACTGCGTTGTGCTGCTGGGTCTCAGCGTCTACCCGGCGTCCTTCATGCTCGGCGGTAATTCGTACGGTATAGTCTCCCGCTTCGCGGTTTGGCACGAAGCCGCGAGCCATCGCGCGGCCGCGTTTATCGGTCGTGACCCGCAACGTCTTGACGCTCGATGTCCCGAAATATCCGCCGGGACCTTTGTCGGGCAATGAAAACGTAACGTTGACGCCCTTCGCAGGAACCCCGCCGACCCGAGCCTGGACTACGAGCGCTTCCTGCCGGGAATAGTTGATTAGATGTGTGGCTTGATCGCCCTGTATGACGATGATTTCCAATTCAGGGTTTGAGGTCTGTGCCTGTTGCGGTCCGTATGCCAACGACAGTTGGGCATTCAGCATCATCAGAGCGCACGACAAAGCGAGCGCTCTCCTGATGGGAGGCCGCAGCAGGCGATCGATGAGTCGCATAACGCCTCCTGGCCACAACCTACAACAGCAAGAGCGGAAAATAAAGGCCAGGTGACGGCAGTTGTGTCAGCGACGGCCGGCGTAGTTTCCCGTGACGGCCTTCCCCGGAAACACGTTCGGAACCGACTTCCCTTCCCGCACCACAGCCACGCCGTTGACGAGAACATGGTCGATGCCTTCCGAGAAACTGAGGCCCTTCTCGAACGTCGCGGTATCGAGAATGCGGTCGGGATCGAACACCGTGATGTCCGCGTCAGCGCCCACGCGGATCCGCCCTTTGTTCTTCATCGCCGGCGCAATCGGCTCCATGCGCTTGGCCGGCATGATCGTCATCTTTGCCAGCGCGTCCATCAGCGGCAGGACCTTCTCTTCCCGAACGTATCGTCCCAGCACGCGCGAGAACGTGCCGGCGCTGCGCGGATGCGCGCCCGGCGCATACGGCATGCCATCGGATCCGATGATCACGAACGGCGACGCCATGGCCCTGCGAATCCACTCGGGGCGCATCAGGTGCATGATCACAAAGCCGCCTTCCTTGCGATAACGGTTGAAGGTTGCCTCCGTCAGGCGCTCGCCCGTCTTCACCCACTGCAGGTCGCCGTACGAGATGCCGAGCCGCTCCTGCCAGCCGTCGTCGAACATCGTCGACTCGAGGAACGTCGAGGCCGCCGTGTACGGATACGCTTCCGTGGTGATGTCGATCCCCTGCTTGCGCGCCGACTCGATAATGTCGAGCACCAGCGGCAGCGAACCCAGGCTCATGCTGTTGACGTGCACGATGTGCAGCGCGACGCCAGTCACGGCCGCGTCGGCGATCACTTCCTGCATCGCGTCGGGAGTCATCGAGCGCACATGCGTGAAGATCGGGACTTTCCAGCGTTGCGCCATCTGAAACACGCGGAAAATCTCTTCGCGCGTGGCGCCCGGGTAATACTGATGCGCAACGCCGAGTCCCAGCCCGCCTTCGCGCAACCCGCGCTCCATCTCGGCGGCGAGGGTCGTGTACTCTTCAGGATCCGTGATGGACTTATAGCGGCCCTTCATCGAAATCGTGGACCACCGTTCCACACCGCGATCCGTACTCTTGCGCCACTCCGCAGTCTCGCCGGCAAACTCCTTCATCGCCATCGTCCGCATCGCGCCGTGCGACGAGGTCGCGCCGAAGTTGAGAAGCGCGTTCTTCTCGCGAGCCTTCAGGTATTCGCCGACCGCCGGAACGCCGACTTCGAGTTCAAGCGCCGTCGTCACGCCGTCGTGCGCCTGATACTCATTCGCCTGATTCGTCTGCCCGTGCGCGTGCAGATCGATGAAGCCCGGCGCGACGACTCGGCCAGCCGCCTGCAAAACCGTCTTTCCGTTGAGGGGCTTTTCAGAAACTGCGGCGATTTTCCCGTCGCGAATCCCGATGTGGCGAACGGCATTCAAACCGCTCTCGGGATCCATCACGCGGCCCCCCGCAATGACGGTATCGTAACTTTGCTGCGCCTGCAGGAAATATGCAGCGCCCAGGCATAGCGCCGCCGCGATCTTCATCGACACGAGGTTATTCTCCAACCGGACCGAAAGGAATCAGACGCCAGTATAGATCATCTCTACGCCGGATCCGCTGGGCTGCAATCAAAACTGCGGGTTCAGAACGCGATCTCGGCGCCCATCGGAGCCGAGCGCACGGCCTTGCCATGCAGGCGCGACGGCTGGAACCGCCACGATTTGATGCATTCCGCAGCGCGTGCGTCGATCAGCGGATGCAGGGACTTCGACACCCTCACGTTATCGACGTCGCCGTTCTCGGTCACCTCGAACACGAGCCCCACCGCGCCGCTCTTGTTGAGCGCCTGAGTTTCCGGCGTATGCGAGCACTCGGGCTGTTGGATGAGCACCGGCGGACTCGCCTTTTCCTGCTTGACTTCCGTGCCGCCCGTATTGCCCGCCGTGGTTCCGCCACCACCGCCGCCGGACGGAGACTTCGTCATGAAGTACCCGCCCGCTGCCAGGGCTATCACCAGAACGCCAATGCCGCCGAATAGAAGTCCCTTGTTACTGGAAGGCGGAGACGGCGGCGGCGGCAGGTCCGGGTTCGTTGCCGCCGGCCTCTGCGTGCCCGCGCCCGGCATCGATCCGGACCCGACTGCGACCGTCGCCATATGCGAAACCGGACCCTGCTGCAGCGCCGAAGTCGCGGACGGGACAACGGCGGTCGCGGAGGATGCAATCAGTCCGGCCGGACGGTCTTCGAGCACCGACGCCAGCGCTTCGTAGAACTCCGTGCAGTTGGGATACCGGTCGTCGGCCGCCTTCGCCAAAACCTTGCTGAAAATCGGCTCGAGGGATTCCCCTTTGGGCTGCGACCGCAGGATCGAGAGATCCGGCGGTTCGAAGACGACTTTGAACACCAGCGAAGTCAATTCCTCGCTGTCGTGCGGCCGCCTGCCCGTCAGCATTTCGTAAGCGACCACCCCGAGCGAGTACTGATCCGCACGGCCGTCGATCGTCTGCGCGCGAACGTGTTCCGGCGACATGTAGGCCGGCGAACCCACCGACGAGGTCGTTTTCGTGACACCCGCCTGATTCAGTTTGGCAATGCCGAAGTCCGCGATCTTGATCTTGCCTGACGGCTCGATCATGATGTTGCCCGGCTTGATATCGCGGTGGACGACGCCTTTCGAATGAGCGTAATCGAGCGCTTCGGCCGACTGCTTCAGGATCTTCAACACCGTTTCGGTGTTCAGCTTGCCTTGCGCCAGAATGTCGGCGAGATTGGCCCCGTCGATGAACTCCATGGCGATGTACAGGATGTCCCCATCCTGTCCGGCCTGGTAAATCGTCACGATGTTCGGGTGGGATAGAATCCCGGCCGAACGGGCTTCGCGCAGCAGGCGGTCGCCCATGGTCGCCTTGTCGCCGCCGTCGCCCATGTCCTCGGGCCGCAGCGTTTTGATCGCCACATGCCGCCCGATCACCTTATCGACGCCGCGGTAGACGACGCCCATGCCGCCGCGGCCGAGTTCCTTGAGGATTTCGTAAGGACCGATCTGTTGCACTTCTAATCAGTTATACCGCATGAGGAAGGTAAGCCTCGAGAAGTGATTCGCCGCACCTTTTGTTTCAAGTCCCGCTCTCTTACCCCGATAAGGATCAAAGGAAGGCGCACACTGCCACATGGCTCTTAGCGAAGACCTCGAACTCATCAAAGAATTCCTCATCGAAAGCAACGAGAATCTGGCCAGGATCGACCAGCAGATGGTCGAACTCGAGAAGCGTCCCAAGGACGCCGAACTCCTCGCCAGCATTTTCCGCACGATTCATACCATCAAGGGCACATGCGGGTTTCTCGGCTTTGGGATCCTCGAGGGGGTCACACATGTCGCCGAGAATCTGCTCAGCCAGCTTCGCAACGGCGAGCGGGAACTCACCCCGACGCTGGTGTCATTGCTGCTCGAGGCCGTGGACGCCACCAAGACGATCGTCGCCAACATCGAGGCCACCAGCAACGAGGGAGAAGACCGCTGGGGAGACCTGCGCACCCGCCTTCTACGGGAGGAGCAAAACACTGGCAGCGACAAGGCGCAAACGGTTGCCGTAACGTCCGCGCCTGCTGCGGCTCCGGTTCCGGTCGAAACTCCGAAGGAGCAGCCTGCAGTTGCGCCCCGAGCCATCGCGGCCCCGGTTGGCAGAGTCGAGGTTCCCGCCGTCGAACCGGCCGCCGCCAGCGCCAAATCGGGCTCCTCGGTATCGGACTCCACCATTCGCGTCGATGTCGGGCTCCTCGACAAACTGATGAACCTCGTCGGCGAACTCGTGCTCGCGCGCAACCAGATTCTGCAGCACAACGCAACGCAGGAGGATACGAACTTCGCCGCGACCACCCAGCGGCTCAATCTGATCACCACCGAGTTGCAGGAAAGCGTCATGAAGACGCGCATGCAGCCGATCGGGGTCGTCTGGAGCAAGCTGCCACGCGTTGTGCGAGACCTCGCAGCCGCCTGCGGCAAGCAGATCCGGCTCGAGATGGACGGCGCCGAAACCGAGTTGGACAAGACGATCATCGAGGCGATCAAGGATCCTCTCACGCACATCGTTCGCAACTGCTGTGATCATGGCATCGAGACGCCGGAGGTCCGCACCGCTGCCGGCAAGCCGGCGCAAGGCGTGCTTTCGTTGCGCGCCTATCACGAAGGCGGCCACGTCAACATCGAGATCATCGACGACGGTGGCGGCATCGATCCGGCACGGGTCAAGGCCAAAGCGGTCGAAAAGGGCCTGTTGCGTCCCGAACACGCGGAACGGCTGAGCGACCGGGAAGCGGTCAATCTCGTCTTCCTGCCCGGCTTCTCCACGGCGGCCAAGGTCTCGAACATTTCCGGGCGCGGCGTCGGCATGGACGTGGTCAAGACCAACATCGAAAAAATCGGCGGCGTGGTGGATCTGGTGAGCCGCCCCCAATCCGGCACCACGGTCAAGATCAAGATCCCGCTCACGCTTGCGATCATCCCGGGCCTGGTGGTCGCCAGCGGCGCCGAGCGATTCGTCATCCCGCAGGTGAGCCTGCTCGAACTCGTCCGGCTCGAGGGCGAAGAGGCCGGCAAGCTCATCGAAAAAATCCACGGCACGCCGGTTTACCGCCGCCGCGGCTCCCTGCTTCCGATCGCCTATTTGAACCGTATCCTGCGACTGCCTGAAAGCGCTGACTCCGAGAGCGTCAATATTGTCGTTCTGCAAGCCGAGGACCGGCAGTTCGGCCTGGTCGTCGACAGCATCAACGACACCCAGGAAATCGTCGTGAAGCCGCTCTCGAAGCAGTTGAAGGGGCTGAGCGTTTATGCCGGTTCGACCATTATGGGGGACGGTAAGGTGGCGCTCATCCTGGATGTCATGGGGCTCGCTCAGCGCGCCGGACTTGCGGCCCGCGACACGGTGACCGCTCAGAAGGCGGACGACGACGACGCGAACGTGTCCGAGCGACAGACGCTCCTTCTGTTCCGCGCCGGATCCTATGACCGGCTGGCCGTTCCGTTGTCTCTTGTTGCCCGGCTCGAGGAGTTCAATCGCGAGCGGGTGGAACAAGCCGCAGGAAGGCGTGTGGTCCAATACCGCAGCCAGATTCTGCCCCTCATTCCGCTCGGCGAGCATTTGGGAGGATCCTGTCCCGACTGGGCCTCCGCTGAAAAAGTACAGGTCGTTGTCTTCAGCGAAGGCGAGCGCTGCGTCGGGCTGGTGGTCGATCAGATTGTGGACATCGTCGAAGACCAGGTCTCGGTTCGAAAGCCGTCCAGCCAGCATGGCCTGGTGGGCTCGGCTGTGGTCGGCGAGAAGGTGACCGACTTCGTGGATCTGAGAGCGGTGCTCGAATCGAGCGGCGAACGGATCCTCGGAGACGGCGGTCATCTCACCGCACGGCCCATCGTGCTGGTGGCGGGACCTTCGGCGCTCGAGCGAGGGCTGGTGCGCAGCTACATCGAGATGGCGAACTGCCGGGTGATCGAGGCCACGACAGCCGAGGAGGTGGTAGAGCGGGCGGCTCGAGAGCGAATGGACGCGGTCATTGCCGCAGAGTCGATTCTGCCCGCCATTCGCGGCAGAATGCCGGACATCGAACTCTTCGAAGTTGGCGACCGGGAGGCGATGATCCGTTCGATGGAGGCATTGGCCGCGGCGGTCGGCAGCCGCAGAGGCAACCGGCCCGCCATTTCTTCCCAGAGAGATTACCGTACGAGCGAGGTGGCGGCGTAATGAGCGAGCAATATTCTACTTTTCAGGTCGGCGATCTCTTCTTCGGCGTAGAAGTCGTCAAGGTTCAGGAGGTCCTGCGGTACCAGGAAATGACAAGGGTTCCGCTGGCGCCCGGGGTGGTTCAAGGGCTGATTAATCTGAGGGGACAAATCGTCACGGCCCTCGACATGCGCTCGAGACTCGGACTCACGCAGCGTCCTGCCGAGATGACGCCCATGAACCTCGTTCTCCGCTCCGATGAGGGAGCGGTCAGCCTGCTGGTCGACGAAATCGGCGATGTGCTGGAGGTCGAGGCCGACTGTTACGAACGGGTTCCGGAAACGATCCCCCCGGAACAGCGGGAACTGATCGCGGGTGTGTGCAAGCTGGAAGGGCGGCTGCTCCTGGTCCTCGACACCGAGAAGGCGATGCAGTTGCAGTGAGGGGCGGCATATCAGGAAAACGGCGGAAGGAAATGAGGAGGTTATGAGTGCCTAAAGCAATGGTCGTTGACGACTCGCGGGCGATTCGCCTGATTCTTTCGAAGACCCTTGGTTCGCTGGGTTTCGATGTGAGCCAGGCCGCCAACGGCAGGGAGGCTCTGACCAAGATGAGCGAACTCACCACCGACGAAGATTTACCTTTGTCGCTCGTGTTGGTCGACTGGAACATGCCGGAGATGAACGGCCTCGAATTCGTTCAGCAGGTTCGGGCCAATCCGGAATACGGCGCGGTCAAACTGATGATGGTGACCACCGAAACCCAGATCGAGCAGATGACGCGGGCTCTCGAAGCCGGCGCCGACGAGTATGTCATGAAACCTTTCACCGAGGAAGTCATTTCGGACAAGTTGCGGCTGATGGGTGTAGTCGACTGAAGGCGTAACAGAACGGTACGGAGGAGGTAAGAGCGATGATCGCTCCCCCGAAGATACAGGCAGAACTTGGGCGCCCGATCCGCGTCATGATCGTGGACGACTCAGCGGTGATTCGCAAGCTGGTGACGCAGACTCTGGAACAGGACGAAGCCTTCGCCGTTGCCGGAACAGCTCCCAACGGGGTGCTCGCCCTGCAGAAGATTCCCCAGCTCGAACCGGACATCGTTGTCCTCGACGTCGAGATGCCGGAAATGGACGGCATTGAGACTCTGCGCAACATCCGCGCCCGCTTTCCGGCGCTGAAAGTCGTGATGTTCAGCACGCTCACCGAGCGCGGGGCTGCGGTGACGATCGAAGCTCTGACACTGGGCGCGTCCGACTACGCGACGAAGGTTTCAAACAGCGGCGGCGAATCCTCGACCGCCGTGCTGCGCCACGAACTGATTCCGAAACTGAAGCAGTTCTTCACGCAGGATCATTCCTCTGCCCATCCGTCCCCGCTTCGGACGGCGCAGCCGGCAAGTGCCCCGGCGCCCGCCCGCAAACCCGCGACTTCTGCAGCGCCGTCGATCATCCACTCAGCCAAGGCGCCCGAGGCGGTCGTCATCGGAGTTTCGACCGGAGGCCCGACTGCGCTTCACGAGATCATTCCGGAAATCCCGTCGAACTTCCCGCTTCCGATCCTGATCGTCCAGCACATGCCGCCGCTGTTCACGAAACTGCTGGCTGAACGCCTCGCCTCACGTTCGAGAATTCCGATTGTCGAAGCCTTTGACGGCCAACCGCTGGTCGGGGGACAAGCCTACGTGGCGCCCGGCGATTTCCATATGCGTGTCACAGGCCGTCCAGGACGGGTGCGAATTGCGCTGGATCAGGGTCCCCAGGAAAATTCCTGCAGGCCCGCAGTCGACTGCCTCTTCCGTTCCGCAACCGAGGTCTGGGGCAATTCGGCCCTGGCCGTGGTTCTGACCGGCATGGGATCCGACGGGCTGATCGGATGCGAACTGCTGCGCGCCAAAGGCGCCTATATCCTGGCGCAGGACGAACCAACGAGCGTCGTCTGGGGTATGCCGGGGTTTGTCGCCAGAGCCGGGCTTGCAGACAAAGTGCTGCCCCTGCATTCGATCGTGCCCGACATTCTCGAACGTTGCCTGCGAACCGGGGTCAGCATGACGCGAGCGGACCATCTTCACTCTCATCCTGCCCCGGCGGCAGAAACCCGTGGCAACCCGCAGCACTCCGGCGGCATGCCGCCGGCACGATGACCAACTGATGTCAGGACTTTCACAAGAGACCCATGCCTACTGTTGACATCACGACCGAAAACTACACGTTCCTGCAACAGCACGTCTACAAGGAATCGGGAATCGTACTCGACGCGAGCAAGCAGTACCTGCTCGAGGCGCGGCTGGCGCCCATTGCGCGAAGGGAAGGCGTCGGCAGCCTCAACGACCTCTGCCGCCTGCTGCGCGGCGTGCAACGCTCCGACCTGAAGCGCGAGGTGGTTGAAGCCATGACCACCAACGAAACGCTCTTTTTCCGCGACCTGGCGCCCTTTGAAGCCCTGCGGAAACACGTGCTGCCCAAGGTCCGCGAACGGAACTCGCCCAGCCGCAGCATCTCGATCTGGTCGGCCGCGGCATCCACTGGCCAGGAGGCCTATTCCATCGCGATCATTCTCCTCGAGGCGGGCCTCGCCGATTGGAACATCCGCATTCTGGGCACCGACCTCAATGAGAGCGTTCTCGAGCGAGCCCGCACCGGCCGCTACCTGCAGGTCGAAGTCAACCGCGGCCTGCCGGCGGCGAGCCTCGTCAAATACTTCGACCGCCAGGGCCTCGAGTGGCAACTCAAGGAACACATCCGCCGCATGGTCCGGTTCGAACCCTTCGATCTGCGCCGGTCCATGGCCGGCAAAGGCCCCTTCGATATCATCTTCTGCCGCAACGTTCTGATCTACTTCGACCTCGAAACCAAACGCCAGATCCTCTCGGAAATCTACCGCACGATGGTCCCGGGCGGATTCGTGACGCTCGGCGCCGCCGAAACGATGCTCAACCTCAACAACGATTTCCAGCGCCAGACCTTCGACCAGTCGACCTACTACCAGAAACCGCTCTAAGAATGGAACTCCAATGACCACTCAAACCGCCGTTGAAGCCTATCGCGATCAGGCCGTCCAACTCTTCAGCGACGTTTTCCGAACCATGCTCCGGCTGGACGTCTACCCCACCGACGAAGCGCAGCCTCCCGCCGGCGAGGTCACCTCCGCAGTCTACTTCACCGGTTCCTGGAAAGGCGCCGTCCTCCTCGATTGCAGCCTCGACCTTGCCCTGCTCTTCGCCAGTCACCTGATGCCCGGCTGCAATCCAACCAGCTTCGACGACGATGTGCGCGACTGCATGGGAGAACTCGCCAACATGGTCGGAGGCAACCTCAAGGCTCTGCTGCCCGACGGCGTCGCGCTCTCCATGCCCTGCGTCGTAAACGGTTCCCAATACGCCCTGCGCCTGTGCGGAACCAACTCGTTCCTGCGCATGGCCTTCGTCTGCGACTACGGCAAGTTCGGCGTCACCGTGGTCGAAGTCAACGGCGAATAGCAGATCCAACATCCGCGCCAAACGCAAACGGACCGGCCCATCAAAAGGCCGGTCCGTTTTCTTTGTTCTTCTCGAAGCAAAACCCGAATCGCTGATGCTCAGTAGGCCCAGCGCCACAGCGTCGCACCCGCCGTGAATCCCGCTCCGACCGCCGCAAACACCACCAGGTCGCCCTTCTGCACGCGACCTTGCGCCAAACCATCCCGCAACGCCAGCGGAATCGTCGACGCCGTCGTGTTCCCGTATTCGCTGATGTTGATGATCACACGGCTCTCGTCCAAACCCAGCCGCTCCGCCGCCGCCATGATGATCCGCCTGTTGGCCTGATGCGGCACGAACAGCTTCACGTCCTCCGGCTTGAAGCCGTGCTTATCGAGCAGATCCCGCGTCAACTCGTACATCTTGCGGACCGCGTATTTGAACACCTGCTGGCCATCCTGCTTCACCACGTGCAGGTTCTGCTCGACCGTCTCGTGCGTTGCCGGCATCCGGCTGCCGCCCGCGGGCTGCTTCAGATAATCGCCGCCCGATCCGTCGATCTCGTTCAGGTGCCCGATAAAGCCTTCGCCCGGCTCACCGGGTTCGAGCAGCACCGCGCCCGCGCTATCGCCGAACAGGATGCACGTCGCGCGATCCTTGTAGTCGATGATGCGCGACATCGTGTCGGCGCCGATCACCAACACGCGCTTGTGAGTGCCGGCCATCACGAGGTGCGCGCCCACGGTTGTGCCGTAGACGAATCCCGAGCAGGCGGCAATCAGGTCGAACCCCCAGGCGCCCTTGGCGCCGATGCGGTCCTGCACCAGGCAGGCCGTCGCCGGAAACAGCATGTCGGGAGTGACGGTGCAGACAATAACGGCGTCGATCGTCGTCGGATCGATGCCGGTCTGCGCCAGCACGATCCTGGCAGCCTCGACAGCCATGTCCGAGGTCGCCATCTCCTTCGGCGCGATGTGGCGCTGCCGGATCCCGGTGCGCTCCAGGATCCAGGCGTCCGTCGTCTCGACCATCTTCTCGAGGTCGGCGTTCGTCAGTAGCCCGGGCGGTGAATAGCAGCCGAGTGCCGTGATTTTTGCGGTCGGCAAGATCCCTCCATTACAAGTTCAGACCAGGAACCCGTTTCGTGTTGCTTGCCGGGCAGACCGCACCCGTACGGTGTTGTGGCTCCAAACTGTCCTTCAAAGTGTCTATGGTACATTCAAACCGGATGCAATCGGAAGCACTGTTCGACTTTTGGCCCCTCCGCGAAAAGAAGAGCAAAAGCCCGGAACAGGGCAATCGGAATGCCCCTCCTCCGCCGGCACTGCAGCCGCGTGAGGTTTTCGAGCGGGTTTTTCGGGAAATCCGGCCCCGGTCGCCGATCCCGCCCATCGAGGTCCGGTTCTGCGGCTTCGCCAGCGCGAACTCGTTTATCCAATTGAAACACGGGGAGATCGAGGCGCGCCTGTCCGACATTCTCGAATCCGCGCCCGTCGAAGTCCTCGAATCTCTCGCCTTCATTCTGCTGTCCAAACTCTATCGCCGGCCGGTGCCCAAGGACCATGCCTCGCGCTACCGCCGCCACCTCGCCCACAAAGAGGTCCGCGCCCGTATTGCCAGCGTCCGCCAGAGCCGCGGGCGCAAAGAACTCGCCGGTCCCCGGGGCGAACACTACAACCTCGACCAGATCTTCGACGAGGTCAATAACCGCTACTTCCACGGCCTGATGTCGCGCCCCGCCCTCGGCTGGAGCCTGCGGCGTTCCCGGCAGACTCTCGGGCACTACGACCCGTCGCACCACACCATCATCCTCAGCCGGATCCTCGATTCCCCGGCAGTTCCCCGTCTTGCCGTCGAGTTCGTGATGTATCACGAAATGCTCCACATCCGCTTTCCGGCCGAACACCACCACGCGAGTGGACGCCGGTGCGTACACACCGCGGCGTTCAAGGCCGAAGAAAAGCAATTTGACGGCTATGCCGAAGCCAAGGCCATTCTCAAAGCGCTGTGAGACCTAGTTCGCGCCGGGCGGCAGCAGCAGTTTCCACTGCCCTCCGCTCTGGGACACCGTAAACCGCGTCCCGGCAGGCAGCGCCAGAGGCCGTTTGAAGAGGAATTCGCGGGTAACGGCGGCTTTCGGCTCCAGAATCCAGATGAGGGGTTCCGTCGTGCCGTCCGGCAACTCCGCCACGACCTGCGTGCCCGGCTTCACCGCTCCGCGAGGCGCAATTCCCGCGATGGTGATCTTCTGCGTCGCCGCGCCTGCCGGAAGCAACCGCTCCTGGACCTTGGGACTCACGCTGGCCGCCGCTTGCGGCAGTTTCAGTTTCGGCAGGTAGTTGCGATCCCCTTCCGGAGCCCCGCCTTCCACCCAGTCCGCGATCAACCCGATCTCGTCCTGCGAAAGCCCGCGGTCACCGGCGAAGTCGCCAAATCCCTTCACGGCGCCCCACGGCGGCATCCGCCGCGCGAGGACCTCTTCCTTGATCGCTTTCGCCCACGGCCGCGCGTCATCGAAGGTCGTCAGCGAGAACGCCTTGCCGCCCTCGCGATGGCACCCCACGCAACTCTTGAAGACGATCCGCGAAACCTCGCGGGTCCAGGTAATTTTCGTCGAGAAAAACTCATGGGCCTCGCCCGCTGCCGGAACCAGCAGCAACGCAAGACCCATAATCCTGAAATCCAATCTACGAACCCCCATATGCCCTTGGTGGTGAAGGCTTCAGCCTGCGCGGCGCTTCAGCGCCGCCAACCCACTAATCTCCACTCGGCTTCGCCGGAGGACGCATGAACGACCGCCGGTCGAACTTGGCGTCCACCGCCACGTCCACGAACCCGATCATCATCTCTTCCCAGCTCTGCTCGCCCCACTTCACCGTTGCCTTCGGATCCGGATTCGCGGGATTGTTCGCCGAGTTGTCATACCACGCCGTCGCCTCGATCTTGGACCCGGGAGCCGCCTGCATCGGCTTCGCCATGCGATACGCCAACTGCCAGTTGAAGTCGTATTTGTCGACCTTCAGCAGAGTCTCCTTCTCGCCGCTCGGATGCACCAGTTGGTACTCGAAAGCTTTCCCGCGCACATGCATGTGCGGGAAGAAACTCAAAATCGTCGCGTTGTGGAAGAACGGCATCCGCGCGTGCGACTCGTGATTGGCCGCGCCCGGCGGAATCGTCAGATTGAAGTCCACCGCGCCCACCGTCAGGACCCTTTCCCTGGGAGGCTCCTTCGCATACACGATGCCGAGCTTCGACTTGTCCGCCCCGGCCTTGCCGTTCGCCGTATAGTGCAGTTGGAACACGAAATCCGCATCGGCGGGAATCCACTTCGCCATACCCGGCTTGAAGACGTCCGGCAGCATGCCCGGCGTATAAATCGTCAGGATGTCCGACCCGCCGCCCAGCGTGTTCTGAAACTGCTGGTTCGACGGCGGCACATACGGCACGCCCGCCTTCGCTTCCTTCAGCCACGGGGAACCCTTCTCGCGAATGAACACCACCACGTGATGCACCGCCTGGCGGAACGTCGGCCGGACCTCCGCCATCTGCACCCACTTCCCTTCCTTCAAACCCGAAGGAATCACCAGGTACTGATAGTCGACTTTGCCTTCGGCCGGAATCGGAAACGCCTCGGGCATCTCCACCACGAGATCCGGATTCGCAATGTTCCAGCCATCGACCCACTGCTTCGGTTTCGGTGCATCCTTGGCGTTGCCTTCCGGCGCGCCCGCGTCCACCCAGGCCGTGATCGTGTCGATCTGCGGCTGCGTCAGCGACCAGTCGTTCGCCCACTGGCCATGCGCCTTATCCGCAAACCATGGCGGCATCTTCTTGGTGGCAACGGCAGCCTTGATGGCCTTCGCCCACGGCCGCACATCCTTGTAGGTCAACAAAGACATCGGCGCGATCTCGCCGGGACGATGACATCCCTGGCACCGGTCCAGCAGGATCGGCGCAACGTCCTTGTGATACGTCAACTTCGAAGGAGCCGGGGCCGCCAGGGCTGCCAGGGACCCCGCCGCTACAGCGACCCACACCATCGTGGAGCCTGTTGGAAATCTGCGATCGTTCATATGCACCTGAATTTCAAGAGTAGAGGAACCTGATTATACCTGCTTGGACTCGCCCGCTACTCGGCGGGTTTCCTCGAAGCGCCTGCGCCGGGAGCATTGGAACTCGTCGGCTTCGGCCGGTAAATATCCATCGGATCCATGGTCGGCGAAATCGCCACGTCGAACCAGCCGATCATCATCTCTTCCCAGCTCTGATCGCCCCAGCGGACCTCGATATCCGGGTTCGGATTCGCGGCATTGTTGCGCGAATTGTCGAAGTGCGCCACGCATTCGATGCGAGTGCCCTTCGGCAGGATCTTCGGTTTCGCAAACTGGTAGCCGAGTTGCCAGTTGAAGTCGTACTTCGGAACGTTCAGCAGGATCTCGCGCTCGCCGCTCGGATACACCGCGGTATAAACAAAATCCTTGCCGCGCAGATGCATATGCGGCATCATCCAGATCAGCCCGACTTCTTCCTGCAGCGTGATCGACGACTTCACCTCATGCGCCGATGCATTCGGCGGAATCGCGAAACGGTTGTTGGTCGCGTTCATCGTCAACTGCCGGTACTTCGGCGGCGTCTTCGCGAACACAAGCCCGATCTTGCTGAGATCCTCAGCCGGCTTGCCGTTCGACGTGTAGTGCAGTTGCAGGACGATGTCACTGCCGGCCTTCAGCAGCTTCGCCGAACCCGCCGGAGCCTCCACCGGCTGCAGGCCGGGAGCGTAGCCCACCAGCAGTTCCACACGCGGATCTCCCGCGCCATCCTCGCTCGACCTGCGGGCGCCGCGCTCGGCTTTTTTCGGCACGAAGAATTCCCCCGGCTTCTGGTCGCGGAACCAGTTCGAGCCCGGAGGCCGGATGAACGCAATCACGTGATGATTCACCGCACGGTTGCCGGGGCGGAGTTCCGCCTTCTCGATCCAGGCGTCTTCTGTCAAGCCAGTCGGCAGGATCACATAGTTGTATTCCACCGTCCCTGAAGCCGGAACCTGGAACGCCTTCGGCATCGGAATGATCTTGTCCGGCTGCCCGATCATCCAGCCATCGGCAAACTGCCGCGGCTTCGGGGCATCCTTGGCATTGCCTTCCGGAGCGCCGCCATCGGCCCACGCGACCAGCGTCGCGATCTCCTGCTGCGTCAGCCGCCGCTCATTGGCAAACTTGCCGTGATTCGGATCCGCAAACCACGGCGGCATCGACCCCTTCTGCACCGCCTGCTTGATGGCCTTCGCCCACGGGCGCGAGTCCTTGTACGACAGGAAAGTCATCGGACCCGCTTCGCCCGGACGGTGGCAGTCCTGGCAGTTCTTCTGCAGTACGGGCAGCACGTCCTTGTAGAACGTCGGCGTCGACGTTCCCGTCGTGTTCGCCGCGCTGAGGCTCAGGGCGCCGGCGGCGGAAAACGTCAGGAGGAGGAGAAGGCTACGATACATGGTTGCGTTCCTCACGAATTTACTTCTGTTGTTTCTCATGCGAAACGGGCAGGAACCGCGTCATCACGAATCCTGCCCATTCAGTCTAACGTTCTTATTCGTCCGACGACGGCTTCCGTTGTTGCTGCCGTTTCGGACGCATCACATCGGCCGGCTGCACGTCCGTGGAAATCGCCACGTCGAAAAAGCCCAGCATCATCTCATCCCAGCTCTGCTCGCCGAAATGCACTTTCTTGCTTGGATCCGGATTGGCCGGATTGTTCGGCGAATTGTCGAAGTGCGCCACGCAGTCAATCCGCGTCCCCGCCGGCAGCACCTTCGGCGAGGCCAGCTCATACCAGTTCTGCCAGTTGAAGTCGTACTTCGGCACGCTCAGCAGAATCTCCTTCTCGCCGGTCGGGTACACCGCCGTATACAGGAAACTCTTGCCGCGCAAATGCATGTGCGGCAGCAAACCGATGAGTGTCGCCTTCTCCTGCAACGTGAAAGTCGAGTCGACGCGATAGTTCGGATCCTGCGGCGGAATCTCGAACTTGTTGTTGCCCGAGGCCAGGCTGATCACGCGTTCCTGCACCGGAACCTTGGAGAAAATCAGGCCGATGCGCGATTTGTCGCGTCCCGCCTTGCCATTGGCCGTGTAATGCATCTGCAGCACGAGGTGGCTGCCGGCCTTCACGAGCTTCGCCTGCCCCGGCTTGAAGCTCACGGCCGGGGTCCCCGGCGCGTAGCCCACCAGCATGTCGGCGAACCCGTTGTTGTCACCGCTCACGCGGCTGCCCGCCGGCATGTTCTTCTTCGCGATCTCGTAAATCTGCTTGGCCGTCATCGGCACGCCTTCCGGCAGGTCCTTCATATAGGGGGAGCCGGGCTCGCGGATGAACGCGATGATGTGGTGCACGTGCTCGCGGTCGTCGGGACGGGCTTCGGCAATCTGCACCCACTTGTCTTCTTTGAAGTTGGTCGGAATCGCGACGTACTGATAGTCGATCGTGCCGCTCGCCGGAACCTCGAAAGCGGACGGCATTTCGAGCACCAGGTCCGGTTTGCCGATCTCCCAGCCTTCGAGGAACTGCAGCGGCTTCGGCGCATCCTTGGGATTGCCGGCCTTGGCCCCCGTGTCCGCCCAGGCTACCAGCGTTTGCACATCCTGCTCGCTCAGGCGCCGGTCGTTGAGGAATTTCCCATGGGCCGGATCCGCGTGCCACGGCGGCATCTTGCGGCTGGCAACGGCAGCTTTGATCGCCTTGGCCCATGGCCGGGACGAATCATAGGTCAAAAACGACATCGGCGCAGCTTCGCCGGGCCGGTGACAACCCTGGCAGTTTTTCTGCAAAACCGGCAGGACCTCTTTATAGAAGGTGACGTTGGTGGATGGGGCTCCGAACGCCAGCGTGGCGGCGCCGCCCAGGAGACAGGCTGCAAAACGGTAGTGTGACCAGGACTTCATATAGCGGTCTTCCTCATGCTAGGCGTTACGCCGGATTCGGACTGAGAGTTCGGACAAAGAGCGAAGACACGTTCAGCGAGGTCCCACAAGGAACGTCTCTCCGCCTCTTAACAGTGTTAATCAAGAGGACAGGCGCACACTGTAAAAGTTTGTAAATTCGATTACTCCTCTCAAATCTCCCTACCTCTCTCCGATAAGACCATCGAGGCGACTATGAAAATCGACAACCCACTCCTGTCTCAGGTATCTGCGAACGCATTGCAGCAGTCGTCCGGGGTGACCCAAACGTCCGGAAGCGAGGGGAGCAGCCGTTCCCGGCTCGACGGTCATTCGGACCGGGTCCAGCTTTCGAACCTGGGTGCGGCATTACGGGACCTCAGTGTGGAGGATCCCGCCCGGGTGCAATCGGTGCGGGCAATTGAGAAGTCGGTGACGGAGGGATCCTACCGTGTCGATGCCGGAGCACTCAGCCGGAAGATGATCCAGGAGTTCATGACGGCATGAGCAATCGTCAGCCTCTGCACCGGATCCGCGAGGACCTCGACGCGGTTCGGGGTCATCTCCTCCATCCGTCCACTTCCCCCGCAAGCAGCGCCCGGATGCTGGAGCATCTGGAATCGGCAGTGCGCGGTCTCGAGGACTGGATCGGTCAATTCCCTTCTTCCGGCGCCGACCGCGAGTCGGCCCTGGCCGGCGTCACGGGCATCCAGGCGCAAATCCGCCAGATCGAACCGCTGTTTGAGAACGCCCGCAAGCTGCAGGCCGGATGGTACCGTCTTGCGGGGCCTCTCGATGAAACCGGAGCCAGCGCATACGACGTTACAGGCGCCCCGGCGCAATGGGCAGGCGCAGCGCGCACTGCCTCGGTCGAAGAAGCAGGCTGATCCATGGGCAACCTCTCCATCTCGCTGGTGAACGCCGCGGCGGCGCAACGAGCCTTCGACCGGGCGCTACAGACCATCCAGAACAACGTCACCAACGTCTACACGCCGGGGTGGTCCCGCCAGCGCGCGACGATCATCAACAATCCGTTCAATGTCGAAGCCGGGCTTCCGGGCGGCATCCGGCCGGGATCATTGCAGGACAGCCGCTCGACGTATGCAGAAACCGCCGTCCGGGATCAGCAGGGAACCCTCAACTACGCGTCCCAGCTCAAAACCGATCTCTCGCGCGCCGAAAGGATCTTCAATCTCAACTCGGATTACTCGATCCCCTCGTCGCTCTCGAAGTTCTTCAACTCGTTTTCCCAGTTGAGCGTCAACCCCAACAACAAACTGGCCCGGCAGGCGGTCATCGACCAGGCCGCCGCCACGGCGCAAAGTTTCAATCAATCGGCCACCGAACTGGCCAAGGTATCCGCACAGGCCGATTCGCAGATTCGCGATTCGGTCGATAGCATCAACTCGCGCATCGAACGGCTGCAGCAGATCAACATCCAGCGCCGCCTCAATTCCACCGCGAGCCACGACGCCGGCCTCGACGCGATGGTTTACTCGACCCTCGAAGAGCTGTCGCAATACGCCAGCGTCCAACCGATCTTCCAGCCCGACGGCACCGTGAACGTCTACCTCAGCGGACGCACGCCGATGCTTGTCGGGGAATCCCAATGGAAGATCTCGGCCGATCCGTCCAACACCTCGACGGCGATCCTCGACTCGGACGGCCGCGATATTACAGGCCAGATCGTGGACGGCAAACTGGGAGCCCTGCTCAACGAGCGAAACACGCTGTTGCCGGGCTACATGACGCAGTTGAACACCCTCGCCAAAGGATTCGCCGATCAGGTCAACCAGGTCCAGCGTTCCGGCCTGACACCGGCCGGTACGCCCCCCACCGGAGACATCTTCGCCTATGACTCGACGAAGGGAGAGGCCGTCACGCTCGCCGTCACAAACCTGACCCCTGACGATCTTGCCGCCGCACTGACCACCGCGCCCGGCGGCAATGGCAACGCCCTCAACTTCGCCGCGCTCTCCACCGCCAAGACCATCAACGGTCTCAGCTTCAGCGAATACTACGGTGCGCTCGGCGCGAATTTCGGCCGGGACCTGTCATCGGCAAAGAACAATGCCGACACCGGCGAATCCCTCCTCGCCCAGGCCCGCAGCTACCGCGACGAGTTATCCGGGGTCGACCTCAACGCCTCGGCCGCCGAACTCGTCCAGTTCCAGCGCGCCTACCAGGCCTCGGCCGAACTTTTCCGGGTCATCAACGAACTGACCCAAACCGCCCTCAACATGCTTCATTAACCGCCATGCTGACCAACCTCGACGCATCCAACTCCCTGTTCCTTTCCACGGTGAATAACATCCAGCGGCGCATGGAGAGGGCGCAGCAACAACTTGCCTCCGGCAAGCGGATCACGAGGGTGTCCGATGATCCCGATCAGATCTCGTCGCTGCTTGCGGCGCGAGCCTCGTTGTCCGCCGCCAAACAGTCCAACGCGAACCTGACCCGCGTGCAGGCCGAGGTAAACGCCGCCGAAAAAGCCATCAGCCAGGCGAGTTCCGCCTTCGAACGCGCCCGCGTCCTCGGGACCCAAGGCGCCAATTCGACGCAAACCGCCGACACGCGCGCCACACTCGCCACCGAAGTCGGCTCCATCATGGAGCAACTCGTCGGCATCAGCCGCACCACCATCGAGGGCCGCTTCATCTTCTCCGGCGACAAGGATCTGACCGCTCCATACTCGATCGACCTCACTCAGACGCCGCCGATCCCGGCCTATGCCGGCGGCACGACAAACACGCGCGAAATCCAACATCCCAATGGCTCGCGTTTCACGATCAGCAAAACCGCCGCCGAAATCTTCGACTCCGCCGATCCGAACACGAGCGTCTTTCAGACGCTGACCAGCCTTCGTTCCGCGCTGCTCGCCAATGACGACACGGCGATCTCGACCGCTCTCGACCGGATGGCTTCCGCCGCGCCCTATCTCGAGCGCATGCTTGCCTACTACGGCGCTTCGCAGAACAAGGTCACCGAGGCAGTCGAATACGGCAAGAAACTCGAACTCGACGTGACCACCGAAATCGCGGACATCGAGAACACCGACGCCACGCAGGCGATCCTCGAGTTGCAGCAGGCGCAACTCCAGCAACAGGCGGCCCTCCAATCCCGGGCCCAGTTCACCAACCGCAGCAATCTCTTCGACTATCTGAAGTAACGCACGGGGTTCAGGCGCTCGTCCGCACGGTCACGACGGTGATGTCGTCGTTCTGGCCCCAGGCGCGGGCGGCTTCCGCGATCTCCCGCGCCGAATGCGCCGAGACCTCCCGTGTGCGGTCGAAGCCGAACAACTCGCCTGCCGCGCTGGCTGCTTCCACGACACCGTCCGAGACGAAGGTCAACTGCTCCGGACGGGCGAATTCGCACTGCGCGTATTCGATCTCCGGCACGACGCCCAGAGGCAATCCGGATTCGACAGGCAGTTCCGCGCCAGCAGAGTAGGGAGCCGGATTTCCCGCGTTTGCGACGGTGACCCGATCCTTCTCGATCCAGGCGGCTACGGCGGTCACGAATCCGTTACCGGATAGCGTAGCCACCGCGACTCGATTCAACTCCGCCAGCGTCGCAGCCGGCCGGTTCGAGCGCCGCGCACGCAGAGCGCCCAGGAGCACGGATACGATCATCGCTGCTTTCAGGCCTTTGCCGCTCACGTCTCCGACCACGACCAACAGGCCGCCGTCCGCGGGTTCAGTGAAGTAGAAATCGCCACCCACTTCCGAGGCGGGCAGATAGACGGCTTCGACCTCCCGGCGCATCGATCGTGGCAGGAGCAACTGCTGTACGGCGCGCGCCGCCTCGAGTTCGCTCGCCAGCCGCTGATGCGTGGCGCCGAGGCCGAGAATCACGGCCGCGGTGAGAACACTGCTGACCAGTACCGTCGCCACGCTGTAGAGAGAGATCGATCCCAGCGGTGTGATGGCCGGCGCCAGAATGGCCCAAGGGGACGGCACATTCTGTGTTTGCAGTAACAGAAACGCGGCGACTCCGGCGAGACGCCATGCCTGTGGGTTCCGCTTTTCCCGCCATGCCGACAGAGCGCTGCGTCCCGTGATGATGGCCAGGCTGGTCTGCAGAAGAGAAATCGCGCTGACGATCCACACGAAATCGAACGGCTGCCCGGAAGCGTTGTACAGCATCTGCATCAGCAGCGGGAACGCGGTGATGAGATGCAGCCGCCAGCCGGCGCGAACCCCGATTTCCGCCAGCGCCCACTGGGCGAGGCACAGCGCGCTCAGTCCCAGCAGGTTGCCGGCAATCTGCGTCGTGGCCTGGGGCCAGTCCGCGGCGATCGCCAGCGTGATCCAAAGACTCGTGAGGGCCTCGCCGACCAGGAATCCAGCGAACCAGATCAATCCGGAATGCTGTTTGCGCGCCAGGAGCCAACCCGAGACCAGAAGCAGGACCAGCATCAGGAGGACGAGGCTGATGGCGAAATCGATGGTCTTGCTCTGCTGCCGCTCGCGCAGGGAATGCTCGCCGGGTTGGGCCGGGGCGCTGGCGGAGTCCGTCAACAGGTAGGGTCCGCGATCCGGCACGCCGCTGACGGCCAGGGCAGGAGGTCCGAAGAATCGGGAGCACCAGACGCGGAGCGCCAGCACGAGGCGGCCTGACCGGATCGCGGAGGCCGGAATGATGAAGGTCCGCGGCCGCGCAACGTACGTTTCGGTCAATCGCGGACTGCCGGCGCTTCCAACCTTCACGCCGCCGGCGTAGACCTCATAGACTTCGGCGAAACTGCCGAGCGTCAGCGTGAATCCTTCTTTGCGGGCTGCCCATTCCGGCACGGCGACCGGCTTTCTGAGCCAGACCCATCCTTGCGACACGCCGAAGGGGTTCTCGCCCGGCGGCAGAGGAGGCAAGGGGAAACGAAGCTCGCGCCACGAAGCATCGTCGAACCCCGGATCCGCGAAGCGCGGGTCATCGGTTGTTGCGAGGCGCCAGCCCCTCGCGACGTCGAGTTGCAGCGAGGGTTCCTGACCCGCGGCGGATCCTCCGGCGATCATCAGTGCCAGTAGCGCAACGAGGTGGATCTTCATCCCATCCTCCGCACAACGGTGACCACGGTGATGTCGTCGTTCTGGCCCCAGGCGCGAGCAGCCTCCGCGATTTCACTGGCGGACTTCATCGAGATCTCGCGCGTGCGATCGAAGCCAAACAACTCGCGTTGCGCGTTCTCCGCCTCCACCACGCCGTCTGAAACCAGGGTGATGCTCTCCTCGCCAATACTCGACGTCTCCCCGTAGGCGCCATCCGCCACGATGCCCAACGGTAGGCCGGATTCCACGGCAAACTCGCGTCCTCCCACATACGGCGGCGGATGTCCGGCGTTGGCGACGACCAGCCGGCCGTCGTTCCGCAGCAAGGCGGCGCAGCAGGTGACGAAGCCACCACCGGTCTGGCCTTGAAGCGAGCGGTTTAGGCCTTGAAGCAAACGGCCCGGCGAACTTGTCTCCGAATGCCGAAGTGCTCCCAGCGCCACGGAGGCAAGCATGGCGGCGCGGAGTCCTTTGCCGCTGACGTCACCCACTGCGATCAACTGTCCCTCTGTGGTCTGGCGGCAGAAGTAGAAGTCGCCTCCGACTTCTTTTGCAGGAAGATACGCTACCTCGACCGCGGCCCACGGCGCTGCGTCGACAGTCGAAGAGGTGAGCAACCGCTGTACCTCCTGCGCGGATTTCATCTCGCCCTGCAGTTCGGCGCGCTCTAACGCGACCTGCCTGTGGCGCTGTGCAATGACGACGACCATGCCGAGGAGCACGGGAATGGCCGAGATTCCGTAGAAATTGGATCCCGCGACGCGGAACCCATCCACTTCCCGAAGAATTGGCAATTGGGGCGCCACGATCGCCAGATTCCCAACGGACCACACAAGGCTCAAGCCACAGAACAAGCGAAGCTGATTCGGAATCTGACGAAGAGGCCAGAACGCCACGAGCGGAGCCAGACACCAGGGCGCCGCCATCAAGGCAATGATTTGAGACAGATCCCATGCGGCGACGCTCTGCGCGACATCCAGGGGAGCCAACAGGATCATCGTGGTCATGCCGAGATCCATGGCGATCGTGGCGGCTGTGATCAGCAGGAAGAAAGGGGGTAGCGGCCGGCCCACAAGCGAAAAAAAGATTCTCGGCCCCGCCCACGTCGTAACCGCGTCCGCCAACCGATTCAAAAGAAGAAAAATCCCATACGGATAATCGAGCAGAGTCGAGGAAGAAACCTGTAAGCCCTCGATGCCATAAAAGAGGCTTAACAGGCCGATCCAAAGAAGTTCCCGCTGCTGCTGGCCCGCACCGCCCGAAAACATGAACAGGAAGAGCAGAGCGATTCCGATGACGATGTTGCAGGTATCTCCCAGCCGGGAGGGCCATTGCTGCCTCCAGGAGGCCGCAACCCGTTCCGAGTAGTCGAGGAGGAGAGAGTCTCGGACTCCAGCCGTAACGGCCGGCGGATTTGGAGATCTCCTCGTGCGTCCCGGAAGCAGGCGCAACGCCACGACCAGGGTTTCGTGGCCCACCGCGGCGGCGGGCAGTGGCCTGTGTTGCTGGCTCATGGTCGATGCAAAGCCGCTGTGGATGTCGCCGAACGATCCGGCGGGTTCGCCATCGACGAACAGTTCCCAGGGAACCAGCGAATCGACCCCGATCTCGATCGGGCCGGTGCGCGGCAGGGATTTCAGATCAAGCGTATAGCGCGTCCAGACGTAGGGGCTGCCAATGGCAGGGAACTGGCTGCTCCATTGACGGTCGTCGAAGCCGGGGCGAGCCCAATCCGGATTGTCACCGGACTGATGGACGCAATGGTCTGCTTTCACGATCTGCGCCGCCAGCGGCTGCATGACCAGAATTGCGCTGATCGCGATCGACCGGATCATGCCTGCCTCCGCACGGTGACCACTGTGATGTCGTCATTCTGGCCCCAGGCGCGCGCGGCTTCCGCAATCTCCGCCGCGGACCTCCCCGAAATCTCCCGCGTCCGTTCAAAGCCAAACAACTCGCCCTTCGCGTTCGCAGCTTCCACCACCCCATCCGTCACGAATGCCCAATCTCCGCCTGCGAAGACAACCTCCTCATACTCGGAACCCGCAAGTACTCCCAGCGGCAAGCCCGCGGGTACATCCACTTCGACACCATCGCGATACGGCGACGGGTGGCCTGCATTGGCGATCGTCACCGAACCATCGGCGGCAAAACGCGCGCAGCAGCACGTCACGAATCCGCCGCCGGTGTGACCTGCGAGTCCATCATTCAACGCGCGCAGGATGGCGGCCGGTGAAGAGGAAGGCTCACGGCGGAGGATGCCGATCGCGACCGAGACCAGCATCGCGGCACGCAAGCCTTTGCCGCTCACGTCTCCCACCAGCAGGAGTCGAGAGCCGTCGGCATGCTCCATCGCCTGATAAAAGTCGCCGCCCACCTCTGCGGCGGGGAGATAAACGGGTTCGATGCCTGGGATCCTGGGCGGCCACAGCAGGGTTTGCATCTCTCCGGCCGCCGCCAGCTCGTGCTGCAAACGGATCTGTTCCCGTTCGAGGCGCGCCGAGCGCTGGCTCAAGAGGATCCCCATCGCGAACATGAACAGCAGGATCGGAAAGCGCAGCGCGAGATTCACCAGGCTCATCGTGGGCAGCGCCGTCAGTCCCAACCCGGTCAGGACGCCAAACGAAACGCTCGTCGCCATGAAGATCCCAATCATGAGGGTCAGCGTGCGCAGTTCCGGCAGCACGCGCCACCGGTTCGACCGGACGATATCGGCGAAGGCGATTACTTCCACGAGATTCGTCATCACGTAGGAAGCGCCGACCAGCGAGGGATGTAGGCCCGTCACCAGAGCGCCGCCGAACACCATCCAGGTCACGGCAATGCAGAGCCACGATGGCCAACCCAGGCGGCCGCCCAGCAGGGTCAGGCAGAAGCGGCTCCATAGAATCGTGGTTTGTGGCGTAGCAACGAGAAAGAGCGCGGCGTGTACAGCAAACTGCGTCTCGATTCCGAGGTACTCCGGAAAATAGAGGACCACGCGATTGCCCGCGCCGAACAGCAGATACAGGCCACACCAGAAGTATTCCGGGCCGGAACGTCCATACAACGGCGTCCCGAGGAAGAATAACGATCCAACGAGCAGTGCGGCACACAGAAAGTGCATCGAGAGCAGCGCCTGCCATCGGCCCAGTTCCTCGGAGGCGGCCTTTGCTTCGGCGAACGCTTGCGATCCGATCCATGCCTCGGCGGCCGGACCCTCGCCATAACCCATTCCCGATCGAACAGCAATCGTCCGCACCTCGGGCGGAAGACGGAACACCATCGGACGGGGGACGCGCCAGCCTGTCACGGAGAACTCGCCAAAGCGGCCGGCCAGTTTCCCGTCGATCCAGACTTCATAGGCAGAAGCGAAAGATCCGATCACCAGGTGCGATCCCGGATTCGGATTCTCCAGCCGCAACCGGTGCCAGATAATGCCGGAACTCTGGTGCGCGAGAGTGGGAACCGTCCGCCAGGAGGCGTCATCGAAGGAAGGGGCTGCATAACTCGGATCATCTCCGGAGTGCTGACGCCAGCCGGTGAGAGGCGTCTGCGCGAGGCCAACGACAGCAACGAAAAGCAACGGCAGCAAGCGTCTCACGCGATTGCTCTCCTGACCGTGACCACCGTAATGTCGTCGGTTTGTCCCCAGGCTCGGGCGGCTTCGGCGATTTCGGCAGCCGGCTTCGTGGAGATCTCGCGTGTCCGTTCAAACCCGAACAACTCGCCGGTCGAGTTTGCTGCTTCCACCACTCCGTCAGTTACGAACGCCCAGTCTCCACCCGCAAAGACAAACTCTTCATACTCGGACCCGGCAAGCACTCCCAGAGGCAACCCCGCCGGCGCGTCCACCTCCACGCCATCGCAGTACGGCGCCGGATGCCCGGCATTGGCAAGCGTCACCGAGCCATCGGCCGCAAACCGCGCGCAGCAGCAGGTGATGAATCCACCACCGGTCTGGCCGTGGATCGCCCGGTTCAAAGCAGCCATCACTTCTCCCGGCGAGGACGATGTTTCGCGGCGAAGCACGCCGATGACGGCCGACACCAGCAGCGCCGCCCGCATCCCCTTGCCGCTGACGTCGCCTACGAGAACCATCAGTTCCCCGTGCGGCAGGGCGCGGACATGGAAGAAATCGCCACCTACTTCGGCAGCCGGCAGATACACCGGCGACACAGTGAATCCGCCCGTTGCCTCGGGCTCTCCCGACAGCAACAGCCGCTGGACTTCTCCCGCCGCAGCCAGTTCCTGGCGCAAACGGCCTTGCTGTCGATCCGCTCGGGCCGATCGCTGGCTGAGAATGATGCCCATTGCGAAGACGAAGATCAGGATCGCGGAGCGCAGTGCAATCTCGGTTGCGCTCATCATGTCGCCGCCCAATATGCCGCCGGAAAGCTGCAGCGCGTAGAAGACAACGTTCGACCCGATGAACACGCCCACGGCAAGGTGCGTCGGCCAGTGCGATTCCTCATGTGGCGGCGCCCGGCGGGCCAAATCGAAATAGATGAGCCCCTCGGAAGCGGTCGCGATCACCACCAGTGCGGTGAGGATCCCGGGTGACAGAGCATCGGCGTGGACCGCGACAGGAGGGAACATCGTGACAACGGCCGGCATCCCGAGCGCGCAGAACGTCCACGTCCGCCAGTTCGGCCGGGCGCCCAGCAGGATGCAAACCAACAGAATCAGCCAGGGATACTCGGAGAGAGACAGCAAAGCAGCGGCATAACTGGCGGTCAGGCGATTCGGGCTGCCGAGCCATTCCGGCGCGGCTTGCAGCAGGCGAAAGAAGGAGTTGGCGCCCACGAAAAGGCCGATCAGCAGGTACTCGTAGTTCCGCCGCCGCCACAAGGCCAGCGCCGCGAAGTAGCCGGCGGCGCCGAGCAACATCAGGCAGACCAGCCGGATGGGTTCATTGCGCTGGTATCGTTGCAGGCGCCAGGCGGACTCCTGATTCGCGATCTCGGCTTCGGTCCCTACGAACGACCGGCCGGCCGCCGCCGGCGCCGATTGAGAGCCCATGGGCAGATGCCAGTCGGCAGCGCGTATCGCAAGCAGGATGGACCTCGCGCGCGGGAGCCGGAAATGGGCAGGTTGCGCGTAACGTTGGGATCCCCAGGATTCCAGCGGCCCGCCGAAATTGCCGATCCGCTCTCCGTTGGCATAGAGTTCATAGGCGGGGAACCGCGGTCCGATCAGGACGAATACCGGCTGGTCCGGCAGCGGTTCGGCCAGCCGGATCCGCACTCGATACCAGGTGATGCCGCGCGGACCTCGCGTAACCGGTTCCGGCATGGTGACGCTGGTCCATGCCGAATCGTCGTAAGCCGGGCTTGCCCATGCCGGATCATCGCCGGTCTGCTGCTTCCAGACGCCGTCCAGAGGAGCGACGCCGCCGAGGATTCCGGTTGTGATCTCCTGCGCCGGCAGCAGCAGCGCGAACGCCAAGGCAAGCCACAATCGCTTCATCCCCGCCTCCGCACAACCGTAACCACCGTGATGTCGTCGTTCTGGCCCCAGGTCCGCGCTGCTTCGGCGATCTCTGCAGCGGACTTCGTCGAAATCTCCCGCGTGCGCTCGAACCCGAAGAGTTCGCGTTGTGCATTCTCGGCTTCGATGACGCCGTCGGAGACAAAGGTGACGTATTCGCCCGCCATTCGCGACTCCTCATACGCCGCCCCACTCACGACGCCGAGCGGAAGGCCTGCGGCCACCTCGATTTCGCGGCCATCCACGTACGGCGGCGGATGCCCGGCATTGGCGGCCACGACCGAACCGTCCGGCCCAAACCGCGCGCAACAGCACGTCACAAAACCGCCTCCCGCATAACCGACCAGGGTCTCGTTCAACCCCGCCAGCACCTCGCCGGGCGACGCCGGGCGATCACGCCGCAGTGCTCCGATCAACATCGACACGAGCATCGCGGCTTTCAGGCCTTTGCCGCTGACATCGCCCACCACTACGAGCAGTGCGCCGTCGGCTTGGGGTTCCACGTAATAGAAGTCGCCGCCGACTTCCGCCGCGGGCTGATAGACCGCTTCCACTCCTGGCGCTTCCGCTTTGGGAAGCAGCAACTGCTGCATGGCGCGCGCAGCTTCGAGTTCACTCGCGAGGCGCTCGCGCTCGCTGCGATCCTGGGCGGCCTGACGCGCCATGAACAGGATGAAAAGCAGGCCGATCGCAATGCGGTAGCCGGGGACGATGTGCATCGAGAGTGGTCCCAGGGTCAATAACGGCGGCAATTCGATCGGCGGCAGCAGGCCGGCTTGAATCAAGCCATAGCCCAGCAACAATGCCAGATAGCGTATGGCCAGTGGCCGTCGAGTGGGGAGGACCTTCCAGAGCAGCCACGCATCCACGGCAACCGGGATCCAAAGACGCGGCGCATTGTAGTACCCGTCGGTCGCGCCCAGGATCGCGACCAACACGTAGTAGCCGAGGCGAACGACGAGCGGCAAGGAAACCCCACCGAGCGCCAATGCGGTTTCGGTTAACAGCGCCGCTGCCCAGAAGGAATCGAACGGCAACAAAAGATCCCAGATCGCGGGACTCAGGCCGGCATAGTATTCGAACGTAAGCACGGCGTCGAACAGCAAGACCTGCAGAAAAAAGAACAGCGCCATCAGCCGCAGTGGACCCCGATACCGGCTGCCCCGGCTCATCGCCCACAGGATCGCCGCGAACAACAACTGCAGTCCGCAATTGACGGGCAGGTAGACGAAACGCAATTGCCGGGTGCGGATCCGCCCTTCCGCGATGGGGCGCAGTACAGTCTCGCTCCCCAGCAGCGGTCCGCCGTCCGGCAAACGGCCCTGCCCGCGGAAGAACATGCGAGTCCGGCCAACTTCGATTTCGATGCGGTTGTCGCCTGGATGAAGCAGGCCGTCGGGCACGGGCAGGACGACGGGTTCATGTGTCGGACTCAACCACGAGTCCGGGATTCCCTGGCCGCCGATCGGCGCGCCATTCACCCGAATGACATAAGGCCGGCTCAGCGGCATCATCAGGATCGCGAGACCGCGTAGCCCCGTGTCCGGCAGCGTAACCGCTCGCTCGAGCCGGAATGGCTTGTCGCTGGTGCGCACGGCAACCGTCGTGGTGGGGAGCCGGAACGGCCGCGCTGCAACGCCATCTTCGTAGCGCGTCCAATCGCCCGACAGGTCGACATAAACCTGAGTCTCCGCAGCGCTCAGGACCCAAATCGAGGCCATCGCCAAATGCAGCAGGAATCTCATCCCATCCTCCGCACCGTCGCCACGATGATGGCGGCGGTTGCCAGAGCAAGCGGCGGATGGGCCGGCGAAAGCAAGTTCATGCAAAGCAGGAGCGTTCTCTGCGGCAAGGTCCTTCTCATGGCCGTTGGTTCACTCTGTACACGCGGGATTCCATTGGCAAATGAGCCCGGAATCAACATGTTGCCGCCAGTCGCGGGGGCTCCATGGAATCATCGGGATAACGCGGTGATCCAAGTGGATAATGCAACGGCCTCGGAGTGTAACCGGTCGCCGCCTAGCCGTGCAAACCGGCGAGCACGCCCCTCATGTAAGAGAAGCTGCGCTGCATCCCGGCGATCGGATTCTCCTCTTCGATCTCGTACTCGAGCATCACCGCGCCCTGGTAGTTCATCCGCTTCAGTTCCTTGAAGATCGCCACGACCGGCATCTTCCCTTCCCCGACCGGAACCTGGCTGCTCGCCTTGGTGAAATCCGTCAGATCCTTGATGTGCATATCGAGCAGCCGCGACCCGCACATCCGTACGGTCTCCACGATATCGACGCCCGTGCGCACGGCATGTCCCAGGTCGCAGCACAACCCGATTCGCGGATCCATGTTCTTCACCATCCCCAGGATGCTCTGCGGATTCGGGAAGTGCTTATCCTCGGGACCATGGTTATGCACGGCGATCTTGATGTTGTACTCTTTCACGTACTTCTCGAGCTTCGGCAGCGTCACGGCCGTCGGAGCCGCCACCATCATCGGCAGTCCACCGTTCTTGGCGTACTCGAACTTCGCGCGAATCTCGGCCTCATCGTCGTTCAGGAAGGAAACAGTCCCGCCCCCGGTGATGGTGAGTCCCGCCTTGTCGAATTCCGCACGAGCCTTCTTCAGTTCCTCGACAGGGAGGTTCATCGGCAAATGAAAGTCCTTGATGTTGAGGTACTGCACGCCCATCCGCTTCGTGTGTGCGATCGCCACACGGCGGGAAAACGCCCGCAGCGAATAGCTCGCCACGCCGAGTTTGAGATCCGACGTGCCGGGGCTCCCGCCCTGGGCAGCGGCAGCGGATGCCGGCGACAGCAGCGGCGCCGCAGCAGCAGCCGCAACGACACTGGTCAGGAATCCACGCCTGGTAGGGGAGGAGGAGGTGGTTGTGGTGGTGGAAGTTTGATTTGGGGCAGCCATGGTCAATTCAAATCGAAACACTAGATGATATCACTTCGCCCGCAAACCACGTTCTCGCGCCAACTGGCCTTGGCACGGCCGGGCGGGCAGCACGCCCACCGAGTAGTGCAGTGCCCATTGCTGGTTCCGGCGCCCCTCCAGAGAACTCCAGCGCCCGCGTGTGGCGCCGCGATCCAGTCCTCCGGCTGTTGCGTGCGGGTGGCTTCGGCGCAGGTGTAGCTGCTGGCGCCCGGCACGGCCAGCTCCGGTGTGCGAGTCGTAGATCTTCAGCGTGTCGCCGGCCCAGTCGACGAACATCTTCTCGCCTGGCCGGTGATTCTGGCGCAGCACCAGATCCTGCTGCCGTTTCCAATGCTGATAGTGATAGCAGAAGCCCGAGTAACTCTAGCCGTCCGGGTGCGCCTGCCGGTACTCTTCCCAGGCCCTGTTGCCAGTCCGGGGAGGT
>CAZVKC010000037.1:75456-79812 GCA_964627455.1 uncultured Solibacteraceae bacterium | reverse complement strand
GAAAGTCGACACCGAACTGCAGCCCGATTTGGCGGCGCGTTTTTCAATTCAAGCGATCCCGAACTTCCTGGTATTCCGCGACGGGAAAGTCGTGGCGCGCCATGCCGGAGCCGCCCCGGCCTCGGCGATGGAGTTATGGTTGGAGCTATAAGTTTGTTTCGAATTGTCGATAATCTAAGTAATCTGGCAACAACAGGCGAGTTATTAGGTTCGGAGAATGCCCCTTCGCGTTCGAACGATACTGCCTTATGCCGCCAGCGGCGCCCTGCTCATTGCAGGCGGTTTGGCATGGTGGCGGCTGCACGATTCCGTCCCGAATGGCCGCGGTCAGGCATTTCGTATTGGCTATAATCACAATCCGCCCTTTCAGGTGCATACTGCAGGGCAGCCTCCAACCGGATTCAGCATTGATGTGCTGAACGCGGCCGCCCGGGTGACAGGAGTTCGCCTGGATTGGCGCTACCTTCCGGAGGGCCCGGACGAAGCGATTCGTAACGGCGCCGCGGACCTCTGGCCGCTTGTCGTCTCCACTCCGGAGCGTCGCGCGGAATTCTACATTTCGGATACCTGGATGCAGACCGGGTTGTGGCTGGTCCGCCGGGATGATGCGAGATTCGATCCGGATACCGTTCCGTTCCGGCTGGGCGCAGGCGGCACGCCGTTCTTCCAGGGCATGATGGCCAGCCGCTATCCAAAGGCGGAACGGATCCCAATCTTTGACCGCGAGGATCTTCTGAGGGCCGTATGCGCCAGGCGAGTCGATGCCGGAGTTCTTGAAACTCAGGTCATGAACGGGATGCTGCTGAGCCGCCCCCGGGAATGCGACGGGGTGGCGCTTTCATCGAGTCCGGTTCCTGGGCCGGCGCTCGACATGGGCATCATGAGCAACCGCACATACGAATCCGCTGCGAAGCGGCTTCGGCGCGGGATCGTCGAAGTCGCGAGACGGGGAGAGTTGGATGGCGCATTCAGCCGCTGGCGGATGGGGTTCAGTGGCGAGGGTTCGGTCGTCGAGTCCCTGCTCGACACGGAAGCGAAGAATGAGTACCTGGTCCGGTTGACCTGGTTGATGTCACTGTTCTTGGTGATGCTCGCCATTCTGGCCTGGCGTCTACGGCAATCCCGCCGAGAGGCTGTCGAGGCCAATCGAGCCAAGAGCGACTTTCTGGCGGTGATGAGCCACGAGATCCGGACACCCGTCAACGGTGTGCTTGGATTGACGGAACTGCTGCTGGATTCGCGCCTTGGACAGGAACAGCGGGAAATGGCGGAGTTGATCCGGCAATCCGGCCGAAACCTGCAGAAGATCCTCAACGACATCCTCGATCTATCCAAACTCGAAGCCGGCGCCGTCGCGATCGAACACATTGGGTTGTCACTTCCTGCGACAGTGCAGACCGCGGTCAGCACGCTGCGTCCCATTGCGGCGGCCAAAGGCGTCGACCTTCATCTGCAGGTCGATACACAGGTCCCCGAATGGGTGCTGGGCGATCCCGTGCGTCTATCGCAAGTGCTTCTCAACCTGACGTCGAATGCGGTGAAATTCACGGATCACGGCGCGGTGCGTGTCTCGGTCACGAGAGGGGCCTCGGACCGGATCCAATTCGAGGTTGTCGATTCCGGCCTGGGGATTTCCCGCGAAGACGGCGCGCGACTCTTTGAACCATTTGTGCAAGGCAGTGTTTCGATCTCCCGGATTCATGGCGGAACCGGACTGGGCCTCACGATATCGAAGCGGCTCGTGGGGCTGATGGGCGGGGAACTCGGATGGAGCAGCGTGCCTGGTGAAGGGTCCACCTTCTGGTTCTCGATTCCTCTTCCCACTGTTGGTCCGGCGGCCGCAGAAGAACCGGCGCGGGAAACTCCAGCCGCGAATCCCTTGCGAATCCTGTTGGCCGAGGATAATCCCATCAACCAACGCGTCGGCGCGGGGTTTTCGCAACGGCTGGGCCACGAAGTCGACACAGTCGAAAATGGCGAAAAAGTTTTGGAACAGATCGCCAAGAAATCCTATGACGTCATCCTCATGGATTGCCATATGCCGATGTTGGATGGATGGGAAGCGACGCGCCGCATCCGTGAGATTGAAGCCGCACAAACCTTCCGTGCAAAGCGGTCGATCTGGGTCATCGCGCTCACAGCCAGTGTCATGGAAGATGACCGCGAACGGTGTCTTCGCGTCGGCATGAACGACTACCTGGCTAAACCGCTCTCGCTGAAGGCGCTGGAGGCTGCGCTGGCGAAGGTTCCACGAAACCGGGTCTTCTCGTAGGGAGGCTTACTTGCGCGGGCGGCGAACCCACTCGAGTCCCGGGCGTTCGACGCGAAACTGCACGAGCCGGCCCTTTTCCATCTCGGTCACATAGGCCGTACGTCCGTCGGGTCCGCCGAAGCAGATGTTGCTGGGCTTGGATCCCAACACCGGAATCTCCCGCAGGACCTTTCCCTCAGGCGAAATCTTCGCCACCACGCCCTTGCCGTGGCGCGTCGCGTACAGGTTCCCGTCGACATCAATGCGCATGCCGTCAAAACCAAAGTCGGGGAACTCGATCAGCAGCCGCTTGTCGCTGAGCGAGCCGTCCCGCTGGATCCGGAACGCCCAGATCTTGCGCTGCACCGATTCGTTCACATACAGCGTCTTGCCGTCGGGACTGATGTCGATCCCATTCGTGGTCCCCATGTTCGGCGCAACGATCCGTGTCTCGCCTTTGCGATTGATGAACCAGATCTGTCCCACGCCATTCTTCCAGTCCGGATCGCTCGCATAGAAGTCGCCGTCTTTGGTGATCGCAAGATCGTTGGGCTGGTTCATGCGATCGTTGTGCGCAAAGACCGAAACCTTCTTCGTTGCGACGTCGATCAGCAGCACGTTGTGCTTCGTGTAGTCAGCAACGAACATGCGTCCCTTGCGGTCGAAGCGAATGCCGTTGGCGACGCTGCCGCCGGGCATATCGAGAAACAACTCGGCCTTGCCGTCCGGCGTGACGCGCCCGATCGTAGGTTTGCGCGCGAAACTGACTGCGTAGATGTTCCCCTTGCCGTCCACTGCCGGGCCTTCGATCTCCCCGGTGAAGCTGTTCACTTCGGTAAGAGGTTTCGATTCGTACAGGGCCTCGTTTTTCGATTGGGCGAATGCGGCGAATGTCGCCGCGAGCAGAAAGTAAATCTTCATTGCGTCGAAGTCACTGCGGCCGGAACCTGGATCTCCTGGTCCTTGTACTGCAGTTGATACAGCTTGAAGTATAGTCCCTTGGCGGCCAGCAGTTGCTGGTGCGACCCGCTCTCGCGCAACTGCCCCTTGTGCAGGACGAAGATCCGGTTGGCGCGCTGGATGGTCGAAAGCCGGTGTGCGATGACGATCGAGGTTCGCCCTTCGATCAGACGCTCCAGCGCTTCACGGATCTTGTGTTCGGTCTCGGTGTCGACGCTGGAGGTCGCTTCATCGAGAATGAGGAAGTTGGGATCGTGCGCCAGGGCGCGGGCGAAACTGATGAGTTGTTTCTGGCCGGTCGAGAATCCAGCGCCTCGCTCTTTCACTTCCTGTTCGAACTTCGACGGCAGCGTCTCGACATAGTTGCGCAGGTTCACGCGATCGGCAGCCGTCTCGATCTGTGTTTGCGTGATGCTCGCGGTTCCCAGCCGGATGTTGCTTGCGACGGTGCCCGTGAACAGATATGGATCCTGCAGCACGATGCTGAAGTGCCTTCGCAGATCGTCGAGCGCGTACTCGCGGATGTCAACGCCGTCAATGCGAATCGAGCCTTTCTGGATGTCGTAAAACCGCAGCAGCAGATTCGTGAGCGTCGTCTTGCCCGCGCCGGTGTGGCCGACCACGGCAATGGTCTCGCCGGGTTCGATGCGGAAGCTCATATCCCGCAGGACCCATTCCTCGTCCTTGTACGCGAACCACACGCCGTCGAATTCCACTGTGGCAGGCTTCGACGGGAAGGGCTTGGGATTCGCCGGTGACGTCACGCGCACCGGTTCATCTAGAAGCTTGAATATGCGGTCCGACGCAGCCATCGCAGATTGCAGGATGTTGTACTTTTCGCTGAGGTCCTGGATGGGGCGGAAAAACCGGAGTCCGTACTGGAAGAACGCTACGAGCACGCCAAGCGACAGCGTGCCGCCGAGGATCTGATATCCGCCATATGCAAGGATTGAAGCCAGCGCCAGCATGCTGAGGAATTCGACCACCGGATAAAACCAGCCATACGCGATGATCGAGTCTTTGAACGCTTCCATGTGCTCGCGGTTCGCGTCGTCGAAGCCCTGGCGCGCTTTCTCTTCGCGGTTGAAGATCTGCAAGACCTGCATGCCGGTGACGTGTTCCTGCATGAAGGAATTGATCCGCGC
>CAZVKC010000037.1:71485-75356 GCA_964627455.1 uncultured Solibacteraceae bacterium | reverse complement strand
TAGGAAACGTCGAGCGTCTGCAACTTGGCCATCAAATCGCGTCGCAGGTCGAACATCGCGCGTTGTCCGGTCCACTGCATCAGATAGGTCTGTGCGAAATCGAGCAGAAAAGACAGCGTCACAACGCACAGATAGAGGGTTGCGATGAAGAGAATGCCTTCCCACGCGTTCGAGGGCAGCCACGGATCCAGGATCGACTTGGCGCGTCCCGACGGCACGAGGTACCTGTCGATGGCGGTCTTGGTCAACAGCGGACCCGCGATCTGGCACACCGACTGGGTCAGCAGAAACGCAATGGAAATAGCGATCGTCCCCACGTAGGGACGCATGTATCGCACCAGACGGCGCATCAGCCGGCCGTCGTAAACTTTCCCTAAAACCTCTTCTTCCACTTTGTTTCAGGGTACCGTGAGAAGTGAAATGAACAAGACGTCAGACGTGGTGATCGTAGGTGGCGGCATCATCGGATGCTCGATCGCCTGGCGGTTATCGCAAGCGGGTTTGCAGGTCACGGTGGTGGATGCCGGAAAGATTGGTGGCGAGTCCAGTTGGGCAGGTGCTGGCATGCTGGCGCCGGGCGGAGAAGTCACGGGAGAGTCCGATTGGGCGCGGCTTTCGGTGGAAAGTCTCAAGATGTACCCGGGCTTTTGCGAAGAACTCACGACGGATTCCGGCGGCATCGCCATCGACTTCTCGATCACAGGTTCGCGCGAATACGGCGACATGCCGGAACTGCAGCGGCGCGCCGCGGCGCAGGCGAAGATCGGGATCCCGTCACGCATCGAAGCCGATCATGTCGTCTATCCGGAAGACGCGCAGGTGAATCCTCGCGACGTGGTAGCAGCCGCTCGCGAAGCGTCCACGCGCCGGGGCGCACGGTTCATCGAAAACGCTCCTGTGTCGACCGTCACCGAAGGAGCCGTCACTGCGGGCGGCGAAACGATTTCCGCTGGATGGGTGGTTTTGGCCGCCGGCGCTTGGAGCAGCCGCCTGCTGCCCGAGGCTCCGGCGACGTTTCCCGTGAAAGGCCATCTCATCGGCTATTGGATGGAACCCGGCGCCATCGGACCCATCTACCGCAACGGGCATCACTACGTGCTGCAGCGCCGCAGCGGCTACGTGATCGCGGGATCGACCACGGAGCACGCGGGATTCAACCGTGACATCGATCCACAAGCCGTGAAGGATCTGCACATCGAGACGCGCCGCGTCTTTCCCGATCTCCCCGATTGGCCGGTCGATTTCTGGATCGGTTTCCGCCCCGGCGCACACGGCGACCCGGTCGTGCGGCAGTTCGAAGATCGCAAGATCTGGCTTGCGTATGGTCACTATCGCAACGGGATCCTCAACGCGCCGATGACGGCGAAGATCCTCACGGAAGCAATCGCCTCTTAATCAGGCCAAGCCTGCAATGCGATCTCAACGACCTTCTGGAGATCTCTCTTAGTCGCGCCCCCGGTCGCATGCACGGAGATGCCGTACAGAACAGTGGTGAGATACTTCGCTAGCGCGGCGGCATCTGCGCTGCGCGGCAAATCACCCTCTTTTCGCGCCCGCTCAAACCGGTCTCGCAACGCCGCCTCGCCCGCCCTGCGATGAGAGAGCAATAAATCCCGCACGCCCGCGGATTCCTCACCGCACGTTAACGCCGTCTGCACCATCAGGCAGCCTTTCGGATGGCCATCGCCTGTGAGATTCTGCGCTGCGCCTTCCAATAAACGTCGCGCGACGTCCTTTGCGCGAGGTTCCGCCAGAGCCTGCTGCACATACGTTGCAGGACCCTGCAGATACTTCTCGAGCGCCTTGCGAAACAGCGTCTCTTTGCCGTCGAATGCCGCGTACAAGCTGGGCCGGTTGATGCCCATTGCCTCGGTGAGATCCGACAGGGACGCCCCTTCGTAGCCCTTGCTCCAAAACACACGCAAGGCTTCGTCGAGCGCGCGGTCGACATTGAATTGGCGAGGCCTGCCTTTTGTTGAATCCTTTTGCGTGGACGTCACATCTGTACCGATGAGTACAGAATACCAAAAGGAGCAATCATCCACATGAGTTCGAAATTGAAAGGCAAGGTCGCGCTGGTCACGGGAGGTTCGCGTGGCATTGGCGCAGCGATCGCGGAAAAGCTTGCGGCAGACGGCGCGGATGTCGCGATTAGCTACAGCGGTTCCGCGGACAAAGCGGCCGAGGTGGTCAAGAAGATCCAGGCGAAGGGCGTGAAAGGCGCGGCGTTCCAGGCCGATCAGTCCAAGCCGGATCAGGTGGAAGGCCTCGTCCAAAAGGTCGTGACGCAGTTTGGCCGTCTCGACATCCTTGTCAATAACGCAGGCGTTTTCGTGATGGGCGGAATCGGCGATGCTTCGGCGGATCAGGCGGCTTTGGCGCGCCAGCGCGCGGTGAACGTGGGCGGGGTCCTGACTGCGGTTCGCGCGGCCGTTCCTCATCTTCCCGAGGGTGGCCGCATCATCAACATCGGATCGGTGATCGGTAAGACGGTCGCATGGCCGGGGCTTGCCGACTACGCTGCCACGAAGGCGGCCGTCGCGCTCTACACGCAGGGTTGGGCCCGCGATCTCGGACCGAAAGGCATCACGGTGAACAACGTGCAGCCGGGTCCGATCAACACCGACATGAATCCGGAAACGACGGACTTCGCCAACATCCAGCGTGCGGCGACCGCGCTCGGCCGCTATGGCCGGCCGGAAGAAGTCGCAGCCGCAGTGGCTTTCCTGGCGAGTCCGGAAGCGTCGTACATCACGGGCGTGAATCTGAACGTAGACGGCGGGTTCGCGGCGTAAGGCCGTAGCGCTCAGCGAACGATACGGGATCCCACCAGGTTGACGTCCGCAGCCCGCAGGCGCTTCACCGCGCGCTTCACGGCCCAGGATCCGCAACCTGCGTGGGACACCAGAACCACCGCGTTGGGAATCTCGGAGCAGAAGGCGCGCGCCCGCAACTCTCCCATTGCCGGAAGTTCGATCACCATACCTTGAAAGTGCCGCGACAGCACCGAGTGAACCCATTCCATCTGCGGTTTGGTCGGCATCTGCCGCAACGATCCGGACGGCATCACGAAGAGATTCGGGATTTGCGTCGGATGAATGGTGTCGAACCGGTTATGCGGAGGAGGCGCGAGCATCTCGCCAAGGCCCGGAGCGTCGTGGCCGAGTCCGAACGCCGGCGCGCAGATCGAAACGGGAGTCGTTTCCACCATCAGGATCCGCGCTTGCGACTCACGCGCCGCGAGAATCGCCAGTTCCGCTGCCATGCGGGATGCGTGCGGGCCGCTTTCCACCGGGCAAACGCCCACGGTGAAGCAGCCCCGCCGGGCGGGCGCCGAATCATTTCCAAGTCTGTAAACGAGATCCATCGACTGTCGTCCACTGCCAGTTAACCACGCGCGTTCGGGGTGGTTCCAGTCCAGTCGGTACCATGTTAGTTACAGTACCGATAGTAAGAACCGGCTACCGATGAAAGTCGTTTTCACCGCCGCCCATGGCGGTTTTGCAGCGCAGAAGGTCCCGCTTGGCGGTGGCGGCGCGGTTTGCGACCAACTCGTTCGCGAGTGGACGGCGAACTCCCCATTTAGCGCCGGTGTCGATCTGTTGACGCCCTCGATTCTCGGTCAGGGCGCGCCGGATGGCAAGGCGCTGGTGCGCTATTCCGAACGCGAATACGCAGCGTTCTGCCGCGAGTTCGAAAAAGCGTCGACACGGCAGATTCTCGATCACTACGATCCAGCGGACACGGCGGTGCTGGTCAACGATGTATCCGAAGGTCCCGATTTCGCGCGCCTCGCCGCCCGTGGCTTTCGCGTCTTCACCATCTATCACGTGGATGTCGTCGCCTATGTTGCGGACATCTACGCACGCGG
>CAZVKC010000037.1:64143-71385 GCA_964627455.1 uncultured Solibacteraceae bacterium | reverse complement strand
GATCTCGGTCTGGAAGGAGAGCCGGTATTACTGACCCTGAGTCGGATATCGCCTGAAAAAGGCCAGGACCAGTTGCTCGAAGCACTGCTCAACTATCCCGATCCGCTTGCCGTGATTATCTGCGGTGAACCCGCATTCATGCAGGGCCGCAAACACTGGGACAAGCTCCAGCGTCTCGCTGCCGCGATGCCGCCGCACATCAAAGTTCGCTTCCCCGGCCACGTCACGGGGGTTGAGAAGCAGGCCTTCTTCCGCCTCGCGGACCTCTACATCTTCCCGTCGCGTCACGAAAGCTACGGCCTCACGCTGATGGAAGCGTTGCACGCCGGCCTCCCCGCCATCTGCCTCGACCACCAGGGCGCGCGCGACATCATGCGCGATGACTTCGGGCGCATTGTCTCGCGGGACCGTCTTGCCGCCACGATCCGCGAACTCCTCGCCGATCCCCCGCTGCGCGCACGCATGAGCGTCGCCGCACGGGAGTTCGCCTTGCAGAACCCCTTCTCCGCTGCCGCCGCTCGCATCGCCGCGCTGTTGCTTTCGAACGAAGCATAATGAATCCATGGCCGCCGATTTCGAGAAGCTGGGCGTATTCTATTTAGGCAAGCGCAAAGACAACAACGAGTACCTCTTATACGATTCGAAAGACCTCGTCACGCACGCTGTTTGCGTGGGCATGACGGGCAGCGGCAAGACAGGCCTCTGCATTGGACTCCTCGAAGAAGCCGCTATTGACGGCATTCCCGCACTGGTCATCGACCCCAAAGGCGATCTCGCGAACCTGTTGCTGACCTTCCCCAATCTGGGCGGTGACGACTTCCGTCCCTGGATCAATGAGGACGAGGCTCGCACACAGGGCATGGAGCCGGACGCCTTCGCCGCCCAGCAGGCGGACCTCTGGTCCAAGGGCCTCGCGAAATGGGGACAGGATGGCGCGCGCATCCAACGCCTGCGCGATTCCGCGGACTTCACTATTTACACGCCCGGCAGCGATGCAGGCGTTCCGATCTCGATCATCAAATCGTTCGCAGCACCGGACGCGAAAATCCTCGAAGACCGCGAAATGCTGCGGGACCGCATCGCCGCGACCACCACGAGCCTGCTCGGCATCGCCGGCATCGACGCCGATCCGGTGCAGAGCAAAGAGCACGTCCTCATCTCGAATATCCTCGACAACGCGTGGCGCAACGGGCAGGACCTCGACCTCGGCCTCCTCATCGCGCAGATTCAGAAGCCGCCATTCAGCAAAGTCGGCGTGATGGATCTCAACGCCTTCTATCCGGAGAAGGAACGCTTCGCGCTGGCGATGTCGCTCAATAACCTGCTCGCGTCGCCGGGCTTCGAAGCGTGGCTGCAGGGCGTACCGCTCGATGTCGATCAACTGCTCTTCACGCCGCAGGGCAAGCCGCGCATCGCCATTCTCTCGATCGCGCACTTGAGCGACGCCGAGCGGATGTTCTTCGTCTCGCTGCTGCTGAATCAGACGCTCAGTTGGGTCCGCGCGCAAAGCGGTACGACGAGCCTGCGCGCTCTGCTGTACATGGACGAGATCTTCGGCTACTTCCCTCCCGTCGCGAACCCGCCGTCAAAGAAGCCGCTCCTCACGCTGCTGAAACAAGCTCGCGCCTTTGGACTCGGCGTCGTGCTCGCCACGCAGAATCCTGTCGACCTCGATTACAAGGGACTCGCCAATACGGGCACCTGGTTCATCGGGCGGCTGCAAACCGAGCGGGACAAAGCGCGGGTGATGGAAGGTCTCGAAGGCGCCGCGGCGCAAGCGGGCAGCGGGTTCGACCGTTCGAAGATGGATCAGATTCTCGCGGGCCTCGGCAAACGCGTCTTCCTCATGAACAACGTCCATGAGAAAGAACCCGTGCTCTTCGAAACCCGCTGGACGCTCTCGTACCTGCGAGGTCCGCTGGCGCGTCCGCAAATCAGGCAGTTGATGGAGCAGCGCAAGCAGGAAGCGCCCGCGGCCGAAGCCACGAAACCAAAAGCGAGCAGCACCGCGCCGGTCCTGCCGCCCGAAGTCCCGCAGTTCTTCGTGCCCGCGCGCGACGCGGAGCCCGAGTACAAGCCGATGGTCGCAGGCGCCGCGAAGCTCCAGTTCGTCGACGCCAAGGCCGGCGTGGATGAAACCCGTGAACTTCTCTTCCTCGCGCCCGTGAAAGACGACGCCGTCGGGGTGAATTGGGACGAAGCTGCCGAGTCGGACCTCACCGTCGCGGACCTCGAAAAGCAGCCAGCCGAAAACGCCACCTTCGCGCCACTGCCGGAGATCGCAGGCAAGGCCAAGAGCTACCAGAAGTTCAACAAGGACTTCTCTGCGTACCTCTTCCGGACCCAGAAAATCGACCTCTTCCGCAGTCCAAGCCTGCAGCAGCTTTCGAAAGTCGGCGAAACGGAGCGCGACTTCCGCATCCGCCTGCAGCAGGCCGCGCGCGAAGAACGTGACACTCTGGCCGAAGAGTTGCGCCGCAAATACGCGCCCAAACTTGCGACGCTCGAAGAGCGCAAGCGCAAGGCGATGCAGGCGCAGGAAAAGGAAGCCCAGCAGGCGTCGAACCAGAAGATGGAATCGATGATCTCGATTGGAACCGCCGTGCTGGGCGGAGTCCTCGGTGCTTTCATGGGACGCAAGAGCGTGGTGTCTGCGACCAACATCAACAAGGCCGTATCCGCCGTCAAGTCGGTGAACAAGATCCGCAAGGAATCGGCCGACGTCGATCGCGCGGGCGAAACGGTCGAAGCGATCGATGCACAGATTGCCGCGCTCAATCAGCAGTTCGAAGCCGACGTCGCAGCTGCGCAGGGCCAGGTGGATCCCGCCACCGAGCAATTCGAGCAGGTAACCGTCCGCCCCAAGAAAACCGCCATTACCGTATCGCTCGTCGCGCTCGTGTGGAGCGCCGAATAAGCCCCGCGACGGGCGTATAATTCATATTCCGGACTTTTTGCTGCCATGACGCAATCCAAACTCCCTACCCGGCGCAGCGCGCTGGCGACCGCGGCCACCGCGGCTTTTACGACGAACCTCTTCACCGGAAACGTGAAGGGCGCCAATGATCGAGTCGCCGTCGGATTCATCGGCCTCGGCGCCATGGGATCCGGCAATCTCGGCTACGCCATGAAGGTGCCCGAAATCCAGCCTGCCGCTCTATGCGACGTGTATGAGCCGCATCTCGAGCGCGCCGTCGCCGCCGCGAAGAAGGGCGGATACACGATTCAGGGCAAGCGCGACTTCCGCGAACTCATCGCCGACAAGAGCCTCGACGCGATCTGCGTGTCGACGCCCGATCACTGGCACGCGTACATGACCGTCGAAGCCTGCAAGGCCGGCAAAGACGTGTACGTTGAGAAGCCCGCCTGCGTCTATGTCGAAGAAGGACAGAAGATGGTGCAGGCGGCGCGCAAGTACAAGCGCATCGTGCAGGCAGGCACCATGCAGCGTTCGGGCGGCTTCTTCCTCAAAGCCAAGGAACTCGTGAAATCCGGCGTGCTTGGCGAGGTCACTTTCGTACATACCTTCCAGAGCGGCATGACCCCCAAGTCCGGCTACACGCTGAAGGAAGGCGAGTCGCCCAAACTGCCGACCGACCTCAACTGGGACATGTGGCTTGGACCCGCGCCCGCCGTGGATTTCGATCCGCTGCGCTGGGGCGTCAAGATCACCACCTTCCCGACCTTCCGCTACTTCTGGGATTACGCCGGCGGCGCAGCCACCGATTGGGGCGTCCACCTCATCGACCCGATGCATCAGTGCTTCGACGAAGTGATGCCGACCTCAGTCGTCGCGCTCGGCGAGAAGTTCTACGTCACCGACCATCGCGACACGCCCGACACGATGCTCGCGACCTTCCAGTATCCGAAGTTCCTCGCCAGCTACGAATCGCGCACCGCGAATCCGCTGCCTGCTTTCGGACTCAATCAGGGCGCCGGAACCCTCATCCATGGCTCCGAAGCGTCGCTGCTCGTCAACCGCAGCGGCTGCTGGCTGATGCCCAACGATCCGCGCAAGGGCCGCCAGGTTTGGGATCGCGAATCGAATCCCGAAATGGTGCAGATGAACGTGCCCCACTGGAAGAACTGGATCCAGTGCATCAAGTCGCGCCAGGCGCCGATGAGCGAAATCGAAACCTGCGTGCGCTCTTCGACGGCCTGCATCCTTGGCAACCTCTCCATGCGCTTCAAGACGCGCCTCGATTGGGACGAGAAGAACTGGACCGTCAAGCAGAAGGAAGTCGTCCCGCACCTCAAGGCGAAGTACCGCGCCCCCTGGAAGCTGGAAGTCTAGCCCCTTGCAGCCGAATCCGTTCTTTGGAGTCCTCCTGCACTGGTTAGGAGGACTCGCTTCCGGCAGTTTCTATGTCCCGTTTCGCGGCGTGAAGCGCTGGTCGTGGGAAACCTATTGGCTCGCGGGCGGCATCTTCAGCTGGATCATCGCGCCGTGGGGATTCGCGTTCGCCAACACGAATGACCTCATGGGCGTGATTGCCGAGATCCCGGCATCCACGTTCGCGACCTGTTTCTTCTTCGGCTTGCTGTGGGGCTTCGGAGGTCTTACCTTCGGACTCACGATGCGCTACCTCGGCATGTCGCTCGGCACCGCGGTCGCGCTCGGATACTGCGCGGCGTTCGGCACGCTCATCCCGCCGCTCGCGCGTGGTGAGTTTGCGGCCAAGCTCCTCGATACGCCCAGTGGACTCTGGATCTTCGCCGGCGTCCTCATCTGCCTGCTCGGCATCGCGATCGCGGGCGTTGCCGGCAAGATGAAAGAGGCCGAACTCCCCGAAGATGTCAAGAAAGAAACGGTCCGTGAGTTCGACTTCCGCAAAGGCATCCTCGTCGCGACCTTCTGCGGTGTGATGAGCGCCTGCTTCGCATTTGGACTCGCCGCCGGCGATCCGATCAAGGCCCTCACGCTGCAGCGCGGCACCGATCCGATCTGGCAAGGCTTACCCGTCTTGTGCGTCGTACTGCTGGGCGGTTTCACCACCAACTTCATCTGGTCGATGATCCTGCACTATCGCAACAAGAGCATCCACGAGTATCTGTCTTCCGACTATCCGCTGCTGCGCAACTACATCTTCAGCGCGATGGCGGGCGTCACCTGGTACTTCCAGTTCTTTTTCTATTCGATGGGCGAGACGCAGATGGGCCGCTACGGCTTTTCCAGTTGGACCCTCCACATGGCCAGCATCATCATCTTCAGCACCCTCTGGGGACTCTACTTCCGCGAGTGGAAAGCCGCAAGTCCCAGAGCGGTCCGGATGGTGATGGCCGGCGTCGCGACGCTCATCCTTTCGACCATCATCGTCGGTTACGGCAACTATCTCGGCGCGGCCTCTACAGCGGCTCACTGAAGCGGGACGGTACACTGGAATTTCATGCTTTGTGCCGGAATTGTCGGCCTACCGAACGTAGGCAAGAGTACCCTTTTTAACGCAGTCACCCAGAGCCGCAAGGCGATGGCGGCGAACTATCGCTTCTGCACCATCGAACCCAATACAGGCGTTGTCACGGTCCCCGATGAGCGCCTCGAAGTGCTGTCCAAGATCAGCGGATCCCAGAAGCTTGTCCCCTCCGTATTCGAGTTCGTCGACATCGCGGGCCTCGTCAAAGGCGCGTCGAAAGGCGAAGGACTCGGCAACCAGTTCCTCGGCCACATTCGCGAAGTCGACGCCATCGTACAAGTCGTCCGCTGCTTCGAAGACTCGAACATCGAGCACGTGATGGACACCGTGGACCCCGTTCGCGACATCGAGATCATCGACACCGAACTCATCCTCGCGGATCTCGATAGTGTGCAGAAACGCCGCCAGCGCCAGCAGAAGGCCGCAAAATCCGGCGACAAGAAGATCATCGCGGAACTCGAGATCCTCGACAGACTCGAGCCTCACCTCAGCGACGGCAAACACGCCTTCAGTCTGGAAGCGACGCCCGAAGAGCGCGCCATCATAAAACCGCTCTTCCTGCTCACCTACAAGCCGACGCTGTTCGCCTGCAACGTCGCCGAGACCGATCTCGCAAACCCGGACGCAAATCCCTGGGTGCAGAAGGTCAAGGAATACGTATCGCGCCACCACGGCTGCGAAATGGTCGTCGTATCGGCGGAAATCGAATCCGAACTGATCACGCTGCCCGAAGAGGAACGCAAAGAGTATCTCGAAAGCCTTGGCGTCACCGAAGGCGGCGCGGGCAATCTGATCAAGGCCGCGTACCACCTGCTCGGACTCCGCACCTATCTGACGACCGGCGAAAAAGAAACCCGCGCGTGGACCATCCATGCCGGCGACAAGGCGCCTGTCGCTGCCGGCGTCATCCACTCAGACTTCGAAAAGGCCTTCATTTCCGCGGAAGTCATCGCCTATGAGGACCTCGTTGCCTGTGGCAGTTTTGCCCAGGCTCGCTCCGTCGGCAAGCTGCGCACAGAAGGCAAGGAATACGTCGTCCAGGACGGCGATGTGATCGAATTCAAGACCTTCGTCTAATTCAACGTGTTGACGGCGCGTGCTGCAATGATGGCGAGCGTCGTCAGCGAAATACTCGACTGCATCATCATCAACACCTTCGCCCAGCGCGACAGTACGGGCACGTCTGTCGGTGAAAACGCCGTGCTCGTGTTGAACGACAGAAACAAGTAGTCGACGAACTGCGGCCGCCAGTCGGGTTGGCTGCGATCGTCCGGCAGCGTCAACTGCGGAAACAGAAACGCGCCGTCGCGATACGTCTTGTGATGAGACCGCCGGTGCGGACCTCCGGCATCCAGCCGCCAGTACCACGTCGCGAACACGAGGATGTTCATCGTCCAAAGGATGAGTGCGCCGCCCAGCAATTGCAGCGCGGTCGTCTTGCGGCTTTCGACGAGATCCCGCACGAGGTCGAACAAACCATACGCCAGCACAAGCGTCGAAATCGTCGAGTTTGCATAACCAAGCTGCACGTGCCAGCGGTGTGACACCAACGTCCACGCAGCCAGCACCGCAATCATCGTGATGGGGATCCACGCTTCCATGCCGCCTGCCGGAAACGCGCCAATCAGGATGACGACCAGCACGGATACGAGCGCCGGCCAGCGCGGTTCCGGATACGGCGCGGCGGCCGCGGGCTTGCCTACTTCACCCATGCCTGCGAGTTCTCGAACGCCTTCAACGTGATGTCCATCAGCGGCTCCTTGCGATTCTGCCCCTGTGGACCCATCACGAAATCGTGATAGCCGTTCTCGTAGATCTCGAGCCGGAC
>CAZVKC010000037.1:18981-64043 GCA_964627455.1 uncultured Solibacteraceae bacterium | reverse complement strand
CCTGTGGACCCATCACGAAATCGTGATAGCCGTTCTCGTAGATCTCGAGCCGGACTTTTTTCCCCGCCTTGTCGAGTTCCGCGTGCAGGATGCGGTCCAGGTGAATGAGTCCGTCGGCGGTCCCCACCTGAATGAGGATCGGCGTTTGGATTTTCGCGATGCTCGCGCGTACCCGCTCGGCGTCGATCGTCGCGTCCTTGAACCGTTCATCCGGTTTCGCGTCGGCCTTCGCCCGCGCGCCCAGGAAGTTAATGGGCGCCGGCGCGCCGAGGATTGCCGCATGCACCGTGGTCCGCGAGAGCAGATGCATCACGACATCGCCGCCCAGGCTGACGCCGTACACGTTGACGCGATCCTTGTCGACAAAGGGCAGCTTGCGGACATGGTCCAACACCGCCAGCGCATCGTCCGCGTAGGTGATGGCGTCCGAGGGAACCGCATCCGCCAGCTTCTGGAAGTTGTGGCCGCCGCGATAATCCGAGACCACCACGACGTAGCCCTTCTGCAGGAACCCTTCCAGCGTGGGACTCCCGAAATCGTTGCGCGACCAACCCGTGATCTGCTCCATGCCGCGTCCGCCGGGAGCGCCATGGAAGTGAATCAAAACCGGGAACGGTCCGTCACCGGCGGGCTTGCGCATCGCCGTCGCGATGTACAAACCGTCCTTCGCCTTCACGTACGTCTGCACCACCGGCGAGACCTTCTCGCTCACCATATGAACGTACTTCTCGTGCGGCAGTTCCTTGCCGCCGGGAAACTCGCGGATTTCCGCCAGAAACAGGAGGGAAACGATAGGAACCAGCATGACAGGCTCCCATTCTATCGCCCCGGATCAGTGGGCGATCTTGATGCCCGCAAGCCGGACGACCGCGGGCACATCTTTCGACGAGGCCATCGGCATCCGGATGCCAAAACCCTCGGGATACTTCGGCGCGTCATCCAGAATCTTCATGATCGCTTTCGGCCACTTGATCTCGCGGGCCGCGTCCATGGCCTTGGGCCCGAGAATGAGCGTCACCAGGAAAGATCCATCAGTCATCGGCGAAAAGTACAGAATGTTTCGCTTGCGCTGCTTCAACCGCATGGACCAGCCGGCCTTCTTCGAGTAGGAATTCCACTCCTGTTCCGTCAGTCCATGCTGCGTGGCCAGGGCGGCCAACAACTCGTTCCACAACCCGCGTCCGGACTCGCCCAGCGCGACCGATAACTCCGCGTCCGTGGGTTGCTGCTCGTATCCGATAAAGGCGTTGACGCTATTCGTCGTCATCCTTCTTCTTGTCTGGTTTGTCGGCCTTGGACTTCTTGCTCTTCACGTCGATCTCCGGGATCCCCAGATGTCCGCCGAGCTTTTCCAGTTGCTCCGCTGTCAGCGTACCCGCAATGTTCACCACCGTCAACTCCCGCGGCGCCGCGTTCACCAGCACCAGGCCGCCGACCTCGTTGGCGCCGGTCTTCATCATGATCCTGGTGTATTCTTTCTTCTTTCCTTCGCGGACCTCGAGCACCGTCGACCAGCCTTTCAACTGCTGGTCGATCTTGTCGACGTCGGCCTGCGAGTACACACCGTCCTGCTGGAACTCAAAGCTGCGCACGTAGATCCCGCGGATCCCCGGCAGGATCTTGCGAACGTCGTCGAGTTCCTGCCCGCCGCCCTTCAGGAACGAACTGGCCAGCCGGATCAGTCCCTCGTCGAGCTTCACGTTCACGACCTGATCGGTCTTCTCGGCGAGCCGGTCCAGATGCGAAAGGTCCAGCATTTGGCCCCTGGCGAGTACGCCTCCCGCAGCGAAAAGGCAGAGGCTGAGCATGGTTTTGTTCATTGTTGTTGTGCCTCGTGATTGGAATTGTTGATCTGAGTCCGGACTGCGTCCAGCTTCTTCCCCGTGATTTGCAGAGCCAGGATCAGTTGATCGCGCGCCTCGAGGCCGCGCCGCTGTTCCTGTTGATGGTTGTAGACTGCGACGCCGGCCACCGATGCAAACGCAAGTCCGGCCGCCGCCGCCCAGGCGGAGAAGGTCCGCGCCGGTCTGCGCATGGGGCCGCCGCCGCTATCGAGTCGCGCCATCACGCGTTGTTCGAATCCCTCAGGAGGATCGACCGGCCGCAACGCTGCTTTCAAATCGTCTTCAAGCATGGTTCTTTCTTCTTACTGTTGCTCCCCGCGCCGCCCAAATGACGGCGAACGGTCTCCAGCCCCCGGTGGATCGTGCTCTTCACAGTGCCGACCGGCACCTGCAGCGACTCCGCGATCTCGTTGGGCTCCATCTCTTCCTGAAAACGCAGGATGATCATCATCCGCGTCTTCTCCGGCAGTTTGCCGATCAGCCGCCGGATCCGGCCATGCAGCAGCGGATCCTGCTGGCTTGCCGTATCCTTCACTGCGACGCTCGCCCGGTGCGAGGGATCGTCGAGGTCCACCCAGCGGCGGAACCACGCCCGGCGCGATTGATCGATACACTTCCTGCTGGTCACCTGACGCAGCCACGAGACGAGGTGCGCGCCCGATTCCAGCGACTGCAAATTGCGATGCATCTCGAGAAAGACGTCCTGCGCGACATCTTCCGCGTGCCCGTCGTTGCGCAGAAAGTTCCGCGCGATGGAAAAGACCATCGCCTGTTTCGAGCGCAAAATGGCGGCGAATGCGATCCGGTCGCCGGACTTCGCCTGCTCCAGCAGGAGGTCCAGGTCGGATTGTGGCGCCGGGGTCAAACCGTCAGCAGCGGGCTGCATCTGTAACCCAATACGCAGCGAAGCCCGGCAGCGTTGGCGCCTTTTTTTCGAGGGGCTGGAGGAAAATCACCGGTCCCCGAACCGATGCCAGCGGCCGTCGTTGATGAAGCGATCGGCCCTCGGAGGTCGTGCGAAGCGGCCGCGAGATGGCGCCACCGGCGTGTAGTAGTAGCCAGACGAATAGGAATAGGGGGCGATCGGCCAGTAGAGGAACGGCGAGTACGCGCCGAATCCCCACCATGGATCGTACCAGCCGTAGGCAAAGCTGTTGTAGTAGTAGCTCGGGTAGCTCCGCCAATACCAGTAGCTCGGGCGAGTATAACGGTAGCCATATCCGCGGCTGCTCCAGACGCTCGACCGTCCGAAGTAATTTCCGCCGCCATAGTACCCGCCACCGCGATACATCGGCCTTGCCGGAGCGCTCCAGGAGCGGCCCACGCTGCCGCCTCCGCGTGCAAAGCCACCGCCGCCACCACCCCGAAATCCACCGCCGCCGCCGCGACCACCACCGCCCCGCTGGGCAAGGCACGTACCCGCACTCAGAGCCAGACCCAATACCACGACCAGCAACTTGTGCATAGTGTCTACTCCTGTCTCAAGAGTACTGCGGTTTTCGCTATTCCGGCTGTGGGATGTTGACGATGGTGTCGCGAATGAGACTCTGCTCGTTGGCGTCGAAACGGCGCTTGAAGCCTTCCGACTGGAAGCGGGTTTCGCGCTCTTCGGGCGTCAGGCTGCGCAACTGCTGGAGTTCGCGCCGCACCAGCACCCGGCGGTCCTGGGGTAGTTCCTGCATGCGGCGGAAGTTCTGGCGGATGCTGTCCCGCTGTTCTTCCGGCATTTTCTGGAAGTTCCGAAGGCGCTCCCGATTTTCGGGATTCATGCTGCGGTACTGCGCGAGCCCTTCTTCGATTCGTTGACGGCGTTCCGCGGGTAGCCTGTCGAGCGCCTTACGCCGCTCGTCGGGACTCATGCGGTCCAGGCGTTCGAACTCGGCCAGCCGGCGAACCTGCTTTTCGTTCGGAGGTCTGCGCAACACGCCGCCAGGCATCTTGGCTTTCGGGGGGAGGGGCCGGACGATGGCGCCGCCTTTTGGCTGCGCCGACACGACTCCGCCGGCGAAAGACGCCAGCGCAAGCAACATCGACGCGTACAACAGGGGGCGCATGGGGGTACAGGTTCCTTGGTCAGTAGTTAAAACAGCAGGCCGAAGGCAAAAGTTACATCGCGCCCGTGACGTTGTCATCGACAACGCCCATCTGCTTGAGCATGTCCATGTCTTCGATCGTGCCCTCGATCTGATCCAGATCCACTGCCGGGCGCTCGGACATTGCTTTCTCGACCACCACCGGAGACGGCTTCCCGCCGGAATCCGTTGAAGAGGAGGGGGTGGTCACCACCATCACGGCAAACACCGCGGCGCAAGCCGAAACGGTGACCATCGCCGGTTTCCAGGCGAACACCGAGGACCAACCCAAGGTCGGACCATCCACAATCCGCCGCCACCACGGCCGCGATTCGGATTCCTCGATCCGCTTCCACAGTTTCTCGTCGAAGTCGTCGGAAACCGGCATCGCTTCGTAGGAATCCAGTGCTTTCCACACCGCCATCTGCGCTTCGACAACCCGTGCGCACTCTTCGCAGTTTTGGAAATGCCGTTCAAAAGCAATCACTTGGTCCTGCTCGAGCCGGTTCGAGCAATAGTCGAGAATCAGGTCCGCGCCTTCGGTTTTTTGTAATGGACAGTTCATGACAATCGCTCCAATTCAGGCCAAGTGAGACAGCTTCGACCGCAGGGTTTCGTAGGCCCGGAACAACAGGCTCTTGAGTGCAGACTCGCTGCAACCCAAAGCTCCTGCGATCTGAGCATAACCCAATTCTTCATATTTGTGCATGATCACAGCCGCGCGCTGCTTTTCCGGAAGCGATTCGATCGCCTTCCGGATCTCCGACAGCCGCGCATCGCGAACCATGTTCTGTTCGGGACTCAGCTGGCGGTCTGCAATCTGGTGTCCCGTTCCTCCGTTGTCGGCTTGCTCCTCAGCCGCTCTGGTTACGACCGTGCCGGAACCGTCCAGCCGGTCCTGAATCTTCTCGTGCTTTCCGTCCCGGATGTAGTTCAGCGCCAGGTGCGTCGCAATCCGGAACAGCCACGTCGTGAATTTGGCCGTGGGCTCGTAAGTCTCCCTCGACCGGTAGACCCGCAGGAAGACTTCCTGCGCCAGTTCCTCCGCAACCGGTTGATTTTGCACCATTCGATAGATGAAGTTGATGACCGGTCCGCGGTGGCGTTCGAGCAGGAGCGCGAAGCTTTGGGTGTCGCCTTCGCGCACCCGCAGCATCAGTTGCGCGTCCCGTTCGAGCGTAAAAACTGCCGCCTCCATGTCCTTGGAAACACCGCTCCCGGCAAAAGGTTGCGCGGGTTCGGGGTCAGCCTGTGGATTTTGCGACATGAAGATAAGAGCGAGACTAGCCATACTCTAACGACACATGCGCAAAAAATCCATGCAGCGTTTTACCTACTTGGTGACAGTCTAGACTGTCCCTACCGACGCCTATCGGGTGATATGGGGAATATCTCAAGGGTAGGGTTAGGACTGCCGGAGCACCGTGATCACGTCGTCTGCGGTGATCACGCCGGCCAGTCTGCCGTGCTCATCGACCACCGGCATCGTGATCACGTTGTATTTGTCGAACCGCTCGATGACCCGCTCCTGCCGCTCGTGGACACTCGCCTGAATCAGTTTCTCCGCCGCCAACTCGCGCACGGGAGTCGCCCCCGGCGACAAAAACAGCCGCGCCAGCGGAACCGCGCCCGTCAACCGGTCCCCCACTCCCGTCAAGAACACCATGTGCAGGGACTCGACCATCCAGTCGTGCTCGCCCCGCAGCGCCTCGATCGTATCTGCCACGGTCGCCGTCTCCGGCACCGAAACGAACTCGGTATTCATGAGACCGCCCGCCGTGTCCTCGTCGAACTCCAGCAGTTCCTCGATCTCTTCCTTCTCTTCCTGGTGCATCTCCTCGAGGATCTCCGCCGACGTGGACTCCTCGAGTTCCGCCAGCACATCCGCCGCTTCGTCCGGCGACATCTCCTCGACGATCTCGGCTGCCTTCTCGGCTTCGAGCGACTCAAGGATGCTCGCCTGGATCCCCGGTTCCACCTCCGACAGTGTTTCTGCCGCGACCTCGCTGTCGATCGTCTCGAAAATCGCCTCGCGATCCTCAGGACTCAGATCCTCGACAATCTCCGCAAGATCGGCCGGATGCATCTCTTCGAGCAACCGGTTCGAGATGTTCAGCCGCAGGCGCCGCTGCGGATCCGACTCGAGAATATTGCAGAACTCCCAGCGAATCGAATGCGGAGGAATCCGCACCTGCAGCCGCCGGATCCAGCGCCGCGGCAGCACGCCCTGGAGCACCCGGCGGAAGATGCTGCGGATCCCGATATCGACTTCGTAGACCGCCAGCATGTCGTGCCCATGCTCCTGCCGCAGCTCGAACGTGATGTCGTTGATGCGGACCACCTTGCGGCCCTGCGCGTCGATGATCTGCTGATCAAGCAGGTCGCGCACCACACGCAGCATGTACTCGTCGGAATGATAGGGGGTCAGCTTCTCGTCTTTGAGATGGATGCCGTCGAGCGAGATCGACGCGACTTGGTCATGCCGTACGTTCAACCAGGTGAAGCCAGCGCCGCCGATGAGGAACCGGTCAACCCGCGCAGGATCCACCAGCGGCACGATCGCCGCATCGCGGACCACACCCATCCGGCGACCCTTGAGGTCGTAGACCCCGAGGCCGATCAGTTCGGTCATGAACAGAATCGGGTTGGCCATAGCGTTGTAACGGACTGTCCATGCGAAAAATAACGCGAGGAAGACTGCTGCTGTCACTACTATCGAACAGCGAGGCGCCGGGGCGCAAGACCTGATCCCGATATATCGTATAAGTAGCCATGGCAATCGACTTTGGTAGGGATCTCATCATCCGCTGGCCTGACGCGCAGGAAGCGCACGTCCGCCTCCTCCAGCAAATCGGAATCCAGGCCGTGCTCACGCGTCCGCCCGTCGATCCGGCTTTCGAGAAAGCCTGCCAGGCCGCCGGCATGCAAACGATGCCGGAAAGCGATCTCAAAACGGTCCGTGTCGAAGAACTAACTCCCAATCCCGGTCCGTATGCAGCGCTTGCCCACGGATTGTGGCCAGGCCTCCGCCGCACGGGTTCGCCCTCCAATCCCAATGATGAGACCGCCAGCGCGAGCGGCGAGCCGTGGGTGGACGCCAACGGATTCTGGATCGCCTGGCTCCGTGCGCTTTACCCGCAGTCCGCGCCGGTGCTCGCCTATCAGGCCAACAAAGACGCAGGACTCGAAGCCGACCGCGCCGTGCCGTTCGATACCTTGACTCTTGCGCTCGCTGAAGCGCGATCGATGGGGGGCAACTACATCCTCTCTGTCGAACCCGCGTTTCGCGACGCGCTTCTCAAAGATGATCCGCGAGCCGTCGCGGACTGGAAACAACTCGGCGCCACTGCAAAATGGCTCACCGACAATCGCGCACTCTTCGCCGCTCCGCCCATGAGCGGGATCACCGAAATGGTCGAAGCCGGTGATGAAACGGCCGAGTTCGCGAATCTGCTCTATCGCCGGAACGGGTCGCCCCGCCTGACCGCCGTGCCACCTGCGCCTTCGAAGGACATCCTGGCGCTGGTCACGACCGGGATGAAGGCCCCGAAACCCGCAACAGCCGCGCGGATCCTCGATCATGCCCGCCTCGGCGCCACCGTTGTCGTCGATGATCCCGCACAGCCCGCATGGTGGAAGGTTCCCGGGATGAAGCAGGTGAAGGCGCAGTCCGATCGGATCTTCTATTCGCTCGGCAAAGGAACCGTGGTTGCGTACAACGAGCGCGTTTCCGATCCCAGTGAACACGCGCTCGACATGATCGATATCGTGACGCACCCGAAGCGGGCCGTGCGCATCTGGAACGCTCCATCGGTGATTGCCGTTGCTGCGCAGAACGGTCCCGGCAAAGCGGTTGTCCGCTACCTGAATTATGGAGGGAGCGGAGGCCGTGGACGCCGCGGTGGTGGAGGCGGCGGATTCGGGCCGGAGATCCAGTCGCGCGTCCAGGGCACGTACCGGACCGCGACTCTGCTGCGGCCCGGCGAAGCGCCCATGCAACTCGAAACCTTCAAGCGCGGTACAACGACTGAGGTCTTTTTTTCAGGTGTCAGCCGCGTCGCGGTGGTCCGCTTCGAGTAAGCTTCAGCGATAGACTGTGCTGCGGACCAGTTGCGTAATGCCGGAGAAGATCGAAAAATCCGTCTTCGGGATGTCGACCTTCTTCGCGACGTAGGTCTGCAGGCTGATCGTCCCCAGTGCGTTCGAACCCAACTGGCCAATCGCCCCTGTCGCAACCATCCCCAGCAGGATCACGGGCGGCACGGTGAATTGTCCTGCGCTGATCCGCTCACTGCAGGAAAAGATGGAGTTCAGGACGTAATCGCCGTCGGAAGCGGCTGAAGTGCCGGTGATGGTCACGAACCCGTTCGGATCTCCACCACTCCATTTCACGGTCACGCCGTCCGCCCGGTTGATGGTGGCGAGTTCGTCGATGTTCAGGAGCTTCAGTGCGGCGGGCAGGGTGAGGCTGACCTGAAAACCCGGGATATCCGGTCCACCGGCGCCGTTGTCCGCTTTGATTTCGCCGGGTGTCATGAACGCAGTGGCCGTCGTGGGCAGGCCGGGAATCGAAAACGTGGATGCGAGCGCTCCGGAATACGTGAGGTCCCGGCCCCTGCGAAGAGCTTTCGTCATCGTTGCGTTTGTCAGGTTGATGGGATCGCCAGCGTCGAGGAACACCGGCTTGTTCGTGATGGGCGGAGTCGGCGGCGGAGCCGTCTGCTGCGCCTTGACCCGATACAGACCCTGCGTGCAACTCCCCGGATTGAGGTTGTTCGCCAGATAGCTCCACTGTGCGACCTGCAACGTGACCGGGTCAGAGGAGCCCGTATCGAACCGAATGAACTGCGCGGTTCCCACTTCCGCACCGATCTCCGTTGTCGTGGGACCCGTCGCCGCGCGTGTCACCGTTTGCAGCATGTTGATGTTGCCGACGGTTCCCGTGCCGGTGATTGTGACGGTTTCGCCGCTGCCGGCCGCGTTTGGATCCGAGCAGGAACTCGCCCCACTGTCCTGAATCGCTATCTGTGCGACGTTGCTGACGAGTTTCCCGTCCTGCAGCACGATGGACGCGTGGCACCCGAGCACGCCGTCCGGTATTACGAACTCGAGTACGTCGATTGCCGCGAGTCCGCGAGGCAGAGGGAAGATCTCGGGCATTCCATCACAACAATCGCCTCTCGCGGCCGAGCGCAGTTCCGCCTGCTTTGCTCCGATGAAGAGTTTCAACTCGGGCGTTGTGGGTACGTCGGTTGCGCCGGGCGACGTCTCGTCGCTGGCGATCGCGCCCAGTCCCGTGCCGATCAATCGCACGACTTGCCCCGGCGTTGCCGCGTGCAAGATGTCGTTGGCAATGGTCGAACCATCCCCCATCACGTTGAAGCTCGCGGTCTGCTGCAGTCCGCTGAACAGGTCAATGCTGAACAATCCAAATGCGCTCGCCACGGCGACGATCTGCCCGGTCGCGGAATCGCCGTTGAAGGTGAGTGTGACCGTCCCTTCGCCCACCGGAGTGTTCGAAGGCAAAATCACGTCGACCTCCGTCGCGGAAGCGAGAACCAGAATGCCGTTGACGGTCGTGTCCCCGACCTGTATGGTGACCGTGACGCCTCCCAGTCCGTCCGTCGTGGGAAGTGGAAATGTTGCTTTGACGAGTTCCGCGGGGCCGAGGTCCGTTCCCTTGATTGCGAACAACGCACCCTGCGCGACGCCGTGTCCGGGCAAAGCTCGTGGAATGCGATTGGCTGCGTTGAAGACGTCCGTAATTGCTGGTTTTGCGTATCCTGCAACCATCGGAAGGACGAGCAGAAAGCAGGCGCGTAGTCCTGTCATTGGTGAGTGCCCCCCGTGCGCTTTACGATAGCTCAAGTTCCGCTAGAATGAAACCACCGGGAGGTTCGGTACGAACTATGCAACATTCGCGTAGGGACTTTTTGCGCTCTGCTGCCTCTTTTGCCGCTGTCGCTGCGACATCTGCATCGACTGCTGCTGTAGCCGCAGCAGCCGCGAACACGGGCACGGCGCCGCGTGAAGCGAAGGGTTTCTTCGCGCTGCATCCGTTCATCGAGAAGAATCCCAAAGCGGTGTTCATTCGCCGGACCAAAGTGCCGCACAAGCTGCATGAGGAATCGAAGCGCCAGGAAGGACTGAAGCTCGCGCGCGAAATCTTCGTGCCGATGGATGGTCCGCCGGGCATCCCGGTGTCGCACCGCATTGTGCTGAAGCCCAACGTCACCAGTGTGCGCGACCGCTTCCGCCCGAACGCCGACAATTGGGGCACGGGAACCGATCCGCAGTTCTACGAAGGCATGGTGATGGGCATGAAGGAGGTTGGCCTCAAGCGCTTCACCTTCGTCGAAGCCAACAACTTCCACGCCTGGAACTACCGCGGCTTCACCGATATCAACGAGAAGCACGGCATCGAGATGAACGAGCCGGAGCGGCGCATCCGGAACTTCAAAGAAGATTTCGACATGACGTGGACAAAGGTCCACGACGCCGTTGTTTACGCGCGGATCCCGCACTACGCGCCCGTGAACGCGCCGGATACGTGGTTGTTGAATATCGCCAAGTGGAAGTCCCACGGCATGTGCATGACGCTCTCCGCGAAGAACGAACAGGGTCTCGTCGTGAAGCCGTTTGTGCGCTTCTGTCCCGGCTGGGCGATGGTGACCGGCGTGCCGGACTTCATGAAGCAGGATATCTCCAAAGAAGCCGAGGCGCGCATCAACCGCTACTTCGACAATCACAAGAAGAACGGCTTCTCGCGCTACGACAGTCCTGCAAAGCTCGGGCCGATGAACCAGGAAATCTGGGCGCACAAGACCTGCGACAACATGAGCACCCTCAACACGGGCCTCGCGATGATCGAAGGCATTTACGCGCGTGACGGAGACGGTTTCGGCATCGGGCGCGACCATCTCACCAACCTCGTGATGTTCGGCAAGGACAAGTTCCGGCTGGACATGATCGGCATGTACCTCGGCGGTCACGAACCGGGCAACGTGAATCTATTCCGTATCGCCAAAGAGCGCGGCCTGACCGATACCTTCAACCCGTGGGATGTCCCGATTTACGAGTGGATCGACGGCGAAGCGCAGCCGCGCAAGCTGACGGACTTCCAGCGTACCGAACTGGTGACGTATTACCTCGCGAAGGCGAACGAGCCGGAATACCACCTGGTAAACGAACCTTTCGACTACGACAAGTACAAGTTCTGAGAAAGCAAACACAACACCAAAACAAGAACCCGTAGCCAGAGGATTCCGGCTACGGGTTCTTGTTTGCTACTGGATCAATCAGTTCGTGACGGTAGCCTTGGATCTGCGCTTCCTGGAATACACCAGAAAAAGCCCCAAGCCGCCCAGAAACAATGGCAATTCGATCGATGGCCCACCCTCCGGCACAGCCACTGGCATTGCCCCAAAACACGACACGGTGAAAACTACCGCAACGAAACCTGCAGAAATCAGCTGTTTCAAGTAGTGATGCCTCCAAACCGGTTCAGTTAGCCCGATGTTCCGAATGGAATATAGGCCTTCTTTGATTGGACGGGAATCATTGACGCGTGTCAAATGCAGAATCACAGTTCGCAGCAAATTGAGAGATCTAGTACTGCTAGTGTTGCGCGGTCCGGTCCCTTTTGCGCTCTATTGAGCGGCGTCCTGAATCATCGCCTTCAGCACACCTTCGACTTCCTGCGCGACGGGTGCGATGGCGGGCTCGTCGAAGCCTTTCATCATCTCCGTGGGCAGCATCGTCGCGATCGTGTATCCGCTTTCGGATGTTCCGTATACGGAGATCCGGCAGGGTAGCGCAACGGAAATCGCGCCGTTCGCCTGCAGTACCTTCTTTGCCTGTCCGGGATTGCAGACTTCGAAGACCCGGCAATCCATCCCGAGTTCGTGACCCTTGGCCGCGAGCTTCTCCTTGAGGTCGTGGACCGCCAGCACGCCGAACTGATGCCGGCCTGCCGACTCTTCCAGCTTCCTGCCGATCACATCGATCGGGTTACGGGTGTGGATTTGGAACAGCATCCTGGGTGTTCCCCTTCTCGTTGATTTCGTTCGACTTCTTCTGCTGTTGTGGCGGCGCCGGGACCCGGCACGCTGCGTCAGACATTCAAGTCTGAACCCCCAGCCGCGGCAACAGCCAGCGCTGGAGGACGATCCAAACCACAACGAAGAAGATGATCTGCAACCATTCCGGCATAGATTCACCAGGATGGATGCTGTTTGCCGCCGAGTGGTGACAAAAACGTTAGTTGAGGCGAACCTGGTCTCCGGCCTTGACGCCTTCGACCACCGCAACATCGGTGTGGCTGCGCAAGCCAACCGTCACATCCCGCTTGTCGAAGGACTGTTGAGGATTGCGGACGAACAGGAACGACTTGCCGCCCTCTTCGAACAGGGCCGACGACGGAACGTGCAATACGCTGTCGGCGCGTTCCACGATCACGTCACCGTGCGCCGACAAATCAGGAATCACGCGCGGATCGAGTTCCAGCAACTGGATGCGGACCGGGATGTTTCGCACGAAGTTGCTCGTGCGGCCGCCGGATTGCGCCAGAGCATTGATGCCGCTCACCTTGCCGCGCAGGTTCAGGCCGGGGAAGGAATCGAATCCGACGCGAACATCCTGACCCAATCGGATCTCGCTGCTTTCGCTCTGGTTGATGTTGCCTTCCACCTGCATGGTGCTCTGGTTGATGACCTTCATGAAGGGCTGCCCGGGCGCCACCTGGTCGCCTTCGGAAATCTGCACCATTTCACCGCCGCGGAACAGCGTCTGCATCACGGCCAGTCCGTCGATCGGCGAGATGATCGTGTAGCGGTTCAGGTCATTGTCGTGACGGCCGAGGTGGCGGCGATGCCGTTCTGCCGTTAATTCCAGGATCTTCAGTTCGGCAGCGTGGGCCGACTTCTTCTGGTTCACGTCCGAAAGCTGCTGCTTGTACCGCGCTTCCGCCTCTTCCATCGACAACTTCAGCAGTTCGCGTTCGACATCCGACCGGACTTCCGCTGCGCCGTATTCAAGCTTCGCCTTATCCCAGGTCGACTTCGCCACACGTAGCGTCTGCTGCAACTGCTCGGTTTCGACCGCCTGTTCGGCCTTGCGCTTCAGGACGTCGTTTTCCGCCTGCCGCACGTCGTCGCGAACATCTTCCATATGATCGACCAGCCACTGCCCGTCGATCTGGGCGATCACGTCGCCCTTCTTCACCATCGAACCGGGCTTTACCAGCTTGGTCAGGTACAGCGAGTTGCGTGCTTCGGGTCCGCGGAGAATCGGCGCCGTGACGTTCGCGTACTCGCGGGCAGACGTGGATCCCGCAACTCGGATGAGCCGTTCCACCGATCCGCTGGCGACAGTGGCGGTCTTCACCGCGGCAAAAACCGTCGTGTCCGTCGTAGGCTTGGCCAGCCACTGGTATCCCAGGTAACCCAATACACCAATCACCGCCAGGATCGACAGGCCCTTCCAGGGTCCGCCTTTCTTCGGCTCTTCGGGGCCCGGTACGAGCGCCGGCTTGGGCGAAGCGGGAGTGGCAGGTTGAATGGGATTCGGGACGGCGGACATCGTTACCTTCTAGAATACTAAGACGGATGGAAATAGAAATGGCGTTCCCGGCGGGCAGGACGTTACCTGCATGACCAACCTCCCCTACTTCCGCGAGCCCCGGTGGATCGCGCTCTGGGCGGCGCTGCTCGGATACATGCTCGATGCTACCGACGTCCTTCTCTACAATCTCTCGCTGCAGACGCTGCGCAAAGAGTTTGGGATGTCCAACGCGGAAGCCGGGCTGGTCGCTGCGAGCACGCTTGTCTTTTCCGCAATCGGCGGCCTGGGCGCAGGTATCCTCGCAGACCGGATCGGTCGCGGCAAGACCCTGTTTTATACCGTCCTCTTGTACTCGCTGGCGTCCGGCGGAACCGCCACCGCTCACTCCGTCCCCGAACTCATCTTCTGGCGTGGACTCATCGGAATCGGCCTCGGCGCTGAATGGTCCGCCGGCGCGACGCTGGTCGCCGAATCCTGGCCGGCCAAGAACCGGGGCAAAGCTTTGTCCGGGATGCAATCGGGCTGGGCGCTCGGGTACATGCTGGCTGCCGCAATCACCCCATTTGTCCTCGAGAACTATGGATGGCGTGTCCTGTTCCTGCTCGGCATGGCGCCCGCACTCCTGACGTTCCTGATTCGCTGGAAGGTGAAGGAACCGGAAGTCTGGGTACAGCGTACCGAAACGGCCGACTGGCGCGGCATCTTCCGCGGGATCTACCTGCGCCGGACTATATTGTCCACCACGCTTGCCACCGCTGTATTGTTCGCCTACTGGGGAGTCTTCTCCTGGTTGCCGGGTTTCCTCGCCGCACCGCTCGACCAGGGCGGCGCGGGATTCACCCTCAGCCGGACCTCCACATGGATCTTCATCATGCAGACCGGAACTTTCGCGGGTTATCAGGTGTTCGGATGGCTCGCAGACCGCTTCGGCCGGAGACCCGCCTTCGCGTTCTACGTGGTCGTCGCTGCAGTGATCACTCCGATGTATGGGTTGGCGCCCCGGATCTTCGGCGCAGATGCGCCCAACTGGCTGCTCTTCATGGGGCCGCTGCTCGGATTCTTCGGAACCGGCTACTTCGCGCTATTCGGATCCACGCTGGCGGAACTCTATCCGACCTCGATTCGCGGGGCTGGGCAGGGTTTCTCCTATAATTTTGGGCGAGGCATCAGCGCTGCGGCGCCCTATGTCGTGGGCGCCATCGCAGATCGGCATGGTGTGGGAACCGGAATCACGGTCAGTGCGGCATTCTTTCTCGCCGCCGCGTTCCTGGTCTACCTTCTGCCGGAAACGCGCAATACCGAACTCAGCTCAGCAGTTGAACCAGCCGGTACGTGATCCAGGCGCTGGCGTAAGCGAGAAAGCTCATGTACGCGAACTGAATCGCCGGCCACTTCCAGGATCCGGTCTCGCGGCGCACGACGGCGATGGTCGACGTACATTGCATCGCAAAAGCGAAAAATACCAGCAAAGCCGCGGCTCCTGCCGGTGATAGGTCTTTGCGAAGCGCTACCTGCAGACCTTCCTGCGTGCTGCTGCCGCTGCCGCTGGACTCGATGCCGTAAATCGTACCCAGCGTCCCCACGATCACCTCGCGCGCTGCGAGCGACGTCAGCAACCCGATGCCGATCTTCCAGTTGAAGCCCAGCGGACTGATCACCGGTTCGATTGTCTTGCCGACCATGCCCGCGATGCTGTTCGAAATTTCGGGCGCCTTGCCATCCGCCTGCCGCGGGAAGTTCGCCAGCACCCACAGGATCACCGCCACCACCAGAATCACCGTTCCGGCGTTGGTGAGGAACACCTTGCCGCGATCATAGATGCGCAGCGCGAGCGACCGCCAGTTCGGCCAGCGGTACGGCGGCATTTCCAGCAGGAAGGTCGCGCGACTCGTCTTGAGGATCGTCGACTTCAACAACTTCGCCGTGCCGATTGCCGCGAGGAATCCCAGTACGTACAAGCCAAGCATCGCCGCGGCGCGGGTCCCCAGGAACCCGCCGATGAGGTTGCGCTCGGGGATGAACGCAGCAATCAGCAGCGCATACACGGGCAGGCGCGCCGAGCAGGTCATGAACGGTGCGATCAATATCGTGGCGATGCGGTCGCGCGGATTCTCGATCGTGCGCGTCGCCATGATGGCGGGCACCGCGCAGGCGTACGCCGACAGCAGCGGGATGAACGACTTGCCCTGCAAGCCGACGCGGGCCATCGTGCGATCCGCGATCAACGCGGCGCGCGCCAGATACCCGGAGTCTTCGAGGATCCCGATGAAGAGAAACAGCAGCAGAATCTGCGGCAGGAATACGACGACGCTTCCGACCCCGGCCCATACGCCGTCGATCAGCAGAGATCGCAGCGCCGATTCCGGCATTGTGGATCCCAGCCAGGCGCCGGAACTTGCGATGCCGGCTTCCACCGAATCCATCAGCGGCTGCGCCCATTTGAAGATGGATTGAAAAACGGTTGCAACTACGAAGGCGAAAACGAGCGGTCCGCCGAGCGGGTGCAGGAAGATCCGGTCGAGACGGCGGGTCCACACGGGAGGCTCCGGTGCGCGGTAATCCGCCTTACGGCCGACGCGTCCCGCCCACTTGTGGCAACTGGGGATGTCCTGGATGACTGGCAGTTCGACGCGGCGCGCGACGGGCGCTGATGCGATGGTGCTGCCGGCCAGAAACTGCCAGACCTTATCGAGTCCCTCGCCCTGCGCCGCGCTGATCAGCGCGACGGGCGCGCCCAGTTCGCTCGCGAGGATCGCGGCGTCGAGATCGCCCTGCCGCTTGCGCAGGTCATCCACCATATTGAGGACCACCAAAGTCGGAAGTCCCAGGCTCAGAACGGGGGCGGCGAGCAGCAGGTGGCGCGAGAGATTGGTGCTGTCGAGGATGAGCAGAACGGAATTGGGCTTGGGTAGCCCTTCCATTTTCCCGGTGAGGACATCGTGAGTGACACGTTCGTCATCGGATCGGGGATTGAGGCTGTACACGCCGGGCAGGTCGACGAGCGTGATTTCGCGGCCATCCGGGAGCTTCACCTTGCCGGTGTGATGCTCGACCGTGACGCCCGGAAAGTTCGCGACCTTCTGGCGCAACCCTGTTAAACGGTTAAATAAGGTAGACTTGCCGGCGTTAGGTGGGCCGACGATGGCGACCATTTGCCGCGCAGTTGCAGACGAGGAACTGCCGTCTTCGAGCGCGATGGTCTGCTGCTTCGAAGCGCCACTGTGGCAATCGCTCATGAGGACCGGCCAGGGACCTTAGCAGTAGCGGCTAATGCGCAAGCACGCCGCAGTTTCGCGCCGGATCGCGATTTCCGATCCATCCACGCGAAACACCCGGGGATCGCCCCCCGGAGCTGCACAGCCAGGAGAGATGACCGAGCCTGGCAGGAAACCCATTTCCATCAAACGGGTCGCAATATCCCCCGGCAGGTCGATCGCCTCGAGAAGTCCGCGTTCCCCTTCCTGGAGATCCAGGAGGGTGAGCGGCGAGTTGTTGACAACGAGTTGCATCTACCTGACCTCAGTATGGACCCGATTCCAGTTTTCTGTCAAGAACTACTTACAATTGAGTTGCAACTGACAGGCTACCCAGGAACTCCCGGACCTGGCCTTCGAGAGCTGGCGCACAAACGACCGCCGAATGCTCCCAGATCGACCGGTTTCCGTTGAAGGAAAAGAACCGCGCGCCCGCCTCTTCGGCGATGACCTGGATTGGCGCGAAGTCCCAGGCCTCGGCCTTTGGTTCCATCCAGACATCTGCCTGCCCGCCCGACACCATCATCGCGTCAAGCGCGCCGCCCAGACTGCGAAAGGCCCAAAAACGTCCCAAAAACGAGACCCACGCCGCGGAATCCTCCCGGTGGGCGATCTTGTTGCCGACGTTCAGCATCAGGACGGAATCACTGATGGAGTCCTTGTTAGATGGTTGAATCCGCGAATGGTTGCAGAAAGCTCCGAGTCCGCGGGCGGCGTACCAGGTCTGCTGCAGGACGGGGAAGTGCGCGACGCCGGCCTTCACCTCGCCGTCCGCGCCTTCGAGACCGATGAGCACGCACCACAGCATGTTGCCGCGAACGAAGTCGCGCGTGCCGTCGATCGGATCGATGATCCAGCGGCGCCCCGATTGCGACTGAGTTGCAGAACCTTCTTCGCCGAGGATCCCGTCTTCCGGGAACTCCTTGTTCAGGATCCCCGCAATGATCCGTTCGCCTTCCTTGTCTGCGATGGTCACGGGCGACGCATCGGCTTTCGATTCCGCAGTCACGCCCGACCGCTGGATACGAAGCGCGTTCTCGGCCGCCTGGTGCGCCGCGATCCGGGCAAAATGCAGTTCCTTCTCGAATGCCATCTGACCAAGAGGGTAACGAAACGTGCGCCGTTCCGCATCCCGGCCAGGGCCAACACTCGCCGTTTGCGCGTGCTAATCTCTGCACATGATTCGGATAAACCCTTCAACAGGCTTACCTGTTTATCTGCAAATCATCGAACAGGTCAAACATTTGATTGAAACCGGTGAACTTGGTCCTGCCGCAACTCTGCCGAGTGTCAGGAATCTTGCAGCACAACTTTCCATTAGCCCCAACACAGTCATCAAAGCGTATTCGGAACTGGAACATCAGGGTGTCATTGAGTTGCGCATGGGTTCAGGAGCCTATGTGCGTAGAGAGTGGGTTTCACAAGAACGTCCCGAGCGGATCCGCGCCGCTTCGGAGCAGGTTCGCGAGGTGGTCGCGCGTTTGAGGGCTGACGGGTTCTCGGCTGACGAGATTCGCCGGCTGTTCGAAGCGGAACTCATTCCAGCAACCGAACCGGCTACGGCCGCATCAGCCGCCGCAGGCAGCGGTATCTGATTCGGTGACAGTCCACAGTGTCCCTACCGACGCCCATGGAGTAATAGCCGCACTATGCTGGTATGCTATTCCAGGGCTAAAGAGGAACGGTGGATCGCTCACTAGGCGGCCATTTGCGCCTGGCGAGCCTTCTCACATTCTTCACAGAATGGGACCCCGTCCCGCGCGGCGGCAATCAGGGTTTCCGCCTGCGCGTCGCCGTCGCTGTTCGGCGGCAGGGAATCCGGCTCGGGAGGTTCCGCTCCAACCCCGGTGAACGTCTGCGCGGCGCGCCGCGCCTTCTCGCATTCCTCGCAAAACGGCTCGCCATCCGAAGCCGCCCCAAGCAGCGTCTGCGATTGTGCGTCGTTATCGTGGTTCGATAAGAATGTCGCGGGCTCTACTGGTTCCGGCCGCTCGACGGCTTCCTTCCGCGGGACCTTTGTCGGAGGCGCGGCCGTTGGCGGGGATGCTTCAGCGGGGATCCAGCGCTTGAGCACCTTCAGGCGTTTCCGAACCAGTTCCCCCGCTACCTTTCGAAACAGGTCGTCCGTCCGCCAAAAGTGGGATTCACGCGAGTACCGCCGCGAGATAAACCGGCGCAGTTCGAACAAATCAGGGAAACGCCGAAGGAACAGGATCGCCTGTTGTTCTGAGCCGAATCCCAGTGCGGCTTCTTCATGCTTCGCGTTGCCGCCGCTGAACGGAGGAGCCTCTGACCCCGCCCAGTAAAAGACGTATTCCGCTGAGCCTTGGCGCAGGATCATGATTCGACGGCCTCCGGTTCCTCTGCATTCGCTTCGATCACGACAGGCTCCTGTTCCGCAACTTTGGCCAGGTAGAAAATCGCCGCCTGCCTCAGTTCATGCATGCGATGTTTCGGGGTCCACAGGAAACGATCTTCGAGAATCTCTTTCGCCCACCTATGCTCTTCCTCTTCCCAGAAACGTTCCCCGAATACCATTTGAAGCGAAGCAAACGCCAGATACTGCTCCGGGTCGAAGCCCAGCACCCGGGCGGTGTCGATGGAGTTCTCCACGAACCGTTGCAGTCGCGCCGGACCCAAGTCCTGGCATTGATCCGGGAAGTGGCGGCGAAGCCCGCCCTCGACCGAGTAAATGGTCGTGATCTCGCGCAACGCGCGCATCTGCGTCTCCCGGATGTGCAGCACGGCCATAGTGTCTATTATGTACGCGACAACGTCAGGATTTTCCGGTCGAGGTGGATCCTTCGACGATCTTCAGGATCTGGTTCGGCTTGACGCCTTCCATCCGGTCGACCACGCCGCTCGGCCACACGACCTCGATGTTCGCGGATTCCGCGCGGCCCAAACCAAAGTGCACGCGCAGGTCGCTCTGCGAAATGTAGCTGCCCCCGCTACGGACTTCGTCCATCTGCCGGTGTGGCTTGCCCTCCACCGTCGTCGTGCAGATCACCCGCGCGCCGATGCCGCTCCGGTTGGACTTCACGCCAACCGTCTTCACCTTGATCCAGTTGTTGCCGGTCTGCGCATCGCAGCGCAGCAGTTGCGGAACATCGTTGATGCAATTGACCAGGACATCGAGGTCGCCGTCGTTGTCGAAGTCCCCGATCGCCATGCCGCGGCCGGTCACCTTTTCGAGGATCCCGGGGCCGAGTTGCTCCGAGACTTCCTTGAACCGGCCATTGCGCAGATTCTGATAGGCGACCTTGCGCTGCCGGTAGCCGGACTCGACCGCCGTGTCGCCGACTTCGGGATACACGTGCCCGTTGCACAGCAGAATGTCGGCCCAGCCGTCGTTGTCGAAGTCGAGGAATGACGCGCCCCAGCCGAGGAACCGCGTGATGCGGCCGAGGCCGGCTTGAAAGGTCTGGTCCTCGAACACGCCGTTGGGCTGGCCGCGGTACAGGCTGGTCGTGTCGCCCGCGAAGTTCGTTTTGACGACGTCGAACAACCCGTCGCAATTGTAGTCGGCAACCGAAACACCCATGCCCGCTTGCGGCTTGCCGTCGGGCGAGTATGCGGAGCCGGATTCAATGGCGACATCCTTGAACGTCCCGTCGTGATTGTTGCGATACAGCGTCGATGAAGTCGAATCGTTCGCGACGTAGATGTCCGGCCAGCCGTCGTTATCGAAGTCCGCGACGATGACGCCGAGGCCATACGTGCCGGGCGTTTTGAGGATGCCAGCGCGCTCGGACACGTCGGTGAAGGTCCCGTCGCCGTTGTTGTGAAAGAGAATGTTCTTGCCGCCCTGCAATCCGGGAGGTCCGCAAGCAACGAGGATCCCTTTGTATTTGCAGGGTCCGGATTCAGGGAGCGGCGCCGTCTTTGGATCGAAGTCGATGTAGTTCGCGACGAAGAGGTCGAGGTGGCCGTCCTTGTCGTAGTCCACGAACGCGCATCCGGTGTTGTGGCGCTTCAACCCGGACTTGGTGCGCGTTGTCACGCCTGCCTTCGCGGCGACATCGACGAACTTGCCGTTGCCGAGATTCTTCCACAGCGAGCAGTCGCCCCAGTAGGTGACGAACAGGTCGTCGCTGCCGTCGTTGTCGAAGTCACCGGCGCAACAGCCGGATCCCCAGCCTGTCTTCGCGACCCCCGCCTGCAGCGTGACATCGGTGAACGTGCCGTCGCGATTGTTCTTGTACAAGCGGCTTACCGGCGCCGCTGTGCCTGGCGCGAGCGATTCGAAGCGCGTCCCGTTGACGAGGAAGATATCGAGCCAGCCGTCGTTGTCGTAATCGAAGAAGGCTGCGCCGCAGCCAGTGGTTTCGAGCAGGTACTTGTTGCGATTCTCGCTGCCGTAGATCGTCTTCGCGCGCAGGCCGGACTCTTTGGCAACATTCACGAACTGCACGCCGAGCTTCTGTTCCTGGCCCGATAGAAGCTGAGCCAGCGGGAACACGGCCGCCGTTCGCGACAGGGATCGAAAGAAGGAGCGGCGATTCATCGCTAGAGCTTCCATTATGTCGTTTACCGGGAATGCGGGACAATGAAGGTTCCCGGATGATTTCGTTCTCCTCCATTAACAAGCAGTACGGCAAGCAACTCATCTTCGTCGACGCTTCCTTTCAGTTGAACCCTGGCGAAAAGGTCGGACTCGTGGGTCCGAACGGCGCCGGCAAGACAACGCTCTTCCGCATGATCGTCGGCGAGGAGTCGCCGGATGAAGGGGAGGTGAGCGTTCCCAAAAAGACGACCATCGGCTACTTCCGCCAGGACGTCGAAGAAATGAAGGGCCGCTCGGTGATCGACGAAGCGATCGCCGGCAGCGGCCGCGTCGGCGATCTGCATCATGAACTCGAAGCGCTGAATCACGCACTCGGCGATCCCGATCGCGCCGATGAGATGGACAAGATCCTCGCGCGTTTCGGTGAAGTGCAGGAAGAATACGAGCACCTCGGCGGCTACGCGCTCGAAGCGCAGGCGCGCGAAGTTCTCTCGGGACTCGGTTTCACAGACGAACAAATCGACGGCGACGTCGGCGCGCTGTCGGGCGGTTGGAAGATGCGCGTCGCGCTGGCGCGCGTGCTGCTCGGCAAGCCGGACGTCCTGCTGATGGACGAACCGACGAACCACCTCGATATCGAATCGATCATCTGGCTCGAACAGTTTCTCAAGGGCCTGCCCGGGGCGCTGTTGATGACCTCGCACGACCGCGAGTTCATGAATCGCATCGTCACCAAGATCGCGGAAATCGATTCGGGCGAGATCACCGTCTACACCGGCAACTACGACTTCTACGAGCGCGAGCGCGCGATCCGCGAGACCAACCAGCAGGCGGCGTTCGCGCGCCAGCAGGCGATGCTCGCCAAGGAACAGCGCTTCATCGAACGCTTCAAGACCCACGCCGCGAAAGCTGCGCAGGTGCAGAGCCGCATCAAGGCTCTCGACAAGATCGAGAAAATCGAATTGCCGAAGAAGCGGCAGGTGGTGAAGTTCGAGTTCCGCGTGCCTCCGCGTTCCGGCGATCAGGTGGCGGTGATCGAGAACATCTCGAAGAGCTACGGGTCGCGGACCATCTATGACGGATTCTCGATGGTGATCCGCCGCGGCGAACGCTGGGCGGTGATGGGCCGCAACGGCGCCGGTAAGAGTACCCTGCTCAAAATGGTGGCCGACGCGCTGCCTCCGGACTCCGGCGAGGTCCGCCTGGGCGCGAGCCTCAAGATGGGATACTTCGCGCAGCAGGCGCTCGACATCCTCGATCCGGACCTCACCATCATCGAGCAACTGCAGAAGGACTTCCCGCAGGACAGCCTCGGCGCGCTGCGTTCGCTTGCCGGCGCGTTCCAGTTCACCGGCGACGACGTCGAAAAGCGGATCCGCTCGTTGTCGGGCGGTGAGAAGTCACGTCTGGCAATGGCGCGGATGCTCTATGATCCGCCAAACTTCCTGGTGCTGGACGAGCCCACGAACCACCTCGACCTCGCCACCAAGGAAATGCTGGTCGATGCGCTGAAGGACTTCGAAGGCACGATGCTCTTCGTCTCGCACGACCGTATGTTCCTGCGCGGACTCGGTTCTCGCGTGCTGGAACTCGGCGGCGAAAGCGGCACGGATCGCGAACCGCACCTGTATCCCGGTACGTACGTCGAGTATGTGCAGAAGTCCGGCCACGAAGCGCCGGGCATTCACTCTTAATCCGCGGCGGATCCGTCGGGACTCGCCAGCACGACGCTATAACCCTCGGGATCGCGCAACCAGATCTCCCAATGGTTGGGACCTCCCTTGCCGTCGGCGGGATTCCGGTGACGCGGCTTTACGACCTCGGCGCCAAGCGCCGCAGCGCGAGCAATCGCCGCGTCGATATCGTCAATCTGGAACCACAGCAGCACGCCGTTGCCGTACGGCTTCACCTCGGGATCCGCAATCGGGCCATGCTCATGTTCGACATCCCAGCGATGGAGTTGCAGGATCAGCCGGCCGTCCGCGGTTTCCAAGCGTTCGTACTCCGGCCCGCCATGCGCGCTGCGCAATCCGAGCAGCGTCTGATAGAAACGGCTGATCGCCTCGACGTCATGCACACAAAGCATAGGTTGCGGATGCATGCCGCCAGCATAGCAACTCAGCTTCTGGTTGCCAGGTACACCGTGCGGCAGCCGGCGTCGATCAGCCCGGATCCACCGCCGAAGAACGGCGCGGCGTCCCACGCCTGTACTTCCGCGAACCCGGCCTTCAACAACCCATCGCAGACTTCCGCTTCACTCCAGCAGACCTGTTCCACCCGTTCGTCGTGACGCTGCCACGATACGCTGTCCTTCTCGCGAACGAACCAGTGAACATCCGTCCATGCCCGGTCGTTGGCGGCGTCCTGGCCGCCCTGCATCACCACCACGACGCCCGGTTTCTCGATCCACTGGGTGAGTCCCCAGTAGCGCTCGAAGCCGCGCCGGCTGTTGACGTCGAAGTAGAACGACCCGCCGGGGCGCAGGGCGCGCATGGCGCACTTCGCAACCCGCTGCAGGTCGCTCTTCTTCGGAATGTGGTTGATTGCGTCGAACTCGCACGTGATCAGGTCGACAGGCTGCGGCAAACGGAAATCGCGCATATCCGCATGGATCACGCGGACCTTCAACCCCGCGGACTTCGCCTTGGCGCGGGTTCGCCGGCACATGCCGGGCGATAGATCGACCGCGTATACAACCAAGCCGCGGCGGGCAAACTCGAGTGCCGTATCCCCGGTTCCGCAGGCGAGGTCGCAGACGCAACGCGCCTCCGGCAGGATCCGCGGTTCGAGGATTGCCGCCCGTGCGGCCTCCATCGGCACACGCATTCCAGCGAAGACCGTGTCGTAGTATTCGGCGAGCCAGCGGTAAGGGGCGACGGAGGGCTTACTCGGCGTCCGCGGTGCTGCCTGTGATTTCGTCGGCATAAAGGTTCAGCCGTGCGATGATGGCGTGCAGTGTGTCGTCATCCAGTTCATACCCCCGCAGGGTGTCGAACAGGCGGTCGATGAAGCGGCCGAAGTGCTCTTTGCCGATGCCTCGTCCGAAATGGACGTAGCTCAACTGTTTTCCCTTGTAGTCCGAGGGCCCGTCGAGCGCAGCGGCGAAAAACTCATACTGCATGCTTCGCAGGCGTTCCATGGGCGTATTCTCAAAGAACGGAGCGAGTTTCGGATCGGCGAGAACCCTCTCATAGAAGTCGTCAACCAGGTTCCGGATGCCGTCCTGTCCCCCGATGCGGTCGAACAATGTCACTTTCGCGGTGCCTGCGGATGTCATAACGCCTCCTCTTACTGCCTTGCCGCAACCTCTTGAGCAATTGTGTGACCAGCCTCCGGGCTCCGGAAGCGCCACCGGACCCATCGTCCCTGCGCGAACGCTCCCAACGCCTGCGGAATTCCACCCAGGAACCCTCGCTTCCCGTCTGGAAAAACCACGGCCATTGAAATGCAATGGCTTCACCAGCAATTTCCCAGGTAATGGAGAGGTGACGCTTCCCATGTCAAACGAAAGCATCCAGATTACGGACAACCGGACCGGCAAGACTTATGCGTTGCCGCTCCAGAACGGCAACATTCGCGCTTCTGACCTGCGCCAGATCAAGGTCAACCCTGACGACTTCGGCATGATGAGTTACGATCCCTCGTACCTCAACACAGCCGCCTGCCAGAGCGCGATCACCTTTATTGACGGTGACAAAGGGATCCTGCGGTATCGCGGATACCCGATCGAGCAACTGGCGGAGAAGTGCACGTTCCTCGAAGTCGCCTACCTGCTTCTGTTCGGTGAACTGCCGGACGAGGATCAGCTGGCCGCATGGGAATCGAAGGTGAAGCACCACACGATGGTGCACGAGAACGTGAAGAAGTTCATGGACGGATTCCATCACGACGCACACCCGATGGGTATGCTGGTGAGCACCGTCGCCGCTCTGTCGACTTTCTATCCGACCGCCCGGCACGTCAAAAATAAGGAAGAGCGGATGGCTGAGATCATCCGGCTTGTGGCGAAAATGCCCACGATTGCGGCCTGGTGCTACAGGCACAGCCTCGGCCTGCCGTACATCTATCCGGACAACACGCTCTCGTTTGCCGAGAACTTCATGAACATGTTGTTCCGCATGACCGAGCCGAAGTACACCTTCAATCCGGTACTCGCCAAGGCGCTCGACATCCTGTTCATCCTGCACGCAGACCACGAACAGAACTGCGGCACCACGGCGATGCGCTGCGTCGGCAGTTCGCAGGCGGATCCCTACCTGAGCACCGCAGCCGCTGCCGCCGGACTCGCGGGTCCGCTGCATGGCGGCGCGAATGAAGAAGTGCTGCACATGCTGGACGAGATCGGCTCGAAGGACAACATCCCGTCCTATATCCAACGCGTCAAGGCCGGCGAAGTGAAGCTGATGGGCTTCGGCCACCGCGTGTACAAGAACTATGATCCGCGCGCCAAGGTCATCAAGGAGACGGCGGATCGCGTGTTTGCCGAGACCGGCCGCAATCCGAAGCTCGACATCGCGCTCGAACTCGAAAAGATCGCTCTCAACGACGAATACTTCATCAAACGCAAGCTCTATCCGAACGTCGACTTCTACTCCGGCATTATCTACCAGGCGATGGGCTTCCGGCCCGAGATGTTCACGGTGTTGTTCGCTATCCCGCGAGTCGTGGGCTGGCTCGCGCAGTGGCAGGAACTCCTGGATGATCCGGAGCAGAAGATTGCGCGTCCGCGCCAAGTCTATACCGGCGTGGAGTACCGCGACCTTCCGGAGGACCGGAGGTCGAAAGCCTCGGTTGCCTCCACTGTAACGGCATAGGCGGACACGCATAAACGAAGAAGGCGTGGTTTCCCGGATGTCTCGCCGGGAGCCACGCCTTTTTCCTGTTCCACTCGTCGATTTTCTCTGTCCTAGTGTTTGTCTGGAAAAAACAATAGGAGGAGATCCTCGAGTGCACCTCTCCGGGATTTTACGAGCGGCTCAGACCGCCCCACTTACTCTGCTCATGCTCATCGGCAGCGCTCTCGCCAGTGCGCAAACCGTCACCATGTACGGATCATTGTCGAACTTCGACGTAATGAACGATACTGGCCAGGAAACACATGGATTCGAGATCGAAATCCAGGGGATTACCTCTGTGGGAGGCACATTCACCTGGAACCGCTACGGCGCCCCGCAGATCACGCCCTTCGCGTCCGGGATCTATGTGCGCTACATGTCGCCCTATGACCCGGCCTCCGGGACCTGGGTCAAGTCGACGCCGGTTGTCGTCCATCCCACCGTCACCAACGGCCATCAGTGCGTGATGGGAACCTTCGGTTACGACACCAGCGGCTGCGAACACTTTGGTGTCTGGACGCTGCAGAACGCCACGAAAGTCATCTATCGCTGGCTCGTCGCGGATCCCAATAACCCGGGCCAGTTGATGCCGTCCGGCTCGCTGGTCGCAATTCCCGCCCCGATCTGGGCCGTGCAGCCTCCCGTGCAACCCGCGGATCCGCCGGTCATCGTGGCTGTCGTTGCCGCGCCGATTCCTCCTCCGCCCGCAAAACTCTATGGTCCCGCGCAGTGGATGAAGGTCTATAAGACCGAGAATGGCCGACAGGTCGGCCTGGACGAACTGGTCGCGGACAACCCCGTCGTGCCGGAACAGGCAGGTCAGGTGGAAGTGTCCTGGAGCCTGATTCAGGACGACGTCAATCCGGGCGGCAACGGCAAGCGCAAGCGCAAGCAGAACCAGGGCGCCCTCGGCAACGGTTCGCACGCTGTGGTTCGCCGGTACGAGTTCTACAAGTACACCGGAACCTATGATCCGGTAACGAACGAAGCGCTCTGCATCGATCTCGTCTGCAACGCACCCGCCGACAGCGAAGTCGGTGACTTTATCGGAGCGCAGAACGCGGCCGCGAACCTCAATGTTCCCGCCAATTACTCCCTCACGGTCGCCGTCAACGGCAACGGTCAGGTGGACGGCACACCGGGCTCGATCAAGTGCCCCAGCGCCTGCAGCGCCTCGGTTCCCGACGGGACGGTCTTCACGTTGACCGCCAAGCCTGCGTCCGGTTACGTGCTCGCGGGATGGTCCGGCGCCTGCCAGGGGACCTCGCTCACCTGCACGGTGACGCTCCGTTCCAGCGCGACCGCGACGGCAAACTTCGTGCCGCTGTACACGCTGTCAGTGGGACGTTCCGGCAAGGGTTCGGTGGTCAGCAATCCCGACGGCATCAGTTGCGGAACCGGCAAGAGCGGCGCCTGCTCGGCGAAGTTCGCGCAGGGTGCGCAAGTTACGCTCACTGCTGTGCCGGATGCGGGATCGACGTGGACCGGTTGGGCCGGGGCGTGCACCGGAACCGCGCTTACCTGCACGGTCCCGATGTCGAATAACGTCAGCGTGAACGCCAACTTCAAGTAGACGAAGTCAGCTGTTGTACTTCCCGGCCCGGGCGATCAGTTGCGGCGTTGCCGTACGGTCCCCGGGTCGCGGCGTTCCGGGATGAATGCACTTCGCCGGGCAGCCTTCAGCGGCTTTCACAAGTTCTGCGAACGTGCCTGTCGAAGGATCGCCAAGGTACGCCTGCTTGTCCCCGTTGTACAGGAACATCCGCGAGTTGACCTTCATGCAGTCGTTGCAACTCGTGCAGAGGCTGGAATCGATGTACGGATCCATCGACGCCGCCGCTGCCGCCGCGGGCGCTGCCGTTGCCGGTTGACCTGCTGCGGCTGCCGGCGCCGCCGCAGTCGGAGGAGCTGCTGCCGCAGGAGGAGGAGCGCCGCCGCCGGTCAGCATCGCCACCACGCTGAGAATGGCTTCCTTCGTGGCGTCCTGCCGGACCTGGTTCGTGTCCACCACGGGCGCCGGAGGCTTCCCGGCTTCCGCCAGTTCTTCCAGCAGCCGGAACGCCTTCTGGCGATCCCTTGCGATGTAGATCAGTTCCCGTGTGATGAGCGCGCGCTGCTGCTCGCCCTTCTCATTGACGACGAGCAGATACGGTTCCGCTAACGGGGCCTGCTTGCCAAATTGCTTCAGATATTCGGCGAGTTCGAGCTGCTCTTTGGTCCAGTCTTCCTTCGCGATGAGGCGGAAGTGCTTTGGCGCGAGGTCGGCGGAAACCGCAGCCAGATGGACTGCGTTGCATCCTTCGGGCGCGGGTTCGCCCGGCTGGAACAGCCGGAACCGTTGCACCCAATCCTCGCCGGCCTCCGGATCATACACGAACATCGGGAATACGCGGGACCTCACAGCGATCGACGGATCATCCACAGCGACCACAGCAACGGCTGGGCGCAATGTGTGTGTCATGTCCATCAATCCGTCGTGCAGGTGCTCCGAGTACCGGACCGACGACTGCATCACGAACGCCTCGCGATGCGACACCGCAAGGAACGCGAGATCGCCGGTGTAGAAGTGCGGGCAGGTGATCAGGATCTGCATCGGCAGCCCCGACCGCAACAGCCGGCCGAAAGAGGTCAGCGAGTTCTCGGCAACGCGATCTGCCGAGTCGACCACCAGCACCGCGGGCATTGCTGAAAGTTCTTCCGCATCCGCGGATTCCCAGTTGAACCGCGAGAGGGCGATGTCGTGGATGTCCGGGTTGTACGACGCATCCATCTCCAACCTGGCGACTCGGACCGCACGCAGCGTCGCGGCCAGCATGTCCAGGCGGCGTTCGCAGAACGCGACGGCGCCCGCGTCCGCCGACGGGAACTCCCAGTAGGCCGGCTCGTTCACGGCCTCGGCGAGGTAGTCATGCAGGACCTTGTAGGTTTCTTCGCAGCGCTTGCGCCGCGCAGGCTCCATCCGTTGCACCGGATGTGCAGCCGGAGTCTGCAGTGCGACCGCCAGCGCGCCGGTGTCGAGAAACGATCCGCCGCTTCCCAATGCAGCGGAAATCGCCGCCGGAGAACTGGATACGGAGGGATCGCGGCTGTCGTCGAGCGTCAGCAGTTCTTCCATGCGATCCCGGCAATACCGCACATTGGCGAGGAACCGGTGGCGCGCCTTGCTGCGCTGTTCATTCAGCGCCTTGGCGTACAGGTCGAGAAGATGCTTCGTGCCCTCTCCGTCGCCATGCCGCGGATCGATCGCCGGACCGCCATCGAGCAACACCGGCCGCAGCGGACCCTGCGGAGCCAGATGCTCCAGTCCATTTCCAGTCAGATGAAAGGCGCGGAACTGCTCGTTCTTGATGTTGGTCATACGGCGAACCGGTCGAGGATATGGTTCATGGCCGAAAGTTTATCGGCTTGGCTCTTGCCGAGGCCCTGGCTGGTGAATTCGTCGTAGCGCGAGGCCTTTTCGTTGCGATACAGCAGTCCGACGGGATAGACGTCGTCGCGAGCCGCGATGCGCTGTGCTTCCACGAGATCGGAAGGGTCGTGCGTCGTCTGATTTGGGAACAGCTTGCTGATGTTCGCTTCCACCGGCACACCTTTATCGTGGGTCATCAGCAGCGCCTGCGACATGTCCTCCTGCACGGGCAGGTAGATATGCGACGTAAAGTGCGGGCAGCGCTGCAGGACGCGAATGAACGAGGTCCCCTTGTGCTCGTAGGCGGTCTTGATGATGTTGTACAGCAGCGGCGGATTCCAGTCGATCGCCTGCGCCACGAAGGACACGTTGGTCACACCCAAAGCCACCGTCAACGGGTTGAGAGGCGGCAACGGCGAACCCCCGGGGTGTGTGTTGGACTTCTGCCCCATCTTTGTCGTCGGTGACGTCTGGCTCTTGGTCAAACCGTAGATGTTGTTGTCCAGCAGCAGGACGGTGAGGTCCATGTTGTAGCGCAGCGCGTGGACCCAGTGTCCGGCGCCGATCGCGCAGCAGTCGCCGTCGCCGGTGACCACGAACATGTGGAGGTCCGGACGCCGGCTCTTGATGCCTTCCGCTACCGGAAACGCTCGTCCGTGGAGGCCATGGAAGCCGTACGTCGACATGTAGAAGGGGAACCGGCTCGAGCATCCAATGCCCGCCACCACCATGGTCTTCTCGGTCTCCAACTGTTTATCGCGCGCCAGGCGCTGTACGGCGTTGAGCACGGCGTGGTCGCCGCAACCCGGACACCACCGGGCCTGCGCTCCCTGATAGTCCTTGAGGGTACACTCGCGAGGCAGCGCCTCGATTTCCCATTCTTTCCGTTCGCCAACCATGGTCTTAGTTCTCCTTGAGGCGCTTGCGCAGTTCCTTCTCGATGACGCCCGGAGGAATCGGGCTTCCCGGTACACGCGACCAGCAGTCGATGTCCACCAGCGTGTGGGACCGCAACAGTTGCGCCAGTTGTGAAAGCCGGCGCGACTCGGGCGTGATGAAGGGATCGTCGAGGTCGTCGCTGTAGTTCACCTCGACGGTCATCACCTTCTTGAACTTCGAGAAAATCTCTTTGAGTCCCGGCTCGATGGGCGAGAGGAAGCGCAGATGCAGCGACGAGACGCGATGTCCGTCCGCGCGCAAGTGGTCAACCGCTTCTTCTATCGCCCCCAGCGTGGATCCCCATCCGACAACGAGCAAATCACCTTCCGGATCGCCATGAACCACAGGAGGCTTGAGCGCGCTCCGCAGCACAGCGAACTTCCGGCTACGCATCTGCATCGTACGCTGGTTGATCGAGGACTCGTACGCGACATGGCTGTGTTCGTCGTGTGCAATGCCAGTCACGACGTGCTCGCCTCCCCGCTGTCCCGGCACCGGCCGCTTCGAGAGTCCGGTCTGCGGATCCCAGGCAAACGGCGGGACTTTCTTGTCCCACGGCGACAGGTCCAACGGAGGGGCAAGCCATGCCAGTTGCGGATCCGGCTTCGGGAACGGCTGCTGCCCCGTCGCCAGATTCGCGTCGGTCAAAACAATCACGGGGGTCCGGAATTCTTCTGCCAGTTTCCGGGCCGTGATCATGAAATGGAAACACTCTTCGATCGTCGCCGGCGCCATCACCACCTTGGGCGCATCGCCGGGCGACGCATACAGTGCCGCCAGCAGGTCGCCCTGCTCGATCTTGGTCGGCAGTCCGGTGGAAGGTCCGCCACGTTGCACCACCACGATCACCAGCGGGATTTCGGCCATCACGGCATACCCGATAAACTCGGTCTTCAACGCAAAGCCCGGGCCCGACGTGATGGTGACAGCGGTCTTGCCCGCGTATCCGCAACCGATCGCGAACCCGATTGCCGCGATCTCGTCTTCCGCCTGGTGCACGATGCCGCCGACCTGTTCGAAGTTCGCCGCCAGGAAGTGGGAGGCCGACGTGGCGGGCGTGATCGGGTACATCGAACAGACTTCGATGCCCGCCGCCATGGTCCCCAGGCCCAGTGCCTGGTTACCGTTCATCACGACGTGGGGCGTGCTGGTGTCGCGCTTCGGCGGAACATGGTAGCGCTGCGAAATGTTTTGCAGACCCCACTGGTAGCCGCCGTCGAAAAGCGCCAGGTTGACCCGCACCACCTCGTCGCCTTTGCGGGCGAACCGCTTGGCGATATTCTCGCGGACCGGGCCGAGTTCGAGACTGTAGAGCGCGCACAGCATCCCCAGCACCCACATGTTCTTGCCCTTGCGGGGATGGTCCGTGTGGAGTTTGCACTGCTCTTCGATGGGGACCTCGATCACGAAGTAGCCAAGCTTGGCGAACTCTTCGAGCGACTGCTTGTAGCCGTCGGTCACCTTCTCGCTGGGGTGTTTCGCCCAACAGGAGTCCACGAAGACGATGGTTCCCGGGCGCAATGCCCCGGAATCAATGCGGCTATAGAGGACTTGTTCGTTCAATGCGACCACGACATCCGCGTAATCGCCGGCGTTGGTCACCTTGCCGGATCCCAGGCGGATGCGGTTGCCGCTCGCGCCCGCGCGAGACCGGCTGGGAGGCTCGATTTCGGCGGGGATGATCTCCACCGTCCAGATTCCGTTGCCGTTGCGGGCGCAGATGTCCGCGAACATCTGTCCGCAGGTTTGCGCGCCTTCTCCGGAGTCACTGACGATCTCGATGATGTGCTGGTCGATCTGCTGCACGGCCCCGGGATTGGCAGCGGAGGCCGGCGCTTCGTTCACAAGAGCAGGCATACGCCATGCACTAAGCACGCCGCTTGCCGTTTTATTGGGGGCCGAGGAAGGGCGGGAAGCCCGGCGTTTTGAACTCGCGCCCTTGCGGGTCGATCAATAACGCTTCGAGCTTTCGGTCCGCGGCGAGGCGCAAACCCTTTTCGGGACCCAGAATAAAGATGGCTTTCGCCAACACCACGCCCAGTTCCGCGCTGGGGGCGATCACGGTTACCGAAGATGCGGCTGTTGCGGGCCAACCGGTACGGGGATCAATGATGTGGTGATACCGTACCCCATCCACCATCCGGAACCGTTCGTAATCCCCGGAGGTGACCAGCACGCCGTCGCGCAGGGCCAGCGCCCCCAGCAACTCGCCGTGTTCCTTGCGCGGGTGCTGGACCCCTAACGTCCACGGTTTTCCCAGACGCGTTCCATGCACCGAGACATCGCCGCCGCCGTTGACCAACACATTCTCATATCCCTGGTCCCGCAGGACCCGCATCGCGCGATCCACCGCATACCCTTTGGCGATTCCACCCAGTCCGATGTTCATGTGTTGGGGCAGATACACCAGATCCCCCCGGATCTCGATCTTCCGATAGTCGATCCTCTGCCGGGCGACGGCCACCTCGTCGCGTGTAGGCACCCGGAAGCCATCGTCGAATCGCCAAATCCGCCCCATGCCCCGCCAGGTGACGTCGAACGACCCCTCGCTTGCCTGGCTGTAATCGATGCTGCGAACCAGCATGTCCCGCAACTCGGCAGGAACCGCCACCGGGTGATCCCCGGCCGCCGCGTTCACCTGCGAGATCGGACTCGCCGGCTTCCACTCGCTCATCATTTGATCAATGCGTTCCAGTTCGGTGAATGCCGCCTCGATCGCGCGATGCGCCGCTTCCGGGCGGCCCCGGTCGGACGCTTCGATGGTCCACAGCGTACCCATGAGGGTCCGCTCGACCTTCACCATCCCTTCCGGCGCCGGCGCTGACAATCGCCAGGCTAATAAAAGCCCCGCAAACGCCACTCCGATCAAGGTCCGCACGATCAGCTTGTGCATAACTTCCAGCGAAGCACGTTCCGGACCCTTCTGAATGGCCCCCCGATTGCCCTGAATGGACGCGTCATCCCCGAGGATGCAATGAATCAAAAGCAGACTCCACAATCGGCCTCGGCTAATTTGCCCAATCGAAAACCAGCGGCTGCGTGTTTTGACCCAAGCCGCCAAAGGAGGCAATCATGATTGCCGAGTATCTGATTGCAGGCGGCATCATGGGCGGTATCGGATTCGCACTGGCGGCCGTGCTGGCGTACGCCGACAAGAAGTTCTTCGTGTACGAAGATCCGCGAATCGATCAGGTTGAGTCGATGCTGCCCAGCGCGAACTGCGGCGCTTGCGGTTGCGCCGGCTGCCGGGCTTTCGCCGAAAAAGCGGTGAAGGGCGAGATCGCCCCCGGCAAGTGCACCGTCAGCAAGCCCGAAGCGATCATCGCTATTGCCGAACTGTTGCAGGTGGAAGCGGGCGGCGATGAACGGCGGGTCGCGCGGCTGGCGTGCGCGGGCGGCGTCAATGTCGCCTGGCGCAAAGCCGGGTATGGTGGTCTGGATTCCTGCCGTGCCGCGGCGCTCGTATCCGGCGGCGGCAAGGCTTGCAGCTGGGGATGCCTGGGTCTCGCTGACTGCATGCGGGTTTGCGCCTTTGACGCGATCCACATGAACGAGCATGGCTTGCCGGTGGTGGACCAGGACAAGTGCACCGCTTGCGGCGACTGCGTCAATATCTGTCCCAAGGGCTTGTTCTCGCTCCACCCGATCAGCCACCGGCTGTGGGTCGCCTGCAAGAACCTGCTTGAGGGCGATGTCTCCGAAGCGCAATGCGAGGTTGCCTGCACCGCCTGCGGCCGCTGCGCCGCCGACGCCCCGCAAGGGCTCATTCAAATCGTCAACAACATCGCCGTGGTGAACTACAGCGCGAACAAAGTCGCGAGTCCCACACCCATTCAACGCTGTCCGACGGGCGCGATCGTCTGGTTCGACAGTGTCACCAAGCGCCCGGTAAAGGGCGTGGACGCCAAGAAGATCACGCGTAAGTCGCCGCTGCCGGTGGAACTGGCCGATGTTCCGGTCGCCGCCGTCGTCGCAGCGGGAGCAACAGCAGGAGCAAGGAATTCGAAATCATGACTGAGAAACGGACGTTCCGATACCCGGGTACCCGGCAGGCATTAGATGGCAACACCGCCGTCATCATGTGCGAGCGCGAATCGAGCGACGCCGCCGGCGCATACCCGATCACTCCGTCCACGCAAATGGGCGAGTATTGGGCGGAAGAAACGGCCAAGGGTCATATCAATATTTCGGGCCGGCCCCTGATCTTCATCGAGCCGGAAGGCGAACACGCCGCCGCGGCCGTCACCGCCGGTCTGTCCATGACCGGTTTGCGCGCCACGAACTTTTCGTCCGGCCAAGGCATCGCCTACATGCACGAGTCGCTGTACGCCGCCGTCGGCAAGCGCCTCACCTATGTGTTGAACATGGGCTGCCGCGCGATGACGAAGTCCACGCTGAATGTCCACGCGGGCCACGACGACTACCACTGCGTCGACGACTCCGGCTTCTTCCAACTCTTCGGCAAGAGCGCGCAGGAAGTCTGCGACCTCAACATCATCTCGCACAAGATCGCGGAACTCTCGCTGACGCCCGGCATCTGCGCGCAAGATGGCTTTCTTACCACGCACCTGATCGAGTCGCTGATGCTGCCCGAGCGCGACATGATCGCCGAGTACCTCGGCCGTCCCGACGACATCATCGAGACGCCCACCGCCGCGCAAAAGATCATCTACGGCGACCGCCGCCGCCGCATCCCGGAACTCTGGACCGTCGACAACCCCGTCATGATTGGAATCGTCCAGAACCAGGACGCCTACATGCAAAGCGTCGCCGCCCAGCGCCCGTTCTTCTTCGAACACATCCCGGCGATCACGGATCAGGCGATGGACGAGTTCTATCAACTGACTGGCCGCCGCTACAATCGCGTATCCACCTATCGCTGCGAAGACGCTGAATACCTGATCCTCGGCCAGGGCAGCATGATCGTGACCGCGGAAGCCGTCGCCGATTACCTGCGCGAGACCCGTAAGGTCAAGATCGGCGTCGTGAACCTCACCATGTTCCGGCCGTTCCCCGGCGAAGTCATCGCGAACCTCCTCAAAGGCCGCAAGGGCGTCGCGATTCTCGAACGCACCGACCAGCCTCTGGCGGAAGACCTGCCGGTGATCCGCGAAGTCCGCGCCGCTCTCGGCCGCGCCGTCGAGAACGCTCACTTCACCAACGGATCCGTCCCGTATCCCGCCTACCCGACGTACAAGAAGTCCGACGACCTGCCGCCGCTTTATTCCGGATCCTTTGGACTGGGCAGTCGCGACCTGCAACCCGAAGGTCTCATCGGCGCTGTCGAGAACATGCTGCCCAAGGGCGGCAAACGTAAGTTCTTCTACCTTTCGATCGACTTCGCGCACGAGAAGGCGTTCACGCCGAAGCAGGAAATCCACCAGATCCAGGTCGCCGATTCGTATCCGGGCTTGAAGGGCCTGGCGATCCACGGCACCGAGAATCCGAACCTGATGCCGAAGAACAGCATCACGGTCCGCATGCACTCGGTCGGCGGCTGGGGCGCCATCACCACCGGCAAGAACCTCGCGATGACGCTGTTCGACCTGCTGGGATATCACATCAAGGCGAATCCCAAGTACGGTTCGGAAAAGAAGGGGCAGCCCACCACTTACTACCTGTCCGCGGCGCCGGAACCGATCCGGATGAACTGCGACTACTATTACGTGGACGTCGTGCTTTCGCCGGATCCGAACGTGTTCCAGCACTCGAATCCTCTCGCCGGCCTTCGCAAGGGTGGCGTGTTCATCATCCAGAGCGCGAAGGCTGACGCCGAAGACGTATGGAAAGAGATCCCCGAGCGGTTCCAGCGGATGATCGTCGAGAACAACATCCACGTCTACTATCTCGACGCCTTCAAGATCGCCCGTGATGAAGCGACCGATCCCGAACTGCAGTTCCGCATGCAGGGCATCGCGTTCCAGGGCGCGTTCTTCGCGGCCTCGCCGCTAATGTCGCAATCCGGACTCACCGAAACGACGTTGTTCAACGCGATCAAATCGCAGTTGGAACACAAGTTCGGCAGCAAGGGCGCGCGCGTCGTCGAAGACAACCTGCGCGTCGTGCGCCGCGGCTTCGACGAGATCCGTGAGATCACCAAGAAGGAAATTGTCACCCAGTCGCAGGCGCTGTTGCGCAAAGCTCCGGAACTGCCTCTCATGCTGAAGCAACTGCCGGCGGGCGCCGACAAGTCCACCGACATCCACCGCTTCTGGGAACAGACCGCGAGCTTCTATCTCAGCGGCAAGGGCAACGAAAACCTCACCGATCCGTTCATCGCGATGAGCATGATCCCGGCTTCGACCGGCGTGTTCCGCGACATGACCGGCGTCCGCTTCGACCATCCGCAGTGGATTGCCGAGAACTGCACGGCATGCGGCAACTGCTACACGATCTGCCCGGATAGCGCGATCCCCGGCCTGGTCCACTCGATCCTCTCGATCCTCGAGACCGCGACCAGGACCGTGACCGCCACGGGCCGCCCGGTGAAGCATCTGTCACGCGCGATCCGGACCCTCGAACAGAAGATCCGCGCGCGCATCGAAATCCACGGCGAAAAGTCGAACTTCCACGCGATCCTCGACGACTCGATCTCCGAAACGCTGGCGGGACATCCGATGGATTCGCCCACCCGCGCCGAACTCGAGCAGGAGTTGAACTGGCTGCGCGAACCGCTTGCCGGCTACAACTTCTCGGTCACGCAGAATTACTGGTTCGCCCGCGAACGCCGCCAGAAAGGCAGCGGCGGATTGCTTTCCATCACCGTCAATCCATACGCCTGCAAAGGCTGCATGGAATGCGTGAAGGTTTGCGGCGACGACGCGCTGCGCTCGATCCCGCAGACTCCGGAAACGATCGCCGGACTCCGCAAGGGTTGGGAATTCTGGCAATCGCTCCCGACCACCGCGAAGGACTTCATCCGCATCGAAGACCTCGACGAAAAGATCGGTGCGCTGCATACCCTGCTGCTCGACAAGCGCAACTATATGGGCATGGTCGGCGGCGACGGCGCCTGCCTCGGCTGCGGCGAAAAGACCGTAGTCCATCTGTTCACCGCGACTGTCGAAGCGTTGATGCAATCCCGCGTCGGCGCGCACGTCAGGAAGATCGAAGACCTCATCGCCCGCCTCGACCAGCACATCCGTCTGAAACTGGCAGGCACGCTGGATCTCACCGACAGCGGCCGCATCGAAGACGCGCTGAACAAACTCAGCAAGAGCGATCTCACGCTGGCCAGCTTCTCGGAAAAACTCGACGAACGCCATGCCGGCCAGACGCTCGATTCCGAATGGCTCCGCTGGGTGACGCAGTTGCTCGCGAAGCTGAAGCACCTGCACTGGCAGTACACCGAAGGTACGACCAAGCGCGGCCGCACCAGCATGGGCATCATCAACTCCACGGGATGCACCTCGGTTTGGGGTTCGACGTATCCGTTCAACCCGTATCCGTTCCCGTGGACCAACCATCTGTTCCAGGATTCGCCGTCCATGGCGATGGGCATCTTCGAAGGCCACATGTCGAAGATGGCCGAAGGCTTCAAGGCGGTCCGCATGGCCGAGATCGAACTCGACAGCGGCGGCTACAAGCCCGAAAAGCACAAGGAGTTCTTCACCTACTTCAACTGGAAGCAGTTCACGGATGAAGAGTTCCACCTGTGCCCACCTGTGGTTTCGATCGGCGGCGACGGCGCGATGTACGACATCGGCTTCCAGAACCTGTCCCGCCTGATGATGTCGGGTAAACCGGTGAAGGTCCTCGTGCTCGATACGCAGGTGTATTCGAATACCGGCGGCCAGGCTTGCACCTCCGGCTTCACCGGCCAGGTGTCGGATATGGCGCAGTACGGCAAGGCCATGAAGGGCAAAGAAGAGATCCGCAAGGAAATCGCCCTGGTCGGCATGTCGCACCGTACTACCTACATCATGCAGGGCAGCATTTCGAGCCCCACGCACCTGATCGAAGGCTTCATCGACGGCCTCAATGCACGGCGTCCGGCGCTGTTCAACATTTACAGCCCCTGCATGCCGGAACATGGCATCGCCGATGATCTGGCCGAGCACCAGAGCAAGCTGGCGGTCGAATCCCGCGCCTATCCGCTGATCCGTTACAACCCGGACAAGGGCATCCTTCCCGAAGATTGCTTCGACCTCGAAGGCAATCCCACGATGGACGCCGACTGGCCGACCTACACGCTGCACTACACGGACGAGAAGGGCGAGAAGGGATCGATGGAAGTCCCGCTGACGTTCGCGGACTTCGCCGTCACCGAAGCGCGCTTCCGCAAGCAGTTCCGCACAGTGCCGCGCGACGCCTGGAACGAGAATCTGATCCCGCTGACGGAATACCTGGAACTCGACAAGGACGACCGCGAAGGCAAGTTCCCCTACATCTGGGGCGTCAACGCCAAGAACCGCCTCATTCGCGTGATCCCGGCCGAACCGGTGGTCCTCGCGACCGAAGATCGCCGCAACTTCTGGCGCATGCTGAAGTCGCTCGCCGGCCTGTTGCGTGAAAAGGTCGACGAGAACACGATCGCCCGCATCCGCGCCGAGTTCGCGCAGGAACTCACCGGCAAGCTGATGCAGATGGTGGGCGGAGGTCCCGCGCCGGTGGTGGACATCGCCGCCTTCGGAACCTCGGCAGCAGCCCCGGCCGCCGCGATCGCAGCGCCTGCAGCAGCAGGTCCCGCGGCCAACGGCGCCGCGCCGTGGATCGAATCCGCCATGTGCACCTCGTGCGACGAGTGCATCAACATCAACCCGAAGATATTCGCCTACGACGAGAACCGTCACGCGTTTATCAAAGACCCGAAAGGTGGGCCGTACAAGGATCTGGTCCGCGCCGCCGAGAAGTGCACGGCGCAGGTGATTCACCCCGGATCCCCGCTCGATCCGAACGAGAAGGATCTCGACAAACTGATCAAGCGGGCGGCTAAGTACAACTGATGGGACTCCTCGACTTATTCGCCGGTAAACGTCAGCTCTGGCGCGGCGTACACGTACCCGAATACAAAGAGACCACGTGTCACCTGCCGATCCGGCGCATGCCGTTCGCGCCCAGAGTGATTGTTCCGTTATCCCAACACGCGGGCGCTCCCGCGAAAGCGATCGTACAGGCCGGACAGGAAGTCGTGCGCGGCGAGCCGATAGCCGAGGCGGCAGGGTTCGTCTCGGTGCCGATGCACGCTCCTGTCACAGGCCGTGTCGAGCGGATCGCTCTTTCGCCGAGCGCTCGCGGGGATCTTTCGACCGCGATCTTTATCAAGACCTACGCGGCGTCGAGCCAGGAGATCCTGTACGGCGCGCCGCAGGACATCGACAAGATGACGCCGGAAGAGGTCGTAAAGGCCGTCCAGGCGACCGGCGTCGTCGGACTCGGTGGCGCGGCGTTCCCCACGCACGTCAAGCTGAAGGTGCCCGAGGGTAAGAAGATCGATACGGTGGTCGTCAACGGCTGCGAATGCGAACCGTATCTGACCACCGACCATCGCATCATGCTCGAGCATCCGGCAGAAGTCCTGCACGGAGCGCGCGTGGTGATGCGCGCGGTCGGCGCGGCTCGCGCGATCGTCGGCGTTGAGGACAACAAGATGGACGCGGTCGAAGCGTTGCGCAAAGCCAACGGCGACGCGAAGGACATCGAAATCACACCCGTAGTCGCAAAGTATCCACAGGGTGCGGAAAAGATGTTGGTAAAGGTCCTGCTGGGACGCGAAATTCCGTCCGGCGGACTCCCCGCAGACATCGGCGTCGGCGTCTTCAACGTGGCGACACTCGCGCAGATCGGCGACTTGCTTCCCAACAGCCAGGGACTCATCGAGCGCGTGGTGACGATTACCGGTCCCGGCGTCACCAAGCCCGGCAATTACCTGGTCGCACTCGGAACTCCTTTGCGTTTTGCGCTCGAGTTCGCGGGGTGCACCTCGGAAGCGGTTTCCGTCATCCTCGGCGGACCCATGATGGGCCCGGCTGTCGGATCCTTCGACATCCCGCTCACCAAGGGCGTCACGGGCATTCTGGTGCTGACCGAAAAAGAAGTCGCGTGGCACAGCCGGATCTTCCCCTGCATCCACTGCGCGGCTTGCGTCGACATCTGCCCCATGCAGTTGAATCCGTCGAAGCTCGGCATGCTGGCCCGCAAGGATCGCTACGAGGAAATGGAAACGGACTATCATTTGAACGACTGCTTCGAATGCGGCTGTTGCAGCTATGTGTGCCCGGCGCACATCCCGCTGGTCCAGCAGTTCCGCGTCGCCAAGCAGATGAATCGTGAAAGGAAGGCGCGCGCATGAGCCCCTCCGCTGCCGCAGCTTCCACGGTGATCGAGGTTCGGACCTCTCCGCACCTGCATGCCGACCGCACGGTCGACATGATCATGCGCAACGTCGTGTACGCGATGTTGCCGATCTGCCTCTACTCCGTCTGGCTCTTTGGCGTCAGTTCCGTCGCGCTGCTCATCGCGTCTACCGGCGCCTGCCTGCTGACCGAACACGCGATCTGCCGGTTGTCGGGACGCGAGTCCTCGATCAACGACTATTCGGTGACCATCACCGGCATCCTGCTGGCTTTGGTCCTGCCGCCTGGACTTCCGCTCTGGATGGCGTGCGTCGGCGGGTTCATCGCCGTGGCGCCGGGCAAGATGATCTTCGGTGGACTCGGTTACAACGTTTTCAATCCCGCGCTGGTCGGGCGCGCGTTCCTGCAGGCGGCGTTCCCATCCGCGTTGATGGGTTACACGCAGCCGATGCTGCCGAACCGCTTCACCGAGTTCATCCCATCGACCCTCGCGCTGCCGCTGATGAAGGGCGATCCGATCACCGCCATCAGCAGCGCGACGCCTCTGAATCTGCAGAAGTTCGATCACATCGCGACCCTGCCGTCGGTCCTGTTCTGGGGCCAGCGCGCCGGATCGCTCGGCGAAACCTGTGCGCCGCTGATTCTGCTGTGCGGCCTCTATCTGATTGCACGCAAGATGATGGACTGGCGCATTACCGCTGCGATGATCTTCGGTGTCGTCGCCGCCGGCGGACTCTTCCACCTGGCCGACTCGTCGAAGTATCCGAGCCCGTTGGTGCATGTGTTGTCGGGCGGCCTGATGCTGGGAGCCGTCTTCATGGCGACCGATCCTGTCGCTTCGCCGGTGACTCCGCTCGGATCCTGGATTTACGGCATCGTGATGGGCGTCCTGACGGTGATCATCCGCTGTCTCGGCGGACTCGCCGAGGGCGTGATGTACGCGATCCTGCTCGGCAACGCGCTTGCGCCGATGATCGACAACCTGACCCAGCCGCGCACCTACGGTGAGCGGAAGAAGGCGAGGGCACAAAAGTGAGCAGCGCGTCCGAACAATCGAACAGCATGCGAATCATCCGGATGCTCGGCATCATTTCGCTGGTGTGCGGCGTTCTGATCGTCGGCGTCCACGTCAACACGGCCGAGTGGATTCGCGCCAACTCCGAAATCATCATGAAGGAGTCGGTGTCGCAGCTTCTGCCGGGCCTCCAAAAACAGGTCATCTATGGTGTGGAGCCGAACGGTGAACTCGCCATCCGCACCAGCGTCAGTGATCCGGGCAAACGCTTCTTCGCCGGCTACGATGCGAACGGCAAGTTGCTGGGCATCGTCATCGAGGGCGGGGAACGCGGTTACGGCGACGTCATCAACGCGATGTACTCGTACTCGCCCGATCAGAAAGCTGTCACCGGATTCAAAGTTGTCGATATGCACGAAACGCCGGGCCTCGGCGACAAGATCGACAGCGATCCCAAGTTCAAAGAGAATTTCAAGGCTCTGGATGCCACGCATCCGATCACGACCGTGAAACATGGTTCGAAGAAGAACGCCTGGGAAATCGACGCGATTTCCGGCGCGACCATTTCATCCCGCGCGGTGGGCCGCCTGCTCAACAAGAGCGTGCAGGAAACCGTGCCTGTGATCGAGCGAAATCTGGACCGCATCAGGAAGGGCGTCTAAATGAGCGACACTGCTGTAGCCACTCCTCCTTCGACGACGCTTGCCGGCAATACCCCCGTGCCCGAGAATCCGTTTCTCGAAGCCTGGCGGCAGAACCCCACGTTCGTCAAGATCCTCGGCATGTGCCCGACGCTGGCTGTGACCAACAGCGTCAAGAACGCGCTCGCCATGGGCCTTTGCACGACGGTCGTGCTGGTGATGTCGAACGCGCTGGTGGCGATGGTCCGCAAGGCGATCCCCAAGCAGATCCGCATCGCCGCCTACATCGCGATCATCGCGACCGCGGTCACCATGGTGGACTATCTGCTGAAAGCCGTCAGCATCAGCATCTATAAGGCGCTCGGCGCGTTTGTGCCGCTGATCGTCGTCAACTGCATCATCCTCGAGCGCGCGGAGTCGTATGCCGGCAAGAACCCGGTCGGCAAGTCGATTCTCGACGGACTCGGTTCCGGTCTCGGCTTTGCGACAGGCCTGCTGTGCCTGGGCTCGGTGCGCGAGATCCTCGGCGCCGGATCCTTCCTCGGCTTCTCGCTGTTCGGACCTAACTTCGAACCCTGGGTGTTGTTCCTGCTGCCTCCCGGAGGCTTCATCACCCTGGCGTTCTGGCTGCTGGTGATTTCCGCCTGGAAGAGCCGCAAGCAGAAGCAGGAACAGGAGGCTCAATCGTGAACGAGCAATCCGTAGCCAGCATCTTCGTCGACTCGCTGCTGATCAACAACTTCGTATTCAGCGTCTTTCTCGGCATGTGCCCGTTCCTCGGGCTGTCCGGAAAGTTCCAGACCTCCTGGCGCATGGGCGTCGCCGTGATGTTCGTGATCACGGTGAGTTCGATGCTTTCCTACGCCGTCAACATGCTGCTGGTGGCGATGCATGCGGAATATTTGAGGCTGATCAGCTACATCGTCATCATCGCCTGCACAGTGCAGTTGATCGAGATGTTCATCAAGAAAACGAGTCCGGCGCTATTTCGAGCGCTGGGCGTGTACCTGCCGCTGATCACCACCAACTGTGCGGTGCTGGCGGTCCCGCTGCTCCAGACTTCGCGGAGCTATAGTTTTGGACAGAGCGTAGTGTTCGCGATCTCTGCGAGCGGCGGTTTCTGCATGGCGATCGTGTTGATGTCGCTGATCCGCGAACGCGTGGACTTCTCCGATGTGCCGGCCGTCGCCCGGGGAACCGCTCTCACGCTGATCCTCGCCGCGATCCTGTCCATGGCGTTCATGGGCTTCGGCGGCATCGGCGGATCGGCCGGGTGAGGTAGGAACCTCTATGCAACAGGTGCAGGAAATACTCATTGCCCTCGCGAAAACCGTGGCTGGATTCGCCGCGATTCTCGGCGTCTGGATTCTGGTGCAGATGTACATCCGCCGCCAGAGCGGATGCGTCTCCCGCGACAAAGACTTACTCGATTACATGCCGCATGGTTGCGCCAACTGCAGCCGCAGCAAATCCGGCCAGTGCAGCCGTACCCGCGGCAACGCCGTGACGAACCATCAGGAAGAGGAACAACATCACCATGAACTTGCGTGAATATGACATCACCAACCCGTACACGGCGATCGTCGTCAGCAACGACCGAATCACGCCGCCGGAATACGAGGCGGAGGTCCGGCACCTGGTTCTCGACATTCAGGAATGCGACTTCGATTACTTCGAAGGGCAGAGCATTGGCGTGCTGGCCCCTGGACCCTTTGAGTTCGGCAACAAGCACCATTTGCGTCTGTACTCGATTGCGAGTCCCCGCAGCGGCGAGGCCGGCAAGCACAATCATCTGTCCATTTGCGTACGACGCTGCTTTTACATTGATGATGTGAGCGGCGAGCGTTACCCCGGCAAGGCGTCGAACTTTCTGTGCGACACCAGTCCCGGCGACGCGATCCAGGTGACTGGTCCTTATGGAGTGGCGTTCCAGATTCCGCAGGACGAGAGTTCGAACCTGTTGATGGTCGGCGTGGGAACCGGCATCGCGCCGTTCCGCGCATTCATCCGCCACTTGTATGAGGTTCGCGGCGGCTGGAAGGGCAAGGTCCGGCTGTTCTACGGCGCCAAGACCGGTATGGAACTGGTGTACCTCAACGATGTTCGCAAGGACCTCGGCCTGTACTACGACGACAAATCCTTCAAGGCCTTCGCGGCCGTGAGTCCAAGGCCGGCGTTCGACGTGCCGCCTGCGCTGTACGAAGCGCTGGTCGACCACAAGCCCGAGATCTGGGAGATGGTTCAGGATCCCAAGACCTTCGTCTATGTGGCGGGTCTGATGGACGCCGAGAGGAAGTTCGAGAAGGCGATGTTCGAGGCTGCCGGATCCGAAGACAAGTGGGTTGACACCCGAGCGAACCTGATCGCATCGAACCGGTATTCCGAACTGCTGTACGAGTAAGCAGTCCAAACCTCAGCACACTGGAAACGGGCGGATCCTTTCGAGGGTCCGCCCGTTTCGCTTGTGTGCCGAACATGTTGGAGGCGCCGGTGACAGTCCACAGTGTCCCTACCGACGCCCATGGGGTGGTATCCCTCCTACCCGGTCGTATGCAAAGAAACGTAGGGCCGGCGACCTCTTGCCCGAAACCCTGCGGTGACAGTCGAAACCCTGCGGTGACAGTCTAGACTGTCCCTACCGACGCCCATGCGGTGGTATCCCTCCTACCCATCACCGGAAAAAAGATAGC
>CAZVKC010000037.1:0-18881 GCA_964627455.1 uncultured Solibacteraceae bacterium | reverse complement strand
CTACCGACGCCCATGCGGTGGTATCCCTCCTACCCATCACCGGAAAAAAGATAGCGGGCGGAGGTCATCCGCCCGCTTCAAAGGAACTACCAAATCGAGGTTAGGTTTACATCAAATAGCGCCAGTATACGTACACGTGGCAGATCGCCACGGACAGCAGCATCAAGCCGAAGCAGGACTTCAGATAAGGGACGAACCGGATCGGCTGCCCCGCGCGCTCGGCCAGTCCCGCGACCACCAGGTTCGCGGATGCTCCGATGAGCGTTCCGTTGCCGCCGAGACATGCGCCCAGCGACAGAGCCCACCAGAGCGGCATCAGCCCCGCCTCGCCGCCGAATGTCGGAGCCATGCTCTTGATCAGAGGGATCATCGTCGCCACGAACGGGATGTTGTCGATGAATGCCGACAGAATCGCGGATCCCCACAGCACGGCCAGAACCGTCACCGTCTTGTTGCCGGCGGTCGCGGCGAGCAACTTCTCGGCCATCATCTTGATGACGCCCGACTGTTCGAGCCCATGCACCAGAATGAAGAGTCCGACGAAGAACATCAGCGTCACCCACTCGACCTCGGCGAACGCGTTCTGCACCTTCTTGGACTGTTCCTCGGCGTTGTGCGTAAAGTTGTCGAGCAGCAGCAGGGCCGCCGCGCCGAACATCGCCACGGTCGCGGGTTCGAGCCCCGTCATACGCGACGTGAAGAATCCCACCATCACGAACGCGATCACCGTCAGGCACTGCTTCAGCAGCTTGTGGTCTTTGATCGCCTCGCTCTCGTTGAACTCCATCACGCGCTTTCGCGCCTTCTCGGTCGCCACCAGTTCTTTGCGCCAGATGAAGTAGAACGCGGCGGCAGTAGCGAACATCACCACCAGGATTACCGGCGTCAGGTTGATGATGAAGTCATTGAACGGGATCCCGACAATGGACCCGATCATGATATTCGGCGGATCGCCGATGAGCGTCGCCGTACCGCCGATGTTCGAGAACAGGACCTCGGCAATCAGGTACGGATACGCCTTCACCTTCAATTCTTCGGTGATCAGCAGCGTGACGGGAACCACCAGCAGCACGGTCGTCACGTTGTCGAGAAACGCCGACAGGATCCCGGTGACAAACGCCAGCATGAGCAGCACGCCCATCGGATGCGCGTTGACCTTCTTGGCCGACCAGATCGCCAGCCACTGAAAGACGCCCGACCGCGACGTGATGCCGACAATCAGCATCATGCCCATCAGCAGGCCGATGGTGTTGAAGTCAATGCCGTGGAATGCGGCTTCCTGATTGATGACGCCGCATAGAATCAGAAGCCCGGCGCCGAGAAGCGCCAGAATCGCGCGATTCACCTTCTCGGCGATGATCAGCGCGTATACCGCGGCAAACAGTATCGAAGCAACCCAGGCCGCGTTCCAACCGAAGAGAACGTGCCCAGCCGCATCTCCATGCATATGTGTCGACTCCCTTAGCGCGACTTTTCAATTTCGCGTGGATTTGGAGGCTTCAGGCGAAATCCGCACCGCAGAAGACGAATCGACGAGCGACAGACTGTAGAACTAGTCTTTCGAGACGGGATCGAGGATGTCCCAGGCGAACACCGTCCCCACCATCTTCCGGCTATGCCGGTCGATGACGGCCAGTGTCTCGCCGCACTCGTCGAGCAGCAGGATCGCCTGCATCACGGGACTATCCGAATAGATCGGCGGCGAGTCGTCGCCATTCACGAACTCCGACACCGGCCGTGCGGCCGCATCCGCGATCAGGTCCTTCAGCTTCTCGAGCGAAGTCGAAACGAACGACAGATCCTCGAGCGACTTCCGGTCCAACTGCGCCGCCTTCGGCAGCAGAATGTTCCAGATGTCCTTCAGATCGAAACTTCCCTTGTAGACGCCCTCAGCGTCCACCACGGGAAGGTTGCTTGCACGATTCTGTACCAGAATCCGAAACGCCTCACCGAACGTCTGATCGATGCGTACCGTGACCGGGGTCCGATTCATGATCTCGCCTGTTTTCATGCAGCCTCCATGTGAATTTCCTATGCAGTTTGGTGTCCAGCACAACTTGGCGTATTTGCGCAGGACTGTCCCCCAGCGGCTGTGTCCTAAGCCCCAAGTTCGGGCAACTCGAATTCAACCTCTGGGTGTTATCTCTCTATAAGTAGCGCCAATAAATGTAAGCGTGACACACAATAATCGACAGCAGCATCAGCCCGAAGCAGGACTTCAAATAAGGGATGAATCGAATCGGATGTCCTGCCCGTTCCGCCAGGCCGGCCACCACCAGGTTCGCCGACGCGCCGATCAGCGTGCCGTTACCGCCGAGGCAGGCGCCGAGCGACAATGCCCACCACAACGGCATTAATCCGGCCTCGCCGCCGAACGTAGGAGCCATGCTCTTGATCAGCGGGATCATCGTCGCCACGAACGGAATGTTGTCGATGAATGCCGACAGAATCGCGGATCCCCACAATACGGCGAGCACCGTCACCGTCCGGTCGCCGGCCGTCGCCGCGAGAAGTTTCTCAGCCATTGCGCGGATCACGCCCGAGGACTCGAGCCCGTGGACCAGGATGAACAATCCCACGAAGAACATCAGCGTCACCCACTCGACTTCGGAAAACGCATGCTGGACGTTCTTCGATTGTTCTTCCGCATGATTCTTGAAGTTGTCGAGCAGCAACAGCAGCGCGGCGCCAAACATCGCCACGGTCGCCGGTTCGAGGTGGGTGAGCCGTGAAGTGAAGAAACCCAACAGGACGAGTCCAATCACCAGCAGCGCCTGTTTCAGCAACCGTGGATCCTTGATCGCCTCATTCTCGTTGAACTCCATGACACGCTTACGAGCCTTTTCAGTTGTCACCAGTTCCTTGCGCCACAGGAAATAAAACGGGATCGCTGTCACCACCATCACAACCAGCACAGCAGGCGCTAAGTTGATGATGAAGTCGTTGAACGGGATGCCGACCGCCGATCCGATCATGATGTTCGGGGGATCGCCAATAAGCGTCGCCGTGCCGCCGATATTTGAGAACAGGATCTCCGCGATGAGATATGGATACGGCTTGACCTTCAGTTCTTCCGTGATCAGCAGCGTCACGGGAACCACCAGCAGCACCGTCGTCACATTATCGAGAAACGCCGACAGGATCCCCGTCACAAAAGCCAGCATGAACAGCACCCCGATCGGATGCGCGTTCACCTTCTTCGCCGACCACACCGCGACATACTGAAAAACGCCGGACTTCGCCGTGATGCCGACAATCAGCATCATGCCCATCAGCAGCCCGATGGTGTTGAAATCGATCCCCCGGAACGCGGCTTCCTGATTGATGACGCCGCACAGAATCAGCAGTCCGGCGCCGAGCAGCGCCAGGATCGCCCGGTTCAGTTTCTCAGCAATGATGAGTGCGTAGACCGCGCCAAATAGTATCGACGCGACCCACGCCGCGTTCCAGCCGAACAGCACCGCCGAAGCGGATTCCCCATGCATGGTATGAAAAGTATCCTCGCATGGGGATCGAGCAAGTCACCGGCCAAGCAGGCGAAAATCCTGCGAATCTATCGACAGCCTCGAGTGTGTCTTTCGATCGCGATCAACAGACGCCGATCATCTCGCCATGTGGACCCAGATCCATGTGGATGGCATGCGGGTCCTTGTTGAGTCCCGGCATGCGCACCGTCGATCCGGCGATCGCTACGACGAAGCCCGCACCCGCCGACAACACCAGATCCGTCACCGGCAGCGTCCATCCGGACGGCGCCCCGAGGATCTCCGGGTTCGACGTGAACGACAGCGGCGTCTTCGCGACGCACACCGGCAAGCCTCCGAATCCGAGATCCGCAAGCCTCGCCATCTTCGCTTTCGCCGCATCGTTCAGCACAGCGGCATCGGCACCGTAGATCTTGCGCGCGATCAGGTCGAGCTTCGCGTCGATCGGCAGCGCCGCCGCCTGGTACAGCGGTTTGGGATCCGACTTACCGGACTCTGCCGCCGCCATCACCTTCTCCGCGAGTTCCAGTCCGCCATCCGCGCCGTGCGCGAACACATCGGACAACTCGCAGGCGACGCCGTGCGACTCGCAATACTGCCACACCGCTTCGATCTCGCCAAGCGTATCGTCCGGGAACTTGTTGATCGCCACGACCGCCGGTACTCCGAAGCCTTTGACGATACTCAGGTGCCGCCCCAGGTTTGCGAATCCCGCCTGCAGGTCGCCCAATCCCTGGGCCGCAAGGGCGCGAATCGTCGCCACCACCACGGCGGCTGATGGACGCAAACCCGACGCGGGCATCACGATGTCGAAGTACTTCTCGGCGCCGAGATCCGCGCCAAAGCCGGCCTCGTTGATCACGAACTCCGCGTGTTCGAGCGCCATGCGCTGCGACAGCACGCTCGCCGTGCCATGCGCGATATTCGCAAACGGACCCGCGTGGATGAATGCCGGCGTCCCGTCTTCGGTTTGCGCCAGGTTCGGATGCAGCGCATCCCGCAGCAGCACCATCATCGCGCCGACGCATCCGAACGCTCCGGCGCGAACCGGACGTCCGTCCACGTCGAATCCGACGACGATGTTCGACAACCGCCGCCGCAGATCCTCATGGCAGCGCGCCAGCGCGAACACCGCCATCACTTCCGAAGCCGCCGTGATCACGAACTGCTTCCGTAGCGTGCGATCGTTCATGTCCATCGTGCGCGGCCAGGTGATCGCGTTGGGATCCACGCGCAACTCGTTGCCGTGGAAGATATGGGAATCCACCATCGCCGACAGCAGGTTGTGCGCCGACGTAATGGCGTGAAAATCCCCGGTGAAATGCAGGTTGATGAGTTCACTCGGAACCACGCTGGCGTGTCCGCCTCCCGTGGCGCCGCCCTTGAGTCCAAAGACGGGACCCATGGACGGTTGCCGCACGGTAGCGATAGCCCGGCGGCCGAGTTTCCGAATGGATTGGGCAAGACCGATCGTTGTGACCGTCTTGCCTTCTCCGTGTTTCGTGGGGGTGATCGCGGTGACCAGGATCAGCTTGCCTTTCGGCTCTTCCTGACCCTGTTGTTTCCGCCCTTGCAGCGGAACCTCGATCTTTGCGAAATGCCGTCCGTAAGGGATGACGGCCTCAGGTGCGAATCCGATTTCTTTCGCGATTGCTTCGATCGGATGCGGTTGCATTCGTGGCAACCTCCTCTTCGAAGTTTATCGCCCGATAAGATTAGCGAATAAACTCTACCTTAATCTTATTCGGAATCACGCCCGCTTCATAGCCCATATCGAGCAATAATTGCGCTGCCTTGGGGACGTCTTCGCCGCAATCGACCGTGTGGTGATTCACATACATGCCGACGAACTTCTCGGCGAGGGGGGATTCCATGTCGCGCGCGAACTGCATGGCGTACGCCAGCGCCTCTTCCTTGTGGTTGAGCGCGTACTGAATGCTGTCCCGCATCAGGCGGTTGCATTCGGCGGCGACATCGGCCGGCAGGTTCCGCAGCAGGGCGTTGGCTCCCAGCGGAAGCGGCAGGTTGTGGGCCTTCTTCCACCACTTGCCGAGGTCGGCGATGCAGTGGAACCCTTCGCGGCTGTAGGTCAACTGGCCTTCGTGGATGATGAGGCCCGCGTCGACTTTGCCTTCCTTCACCGCGTCCAGGATCTGGTCGAAGCGGATGATCACCGGCTCGAATTCGCGCTGGAACAGGCGAAGCGTCAGGTACGCTGTGGTCATGGTGCCGGGGATCGCGATGCGCTTGCCCTTCAGCTCCTCCGGAGCCATCGGCTTGGTCGCCACCACCATCGGACCGTAGTCGTCGCCGACGCTCGAACCAGCCGCCATGAGCGCGTACTTGTCCGCGACATACGGATACGCGTGGTAGGAGATCGCGGTCAACTCGTAAACGCCGTCCAACGCCTTGCGGTTGAGCGTTTCGATGTCGTCGAGCACGTGCTTGAAGTTCACCAGGTCGGAGCGGACCTTGCGGGTCGCCAGACCATAGAACATGTAAGCGTCATCGGAGTCCGGGCTGTGCGCGCAAACGACATCCCTGAGAGAAGAAGTGGACATATGGTGTGAACTGATGTGGGTTCAGGCAGGAAAACTGCGGCTGAACCCACAGAATAACATTCGCGGCTAGGCGCCGGCTTTGGAACGCTGCGGCCGGACCATCGGCATCGCGTCTTCGGGCGGAGGCTGCATCGTGCCGTCGGCATTGCGAACCAAGCCCAGCGCGATGCGCAACTGGCCGTCCAGTTTCTGGCGCGCGTCGGCGTGATCCTTCATGAACTGGCGCGCGTTCTCGCGGCCCTGTCCAATGCGTTCGCCTTCGTAGCTGTACCAGGATCCGCTCTTTTCGACCAGGTTCTGCTGCACGCCCAGGTCGATCAGGTCGCCTTCCTTCGAAATGCCTTCGCCATAAATGATGTCGAACTCGGCTTCGCGGAACGGCGCGGCCACCTTATTCTTCACGATCTTGACCTTGGTGCGGCTGCCCGTGACCGTTTCGCCGTCCTTGATGGCGGCGATGCGGCGGATGTCCACGCGCACGGACGAGTAGAACTTCAACGCGCGGCCGCCGGTGGTCGTTTCCGGGCTGCCGAACATCACGCCGATCTTCTCGCGGATCTGGTTGATAAAGATGAGACAGGTGTTCGAGCGCGCGACCACGCCAGTGAGCTTACGCATGGCCTGCGACATCAGGCGGGCTTGCACGCCGACGTGGGAGTCGCCCATTTCGCCGTCGAGTTCGGCCTTGGGGACGAGCGCGGCCACCGAGTCCACCACCAGCACGTCGATGGATCCCGACGCGATCAACGCACCGGTGATTTCGAGGGCCTGTTCGGCGAAGTCGGGCTGCGAAACCAGCAGGTTGTCGATATCCACCCCGAGCGCCCTGGCGTAAATCGGATCGAGCGCGTGTTCCACGTCGACGTAGGCCGCCATGCCGCCGGCCTGCTGCGCCTGCGCGACTACCTGCAATGCAACGGTCGTCTTACCGGAGGATTCGGGTCCGAAGATCTCGCAGATACGGCCGCGGGGGAAGCCGCCTACGCCAAGCGCCCAGTCCATCGAAATGGAACCGGTGGAAATGGCGGTCACAGGCACCACGGACTCAGTAGAGCCGAGGCGCAGAATCGATCCTTTGCCGAACTGCTTTTCGATCTGACCCAGGGTTACGCTTAACGCGCGAGCCCGGTCTTTGTCATCGGGGAGGGGCATGTAGAGACACCTCTAACGAACTTGGATTCTCGAGGGGGGTTCTTCAAGTATAGCGTAGGCATGGCGGATGAAAATCCTTGAATCCAATGTTAAAGATTTGTTAACCTGTTCAGTAACACCGTATCTCAGGGAAAGGGATATTTCCAGTCACATGTCACTCTCTGGTGGGTGGCGCGTTGTCCTGACGCTGCCACTCTTAGCCACTGCTTTATTTTCACAGGTTTCCGGACGCCTGAAGGGTACCGTCACCGACGGCACCGGTTCCGCGATTCCGGGCGCCAACGTCAGCCTCCAACTCGCCGGTTCCGGCGCGAACACGTACGCAACCGTCTCTGGCGGCGCCGGCGAATTCAACTTCGCCGCCATCCGTCCCGAATCCTATGACCTCGTCGTCGAAGCCAAGGGCTTCGTCAAGAAGACCATCAAGGGACTCCGCGTCGACCCCAACCGCGAAGTCGAAGTTCCGGCCGTCACACTCGATATCAGCTCCGTGACCGAAACGGTGGAAGTCACCTCCGCCGTGCAGACCGTCAACACCTCCAATGCGGAAGTCGCGACCACGATCGCTCGCGAACAACTGCAAAAGCTGCCCAACATCGGCCGGAGTCCGCTGGCGCTGCTCGGAACCCAGGCGGGACTCAACACCACCTCCCGCGGCAACACAACTATCAATGGCCAGCGCGTGTCGTTCTCCAACGTCACCATCGACGGCATCAACATCCAGGACAACTTCATCCGTTCGAACGCCCTGGACTTCCTGCCGAACCTCCTTCTCATGGATCAGGTCGCGGAAGTGACACTTTCCACCTCGAACGCCAACCCGGCGCTTGGCGGTGGATCCTCGCAGGTCGTCTTCAGCACCCCCTCGGGCACCAACAAGTTCCGCGGCTCCGCCTACTGGACCAACCAGAACAACGCGCTGGCTGCGAATAGCTGGTTCAACAATCGCGACGGCATCAAGCTGCCGTTCCGCAATCAGAATCAGGTCGGCGGCACATTCGGTGGCCCGATCATCAAGAACAAGCTCTTCTTCTACGGCAATTACGAAGCCTTCCGTCTCCGCCAGCAGTCGGCGCAGAACCGCACGATCCTCACCGATACGGCCCGCCGCGGCATCTTCACCTATCGCGATTCCGGCGGCAACCGCCGCGAGGTGAACGTCCTCACGGCCGCCAACATCGCCATCGACCCCAAGATGCAGGCGCTGCTCGGCCAGGTCCCCGGCGCGGAAAAGATCAACAACTACCGTGTTGGCGACTCCACCGAAGGCTTCCTTCGGAACACCGCCGGATACTCCTTCGTGGCCCGCAACAATCGTACCCGCGACAACGTGACCGGCAAGTTCGACTACATCCTCAATGAGAAGAACGCCTTCACCGTGACCCACATCTGGAACCGCGACATCCTCGACCGGCCCGACCAGTCGAACGACTACTCGGTAGTCCCCAAAGTCGCCAATGATGGTGCGGTGCGCCTGCTGTCCGCAGCCTGGCGCTGGAACCCGACCCCGCGTCTCACCAACGAACTCCGCTGGGGCTTCAACTGGGCGCCCGCCGTGTTCACGACGTCCGAGCAGTTCCCCTCACAGATCATCACCGGCATGATCTACAGCAACCCGTTGAACACCTTCCGCCTGCAGGGCCGCAACACCGACACGTTCAACTTCGCGGACAACGCGTCGTTCGTGCGCGGCAAGCACAACTTCACGTTCGGCACGCAGAACCAGATGATCCGCGTGCAGTCCTATAACGAAGCCGGCATCACGCCGACCTACTCTCTGGGCATCAGCGCCTCGAATCCCAACGGACTGGTCACCAGCCAATTGCCTGGCATCTCGGCAGCCGATCTCTCCGCCGCCAACGGGTTGCTCGTATCGCTGGCCGGCTGGGTGAGTTCCGCCTCGCAGACCTTCAACGTTTCCGATCGCACCTCCGGCTTCGTCAACGGCGCCTCCAACGTCCGCAACTTCACCTTGAACAACTACGCCTTCTACGGACAGGACGCCTGGAAGATCCATCGCCGCGCCACCCTGACCTTCGGCCTGCGCTGGGATTATTTCTCGCCGGTCGATGAACGCAACGGCCTCGCCCTCACGCCGCTCATCCAGAACGGCAACCCGGTGACCACGCTGCTCAACCCTGTTGGGACCTTCGACTTCGCGGGCGCCGCTGCCGGCCGCCCCTGGTACAAGAAGGACCTCAACAACTTCGCGCCCAACGCGGGCCTCGCCTGGGACATCTTCGGCGACGGCAAGACGTCCTTCCGCGCCGGCTACTCGCTCAACTTCGTCAACGACGAAATGATCCGCGCCCTCGACAACAACACGGCTACCAACGCCGGCCTGTCGTCAGGCGCCACCCTGCAGAACCTCGTCACTCGTGCGGGCGGCACACTCCCCACCGTGCCGACTCCGGCCTACAAGGTTCCGCGCACGTTCGCCGACAACTACGCGATCAACACAGGCGCCGCCATCGGCCTCCCGCACCCGGACCTTGTCGTTCCCTACGTTCAGCAGTGGAACGTCGGCATCCAGCGCTCCATCAGGAACACCATTCTCGATGTCCGCTACGTCGGCAACCACGCCACCAAGCAGTACCGCGCCTTCGACTTCAATCAGGTCCGCATTGCCGACAATGGCTTCCTTGATGACTTCAAGCGCGCGCTCAACAACGGCAACCTCGCCCGCGCGGCAACGGGTACGTTCAACCCGGCCTACAACCCGGCCATCGCCGGCAGCCAGCGTCTGCCGTTCTTCGATCAACTGCCCAGCCAGGGACTGCTCACCAACGCCACCATCCGCAGCCTGATCGAGACGGGCCAGGTCGGAACCCTGGGCGAAACCTACCAGACCAACCGCCTGAACGGTCCGTTCAACTTCTTCCTGAATCCGAACGCCCTCGGCACCAACCTGGTCACTAACTACAGCAACGCGACGTATAACTCCCTGCAGGTGGACCTCACCCGGCGCTTTAGCCGCGGTCTCATCTACCAGGCCAACTACGTCTACGCCCGCTCCTTCTCGGACGCCTCGGGCGACGGCCAGACCCGCTTTGAACCCTTCCTCGACATCAACAATCCGAAGATCGAGAAGTCCCGCCCGGCGGCGTTCGACCTGGCGCACGTGTTCAAGGCGAACGTCTACTACGAACTCCCCATGGGCAAGGGCTTCCGCTTCAACCCCAAGGGCATGGATCGCGTTTTCGGCGGCTGGTCCGTCGCTGGAACCTACATCCTGCAGTCGGGCACGCCGTTCAGTGTGTTGTCAGGCCGCGGAACGCTGAATCGTGGCGCGCGTTCCGGCAACAACACCGTCAACACGACCCTCAACAAGGCGCAGTTGGACGATCTCTTCCAGTTCCGCATGACGGGCATTGGTCCGTACTTCGCGAACTCGAGTGCGATCGGCACGGACGGACGCGCGGTGGCTCCGGATGGAGCGGCCCCGTTCAACGGCCAGGTCTTCTTCCAGCCCGGCCCCGGACAGATCGGCGCACTGCAGCGCAGCTACTTCTCCGGGCCGTCGGTGTGGAACATGAACTTCAGCGCCGCCAAGTCTACGCAGATCCGCGAATCGATGAGCTTCGAAGTCCGCTTCGACGCGACCAACGTGTTCAATCACGTGACGTGGTTCGTCGGTGACCAGACCGTGACCAGCACCAACTTCGGCCGCATCACCGGGAACTTCTTCGGTTCGCGTCTCGTGCAGTTGAGCGCGTTCCTGCGGTTCTAACTGACGTACAAAACCACTCGCGCGCGCGGACCTCGCAATGAAGTCCGCGCGCGCGTTTTTATTGGTCCTCGAGCCGGTACACGATCATTGCATTGCCGGCTGCAATCGCGATGTGCTGCCTGCCGTCGAACAGATAGCTCATCGGATTCGCCCACACCTCGCCGCCCGTCTGCGTGCGCCACAGGATCTTGCCGCTGGTCGCATCCAAAGCAAAGAAATCCCCTTCCATCGAACCCGAAAACACCAGGTCGCCCGCCGTCGCCAGCAGCCCGCACCACGGAGGCGACTGCAGCCGGAACCGCCACTTCTCATCGCCCGTCAGCGCATCCCACGCGCGAATTGTGCCGTACCCTTCTTCATCCGGCAGGTCCCGCTTCGTCGCCCCGAGATACAAACGCCCCGGTTCGTACTTCGTCTCCGTCCGGAAATACAGCGCGCCTTTCTCGCGTACGCTCTGGTAAAACAGCCGGGTCCGCGGACTGTACGACGGATTGAACCAGTTCGCGCTGCCGTCATCGTCGGGATACACCAGCGCGCCTTTCACGCTCGGCTCCGTTTCAGGATTCGGCACTGGCCGCCCACGCTCATCGATCCGCTTCGCCCAGTTCTGTTTGGTGAACTGCTTCGCCAGCAGGAACTCGCCGTTGGTGCGGTCCAGCACGTAGTAGAACGCGTTGCGATTGGCGAACAGCATCAGCTTCCGCGCGCGACCTTTGTATTCGGCGTCGAGCAGCACAGGAACCTGGTTCGAATCCATATCATTCACGTCGTGCGGAATGAACTGGAAGTGCCACCTCAGCTTGCCCGTGTCGGCGTCGACCGCGATGACGCAGTCCGAATACAGGTTGTCGCCTTGGCGCACGCGCCCATCGTAATCGGGACCCGGATTGCCAGTGCCCCAATACAGCAGATTCAACTCGGGATCATACGAACCGGTGACCCATGTCGTCGCCCCGCCGTACTTCCAACTGTCCCCGGACCACGTTTCATTGCCCGGTTCCCCCGGCGCAGGCGTGGTCCACAATCGCCATGCCCGCTTGCCTCTCTTCGCGTCGTACGCATCCAGAAATCCGCGGACCCCATACTCCGCGCCCGCGATGCCCACCACGATCTTGTCCTTCACCGCCAGCGGGGCGGCCGTAATCGTGTACCCCAGCTTGAAGTCCGCAACCTCGACATCCCACTGCACGGCGCCGGTCCGCGCATCGAGCGCGACCAGGTGCGAGTCGATCGTCCCGACGTACACGAGTCCGCCCAGCGCCGCCACGCCCCGGTTGACCTGGCCGCAGCAGACCGGAACCCCCTCGGGGATGCTCCGCCGGTAATGCCACAGCGGACGCCCGGTGCGCAGGTCCAACGCGGTGACATCGCTCGGCGGATCGGTCAGGATCATCATCCCGTCGAACACCAGCGGCGTTGCCTCGAAATGCTGCCGGCCTTTCACCTGGTACATCCACGCCGGCTTCAGCTTGCTGACGTTGGCGCGGTTGATCTGGTCCAGCGAAGAGTAGTGGTGGGACCGGTAGTCGCCGTTGTACGTCAGCCAGTTTCCCGGTTCCTTCGCCGCGGCGTCGCGGATCCGCTCGTACGAGACCAGATTTGCCGGTGCAGCCGGCGCCTTTGAAGGCGAAGCGAGGAAGGCCACCAGGTCGTCCAGTTCCGCAGCCGCCAACGCATCACGATAGGCCGGCATCGGCGACTTTTTGAAATCCTTCGCCACGGTGATGCCGGACTTCGAGACCGAATGCACCTTGCCGCTCGCATCGCGAATCTGGATCGTAAACGTATCCTCGTTCACGCGGATCCCCCGAATCCCGCCCGCACGGACCTCGAAGTACCCCGGCGCGATCTCCGCACCTGGATTTACGATCGACTCCCGGATATGCGCGGGACTCCGCCGCTCCCCGATATCCGCCAGGTCCGGACCAAAGCCGTTCGCGTGGCAACCGCCGCACTTCTCCCGGTAGATCGCGGACCCGCGCCCCGCGTTGCCCGCGACAGCCACCGGCGACGCCACCCGCCCGAGTTTCCGCACGTGGGCCGCGATCGCCCGTGCCTCCTCCACCGTCAGCGGACTCGCCGGCATCCCACTCCCCGGGATCCCCCGGCGGATAATCCGCACCAGCGACTCATCGTCCGGAGCGTGCCGCAACTTCGGCCGCGTCAACGGCGCGCCCCTACCGCCCTCCCCGTTCTGCCCGTGGCAGATCGAGCACTGGTTCAGGTAAAGCGCTTCCCCCGCTGGCTGCGCAGAGGCGAGGTTCGCCAGAGCGAGGATGGTGACGAGTGTTGCGAGTCGAACCTGGTTCATGCTGGATGAGGCCTCATTCTAATACGGAAGGGTGATCTTTTGGGTTTTCCGGTGAGTCAAAAGATACCCGGGTTTTCTGCCTGGTCCCTTGCCTGTGCCGCGCATCCCATGGATCCCCGATTGCACGAAGTCTTCCCATATCGCTATGTTTATCAACTACTTAAGCCGTTTTCTGCGATCGGTCACTGTTCCGCGAAGGTATGGCTGCAAGGCTTGATCTATCCTAACCTTTCGTAAGGTGAACCCCGCGTATCCCTCGTAATTTTCGCGGAAGAACGTGCCTGAGCGTACTATTACGAAAGTCCCTTCCAGTGTAGAATCAGGCTATGTACACGGATCCGGGGTCTGGTCTTTTCTTCGCTCAGGTCGTTGGTGCGATGTCTTTGACCTTTCTCTACCGGTTTCGCCGAGTTGTTTCCAGGCTGTTCAGCCGATCGAGGGAAAAATAGCTGATTTCTGCGCGCCTGCGGCAGATCTCCTTCCGGGATCCGGACGGGTCGGTCCGCATCACCGAGGACGGCTCAGTATTCCGCGAGGTTCGTGAGCATCGACGTGATGATGTTCTGCGACTCCTGCGTTCGGAGTTTGCCCAAAATGCGATCCGCCAAGGTGAACTCGTCGAAACCTGGATTCCGGATGCCGGCGCCTCCCAAGGTTGTTTGACGCTCGAACACCGGGCGATCACTTTCCCGAATTATCCTCATGAGTGGAGCGCGTCCATGCTGTGGACTGCGGCGGCGTCGACTCTGGACCTTGCCGCCACCGGTCTCGAGGCGGGTTTTGAACTCAAGGACGCCACGCCCCACAATCAGATGTTCAACGGGACAGGCAGGCCTGTCTTTCTGGACCTGATCTCGTTCGTCCCTGACGAGAGCCGGGAGATCGTCTGGCGGCCTTACGGTCAGTTCATTCGCACCTACCTCTACCCGCTTCTGGCCAACCGCTATTTTGCCGCGCGTCTGGACGAGATCCTGCTGATCCATCGCGACGGGCTCGAACCGGAACGCTTATCGGCGATGTGCGGCAGCGCCTGGCGCCGCTGGACCCCTCCGTTCCTGAATCTCGTCACGATCCCGGTTCTACTGGGCGGCCGCGGCAACGCAGACGCCTCGGGTTTCGAACCCCGGCTTGCGAGGGACGCCGCGGAATCCGTCGCCGTCCGCGCCGGCTTGATTCGCAGGACCCGCAGGATCCTCGAAAAGTGCAAGCCTCGTCCGATCGCCAACTCGATCACGAGCTACCTCGACGACCAGACTCATTACTCGGCTGCAGATCTCGAACGCAAGCGAACCGCTGTCGGCGCGGCATTGGCCGGAGAAAGCGGAAAGATCCTCGATCTGGGAGCCAACACGGGCGAATACTCCTTTCTTGCGGCTCGCACATGCCCGGGCGCCTTCGTCGTTGCTGCGGAGCGCGATCCGGTTGCCGTCGACCACCTCTTCCACCGGCTACAGGCCGAAGACAGCAGAGGGCTTTCGATTCTGCCGCTCGTCGTGGATATTTCACGGCCGCATGGCGCCGCAGGCTGGGACAACGCGGAACAGGCCGCATTCCTGGATCGTGCGGTGCGGGCGCGCTTTGATGTCGTCATGGCTTTGGGACTGCTGCATCATCTCCTGGTTTCCGAGCGTGTCCCTTTACAGCTGGTCCTGGGACTTCTGAGCCGCCTCACCACGAAGAAAGTGATTGTCGAATATGTGGATCCTGCTGATCCGCAGTTCATTAAAATTGCCCGGGGCCGTGACGCGCTGCACCGGGATCTCACGCCGCAGACTTTCGAGCAATCGGCGTTGGAATGCGGGTTTACCGTTGCCGCGTGCGTCAAGGTCAACGCCACCCGGCAACTTTATACTCTGATGCGGGTTGATCGTTGAAGATGGTGAGGCGTCTTGCGATCGCGGGGTCTTTTGCCTCCTGTTGTTTCCTCAATTGCTGGATGAACGCGGCCCTGGGCCAGCACGTCTTTTTCCTGCGCTTGCATCCGTGGGAGGGCACTCTCCTGACGGCGTTCCTCGCACAAGTCGGGATTACCGCTGTGATTCTCGCTCTCTGGCCGTTGGCGCGCAGACTCCCTTTCTTGCACTGGTGGATCCTGCTCGCTTGCGTGGTTCCCGGAGCCTACGCCGCGCGGGCCCTGATGCAGGTGCTCCCGTTCGACTTGTATGAGTTCCGATATGGGTTTCTGTTTTGGCCGGCCGTGGTGGCGTTCGTGGGATTCCTCGGATTCAGCCTGTTTCGGAACCCGGTGGGCGCCGCGAAACTCGCTCGCCAGGCCCTGCTGCATGCGTGGCCGGTTTTGCTGTTGGTCTACGCGAACGCAGCGTGGCAGATGTGGGGGCGCACCAGGCCGTCTGATTTCCAGGACGGGGTCCTAGCAGCGAGGATGCAGGAGAATCCGCGTGGTCCACGCGTTGTTTGGATTGTTTTCGACGAGTTGAGCCGGGTTGCAACAGAGCGGTCCCCTGTGTTCCGTGCCTTCGCCGGGAATGCCGTCCGGGCGCTCCATGCCCGGCCGACGGCGTCCATGACCGAGGTCGCGATGCCGTCGCTCATCCAGGGTAGGATCGTCAAGTCCGTGAAAAGATCAACGCCCAATGAGATGACCCTCGACGAGGAAGGGAATTGGGGACACATCCCGAACGTTTTCGATGACGCGAGACATCTCGGTCGAAATACGGGACTCGCCGGCTGGTATCACCCGTATTGCCGCGTTCTCAACCAAAGCCTCAATGCCTGTGCCTGGGAGCCGGCTTGGCAGCCGACCGGTTCCGAGGAGATGCTCTGGAGCGAGTTTCCGCTGTTGGACCGGTTCAAGGTGCAGGCTCGTGCGTTTCCGCTCGGCGGCAAGCATCTTCCCCTCGCAAACTTTCCTCGCGAGCATCACGCCGCAATCATCCGGAACCTCGTGGCTCGCGGCCGCGAGATGGCCCGGGATCCGAAATTGGGCCTCGTTCTCCTTCACCTGCCCGTGCCTCATCCACCCAACGTCTTTGATCGTCGAACCGGCCGGATGTCCGGGGAGGGCGGGCTCAGCTATGTGGATAGCGTCGCACTGGCTGAACGCATTCTCCAGGAGTTGCTCGACGACCTGAAAGCTGCCGGCCTCGAAGAAGACACGACTGTGATTGTGTCGGCTGACCACGGCCTTCGGTCCGCGTTCTGGCGGGCATTCCCCGCCTGGACGGCTGAGGACGAGGAGTTCAGCCGCCTTCCCGGACTCGAAGAAATCCCATTCATCGTCCGGCTTCCGGGCGGGCGCCCCGGCATCGACGTGGCTAAGCCGTTCAACGCAGTGATCACGCGACGGCTGATCGACGGGATTCTCAGCGGACGGCTTCAGACCCCCCGGCAGATCGCAGACTTTGCTGAAGCTCCGGTGACGCACACTCCGTCCTGACGAAGGTCTGCAACATGTATACTGAATAACCGCTGCTACGGCGTCACTCATGACATCGGCTATTCGGATCCCCTTCATCGACCTCGCCATCATCGTCTTGTACATGGCCTCGACTCTGGTCCTCGGGCTATGGGCCGCGCGCAAGAAGGGCGGCCACCTCACGAGCGGCGAATACTTCCTCGCGGGACGCAACCTCGGCTGGGGCGTCATCGGCGCAGCGTTGTTCAGCGCGAACATCTCCACCATCCACATGGTCGGACTCGCAGCGTCCGGCTACAACGAAGGCCTCGTGTGGGGCAACTTCGAATGGGCCGCAACGGCAACCCTCGTATTGCTCTCCCTGGTCTTCGCGCCTTTCTACTTCCGCAGCCGCATCGAAACGTTGCCTGAGTATCTCGAGAAGCGATTCAGCCCGGGATCGCGCACGTTCCTCGCATTCATGGGCATCGCCGCCGCGCTCTTCATCCACATCGGCATGAGCCTCTATGCGGGCGCCGCGGTGTTCGAACAATTCTTTGGGGTGGATGTCATCACGTCGATCCTGCTCATCTCGGTGATCGTCGCCATCTACACCATCGTCGGTGGATTGAAAGCGGTGGTCGTCACCGAAACCGTCCAGACCGTCATCCTGCTCGGCGGCGCGATCATCACTACCTGGTACGCGATCATGGCGCTGCCCGAACACGGCATCCACACCTACGAGCAATTCAAGGCTGCGTTGAAGCCCGATCAGCTGAGCATGCTGCACAAGCAAAGCGCTGTGGGACTTCCCTGGTACGCGATCCTCCTCGGCTTCCCCGTGAACGGCATCTGGTATTGGTGCACCGACCAGACCATCACCCAGCGCCTGCTCGCCGCGCACACCGAGCGCGACGCAAAACTCGGACCTCTCTTCGCCGGACTGCTCAAAATCACGCCGGTCTTTCTGCTCGTGCTGCCTGGCGTCATCGGCTACGTGTTGTTCAAGGACATCATCGGGACCAACGCCAACCAGACGCTCCCTGTGATGATCAACCAGCTTGTGCCGTCCGGCCTGAAGGGCCTGATCGCAGCGGGTATTCTCGCAGCGCTGATGAGCAGCATTTCCGCCGCGCTCAACAGTTCCGGAACCCTCGTCGCAGTCGACATCGTCGCGCGTCTGCGGCCGGGACTCACCGATGCCATGCAGGTCCGCATCGGCCGCATCAGCGCGACCGTGGTGATGATCCTCTCAATGGCGTGGTCCACGCAAGGCGGCCGGTACTCGAGCATCTTCGAAGCGATTAACGCGATCGGTTCGGACCTTTCGCCGCCCATCACCGCAGTGTTCCTGTTCGGCGTCTTCTGGCGTCGCGGAACCTGGCAAGCCTCGCTCGCCACGCTCTCGTTCGGCTTCCTGTTGGGGATCACGTCGTTCCTGTTGGACCTGCCGGTGTTCGGCGAAACGAAGCTGATCACCAACGGCCTGGGACTCCCCTTCCTGATGCAGGCCTGGTGGAGCTTCGTCGCCTGCAGCATCGTCTTCGTGGTGGTGAGCCTGTTGACTCCGCCTCCGCCCCCTGAAAAGGTGGAAGGCCTGACCTGGGAACACCCGCTGGCGGCGATCACCCAGGGCCGTCTCGAAGGCCTCGCTGACGCCCGCGTCCTCGGAGGCTTGCTCTTGCTGATGCTCGCGATCCTCTACTGGTTTTTCGCCTAGAACAACGCTACTGCTCGCGCCCTCGAAGGATGGCTGCCATCACGCGCGGACTGCGTCGGCCATGGAAAACCGCTACTACCCACAGAGGCTGCTTATCTGGAGCGTAGACAACGATGTATTCCCGTACGACCTTGAATCGGAGTGGTCGGGCAGTGATGAAGGGCCGACGGTAGCCTTGGTTTGGAAAAGCCACAAGGCTTCGGATTGCATCGAAGATCTCATCGATCATTCGATCAGCAGCATCGGGACTGTCCTCCGCAATGTAGGCCCGGATGTCGTCCAGGTCTATGAGGGCTTCCGGATGAAGAGCGAACCCGCTCATCTGGCTCGGCTACGTTGCGCTTCCGTCTTTGCCTTCAACCAGCGGAAGGCTTCTTCACCGTCAATCAATTCGACAGTTCCACTCTCCAACTCATCAAATCGCCGGTCCAGCAGATCACGGCTGTAGGAAACCTCATCGAAGTAGCCGATTAAGGCGTCTTCCACCAACTCGGCGCTTGACCGGCCACTTTCGCGCGCCATCTCGTCGAGTTTCGCTTGAATAGCCGGGCTGAAAGATACTTCCAT
>CAZVKC010000036.1:38231-81679 GCA_964627455.1 uncultured Solibacteraceae bacterium | reverse complement strand
GCCGCCGTGAGCACCAGGACCATGCTCATCAGGATGCGTTTCATGACACCCTCCTTTACTGCATACCCCGATGCTAGATCGATTCCTCAAATCCGGCAATGATGAGGCCGCACCAGATGCTGAAACAAACGGCTTGCCGGGGTATCATGAAAAAGACGCTCGACCACCTCTTGCGGATGTGGCGAAATTGGCAGACGCGCCAGACTTAGGATCTGGTTCCCAAAAGGAGTGGAGGTTCAAGTCCTCTCATCCGCACCAAACCCTCCTTCCTTCTTCTTTCCCTTACTGCACAAACACGCCCCGGTCTTTACATCCGGAATTGCCATATGTATGATGCATACATATGGTTGACCCGCATATCGACACTCGCTCCCTGCAGAAGGGCTCCGCCGAGATGCTGGTCCTCTCGCTGCTGGAAGGACGCCCTCGGCACGGCTACGAACTCTCGAAGCTCGTGGAGCAGAAGTCGGACAAGCTCCTGGAACTCCAGGCTGCCTCTCTGTACCCCATCCTCTACAAGCTCGAGCGCAAGGGGCTCGTCGAAGGCAAATGGGTTGAAAAGCCCAATGAGCGCCGCAAGCGCTATTACAAGTTGACGCCTGAGGGGAAGAAAGCTCTGCGCTCCATGCGCAAAGTCTGGCAGGAATTCGTCAACGCCATTTCCAACATCGTGGATGCGCGTCACCATCATGCAACCTCCTGACTTCTTCCGGCAATACGTTCGACCTCAACTTCCGCCGCTCCGCCTTCGCCCCGAGCGCGAAGCCGCAATCATCGAGGAACTCGCCCAGCAGTTGGCCTCGACCCACGACGAGGCGATAGCGGGTGGCGCGGCCGAGGATGAGGCGCTCCGGCAGGCAAGGATTTCCGTCCCGGATTGGGAGGAACTCGCCCGCCACATCCAGGAAGCCGAGCGCGAGGCGCCGTCCGAATTGCCGCAAGCCGGTGAAGGGTGGCTTCACGGCGTCTGGCATGATGTCCGGTTCGCAACCCGAATCCTGGGAAACGCTCCGGGCTTTACCGCGTTTTGCCTGCTCACTCTGGCCCTCGGCATCGGCGGATGCGCAGCCGTCTTCAGCCTCCTCGACGCGATCGTGCTGCGGCCGATCGAGTACCGCAATCCGGACCAGTTGATGATCGTCTGGGAACGGAACTTCATTCGCGGCAACAAGGAAAACGTCGTCTCACCCGCTAATTACCTGGACTGGCGCGCTCGCACCAACCTCTTCAGTTCGATTTCCGCCGTTGGCGGCACGCGGCGAACCCTTACCGGCGCCGGCGAACCCGAAGAAGTCGACATCCAACTCGTGCAGCGCGACTTCTTTCCGCTTCTCGGCGTCCAGCCGATTCTCGGACGGGCGCTGACCGATGACGACGACAAGCCCGGCGCTCCGCGCGTCGTGATCCTCTCTCACACCTTGTGGACCCGGAAGCTGCATGCTGATCCTGCGATCATCGGCCGCCCCCTCAATCTGGGCGGAACGCCGTATGAGGTCGTCGGGATTCTGCCCGCGAACTTCCTGTCGCTGGGCAAGCCCGCGGACCTTTACAGCCCCATGCAACTCGACACCTCGCTGCGCTATCGCGACATGGCCGGCCGGTTCCTCAGGGTCGTGGGCCGCCTCCGCGACGGTGTCACGCGAGAGCAGGCGCAGCGCGACCTCGCCGCGCTCGCGAAACAACTCGAAGCGGAGCATCCCGCCTTCAACAAGGGCTGGGGAGTCAACCTCGTGCCGCTGCAGGACCACTTCTCGTCGGAAGTGAGAGCCGCCTTGTGGATCCTCTTGGGCGCCGTCGGCATGGTGTTGCTGATCGCCTGCGCCAACGTCGCGAATCTTCTGCTGGCCCGCAGTGTCCAGCGCGAACGCGAAGCCGCCATCCGCTCATCGCTTGGCGCCAGCCGCTTCCGCATGATTCGCCAGTTGCTTACCGAGACGTTGCTTCTTGCGTTAGCCGGCGCAGTTGCCGGATGTGCGCTTGCCTACGGGATTCTCATCGCCTTTCAACGCTTCGGACCCGTGGCCGTGCCGCGCCTCGAATCCGCATCGCTCGACCTCCGCGTGCTCGGCGTCACGCTCGCGATCGGCATTCTGACAGCGATTATCAGTGGCCTGGCGCCTGCGCTCGTATCGACTCGCGTGGACCTCACAGCCGCTCTCAAGGACGGATCCCGCGGCATTGCCGGCGGGGGACGCCGTCACGCGATCCTGCAGGCGATCGTGGTGGCCGAGGTCGCCCTCGCCGTCATCCTGCTTTGCGGCGCGGGACTCCTGCTGCGCAGCTTCCAGCAGATTCTCTCCGTGAACCCCGGCTTCGATCCATCCCGCGTCCTCACGATGAGCATCGGACTCTCGAACGTTCGCTATCGGGGGGACGCCGCGGTCACCAACTACTTCCGCAATCTGAACGCGAAGATCCGCGAACTGCCGGGGGTCACCGCGGCGAGTTCCATCACGTTCCTGCCGTTCACCGGACTCGCGTCCGCCACGAGTTTTCGCGTCGATGGCCGGCCGGAACCTGCGGCGGGACAGTCCCCGACTACCGAGGTTCGCATCGTGCAGCCGCGCTACTTCGAAGCGATGCGGATCCCCCTGCGGCAGGGGCGCGACTTCACAGACGCCGATGCCGAAGATGTGACGCCGCTGCGCTTCGTTGTGAACGAGACGCTGGCTGCGACGATGTTCCCGGGGCAGAACCCGATTGGTCAGCGCCTCATCGTCAATATGCAGCGCGAGAACAAGCCAGGCGAAATCATCGGTGTCGTGGGCGACACCAAACATTACGGTCTTCAGCTCCCGACGCGGTCGATGGTCTATTACCCGCAAGGCAAGTTGACCTTCGGTTTTGCCTCCATCGTCATCCGTACGGAACAACAGGACCCGATGCAACTCGCACCGGCGGTGCTTGCGATCATCAGGGGCCTTGATCCCGAACAGGCTGTTTCCGACGTTCGTACGATGGACAGCTGGCTCGAACGTTCGCTTGCGACGCAACGCTTCGTAATGGCGCTGCTTGCGTCCTTCGCGGGACTCGCGCTCCTGCTTGCTGTGATCGGGATCTACAGCGTCCTTTCATTTTCGGTCACGCAGCGCACTCACGAGATTGGCGTGCGCCTCGCATTGGGCGCATTGCCGGGGGAAGTCCGCTGGTGGATTGTCCGGCATGGCCTGACGCTGACTGGCCTGGGACTTGCCCTCGGAATCGCCGGGGCCGCCCTGACGAACACACTCCTCCGATCGATGGCCTTCGGCGTCGAACTGCGGGACCCGATGATTCTTGCGGTTGCTGCATTGATTCTGGCGTTTGCTGCCGCTGCCGCAACCGACATCCCGGCGCGGCGTGCGACTCGCGTCGATCCGATGGAAGCTCTGCGCTACGAATGAGAGGGCGGAGGCGGTGGTTGCCTCCGCTGCTGCCTGCGCCGGCGTTCGGCGGCCAGCACCTGCCGTTCGTTCATCCCGAAATAGTGCGCGATCTCATGCCACATCGTGTCGGTCACCAGCCGTTCGAGGTGGGGCAGGGAACGCGCCATCCGCTGATGCGGACCCTGGTAAATCGTGATGGTGTCCGGCGTCGCCGGCACGCTGTCGAACGCGCTGCGCTCGGTCAGTGGACGCCCCTGGTACAAGCCCAGAAGCCCCTGCTGCGGCGGTTCCTGCTCCACGATGATCAGCACGTTGTCCAGCCGGCGCCGGAACCTCGGCGAGATCCGCGCCAGCGCCCGCTCGGCGATCCGGTCAAACTCGCTGCTCGTCAGCCGCATGTTGTTCCTGCTTCTTCACCGTCACCCGCGGCGGACCCATCACCTGCAGCAGCCGCTCAGTTGCATTCGCGACATCGATCACCGCCTGGTCGAACGCGCTCACGTAGGCCGCCGGCGGCTTGCGAGTCCCGCTGACCTTTCGGATGAACTGCAGCGCCGCCGCCTGCATCTCCTCGCGCGTCGCCGGCGGGGGCGTGCGCCGCAACACCTTAATGCTTCTGCACATTCAGATTCCTTCTCACGCGACAATAATGAATACCGTCTAAACCAATATCATGCCGCAACCGCAGTTGTTGACCGCTCCATTTGATTACGTACCCCGCACCTCGACCCTCTTCGGCGAGGGATCCTTCGACCGGCTGGGATCCGTCGCCGCGTCGCTGGGTTTCCGCCGCGTGCTGATTGTATCCGATGAGGGCGTCGAAAAGGCCGGCATCGCCGCACGCGCCGTCAAAATGATGTGGGACCACAAGATCGAGGCCTACCTTTACAGCGGTTTCCATACCAATCCGGATTCGCAGTCGGTCAAGCAGGGCGCCGCCTACGCCGTGCCGTTGATGGTCGATTCGATCATCGGCCTCGGCGGAGGATCGTCGATGGATATGGCGAAGGGCATCAACTTCATCCTCACCAACGGCGGCGAGATGCGGGATTACAAAGGATACGGCAAGGCCACGCGTCCGATGTATCCGATGATCGGAGTCCCGACGACTGCGGGTACGGGCAGTGAGTCGCAGAGCTACTGCGTGATCTCCGACGCCGAGACGCACATGAAGATGGCTTGCGGGGATCCCAAAGCGGCGTTTCGTGTCGCGATCCTGGATCCCGCGTTGACCGTGACCGCGCCGCCTTCTGTGACCGCCGCCGCCGGATGCGACGCGCTTTCGCACGCGGTCGAAACCTTTGTCTGCATCAAGCGCACGCAGTTCTCGCGAATGCTGTCGCGTGAGGCCTTCCGCCTGATTGACGGACACTTCGAGACCGCGATGAAGAATCCCGGCGACCTGCAGGCGCGCGGCGCCATGCTGCTCGGCGCCCACTACGCCGGCATCGCGATCGAGAACTCGATGCTCGGCGCGACGCATGCATGCGCGAATCCGCTGACCGCGCATTTCAACACGGCACACGGCGTCGCCGTTGGACTCCTGCTGCCGCACGTCGTGCGCTGGAACCGGGATCATACGGATTACGGCGAGCTTCGGCCATACCTCGCCGAGCGCCTGCGCGAACTTGCCGATATTGCCGGTGTGCCCGCGAACCTGCGCGGCGCCGGCGTGGATTCTGCGCTCTTTGCCACCATGTCGGTGGAGGCCGCCGAGCAATGGACGGGCAAACACAATCCGCGTCCGATGGATGCCGCCGGTGCGATGGAGATCTATCAATGCGCGTACTGATCCTCAGCCTTGTTCTGTTGTCTGTGATGAGCCCGCTGGTGCAGGCGCAGTGGCCGCAGTTTCGGGGAAATCCGACATTGACTGGCGTACTGCCTCCCGGTTCGATTCCAAAGAACCTGAAACTGCTGTGGACCTATGAAGCCGGTGAATCCATCGAATCCTCTGCCGCGATCGTCGAGGGCGCGGTGTACTTTGGCACCCAAGCCGGTGAACTCATCGCAGTGAATCTTTCAGACGGAAAACCACGCTGGAAATACAAGGCCAAGGAAGCCATCGGCGAGTCCTCGCCGGCTGTGGCGCAAGGCATCGTCGTCATTGGCGATCTGTCAGGAGTTGTCCACGCGGTGAATGCGAAGGATGGCAAGGTCCTCTGGACCTACCAGACCGGGACGGAGGTGAAGGCATCGCCGGTGATCGTCGGCGACCGCGTCATCATTGGGTCCTACGACAGCAACCTCTATGGCCTGGGACTCAAGGATGGCAAGCTGCTGTGGCAGTTCAAGACGAAGGGGCAGGTCCATGCGACTGCCGCGATCTCGAATGGCCTAGCCTATATTTCGGGGTGCGACGGCGTCCTGCGTGCGATTCGCATTGCCGATGGCAAGCAGGCATACGAGATCATCACCGGATCCTACACCGGCGCCTCGCCGGCGATCGTCAATGATCAATACGCCTTCTTCGGAACCTTCGACAACGATGTCCACGGTTACGATTTGAAGACCCGCCGCCGCATCTGGCGCTACGAGAACAAGGAACGGCAGTTCCCGTTCTACTCGAGCGCCGCGGTTACTGAAGGCAAGGTCGTGCTCGGAGGCCGCGACAAGATCGTCCACTGCTTCCAGCAGGCGACGGGCAAGGAACTCTGGAGTTTCCCCACGCGCGCTCGTGTCGAATCGTCGCCGGTGATTTCAGAAGGCCGCGTCTACATCGGTTCGAACGACGGTCGCTTCTATGTGCTGGACCTCAACACCGGCGCCAAGGTCTGGGACTATCAGATCGGGGAGCCGCTCTCTGCGTCGCCGGCGGTGGCTGAAGGACGCATTGTGATCGGCTCGCAGGACGGCAAGCTCTACTGCTTCGGTCCAGCCTAGTCGAGCCGCCGGATCCAGATGTTCCGGAACTTCATCTCGGTATGCGGCGCGCCGGGGAACCCGCTGTGATCCTGCAGTAACAGCGGACCATCGCCGCATCCGTCCTTGGTGTTGCGGATCGTGTGCCGGTCCTGCACCAGCACGCCGTTCAACAGGACGGTCACCGTACCGTTCTCGATGACCTTTCCGCTCGCATCACATTTGTGCGGGTGAAAAATCATGTCGTAACTCTGCCATTCGCCCGGCCTCTTCGCCGCATTCACGAGTGGTGCGGATTCGCCATACACCGCACCCAGCGTGCCGTCGGCATACGTCGGATTCTCAAATGAATCGAGGACCTGGACCTCGTACCGCCCCTGCAGGTACACGCCGCTGTTGCCACGCAGTTGTCCCTTTGCCTGCGGCATCACGGGAGGCATGAACTCCAGGTGCAGCTGCACCGCGCCGTACTTCACTTTCGAGACCGCATCCTTGGACCCCGTGACGCACACCATCTCGCCATTCGCATCGCGGCATCCGGTCGGGGATCCATCTGGTTTCGTCCAACCCTCCACGCTCGCGCCGGGGCCAAACAGCACGACGGCGTCGGACGGAACCGGCGACGGATTCACGACGCGCGGCTGAGGCATTTCCTTCTTTTGTGCGAAAGCAACGAGGGATAGGAAGATCAGGAGCAATCTCATGCTCCACCAATTCTGTCACTGCCGGCCGTTTCGTGCATCAATGGTAGATATATGCGCAATATCTCCCGCCGGCGCATGCTGTTCGGGCTCGCTGCGGCCACGGCTGCTGGTGCTGCGGCGTCAACGCAAGACGACCCGATCGTGAACGAGATCGATATCGAGGCCGGCTTCGACTGGTTCCCGGTTGGCGGCAATGGCGACTCTCTCGTGCACGCCTATGCGTACAACCGGCAGGTTCCGGGACCAGTGTTGGAAGCCACGCCCGGCGGTTTGCTGCGAATCGCGTTTCGCAATTCCTTGCCGGAAACGACCAACCTTCATTTTCACGGTTTGCACGTCTCACCGGACGGCAATGGCGATAATCCCTTCACTGAAGTCGCGAGCGGCGAGTCCTGGAACTATGAGTTGGCGCTGCCCGCAAATCATCCGTCCGGCCTGTTCTGGTATCACCCGCACGTGCATGGAACCACGGCGCGGCAACTGTCGCGCGGACTTGCCGGTGTGATTCTGGTGCGAGGCGAAGTGGATGCGCTCGTGCCCGAAATCCAGGCGGCCGCCGAACACCTCGTCATCCTGCAGGACTTCGAATTCGACGCTGCCGGAGAGCCCGTCGAGCCCACGATGATGGACATGCGCAACGGCCGCGAAGGATCGTTGCTCACGGTGAACGGCGTGGTGAATCCCGCGATGACGGTCGCGCCCGGCGGACTCGCGCGGTTGCGGATCCTCAACGCGTCGCCGTCCCGCTTCTACCGAATCAAAATCGACGAGCATCCGATGTACGTCATCGGCCGTGACGCCGGCACGCTACCTGCGCCGGTCCCGGTGGACGAGATCCTGCTGACGCCTGGCGAACGCGCGGATGTCCTGGTGCGAGGTGGGCGCGACCCAGGCCAGGAATACGCGATCTGGAACCTTCCGTATGATCGCGGCCGCATGGGTGGACCTCCCTTTTCCGCGACGGCGCCTGTGCGACTGGCGACGTTGCGCTACGAGGGCGATCCCGTCGAGGTCCCCGTGCCTGCGGACCTTCCGTACAGCATCGATCCGCTGCCGGCGCCGCCTTCGACAGGCATCCGTACGTTCACGATGAGCGAGGCGCCCGGCATGATGGGCGCATTCTTCATCAATGGCCGCGCGTTCGACCATCATCGCGTCGACACGACCGTGCGCCTGGGCGCATTGGAAGAATGGCGGATCTTCAACGCCGGGCGCATGGACCATCCCTTTCACGTCCACACCAATCCGTTTCAAACTGTCGACGTCGCGACCGGTCGAGCGGAGCCGGGATGGAAAGACGTGGTGTTGGTTCCGCCCGGACAAACCAAGCGAATTCGCATGCGTTTCGCGGAATTCACCGGAAAGACCGTGTATCACTGCCACATCCTCGATCACGAGGATCTTGGCATGATGGCGACGCTGCAAATCAACTCGTAGGCGGATGCTTCCGGCCTTGCGTTGGGATATGATCCCCGCATGAATTATCCACGCCGGACTTTTCTGCAACTCCCAGCACTGGCGATCGGAATCCAGCGCTGTAGTTCCGCGTATGCAAGACCAAAGCTGAAGATCACTGGCATCAAATGCGCCGCTGTCGTCGCACACGGCTATCAGGTGCATGTTCGCATCACGACCGACCAGGGCATCACCGGGCAGGGCGAAGCGACGGACTCGGCACGCGGCGTCATCCCGATCCTTCAATCGTGGGAGCGCTCGCTCATCGGCCAGGATCCATTGAATATCGAGGCGCTGTGGGAGCGTCTCCGCACCTCGGGCATCTTCGCCGGAGCGCAATCGGGGCAATACGTGACTGCCCTCACCGGCCTCGAGATCGCACTCTGGGATCTCGCCGGCAAGGCCCTCGGACTCCCGGTTTATCAACTGCTCGGAGGCAAGGTCCGCGACAAGGTCCGCGTCTATTGCGACTCGCAGACGGAAGATCCGAAGGATCCCGAAGCCCCGAGAAAGCTGGGCATGATCAAGGACATGGGCTTCACGGCGGTCAAGATCGATATCGATGAACGCGATGATCCGGCGCGTTTCGACAAGGTCAACTGGACCGCGTCGAACGGCGAGATCGACAACATGCTGGCGAAGATCCGCTTTGTCCGCGAATCGTTTCCGAAGAACGTGGACCTTGCGGTCGACATGCACGGCCGCTATGACATGACCACCGGTAAGCGCGTCGCCATCGAAGCCGAGCCGTTCAAGCTGCTCTGGCTCGAAGAACCGGTTCCGGCGGAAAACATCGACGCCATGCGCGATATCCGGCAATCCACCAAGACCCCGATCTGCTGCGGCGAGAATCTGTTCCTTCGTCATGGCTTCCGCGAACTGCTCGAGAAGCGCGCCGCCGACATCATCATGCCGGACATTCAGAAATGCGGCGGTTTGCTCGAAGCCCGCAAGATCGCGGACATGGCGCATGCCTACTACGTGCCGGTTGCTCCGCATTGCGTGGTGTCGCCGATCGGCGCGATGGCGTCTGCGCACGTCTGCGCCGCCATCCCGAACTTCCTCGTGCTCGAGTGGCACTGGATCCAACGGCTCGAACTCTGGAAGAGCTTCGTCAAGGAGGGTGAGATCATCGAACGCGGATTCATTACCGTCACCGATAGGCCCGGTCTGGGCGTCGAAATGAACGAAGAGGCCGCGAAGAAGGCCCAGTCGAGGGATACGCCATGGTTCTCGTAAGCCTTTTCCTGTTGACCACAGCGCAGCAGGCTGCCGGCGACGACATTCGCCTGCGTGCGGACACCTATCATCCGCTCATCGAAACGATGAAGCCTCGCATGGTTCGCGCGACCGATGAGCAACTCGCCAAACTGCGCGACCTGCCGCTCGAAGCGATCTGGAGCGGTGTGCGCCAGCAGGGACATCTGAACTGTTGCGTGACGGGGTTGAAGACGACGCGTCCCGGTGAACGGCTCGTCGGACGCGCCCGTACGATTCGCTGTCTGCCGGACCGTCCTGATTTGCGCAAAGCTTCGCAGGAACTCAACAAGGCAGGGAACTGGCCGAATGCATCGAATGTCCGTGCGGCCGAAGATTCCAAACCCGGCGATGTGTTGATTGTCGATCTCGGCGGTCTCGTTGCCGAAGGCATCTTCTGGGGCGACATCTCCGCACTCGGCGCGCAAGTCAACGGCGCGGCCGGCGCAGTGCTCTGGGGTGGGACTCGCGACAAAGAGGAACTAGAAGCGATGAAGGGATTTCCCGTGCTGGCAGCAGGTTTCGATCCCGGTGTGAACACCAGCATCGGCACGGACTGGAATGTGCCGGTGCGCGTTGGGAACGCAACCGTGCTGCCGGGCGATGTCGTTGTGGCGGACAGCGAGGCGGTCATCTTCTTTCCGGCGTCGATTGCCGATGAAGTGATCCGCCGCGCTACCGCCATCAAAGACCAGGAAGAACACGAACGCAAACTGGTTCGCGAGAAGAAGTACAAGTTCCGCGACGTCTACCCGCTCAATCCTCAATTGCGCGAGGAATACGAGAAGTCTCGGAAGAAGCAGTGACTTTGCGGATCCGGTGGTTGTTGCGGTCGGTGACGAACAGGTTGCCGGCCGCATCCACGGACACGGGGCCGGGATTGTTGAAGTGTCCAGCATCGTAGCCCGGAACCGCCGGATCGCCCGCCACCAGTTCGCGTTCCCGGCTCTCCGCGTTCCAGCGATACAGCGCGTTCGCGTTCGTCAGGAACAGCGACTGAGTCACGGAATCGAACGCCACACCGGATGCGCCGGTTTCCAACTCATCGACCAGCGTGCCGTCAGCCGCAAACTTGCGGATCTGCCGCAAGTCCGCGACATAGACGTTGCCGTCATCGTCTGCCGCGAGTCCACTCACCGGACCCGCCGCGAACGCCGTGATCGTTCCGGTCGTCGCGTCGATCCGGCGAACCCGTCCGCCGCTCAGCAGATAAACATTCCCGGCGGGATCCGTCACCACGCTCGTCGGACCCAGCAGGGCTGCTTCAACTGCGGGACCGTTGTCGCCCGTATCGCCCGGGCGTCCGACGCCGGCGACGACCTGCGCCTGCAGCGAAGATCCATCCACTCTGAGTAAGCGGTGCGCGGTAACATCGGTCACCCACAGGTTGCCGTTGCGGTCACGATGCACGCCGCCGGGGATCCCGACGCCGTTGGTCGAACGAATGCTCTCGACGATCCCATCGGATCCGCGCACACGCCGGATGCCCGCGGCCTCGGCGGAGACGATGAACACGTCACCCGCATCGCCGCCAACCGCGCCCGCTGGACGATAGAACAATGTCTCGAGTGCCGGACCTCCGTCGCGTCCCCGGCGATTCTGCTCGCCCACCACCGGCGCGCCCAGCGACGCTTGGCTCGGGACCCACAGGTTGATCTGTTGCGCGAAGGCCAACGCAAGGTTTCCGGAGGGATCGAACGCCATCGCCGCCGGCGCCCCGAACGGCGGCAGGATCGGCTCACCCGTCGTGCGATCGGCGTTGAGTTTGATGATCAGTCGCGTGGATCCATCGGCGATGAACAGGTTGTCCTCGCGATCGAACGCCAGTGCGCGAGGCGCGACAATGCCCGCCGCTTCCAGGCGCGACGACGTTCCATCCTGCGCCACCACTCGCACCGAATTCGTACCGGTTTCGATGATGAAGGCTGTATTGTCGGGACCGAAGGCCAGCGCGATCGGATTGCGCAACGCTTCCGTTCCCGGGATCACCGACACGCTGCCGCCTTCCATGGCGATGCGTTTGGCAACGCCCAGGCCGGTGTTGGTCGCTATATCGAGAAAACACAGGTTGCCGTCGCGATCGAACGCGAGTCCGGTGACGACGCCCAGGCCCTCGCGAAGCACCGTGCTGATCACGCCATCCGGCGTAACCCGGCGGATTCTGCGGTTGCCGCTGTCGGCGATGTACAGGTTGCCTTGTCCGTCGACGGCAAGTCCCATCGGGCGGTTCACCGGCGTCTCGTTCGCCGGGGATTCCTCGTCGCTGCCGTTGAAATAGCCGCCGCCGGTGCCGGCGAAAGTCGTGATGATGCCGTTCACGTAACGATATTCCGGAACCGTTTGAGACGCATCCGGCACGACTTTGCGGATCCGCTGCGCCACGCTGTCGGCAATATACAGTTCCCCGTTGGGACCGAAAGCGACTGCGGTAATGTTGTCGAAAATGCCGAGGACGGCCCGGCCATTATCCCGAACGGGATCCGCGCCAGCGACGGTTTGTACCGTGTACTGCCGGGGCGAGCCTTCCTGCCCCAACAGAAGGGCGGTAGAGAAAACAGTGGCTGTGGCCAGCAGCGCTTGTCGGCGCGAAAGCATTTTGAAAGGAACCTCCACCTAACTAATGCGGATGGAGGTCCCGGGAAAGCTCACGACTCGGCCGGCGTGGTTTCTTCCTCTTCCCCTTCGGCTTCCTCGTCCGGAGGCGGGGCCGCCGCTTCGGCCTGACGCGCCAATTCCTCTTCGTCGATTTCGGTGTTCAAAACAAGTTGCGCCTGTTCGACGAATTCGGGTTTGGTCATCAATTCCAGTCCGGCGAGTGGATCTCCGGTCATCAGGTGCGGCGTCAGTTCGCCGATGAACCACGCCGGGATGCCTTCGTTTTCGAGCATCGTGCGGACGAACCGCGCTTCGTCGACGCTCGTGAATTTTGCGATGGACACGAGTCCAGCCGATGGATCATCGGCCGTGGATTCGGACCCGGCTGCCTCCTCGCCACCAGGCTGCTGGTTCCAGGAAAGTCCTCGGGCGGCGAGTTCGGACTCGTAGACTTCGCGAGCCGCCTCCACCAGATCCTCTGGACGAACTTCCAGTAGCGCCTCGTCGGAGAGGTTCGATACGTGCGTTCGTAGTTGATCGATGTCAGGCTTCATTGCGATTCTTCTCTCTGCCCGTACGTTATCAGAATCCGCACCTCTGCGTGGGATCGCATATGATCGGGGTATGAAACGGGCGAGCCTTCCCTCTCTCATCGCATTTGTGATCGCGGGCGTGCCGGCCATGGCCGCGGGTACGCCGTGCGAACGCCTCACGGAAATGACGATTCCCGGTGTGCAGATTCGCTCCGCGATGATGGCGCAAGCGGGCGCAGCTTCGCTCGGACTTCCGCCCTTTTGCCGCATCTTCGCGGTGGCCCGGCCTGTTCCGGATTCTGAAATCGAGTTCGAGGTGTGGATTCCGGCTGCTGCGAATTGGAACGGTAGGTTTCTCGGTGTCGGGAATGGCGGCTACTCCGGCAGCCTCAACTCGAACGCGATGGCGCAAGCGCTGAAGCAAGGCTATGCGACCGCCAGCCACAACACCGGGCATCAAGGCGACGATCTGAAGTTCGGACAGGGGCATCCTGAGAAAGTTTTCGATTACGCGCAGCGCGCGGTGCATGTGATGACCGAAAACGCGAAGCTGCTGATCCGCGTGCATACCGGGCGTCACGCCGAACGCAACTACTTTTCGGGATGCTCTGCCGGCGGACACCAGGCGATCGTCGAGGCACAGAAATATCCCGACGATTATGACGGCATCGTGGCCGGAGCGCCCGCGAACAACCGCATCCGGCAGACCTTCGGATTCCTCTGGTTCTGGATGGCGATGCATAAGGACGATGGCACGCCGCTCCTGAAAGGCGATCAGTTACCGCAGATCACCAAAGCCGTCGTCGACGCCTGTGATGCGGTCGATGGCTTGAAGGACGGCATCATTGAGGATCCGCGGCGGTGCGCATCGGTTGTCGATCTCAAGAAGATCCTGCCGGACGCCGCGCAAGCCGAGGCGGTCCGCAAAGTGTGGGCCGGGCTGAAGAGTCCGAAAACCGGGGCTCGCATCTTTGCGGGTTTCCCGATGGGCAGCGAGGATATCGGAGGCCAAAGCTGGCGGCAGTATTTGCTCGATCCCCGCGAGCCGATGCGCGTCGAACTCTTCCGCTACTTCCTCTTCCACGACCCGAACTGGGATTTCCGCACCGTGGATTGGGATCGCGATCTTGCCTATGCCGATCGCCATCTCGGTTTCATGAACGCGACCAATCCCGATCTGAGCGCCTTCTCGAAGCACGGCGGCAAGCTTCTGCTTTACGCGGGCTGGTCGGACCCGATCGTGCCGCCGGAGGACACGATCGCATACTACGAGTCGCTTGCGAAGGCCGCACCGGCTGTCCAGAGCTTCGCGCGCCTGTTTCTCGCCCCGGGAATGGGCCACTGCGGCGGAGGCCCGGGACCCAATCAGTTCGACGCGGTGAAAGCGCTCGATGAGTGGGTGACGAAGAACACCCCGCCTGAGCGCATCGTCGCCAAACACGCGGCGAGCAGCCGCACGCGTCCGTTGTGCGCGTATCCGAAAGTGGCGAAGTATCGTGGACCTGGCAGCCAGGATGACGCCGCGAACTTCACCTGCGTCGCCGCGGTTCATTGAAAAATCTTCTGAATCGCAAGAAACATCAAGACTGCGGTTCCAGTTCGAGGCTACAGTAGGGCTATCCTCATTGGCTGCATGAAGAAAAACTGGCCGAAGCTGCAACCCGTGATTGCCAAGGCTGCGCATGATGCGCAGGATCAATCTCTCGCGGATCTCGCAGCCCGGCTGGGTCAATCTCCTTCTCATGCCCACAGGACTCTGAGCAGTGCGCTCGGAGAAACGCCGAAGGAATTCACGCAACGCCTCCGGCTCGATCGTGCGGCCGGTTTGCTGCTCACCACGAAAGACACCATACTCGACATCGCCCTGATTTGCGGCTTCGATAGTCATGAGGTCTTCGTGCGAGCCTTTCGCAGGCGTTTCGGCATGACCCCATCTGCGTACCGCAAACGCGGCGTCACGGGCGGCGGCAACCCGGCGGAACATGCGGCAACAGTCGCGTCTGTTGGTCCCTGTATTGGACTCTTCCATTTGGATACACGAAAGGTGTCAGCCCCCATGAACTACGTGATCGCAGTGCAAGAACTCGAAAACCAGCCTGTCCTGATTGTCCGTCGCCGAGTGCCCCGTTCGGATATTGCGAAGACCATCGGCTCAGTGCTTCGCAATGTGTTCGTCTATTCACAGACGAATGGAATCGGGATCACCGGCCATCCGATCACCCGCTATCCCGAGTACGGAGTCGGATTCGTTACGCTCGAGACCGGGATGCGCGTCACGTCCTTCTCGGGCGACTGGACGATCGGAGAGGGGGATGGGAATGTCACGCGCGAAGCGCTTCCTGCAGGGCCCGCCGCATCGACGATCCACACTGGTCCGTACGACGGCTTGCAGGATGCGTACGGCGCGCTCGAACAATGGATCGTGCAGAACGGACGAAAGTCCGCAGGTGCGCCATGGGAGATCTACCTCAACGACCCCGGTGACTTTCCGGATCCGAAGGACTGGAAGACACAAGTCTTCTGGCCTCTTGCGTCCTAGCCGCCCGCGGAATGCTCCAACAGAGCAATTCTTACGTTCTTAACATGTGAGTTCTCGTCGTGAACGAGGTTCCATTAAGGACGAAGCGCCTCGAAATGAGCGGAAACTCGATTGACGACGGAATCCGCGAACCACTGCGCCAAGTCGTAATCGCACATTAACTCACCGTAATGTGGTTCATATTTGTCTGTGGCGGTGTGATACGATCTGCCCCCATGAGGAGCACTTGCATGAGACTACTGATAGTCCTCGCTCTCACCACCACCATGTCCGCACTCTTCGCTCAAGGAGAACGCGGCGGATTCAACGGTACGGTAACGGATACTACGGGCGCCGTTCTCCCTGGCGTGACAGTTACCGCGATCGAAACTCAAACCAACGTGGAAACCAAGGCCACGACCAACGACAGCGGCGTGTATCGTCTGCCGTACCTGCCGCCAGGGCTGTACAAAATCACCGTGTCCAAGACAGGCTTCCGCCCCAGCGCCGCCGATCAGGTGACGCTGCGCGTGGCCCAAACGCTGACTCTCGATTTCAAACTCGAAGTCGGCCAGGTGAGCGAATCGGTCTCGGTGTCATCTGACCCTCCGCTCCTCGAAACCGGCACCGCCGAACTCGGCCGTTACGTCTCCGAAAAGGAATTCGATACGTGGCCGGTTGCGGTCGGTGACGGACGCCGCCAGATCCAGTCGTTCATCTTCCGCTCGCTGCCCGGCACTGTCGGCGGCGAATTCCGCGGATCCATCAATGGCGGACAACCCTACTCGCACGAGATCCTCATTGACGGCATGGCCCTCGGACGCTTCGACCTGCAGGGCGGGTCGAACAACGAAATGTCGCCATCCGCAGAGTCGGTCAGCGAATTCAAATTGCAGACCGGCACCATGGGCGCGCAGTACGGCGGCGGACAGACCGCTGTCGCGAACTTCGCGTTGAAGACCGGCACCAACAACTACCACGGCACGGCGTACTATTACACCCAGAACGATGTGCTTCGCGCCAACAGTTTTAACTTCAACGCCATCGGCCGCGCACGCAATCCGTTCAAGCTCTCGAACTACGGCGGATCCCTCGGTGGACCCGCGTCGATCCCCAAGATCTACAGTGGCAAGAACAAGACGTTCTTCCATTTCAACTATGAAGTCACACGTGTCCGTGATTTCTCGGCGGGCGGTTTCATCACGCTGCCGACCCAGGACTTCAAGCGCGGCGACTTCTCCCGCCTCTTGAACCCCGCCGGCACGCAGGACACGCGTTCGGGAACCACCGTCGGAACCGACGCCACCGGGCGCTCGGTCCAGTTCGGCCAGATTTACGATCCGGCCACCACGCGCACTGTCAACGGCCAGACCATTCGCGATCCCTTCCCGGGCAACGTCATTCCGCAATCCCGCTGGAGTCCGGTGTCGCGCAAGATCCTCGAACTCGCGCCGATCACCGATCCGATCAACAACAACCTGCTCAACAACATGATTTCGCTGGGCGCCTGCTGCCCGGTCTTCGACGAAAAGATGTACACCATCAAGGGCGACCACATCTTCAACGAACGGCACCGCATGTCGCTGTCGTATAACTACAACGACCGCGTCCGCAACAACTCGCCGGGCGGCCGTTGGGGCGCGCCTCCGAATACGCCCACCGGCGTATACCAGTTGCAGAGCACGCCCGGACAGATCGCCCGCTTCAGCGAAGACTGGACGATCCGCCCGACCATCCTGAATCACTTCGCGGTCGGCTACAACCGGTTCGGCAACTTCAACGAATCGGTCTTCGTCGATCAGGACTGGGCGTCGAAGATCGGCCTGCAGAACACCGCACCGACGACGTTCCCCGCGCTGACGTTTAGCGGCCAGCCGATCCTCGGCGGCGGCATCGGAGCCGGCGGACGCCTCGGTTCGACCAACGCCGGCTTCAGCTACAACGGCTCGATGATCATCCAGAACGACCTGACGATCATCCGCGGCAAGCACAGCTTCAAGACCGGCTTCGAACTGCGGAACTACTACTACAATTTCCGCAACAAGAGCGGCACGGGCACCTTTGCGTTCTCGCCCACGCAGACGCAGTTGCCCGGGTTCGCGACGCAAACCGGACATGCATTCGCGAGCTTCCTGCTCGGCGCGGTGGATAACACCAGCCGCGGCATTGTTGCGGCGAATCCCGGCTATCGCCTGCGCTACCCGGCCTTCTATTTCTCCGATGACTGGAAGGTCACCCGCAAGCTGACGCTCAATCTCGGCCTTCGCTGGGAAATCATCGGCGGCTTCAACGAGAAGGCCGGGCGAATGACGAACATCGATCCGGCCAAGGCGAACGACGCAGCGGGCGGACGTCCCGGAGCGCTCGTGTTTGCCGAGGACCTCGGCGTCAAGGGCTTCCAGAACACGAACTACACGCAGATCGCGCCGCGCCTCGGCTTCGCTTATGCGTTTACTCCAAAGTTCGTCTTCCGCGGCGGCTACGGCATGAACAACATCGCGCCGGTGGCGAACTTCAGCACGCCGTCGACCTTCGGGTATAACGGCAGCATCGCGGTGAACAGTTCCAACACCAACCTGCAGTTTGCGCAGGATCCGGTGATGTACCTGCACAATCCGTATCCGAACTTCGCAGGCGCCTTGCCGAACAAGTCACAGGCGCCCGCTTTGGGACAGGGCTTCACCTACATCGCGCCCGACGCCAACAAACTCGGCATCGTGCAGAACTTCAATCTCGGATTCAACATCCAGTTGCCGCGCGAATCTGTGGTCGAGATCTCCTACATCGGTAACCGCGGCCAGCGGCTTACATCGTTCGGGTTGGATGCCCTGAACCAGTTGCCGGTATCGGCGCTGGCACAGGGTGACAACCTCATCCAGCCCTTGCGTACGAATCCACAGTTGGGCGCGCTGCCGTATGCCAATTTCAACGGCACCCTCGCGCAATCGCTTCGCCGCTTTCCGCAGTACACCGGCGTCGGCCAGTTCCTGCCGAACTTCGGACGTTCCAGCTATGACTCGCTGCAGATCATGGCGACGCGCCGCATGACGAAGGATTTGTCGCTGCTCGCTGCGTACACCTTCTCGAAAGGCATCTCCGACACGTCGAGCCCACTGGACGGCATCGGCGCGCAGGATGTCTACAACCGCCGGCTCGAAAAGTCCGTGGTCGACTACAACTTCCCGCAAGTGCTGAAGTTGACCTGGATCTACGCGCTGCCGTTCGGCAAGGACAAGCTGGTCCCGACCAAGGGCGTCGTCGACAAGATCATCGGCGGCTGGACCATGACCGGCGTGCACAACTACACTTCGGGCAACCCGATCTCGGTCGGCATCTCCGGTTACAACAATGCGATCTTTAGCGGCTCGATCCGCCCGGATCTGTTGACCGGGGTTCCGCTCGTTGTCGATACCGGGGCCGCGGTGCAGACCAATGGCGGAACGCCGTACCTGAATCCGGCCGCATTCGGTCGTGTTCCGGCGACGCCCAACGCCATCTTCACCCGCCTCGGCACGGCTCCTCGCGTGCTGCCGAACGTTCGGGGACCGATGGTGTCGAGCGAAGATATCGGCATGCAGAAGAAGTTCGAGTTCAAGGAAGACATGCGCTTCGAACTTCGCCTGGATGCGTTCAACATCTTCAATCGCGCCGGCCGCGGTGGACTCGTGACGGATGTTTCGAGCCCGTTGTTCGGCCGGCTCACGGGGCAGCAGTATGGTCCTCGTTCGGTTCAGTTGGCCGCGCGGTTTGAGTTCTGACAATCGTTACAATCGAACCACGACAGGTAGAAGCCGGCTCCGGTCCCTGCAAACAGGGCCGGAGCCGGCGATTCGTTGTTATGAACTTGCGACTTTGCCTTGCCCTCGCTTTGGGACTCGTCGCCAGCGCCGCTGCGGCGGGCCTGGAGTGCGACTCCGCCATTGCCGAGGGCCAGCGGCTGCTCGCCGCACAGAACATTGCTGGTGCGCTGAACGCTGTCAATCGATGCCTCGCGATCGAGCCTCGCAACAGTTCGGCTGTTCTGTTGAAAGGCAACTTGCTGTACCTTTCCGGTCGTGACGGCGACGCCATCGAAATGTTGCAGGACCTTGTACGCCGCGAACCCGCTAATTGGGACGCCCGCTATGCGCTTGGCCGCGTCTACTACTTCAACGACCGTCCGGATCCTGCCTGCGCGCAATTTGAAGCCATCATCGCGGCGCAGCCAAACAACTACCGCGCCTGGGACAATCTGGGACTCGCGCGTGAAGCCGCGGGACTGATCCCGCAAGCCATCCAGGCCCATGTGCGCGCGATCGCACTTGTGAGCAAGGACCATCCCGAATACGATTGGGCTCATGCCAACCTGGCGGAACTCCTGATGAAGCAGGACGACAATCGCAAGGCTTTCGATCTCGCCGTCGAAGCGGCCCAGCGCAATCCCAACGGCGCCCGCAATTACTTCCTTGCGGGCAAAGCGCTGACGCGACTCGACCAGTGGGCGAAATCAGAGCGCTGGTTCATCAAAGCCGCGGAACTTGATCCGGATTACCCGACCCCACACTACTTCCTTGCTCAGGTCTATCGCCGCCTCGGGCGTGCCGAGGATGCAGAACGCGAACGCAAGATCTTCAAGGAACTCCACGACAAGGCGCCCGAAAAGAAACGCTAGAGAATCAGCGACGGATCTTCCAGAGGATCTGCCGCAGGATGCCCTGCCAGATTTCAGCGTCCCTGCGCGTGAGGCGCATGCGTTTGACGAGGCGCTGGAGCTTGAGGCGATTCGATTCGGCGGTGCGTTCGTGCACGTAGCCGCTTTCTTCGAGGACCTGCTGCAGCAGGCCCGTGGTGCGGTCCTCGCTTTCGGCATCGGCTTCGGCGGCGGATGCCGGAGGCGTACGGTTGTCGAGTTCCGGGATCTCGCGATTGCGGGCGAATTCGTACAACGTGACGGCCACGGCCTGGCCGAGGTTCATCGAGCCATGCCGGAGGTCCGAGGGGATCGTGAGCAGCCAGTGGCAGTGGGCGAGGTCGTCGTTCGACAATCCGAACTTCTCGCTGCCGAACAGGATCGCGTTGATTCCTTCGGCGCTCAAGCGGGCGGGCGCTTTTTCGAGCCGAACGATTTCGTGACGAGCCTCGCGCGGACCCAATGATGCGGTTCCGACGACGAGGGCGCAGTCCTGGACGGCTTCCGCGATAGTGTCGAATTCGCGCGCTTTCTCGAGCACGATGCCGGCGTGGGTTGCCGAGCGCGCCTCCTCGATCGCATTGCGATAGGGTTGGACGAGGCGCAGGTCAAAGCATCCGAAGTTGCTCATCGCTCGCGCTACGGCTCCGATGTTGAGCGGATTGCGCGGCGTAACCAGGACGACTGCGAGGGAACGCATTAGTCCTGCGGTTTGTCAGGGGAGGATGTTGGCGACTTGCCGGCGCGATTAATGGCGTCCAGCACTCCGTTGATGAACGGCACGGATTCGTCACTCGAGAACTGCCGGGCGAGTTCGATGGCTTCATCGATGACGACCGGGGCAGGCGTCTTGAGAATCTGCATCTCATAAACGGCCATGCGGAGAATGTTCCGGTCCACCACGGGCATGCGTTCGATGCGCCAGTGTTCGGATTTCGACGAGATGATGGCGTCGAGGTTCGACCGCTCGGACTCCGTGCCTGTGGCGAGAGACTCCATGAACGCGTCGGAGATGGGCTGTTCCTCGTTCTCTTCCGAGTACAAGGTGCTGTAGTAATCCGCCATGGCCGCTTCGACGGACTGGTTGCGGATGTCCGCCTGATAGAGAACCTGAATGGCGCGCTGGCGCGACCTGTGACGTGCTGGCATTTCCCTCTACTTACTTGATCTGGCGCAGCAGATTAGCCATCTCGATTGCGGTCATGGCCGCATCGAAACCTTTGTTGCCGCTCTTCGCGCCTGCCCGGTCGATCGCCTGTTCCACCGTCAGCGTTGTGATCACTCCAAATGCTACCGGAATTCCGGTTTCTGTCTGTATGGACGCGAGTCCGCTCGCGGCGTTACCGGCCACATAGTCGAAATGTGGCGTATCCCCCTTGATCACCGCGCCGAGAGCGATGATGGCGTCGAACCGTTTGGTCGCCGCGAACGCTTTTGCGGCGGCGGGGAGTTCCCACGATCCGGGAACCCGCGCGACCTCGACCGATGCAAGGTCTGCGCCATTGCGCCGGAGCGCGTCGAGGGCGCCTTCGAGGAGCTTTTCGGTGATGAAGCTGTTGAACCGGGCGACGACAATGGCAAACTTCAGCCCCCGGGCGCTGAGATCACCTTCAATAACTTTGCAGGACATGGGATACTGAAGTTTAAAGCCTATTCTAACGCACGTGCTGCGTGCGTTCTGTTTTCAACAAGCAAAATAATGGATCCGCAGTTCATCCGCAACTTCTCTATCATTGCGCATATCGACCACGGGAAGTCGACGCTGGCCGACCGCCTGCTCGAATACACGGGGGCTCTGTCGTCGCGCGAGATGATGGAACAGGTCCTCGATTCGATGGACCTCGAGCGCGAGCGTGGCATCACGATCAAGGCGCACGCCGTCCGTCTTAACTACAAAGCCGACGACGGCAACACCTATCAGTTGAACCTGATCGACACGCCGGGCCACGTGGATTTCACTTACGAAGTCTCGCGGAGCTTGCAGGCCTGCGAAGGCGCATTGCTGGTGGTGGACGCATCGCAGGGCGTCGAAGCGCAGACGCTGGCGAATACGTATCTGGCTCTGACGCACAACCTCGAAATCATTCCGGTGATCAATAAGATCGACCTGCCGTCGGCGGAGCCGGACCGGATTCGCGACCAAATCGAGCAGTTGGTTGGGCTGGACGCGAAGGACGCCGTGCTGGCGAGCGCGAAGCAGGGAATCGGCATCAAGGACATCCTGGAAGCCGTGGTGATGCTGGTGCCTCCGCCGAAGGGGGATCCCACGGCGCCGCTCAAGGCGCTGATCTTCGATTCGTGGTTCGACCCGTATCGCGGCGTGATCATCCTGGCGCGTATTGTCGAAGGCACGATCAAGCTGCACCAGAAGATCCAATTGATGTCGAACGGGCGTGTGTACGAAGTCGAGGGACTCGGCTTTCAGTCGCCGAAGCCGGTTCCGTGCGATGAATTGACGGCCGGCGAGGCGGGCTTTTTGTACGCCAACATCAAGACGATTTCGGACGCACAGATCGGCGACACGATCACGGACGCTTCGAACAAGGCGGCCGAGCCGCTGCCTGGCTTCGCCGAGATCAAACCGATGGTGTTCGCGGGCCTGTATCCGGTGGAATCGCACGAGCACGGGCTGCTGCGCGAGGCGCTGGAAAAGCTGCGGCTGAACGATTCGGCTTTCAACTTCGAGCCGGAAAACTCGGTCGCGCTGGGATTCGGGTTCCGCTGCGGATTCCTCGGGCTGCTGCACCTCGAGATCGTGCAGGAACGGCTGGAACGCGAGTTCAACATCGACCTCATCACGACGGCGCCTGGTGTGCGGTACAAGGTGACGAAGACCGACGGGGAGATGGTCGAGGTCGACAACCCGCAGAAGTTCCCGCCGCCGCAGGAGATCCAGCAGATCGAAGAGCCGATCATCGATGCGACGGTGATTACGCGTGAAGAGTACATCGGAGAAATCCTGAAGCTGCTCGAAGAGAAGCGGGGCGTGCAGAAGAAGTTCGAGTACATCGGCAGCGGCCGCGTGCTGCTGCTGTATGAGTTGCCGCTGAACGAAATCGTGTTGGATTTCTACGACCGGTTGAAGTCCGCCTCGCGCGGGTATGCGTCGCTCGATTATCACTTGTCGGGACACCGCGTGTCGCCGATGGTGAAGCTGGACGTACTGGTGGCGAGTGAGCCGGTCGATGCGCTGTCGATGATCGTGCATCGGGACTTTGCTTACGACCGCGGCAAGGATCTGATTTCGCGGCTGCGGAAACTGATTCCCCGGCAGATGTTCGAAGTCGCGCTGCAGGCGGCGATCGGTTCGAAGATCGTGGCGCGCGAGAATATTCCGGCGATCCGCAAGAACGTGCTCGCCAAGTGCTACGGCGGCGACATCACGCGTAAGAAGAAGCTGCTCGAAAAGCAGAAGGAAGGCAAGCGGCGCATGAAGCGGGTCGGCAAGGTCGAGATCCCGCAGGAGGCGTTCCTGGCGGTGCTCAAGGTCGGAAACTCGTCTTCGGGCGACGACGACTAACTAACGCACTCGTGTGATTTTGAGAGTCGCGCCTACGCCGCCGGCGGTTGCCTGTGGTTGAGGCGCGATTTCGCCGTTTTGGGGAACTCTTGCCGGCGCGGTCTTCTCGCCGGTCCACGGGTCCAGCCACTCGTATTGGAAGGCGCCGGCTGGCAGTTTCACGACAATGGGGTCCGTGAGTGCTGCGGCATCGAAGTAGGCTGCGTACGCAAGGGCGCCTGCCGCAAGTGCGTGGATCCGCTGTCCGGAACCAGGTTTGATCCAGGTAGAGTCGGGCGACATCTTCTCAAGGGGAAGGCTGTCGAGGAAATCCCGCAGGAATTTGAGGCCTTCGCGAAGATCCGGACTGCCGCCTCCCGGACCGTTGGGTTCGATGTCCGTGCCATCCTCGTGTCCGACGGTGAACGAGTAGTCCAGCCCGTTGAAGAGTCCGCCGCCGGAGAGCATGAAGTTCCAGGCCTCGCGCAGGTAGGCGCGGTCGGCCTGATCGGTGTCCTGCGCCTGATTGCGGGCCATGAAACCGGTCTCGTCGTATCCGAGCGCGATGCCGACGTTTGCATTGTCTGCGGCCGCCGGGGGATACGCATAGTGGAAGTTGACGATGCGTGTTTCCGGGGCGAGATCGGCACGGCGCACGGGGGCGCCAAAGTTGCAGTAGTTCTGGGCGATCAGGTGGCTGCCGCCGGTTTCGGCCGAAATCCACGAGGCGACGCGCTTCTGCCATTCGACCGACTTGGCGTCGGGAAGATCGATTGAATTCGGGTACCGGTCGCGCGCGGCGCCCTGCAGATAGGCGTTGACGACGCCCGCCAGAACAGGCCGGTCGGACCACGGTTCATTCTGGATTTCGTAAAAGACATTCGGGAAGTGTCTCGTTTCCTGGACGAGCTTGCGGACGTAGCGTTCCTGCCAGCCGAGGATGTTGCCGTTGTCTAGGGTGTGCAAGAGTTTGTAGTCCGCGAGGGGGGTGGTCGAGTTGACATTGCGGTCCGGGTGGAAGGGGCTGATGGCCCAGTGCTGCGGCTGGTAATGCGAAGAGAACAGCGTGATCTCGACAATGATCCCGCGTCGTTCGGCTTCGTTGAGGAAGTCGTGCAAGCGGGCGAAATACGCGGGATTCCATTGGGAGAGGTCGTAGCGGCCGTCGCGGTTCATGAGCCACGGACTGATGAGCTTGCCGGGCGGGGGCGCGAGCGTATTGCGAAGGATCCCGAAGGATTTCGCGGGGATCTCGGTATAAGATCCCCCGAAAATGCGGGTGTAGTTCAACCTGTCCGCGGCAAGGGTGGACAGGTAGCGTTTGTAGTCGAAGGCTGTATTGACGACGGCGCCGTAGTGTTCGCCGCTGGTGATCAGAGCGAGGGTCCGGCCCTTGTACTGGAAGTAATGCGGGTTTTGCGGATGCAGCCGGATGGGTTCGGCCGCCCAAAGAGTCGCGGCGGTGGCAAACAGCAGAAGGGCGCGAGTCATCTCCTGCATTTTATTTGATCCGGAGGGTCGTCAAAACGAATGTAAAGTTTGTCAACATGGAGATACTGACGGGCGAGACGCAAACGAAGAAAATCGGAGGAACGTGAAGAGTGTTTGTCGCAACCGCTTTGCAGCGCGCTACGGCGTGGGCCTTGCTGGCAGGTCCGCTGCTTTCTGCGCAGGAAACGAATTGTACCTTTCAGGTGGATCCGGACGCCTATCTGCAGCGCGCGAAACGCAGCCGCGCCGCTGTAGCGGACCGTGCCATGCAGTTTTCGAAGTCGCGCAGCGCGGCGGTGAACGCCACGGCTACACGGCTTGTCGATCCGGCGGCGATGCCGCGCAAGAATTTCATTGACGACGCGATTTTCGGCAGGATGGCGGAGGCGGGCGTGAAGTCCGCGCCGCTGGCGACAGACGCCGAGTTCGTGCGCCGGATTTATCTCGACCTGACGGGCCGAGTCCCCTCGCCGGCGGAAGTGCGGCGATTCCTTTCAGACGCGGATCCGGCAACGGCGCGTTCGCGGCTGATCGGCGAATTGCTGTATAGCGAGGCGTTCCTCGACAAGTGGACCTGGTGGATGGACGAGTGGGTGTCGAACCGCGCGAACTCCCCGTCGGGCGCGTATCGGAACATCAATGCGCAGGGTCGCAACGCTCTGCACAAGTATTTCTGGAACGGGCTGGCAGCCGGGCGTCCCATTCGCGACATGGCTGTCGAGTTGCTATCGGCCACCGGGCAGAACTACGAGGAAAATACCGGCGCGACTAATTTCATGGTGATGGCGTTCACCAACAATGGTCCGGCGGAGGACACGTACGACACGATGATGGTGCGGTCGGCCAACGTGTTTTGGGGGATCTCGAACTACGACTGCCTGATGTGCCACGGGGGGCGGTTCCACCTGGAATCGATCAACCTGTGGGCCAGCAAGGTGACGCGCCTGCAGGCGCAGTCGATGTCGGCGTTCTTTTCGCGGACCAACCAGAACGCGTACGCGTTCCCGCCGGGAACTCCGGTGGAGGTACAGCGCGCGAATTTCTACGCGGGCAGCTTCGATGTCCAGAACGTGACCAATCGCGCGTATTCGATGCGCACTTCGTACGGGAACCGCCCGAATCGCACGCCGATTGGATCTGCGACCTCATTGACGCCGGAATTCACGTTCTCACATGGCGCGAAACCGGCGGCGAACGCCGACTGGCGCGCCGAGTTCGCAAAGTATGCGGTTGCCGAGCCGATGTTCGCGCGGAATGTCGCGAACCGGCTGTGGAAGCAGATTTTCAACCTTGGGCTGGTCGACCCGGTGGATTCGATGGATCCCGCGCGGCTCGATCCGTCGAAACCTCCAACGGAGGGTAGCTGGACGCTGCAGGCGACGCATCCGCAACTGCTGGAGGATCTCGCCGCGTTCCTGGTGCAGAACGATTTCAACCTGCGCGCGTATTTGCGGTTGCTCACCGAGTCGAACGCGTACCAGTTGAGTTCCGAGTATCCCGGCGGCGAATGGGGCGCGAATCTCGTGCCGCTGTTCGCGCGCCATTACGTGCGGCGGCTGGAAGCGGAGGAGATCCACGACGCGCTGGCAAAGACGACGGGGATCATTCCGAGTTACGCTGTGCAGGCTTGGGGTTCCCCGATGAACTGGGCGATGCAACTGCCCGATACGGCCGAGCCCACCAGCAACGGCACGGCTGCCAATTTCATGAACATCTTCAACCGCGGCAACCGGGAAACACAGCCGCGGCTGGCCAACAGCACAACGATCCAGCAACTCGTTCTGATGAACGATGCGTATGTGGTGGACAAGATCAAGGTCGCGAATTCACCGGTGATGAAGGAGTTGGTGAAGATCACCAATAACGACGCCCTGGTGGACGAGTTGTACCTGAACTACCTGTCCCGCATGCCCGGCGACGCCGAGAAGGCCAAAGCGCTGGCGCACCTGGCGAAGGCTCCGAACGCGAACCAGCGGAACGCGTACATCGAAGACATCGCGTGGGCGCTCGTCAACAAGATCGATTTCCTGTTCAGCTACTAGAGAGGACGCTGCATCGTTATGAAACATGATTTCCTGAATCATCCGCAGACCGATGGCGACGTCCAGGACGTTTACGTGGCCGGACGCAAGGATTACTTTGGCCGGGACTGGTCGGCCGCGCCGAAGTCGAAGTTCTGGCGCGGACAGCATCTGAGCCGGCGGGTCTTCTTCCAGCACCTGTCGGCGGCTGTTGGCGGGTACTTCCTTTTGCCGGGCGCACAGCCAGCAGCGAAGGCGGCGGGTAACGGCATCGCGAAGAACTGCATCTTCGTGCTGTTGAGCGGGGCTCCGAGCCATACCGATACGTTCGATTTGAAGACCGGTGCGTGGACCCCTGCCTATTTCAATCCCACGCAGTATGGCGACATCCTCTGGCCGCAGGGGCTGATGCCCAAGCTTGCGGACCAGATGGATTCGATCGCGATCGTCCGCGCGCTGCGCGCCTGGGCGACCGCGCACGGCGTCGCGCAGACGTGGGCGCAACTGGTGCGGAATCCCGCCAATGCGCTGGCTCGGCTGGCGCCGCATATCGGATCCGTGGTGTCGCTCGAGTTGGGCGCGCCGGACCGGACGCTGCCGGCGTTCCTGTCGTTGAACGTGGGCAACGGTCCGAGCGAAGGATATCTCAAGCCCGAACACGCGCCGATGTACATCTCGCCCAATGGCGCGGGCCTTCCCGGCGCCAGCCACCGCGATGGCGAGGCGGTGTTCAACCGTCGGTATGATCTCGCGCTGCAGCTGGACGCGGATCTGCGGGCCGATGCTCGCTACGGCGACGCGACCGAGGATTTCGTCACGTTCAACAGCGCGGCGCGCAAGCTGATGTACAACCCGCGCGTGTCGTCGATCTTTACCTTCGACGCGGCGCAGCGTGCGGCATACGGCAACACTGCGTTCGGCAACGCGTGTGTCACGGCGCGGAACCTGCTGCGCGCGAATCTGGGAACACGGTTCATCCAGATCACACTGGGAGGCTGGGATCACCACGTGAACATCTACCAGCCCAACGCGAATCTGCAGGCGATGGCGCGGACGCTCGACAACGGCCTCGCGCCGCTGATCGCGGACCTGAAGCAGGACGGGTTGTTGAACGAGACGCTCATCGTCGTGATGGGCGAGTTCGGCCGCACGGTGTCGCGGCTCAATGAGCAGAACGGACGCGACCATCATCCGCAACAGTCCGTATTGCTGGCGGGCGCGGGCATTCGTGGACGCAAGGCGATCGGCGTCACCGACGAGACGGGCGCGTATGTCGTGGAACCCGGCTGGTCGATGAATCGCGAGGTCCGGGCGGAAGATCTGGGGGCGACGATTTACGAGGCGCTCGGCATCGACTGGAAGACCATCCGGCGGGATTATCCGCTGGGACGCGGCTTCGAGTACATCACCGGCGCAGAGTCGGGCGATTACGCGCCGATCCGCGAATTGTGGGGTTAGCGCTACTTCGGCGGCGCCGCTAGCGCTTTGCGCCAGGGCGCTTCGATCTTCGCATACGTGACGGCTGTTACGGGCAACAGGATCGCCAGAAGGAGGATCGTGAGGAGATCTCCGGTCCACGGCGAGACTGCGTAATAGCCGTCACGCGGCGTTTTCAGCACATACTGCAGCACGAACTCGAAGCACCAGATGACGAGCTGGTGGACGAGGTAGATCGAGTAGGAAACCTTGCCGGTCCAGACCAATGGTTGCGGGGCTGGGAGGGTAGCGTCGGTTCCCGCGGCGATCACCAGAGCGGCGAAGAGTGGAATGGCGAGGAAGTCCGCGGGGCCGGGGCCGGCGGGTTTCAACGCCAGGAATGCGAGAACCGCGACCAGCAAGGGGACGAACAGCGGCCTGGGGATCCGCAGGTCGGCTGCCTTGATCAGCACGCCCGTGAAGAATCCGGCGAGGCCGCGCAGGAACGCGTGGCTGGCCGTGGCGTTGAGGGAGTGTTCGAGATTCCAGGACGCGACCATGCCCACGGCTGCGAGGAAGACGGCGGCGATCGCGATCCGGCGGCCCTTGAACAACAGCATCGCTGCTGCGAAGACCGAATATAGCCAGAATTCAACGCCGATGCTCCAGGCGGGCGTGTTCCAGGTGGGCTGCGGTTCGAGTCCCATGCCTTGCAGGAGCAGCAGGTGCACGGCGAGAGTCTTCGCGTTGTTGGTCGAGAAGGGCGTGGTGGCGATGCGCGCGACGCCGAAGTGGACCGTGCTCCATTTGAGGAGTTCGATGGCGAAGAAGCCGCCGAGGGTCGCGATGTGGAGCGGATAGAGGCGGGCGAAGCGGGCGCGAATGAAGAGGTTCGCCTGCTCGAAGCTCGCGAGCCGGGATCCGTAGGAGTGCAACATCACGTAGCCGGACAGGATGAAGAACAGGTCCACCATCAGGTAGCCGTTGTGGACGATGTTGGACGTGGAGAGGTGGGAGTTCCAGGAGACGTGATAGAGAACGACGAGGAGGGCTGCGATTCCGCGGAGGATTTCGAGGACGGGCAGGAACAAATCCTAATCAGGATAGCGCTGACGGGCGGATAATGGCAGTGTGACGACGATGACGATTGCGATCCTCGGGGCGGGGAACATGGGTGCGGCGCTACTCGGCGGCCTGGTGAAGACGGGACATCCGAAAGAGAAGCTGATCGCGACGACGGGCTCGGAAGAGCGCGCGGCGGCGCTGCGGGACCTGTATCCGGGCGTGACGGTGCTGGCAAAAGGCAACGAGGAGGCGACACGCGCGGCGGATATCGTGATCCTCGGGGTAAAGCCGTTCACCGTGCCGAAGGTGATGGACGAGATCGCGCCGTTCCTGCGTGAGGGACAAGTGGTGATTTCGCTGGCGGCGGCGCTGCCGATGTCGGTGGTCGAGAAGCGCGCGGGGATCCCGCTGGCGGTGTTCCGCGCGATGCCGAACATCCCGGTGGTGGTGGAAGAAGGCGCGATTGCGCTGTGCTGCAACCGGATCGCGACGCCGGAGCAGAAAGCGGCGGTCGAGAAGTTGTTCCGCGCGGTTGGCGTGGTGTGCTTTGTCGAGGAAGAGATGATGGACGCGGTGACGGCGCTGTCGGGGAGTGGTCCTGCGTATGTGTACATGGTGATCGAGGCGTTTATCGCCGGCGGCGTGAAGATGGGGTTGTCGCGGGAGGTGTCGACGCGGCTGGCGGAACAGACGGTGCTGGGCGCGGCGAAGCATGTGCGGCAGTCGGGTGCGCATCCGGCAATCCTGCGGGATGAGGTGATCACGCCGGGCGGAACGACGATCGTGGCGATCCACGAGTTGGAGCGTCACGGATTGCGGTCGATGCTGATCTCGGCGATCGAGACGGCGACGAAGCATGCGCGCGAACGTGCGGCGGTGCTGGTTCGAAAGCTCGAAGAGTAGGCGCTTGGTACGATAAAAGGGAGTGCAACAAATTTGCCTGCTGGGTTCCACCGGATCGATTGGAACCTCCACCCTCGACGTTGTCCGGCGGCGCCCGGACCTGTTCCGCATCCACTCGCTGGTGGCGGGCGTCAACACGAATCTGCTGGCTGAGCAGATTGTCGAGTTTCGGCCCAAACTGGCGGTGATCGCGAACGAATCCGATCTGCCGAAGTTGACGGCGGCCCTCACCGAGCGCGGACTTGCGCGCAGCGAATGGCCGGAGTTGGCGGCGGGCGGCGCGGCGCGTGTCACGGCGGCGACGTCTTCAGAAGCGGATTTCGTGATGTCCGCGATTGTCGGCGTGTCGGGACTCGAAGCGACATATGAAGCGGTGCGTCTCGGCAAGCGGATCGGCCTCGCGAACAAGGAAGTGATGGTCGCCTGCGGCAAACTGGTGACCGAGGCGGCGCGTGAGTCCGGATCCGAGATCATTCCCGTCGATAGCGAGCACAACGGTGCGCACCAGTGCTTGCGCGCAGGGCGGCGCAACGAGGTTTTGCGGCTGATTCTGACGGCGTCGGGCGGCCCGTTCCGTGAAACTCCTGCCGAACAGTTCGAAAACATCACTCCGGCGCAGGCTTTGAAGCATCCAACATGGGTGATGGGGCAGCGGATCACGATCGATTCGGCGACCCTCATGAACAAAGGTTTCGAGGTGATCGAAGCCTGCTGGTTGTTCGATTTTCTGCCGAAAGAAGTGGATGTGGTGGTGCATCCGCAGTCGACGGTCCACGCGATGGTCGAGTTCAATGACGGCAGCATTATCGCGCAGGTTTGTGCGACTGACATGCGGATGCCGATCCAATACGCGTTGACGTATCCGGAGCGCATGGACGCGCCGGTGCCCCGTTACGGGTGGACCGAGCCGCGCGTGTGGCATTTCTATCCGCCGGAGCCGAAGAAGTTCCGGTTGCTGCAGTTGTCCTACGATGCGATGGAGACCGGCGGTTCGGCTACGTGTACCTTGAATGCAGCCGATGAGATTGCCGTGGAAGCCTTTCTGAAGGGCGAGATTTCGTTTACCGGCATCGCGGCTGTCGTGGAGGACACGCTGCATGCGGTTCCGGCGCGTGCGTGTAATACAGTGGAACAGATTCTCGAGGTGGACCGTCTATCGAGAGAACGGGCTCGAGAGTTCGCCAGGGAACGCTCGCGAGCTGCTGCGGTTTGATACAAAGGAACTGAAGAATGTTTGGCGAGTTTTTTGAAAGCGTCTGGTGGCTGCTGATCCTGATCGGCGTCATGATCATCATTCACGAACTGGGGCACTACTGGGCGGCCAGGTTCTTTGACGTCAAAGTCGAGGCCTTCAGTTTTGGTTTCGGTCCGCGGCTGTTCGGATTCAAGAAGGGCGAGACGGATTTCCGTTTTTCGGCGATTCTGCTGGGCGGTTATGTGAAGATGGCGGGCGAGCAGCCCGGGGACGAGCAGGATCCGCGAGGGTTCCTGGCGAAGCCACGGTGGCAGCGGCTGATCATTGCATTTGCCGGTCCGTTCATGAATATCGTGCTGGCGGTGGCGATCCTCACGGGCTTGTTCATGGTGCGGTTCCAGCGTCCTCCGCTGACGCCGAATCCGGTCATTGGATACCTGGTGGCGGATGGCCCGGCTGTGAAGGCGGGTCTCAAGGTCGGCGATCAGATCCTGACGGTCGACGACGTGCAGAATCCGACCTGGAAGGACGTCCTGCTGCGGGAGTTCGACGATACGAACAAGTCGATGCGCGTGCTGGTGAAGCGCGGCGAGGAACGGTTGACGTTCACGATTCCGCTGCCCGAGAACGAGCGTACGCATATCGGCGACGCGGGTTGGGATCAGCAGCGCGACATCCTGGTCGCGGCGATGACGGTGGATTCGCCGGCTCTTGCTGCGGGGCTGAAGGAAGGCGACCTTCTGAAGTCCGTGAATGGCCACCCGATCGTGTCGGGTCCGGCGCTGGTGGATGCTGTGCAGTCTACGAAGGGCGAACCTGCGGAGATCGTGTACGTGCGCGATGGCAAGACGGCCTCGGTGACGGTGAAAGCGCAGTGGAAGAAGCTGGAAGAAGGCCGCCCGGAACGCTGGGTGATCGGCGTGCAGCCGGAAGAGGCGATGGAGATCACCAAGCTCTCGTTCCCTGAGGCGTTGCGCGAATCGGTCAAGGAGAATGTCGAGAGCGCGGGGCTCATCTACAAGTTCCTGCGGGGAGTCGTCGAGCGGCGGATGTCGCCGAAGTCGCTGGAGGGTCCGGTCGGCATCGCACGGCTGGCGAAGCGCGCGGCGCGGCAGGGCGCGATGACGTTCTTCGGCCTGATGGCGATGGTGAGCCTGAATCTCGCGATCTTCAACCTGTTGCCGATCCCGATCCTCGACGGCGGTGTGATCCTCATGCTGCTGGTGGAGATGGTGCGCCGGCAGGATCTTTCGCTACGTGTGAAAGAGACGGTGTTCAAGCTGGGGTTTGCGTTCCTCATGATGGTGGTCGCCTTCGTCCTGTACAACGATATTTCGAAGACGACTCGAAGTGAACCGGTGCGTGAAGTTCCGATTTCGGCGCCGGATGCCCAGCGGCCTTCCGCGAAGTAGGCTACACACCCGATTCCAGTATCCCCTTTGCATGGGGAATTTCTCATGCACGTGCGGCAGCGGCCGATGAGTGACTGCGTGAAGGGTCACATCGCGGCTCTGCCGGTTGTTCCACCGGCGGTGGCGTTTTCGGGGATGAATGACGCCGCCGAGAGTCAGACCTGCCATGGTCCGGCTCTATCCACGATTCTTATTTTGGGGAATGTTGCGCGTGACCGCGCAATTTTGCGCGCCATTCTGCAGCATGGTGGTGAAGACCGGCGGATTCTGGAGGCAGGATCCCCCGGCGAGGCGCTCTCTCTCATTGCCGTTCAACCAGTGGATCTCGTGGTTGTCGACCTGGCGATGCCCAGGCTTCGGGTCGTGGATTTCTGCAGCCGATTGAAGTCGCGCAGGGTCACCCGGTTCATCCAGATCCTGCTATTGGCGAGGTCGGCGGGCGGAGAGAGCCAGTCGGCCTGGCTGGAATCAGGCGTAGACGAAGTTCTGGTGAAGCCCGCAATGCCGCGGGTGGTGCGAGCCAGGGTCCGCGTGATGTTGCGACACAAAGCCCTGTTGGACTCTCTGGAAGAAGCGGAGATCATCCTGTTCGCCTTGGCCCAGGCGGTGGAGTGGCGGGATACGAACACGGGACAGCATTGCCAGCGGTTAGCGGGTTACAGCATGGCGCTGGGCCGGCGGCTGGGGCTCAGCGGCGTGGATTTGCGATCGCTGTACCAGGGCGGGTATCTGCACGACATCGGCAAGATCAGTGTGCCCGACGCCATATTGTTCAAGCCCGGGCCGTTGAACGACGCCGAGTGGGAGATCATGCGAGGCCACACCGTGGCGGGCGAGGCGATTTGCCGGGGGATGAAGAGCCTGGCCGGCGTGCTGCCGATCATTCGATGCCATCACGAACGTTGGGACGGCAGCGGCTATCCAGACGGGTTGTCCGGCAGGGACATTCCGATTCTGGCGAGGGTACTGCAGGTGGCGGACATCTATGACGCACTGATGTCGCGGCGGCCGTATAAGGCTGCGATGGAACACCGTGAGGCGCTGCTGGTGTTGCAGGAAGAGGCTCGCCGGGGCTGGCGTGACGCCGAACTCGTCCATGCGTTTTCAGAGATTACCGTGGGCGAACTGGCCGAGGCGGCGCAGGGAGTGGATCCCGCTTTGGATCTGACGAGATTGGAAGAATCGGTTTCCGAATGGAGTTCGACCCCGGGAGAGGACTTGGCCGTCGAGTCTCTCCCGGAGCCGCTCCGCGCGGCTCAGATGTCGTAGTAGAGCGCGAATTCCCAGGGATGGGGACGCAGGCGAACCTGCTCGGCCTCATTCCTGCGCTTGTAGTTGATGTAGGTCTCGATCAGTTCCTCGGTGAACACGTCGCCCTTGAGCAGGAAGTCGTGGTCCTCTTCGAGGCAATTGAGCGCGTCATCGAGCGAAATCGGCATGGATGGAACCCGCCGCATCTCTTCGGGCTCGAGATCGTAAATGTCCTTGTCGAGAGGATCGCCGGGTTCGACCTTGTGGATGATCCCGTCGAGGCCGGCGAGAAGCATGGCTGCGAAAGCGAGATAGGGGTTCGCTGCCGGATCCGGGGGCCGGAACTCGATGCGCTTGGCCTTGGGCGCGGCAGAATACATCGGGATCCGCACGGCCGCGGAACGGTTCCTGCGGGAATAAGCGAGATTCACCGGGGCCTCGTAGCCGGGCACCAGGCGCTTGTAGGAATTCGTGGTGGGTGCGATGATCGCCGAGAGTGCCCGAGCGTGTTTCAGCAGGCCGCCGATGTACCAGAGCGCCATCTGTGACAGGCCGGCATACAGGTCGCCGGCAAACAGCGGTTTGCCGTCCTTCCAGAGCGACTGGTGGACGTGCATGCCGTTGCCGTTATCGCCGAAAATCGGCTTGGGCATGAAGGTGACGCTCTTGCCATACTGATACGCGACGTTCTTCACGATGTACTTGAAGAGCATCATGTTGTCGGCGGACTTGATGAGCGTATCGAAGCGCTGGTCGATTTCGCACTGGCCGCCGGTGGCGACTTCATGGTGATGGCACTCGATATGGAGTCCGCAGTTCACCATGGTCTCGACCATTTCGGCGCGCAGGTCCTGATAGTGGTCGATGGGCGGGAGAGGGAAGTAGCCTTCTTTGTAGCGGGGACGGTAGCCCTGGTTGTGGCCCTCGCGACCGGTATTCCAGCGGCCTTCTTCGGCGTCGATGAAGTAGAAGCCCGAGTGCTGGTTCTGGTCGAAACGGATGTTGTCGAAGATGAAGAATTCCGCCTCGGCGCCGAAGAAGGCGGTGTCGGCGATCCCGGAATTTTTCAGGTAGTTTTCGGCCTTGGCGGCGATGTGGCGCGGGTCGCGCTCATAGTCCTGACGCGTGATCGGATCCTTGACGGTGCACGTCATGGCGAGGGTGCGGGTCTCGTTGAACGGGTCGATCATCGCCGTGCGGGGATCCGGAATCAGCAGCATGTCGCTTTCGTTGATCGCCGCCCAGCCGCGGATGGACGATCCATCAAATCCGAAACCGGATTCGAACGCCTCTTCATCCAACTGGCTGATGGGATATGAAACATGGTGCTGCATGCCGGGCAAGTCGGTGAAGCGGAGGTCGAACTGCCGCACCTCGTTGCGGGCCGCGAAATCGAGCACTTCCTTGGGCGTCGTCATCGTCGTCATTTCCGTAGAGTATTCAATTGATAGCATACAAGGCCTGAGGGGACGATGAACTGCATCGGGGTAGATTTCGGCTGGATTTCGGGGGCGTCAGGTTTGGCCTGGCTGGCCGCCGGACCACGCGGTGTTCGCTTCGTGGAAACGGCGCGGATTTCGGACGTTCACGAGGTCGTGGACTGGGTGGACGAGAGAGCGGGTGCGGATGGCGTGGTGGCGGTCGATGCGCCGCTGCAACTGGGCAATGTCTCCGGGATGCGGGAAGCGGAGCGCGGGGCTCACCGGTTGTATGGTCGCTACGACGCCGGATGCTACCCGGCCCATCAGGGGAGCGTGTTTGCCGGTCGTACGACGGGTTTTTCAAAGGCGCTGGCGGAGCGTGGGTTCGTTTTGTCTTACGAGCCGTTTCGCAGCGGCAGGCGGCAGTTCGAATGCTTTCCGCATATCGTGTCGGTGGAGATGTTCGGGCTGGACCGGATCCTGAAGTACAAGAAGGGGCCTCGTGCTGCGCGCGGCGCCGCGCTGGCGCAGTTGCGGGAGTTGATCGATGCGAGACTCGGCATCAAGGGACTGGAACTGCCGGAGGTTCCGGAGCGGGGCGATCTGAAGGATACCGAGGACCGTCTCGACGCGATCCTGTGTGCGTACTCCGCGTACTGGTGGTGGCGATGGGGATCCGAGCGAAACCGGGTGTTGGGGAATCCTGAGGAGGGCTGCATCATCGTTCCTGTTGCGGGAACGGAAAGCGGGGGCAGGCTGGACTACCCCCGCAAAACGGTTGCTTCAACTTAAAGCCAGAGGATCATGCTTAAGCGTAGGACGCGACAGAGTCACTGCAGAATGGACGGGCCGTTCTGTAGCGTACTGGTACCTGATCCTACGCCGGGCTATTACTTCTTCTCGAATGGATTGTCGTCGGCGCTCATGCCGTAGATGGCCGGGACCTTGCCGCCCATCGGCCGTAGGTACGAAGACAACTGGCCGCGGTGATGGATGGTGTGGTTGGTGGCCATCGTGACGAATCCGAAGGCGGGTTGCTGGAAGACCCCGTGGAAGTCCACGATCCTGGCCGCGGCGTCGCCGTTCATGGCGGCGCAGCGATCCAAAGCGGCATTGGCGTTTTCTGTAAACCACGCAGCCACCTGCGCGGGAGTCTGGACCTCTTCAGGCCGTTGGCGGCCAAAGTCGAACGTTCCATCCACTGCGCCGTTCAGGATCGCCACTTCAGCAGAGGCAATGTGCCAAATGAGATCGCCGGCGGACATGCATTTTTCCGATGGCTTGTAAGCAAGCGAATCGGGATTGGCGGCGGCAATCGTTTTGGCCGTGGTCGCTACTTCGCGGCGAGACACGGCAACGGCATAGTCGAGGATTGTCTTGGCTTGATCTGGAGTCATGGCCTCAGGATACCAGCGCCGCGTCTGCTTCGCGCACCTTCGCCAGAACGTACGGACCTTCGGGAATCACAGCGATCGACGCCTTGCTTCCCGTACGCTCGAGCAGCCCTGCCACGGCGTCTTCGGGTGATGTGAAGATGTTGTCGCCGAAGCTCTGGTGGAACTCGGGCGGCAGCCCCGGCACATAGAACAGGACTTCGAATTGAATCCCGACGAGGGCGAGTTTCTCGAGTTGCCACTGGTCGACGATGACCTCGCGGTCGCGGATGGCGTCGAGGAATCCCTGGTAGGATCCGAACCCTTTCAGCAGTTCCTGGAACTCGGGAGCGCCGGCGCCTTCCGAGCAGGCTGCGAAGACGAGGATCCGGCCGCCGGGTTTGAGGATGTGCTGGGCCGCGGTGATGCCTTTCACGGTCTGGTAGAAGGTGAGGTCGAGCGGATAGCCGGCTGCCGTCGTAATTACCGCATCCACGGGTTCGTCGAGTAGTTCGAGGAGCGTGTTCGAAACGAACTCGACGCCCTTGCGATGCGCAGCGACGGGTTCGCCGGCAAAGACGCCTGCGATCTGCCGGTTGCGCGCCAGCGCGACGTCGAGAGCGAAATCGTGGCGAGCCATGGCGGCGATTTCGAGCAGTTCGTGATGCAGCGGGTTGTTCTCGATGGACCCTTCGATCGACCGGGCGTTGCGCATGTACCTGGGGCTGTGGATGACCTTGATGGTCTCCTGCGCGGCGAGGCCGGGCGCGATCAGTTTGCGGCCGCCCGAAAAGCCGAGCATCAGGTGCGGTTCGATGAATCCGAGGGTGATGTGGAGGTCGGCGGAGACGAAGCGTTCGTCGATGTATACCGGGATGCCGGACTTGGTGCTGCCGAGATGCCGGTGCTGGGCAAGGTCGCGCGCGTCGTGGTTGAGGATCGGGTACTGGGCGGCGATTTCGGTGCCGACAATTTCGTTGATTTCGGCTTCCGTGGCGGGGCGGTGCAATCCGGTGGCGATCAGGATCCGGGTTTCGGACTTGGGGATACCGGCTTCAGCAAGGCGCCGCAGCACGTGAGGCAGTGTCTGCTTGTTGGGCGCCGGACGGGTGATATCGCACACCGAGATGGCGGCGCTCTTCTTGCCTTTCGCCATTTCGAGCAGGGGGAGGCAGCCGATCGGATGATCGAGGGCATGGGCCAGCGCCTCATCGGAATTGGTGAGAGGAGCGGCGCCGCGAGCTTCGAGCAGTTGGTAGTTGGGACCGGAAGGGAGGTCGACGGGGAGTCCGGACTTGCCGAACGCGAAATCCACACGCATAGCGAAAACGTAACACGGAATGAAGGGAGCGGGAATCGGGATTCCCTGGCAGGGACCTTCGAAGAAAGAGCCGCTCCGTGGGTCCCCGGCGAATCCCGCAACGAAAAGTTGGCGGATCGCGTCGTCAAGAACATGCGAGCGGCTCTCTAAAGAGTAGTCGGTATTTCAAACAGCAAGGTGGGAGCTATGATCTTCAGTGCGGCGATTGCCGGATTTCTCGTGTTGTGTCTTTTTTTCCAGATGCTCGTTTCTTCACCACCGGAGGAGCAGCCGGAACCTATTCGTTCTTCGAAAAATCCGAGACGCTAACCTCCTGGCGCCCCGCGCTTCCCACTGACCGGTGTCAGGCTGAAGAGGGCGCGGTCATCGCCACCGCCTTCATGCTTCTCGCCCGCGCCGCTGCGCGGATGTTATCGAGCGAGTTGACGATCACCAGGCGTCTGCCCAGCTTGAGCAGTCCCTGGCGTGAGAGCGTATTGAGAGTCGTGGATGTAGTTTCCCGGGTCGCGCCAATCAACGCGGCGAGTTCGCTTTGAGACAGCGGAATGCTGTATTCGGCGAACTCATTGAGGGGCGGACCGAAGGCGTGAGCGAGCTGAGCGAGATAGTAGAGAATGCGATACTCGACATCCTGGAGGCAGAGCAGTGATACTTTCTGCTCGAGTTCCAACTGCCGGGTGACAGCCAGTTCCCAAAGCATACGCCAGACTTCCGGATGTTTCTGACCGAGGGCGATGAACGCATCCCTCGGGATCTCGTAGATGACTGAGTCTTGGATTACTTCCGCGATGAACGGTCGTGAAATCCGTTGAATTGCATGTTCCGCAAACAGTTCCCCTGGGCCGATGATACTGACGATCACTTCCTTCGAGTCTTCCCCGCGCCGGACTACTTTGACGAAGCCCGAGTCGAGGAAAAACAGACATTCCGGAGAGGTTTCCGACGTCAGTAAGCTCGTAAAACGCCGGACGGGTGATAGCCGTCTGACGCCCTCAAGGTTGAGGAGCTCCCCGCGGATGAGGGAGGTTAGAGCGGAGTTCATTGGTATCTAAATTATAAAGGGACCGTGCGCTGAGACAATACTCTATTCAAGGGATGCTCAAGCCGGCGGGCGACCATCTTTCGGTAGGTGGCTACGTCGTTCGACGGGACAGACTGTTGTCTACCATGCGAACCAGGAGCAAGAAGAACACAACCGAACTTCCCGCCAACGGGTAAAGCATAATCCACCGTACACCTTGCCAGGCGGCAAGATAGCCAAGCGCTGCGGGAGCGAGCAGGGCTCCCGTAAATGCCAGGGAGAAGATTCCATGGTAGAAAACGGGATCGTAGTAGGGGAACTTGTCGCCGATTTGTTCCACGATCAACGGATAGACCGGGGCGAACCCCACGCCGAGAAACAGGATTCCGCTGATAATGCCAAAGCGATTATCCGTGAGTGACAGAATGGTGCAACCGAGGACTGCAGAACTGATGCCGACCAGCAGGATCTTGCCGTGGCCTGCGCCGCTGATGACCCGCTGAGCCAGGATTCGTCCAACGAGCAGCGCGGTCCAATAGAGCGCCAGATAGAACAGCGCTGTCGACGGGTTAATGCCGAGCCGTTGGGTGACGAAAAGGGCGAGCCATCCCGCGACCGACCATTCGTTCGCGAACTGCAACAACAACAGGATCCCGAACTGGATCGCGAGAGGGCTGCGAAATCCGGCAATGAGTTCGGCCGGACCCGGAGGTTCGATGACCGGGGCGTCGTATTTGACACGTCCAAAAGCGGCGGCAAAGAAGCCCGGAATCACCGCAAAGAAGATCAGGATACTCGCAACCGTGTAGACATAGTAGGTTCCGGCGACGAGCAGCGCCGTGGCGAGGCATCCCAAACCAAAAAAGATGCCGGCAATATTTACGGTTGCCGCGCGGTCGTGGCGGTAGATCGGGGCGATCGCCTGGAAGATGGCGGATTGAAGGAGTCCGGCGCCGGAACCCAGGAAGAGGAGTCCCAGCATGCGCCAGATCGCGGAATAGGGCGGTGAGAACCAGGCCAGCCAGAGCATCGACACGCAGGACAGAATGCAGGCCGAAATCAGGGAGGTCCGGATGCCGGCGCGCACGAGGAGCCTTGCGGCGAGGCGGTTGGATGCGAAGAGTCCGCCGTTGAAGGCGACGAAATAGTTCCCGACCTGAATGTACTGTTCGGTGTAGTGATAGCCCCAGGCGGGGAGGATCGCGCCGAGGAAGGACAGCAGAAGTCCGGCGACGAAAAATCCAGCAAGGGCAGGGCGGGCGCCCTGGGCCTCGAGCAGTCCTGAGGGATGGCTGCCAGGCTGGCTGGAACGAGCGGTCACTTCTGATAGTGTAACCCTGTGCCTGTTTCCGACGCTCCTACAGTACGTTAAACTGAGGGCAACGCCGCTTCCGCTGGCTTCGGACCCGAAACGCGACGACCGCCCGTTCCCAATGAATCTGATCCTTGTTCCGTTGCTCGTCTGGCGGCTCTGTTTGCCGCAGGAGAGCGTTCAGAAACCCGCAGCGCCTCCTGCCGCTCCATCCGCGCAGCCTGAGAAGCCCGAACTGAAGAGCCCGGTTCCGGCTCAGGAACCGACCGCTCCCGCAAAACCCGCGGCAGGCTCCGACGCCATCCTGCTCGGCAAAACCAACGCCGAGGGCGGCGAGGCGAAGCGGAACGAGAACGTGCAGTTCAACCAGATCGACAATAACGCCGCCAAGGAAGCGGCGCAGAGAATGGGTACGAGCGCGACGATCATCAGCGAGTTCAAGGTCGAGCGGAGTTACTTCGGCGCGGAATTCGGCGGGAATCCTGCAGGAACCCCTCATGTGGCGGCGATCTCGAAGCCTGCGGCGGGCATCGCGCACGGCAGCGTCTATCTGACGCACGGCAACAGCGCCCTGACCGCGCGTTCGTTTTTTCAGGTCGGCGACGTGCGGCCGGCGCGTGACAACACGGCCGGTCTGAACCTCGGATTGCGGTTATGGAAGGGCGCCATTCTTTCTGCGGATGGATCGGCGCAGGAGTCCAGCGGTTACGTCAACGGCAATGTACTGGTCCCGCTCGACTCCGAACGGACGCCCCGCGTCACAGACGTTGCGGCGGCACGGATGATTCAGCGTTTCCTCAACGCATATCCGGCCGAACGTCCCAACCGCACCGACATTGACCGCCGCTTTCTGAATACGAATGCCAGGCAGACGATTCGAACGCGGAACTCAGTCCTGCAACTGGATCAAAAAGCGGGCTCGAAGGACCGTTTGAGCGCCAAGCATACGTACACGAGCCAGGATGTCGACGCCTTTCAACTGGTGGCGGGCCAGAACCCGCTGACGACGGTGATGTCGCACTCGGCGCGGCTGGGATGGGCTCGCGCGCTGAGTGCAAGAACGAATCTGGATTTGACCATGGGATTCGACCGGAGCCACACGAATCTGGTGGCCGAGCCGAACGCGGTGGGTCCGCAGGTGCAGATCGGGACTTCGTATGAAAAGCTGGGTCCGCAGTCGAACATCCCTTTGAACCGCGTGCAGAATCGTTACCGTTACGCGGGGATGTGGAGCAGCCGGCAGGGCAACCACGCTTTTTCGGCTGGAGCGGAAGTGACGCGCGCGCAGTACAACACGTATGAGGTCAGCAGTAACCGGGGCAATTATTTCTTTCGAAGCGACTTCGGGCGGGACGCCATCACGAATTTTCTGGAGGGCCGGCCGAGCCGTTACAGCGGTTCGTTCGGAGATCCGCAGCGTTATCACCGGGGCTGGGAACAGAATTACTTCGCGGGCGACACGTGGCGGGTGACGCCCCGGTTGATGCTGTCGTACGGCGTCCGCTTCAATCCGATGGTTCCCCCGCACGAGAAGTCCGGGTTGGACAATATCCACGCGCAATGTGACTGCAATAACCTGGGTCCGCGGTTCGGCTTCGCATACCGGCTGCCGGGCCACCTGGGCGTGATCCGGTCGGCGTGGGGACTGCATTTCGGCGAGATTTTCCAAACGACGTATCAGCAGGTGCGTTGGAATCCTCCGAACTTTCAGAAGTTCGAGGTGATGGTTCCGGATCTGCTCAACCCGACGGCAGGACTGGCCCGCGGGCCGGGCGCCCGGGCGGTTGTTTCGGACTACCCGGATAATTTACGGACGCCGTACACCAATCATTACAACTTCAGTTGGGAAGGCGAACTGCCCGGCAAATGGCGGGTGCAGACCGGCTATGTCGGTTCGCGCAGCCGGGCTTTGCTGATCCTCTGGCACCTGAACCGGGCGCGCATTGTTCCTGGGATCCCACAGACTGCATTGACGATTCAGGATCGTCGTCCGGACCCACGCTATTTCGATTACCGGATGGTGGAAAACGGAGCGAACGGATACTTCGATGCCGGCCGTGTGACGGTGCTCGCCCCGAATTTTCATGGGATGACGGTGGACGCCTCGTATTGGTTCAGCAAGGCCATCGACACCGGCGCAAGCTATTTGAATACGGCCGCCGGCGATGATTCGCGGCAGGGATACAGCCAGACCGAGTACGGCGTTACGGCGGACCTCAAAGGCGTGAGCGCCTTCGACCAGAAGCATGCCCTGCTCACGCGCGTGAACTATGCGGCCCCGAAGAAGTGGGGCGGGTGGAACCTCAATGGCGTTTTTCTCGCGAAGACGGGAATGCCGTTTACCGTGGTCTCCGGCTCGGACGCTCCCGGGAGCGGCAACGTTGACGCTGTGAATGGCGACCGCCCGAACATCCTCGATCCTTCGATTCTGGGAATGGCGATCAATCATCCGGATGTCCGGCTGCCAAGGTCGGCTTTCGCCTTGATTGGACCTTTCGATGCGCGGGGCAATCTGGGTGTGGCAACGTTCCGTCGAGGCGGGATCCGCAACCTGAACGCATCGCTTTCCAAGACCTGGACGCTGGCGGGCGAGCGCAAGTTGCTGGTTCGCGCCGAATCGCTGAACTTCCTCAATACGCCGCAGTTCGCGGAACCAAATCCGGACCTGAGTTCGCCTGCGTTCGGCAAGATTACGAACACGCTCAATGATGGCCGTGTGTTCCGCCTGCAGGTCCGGTTTCTGTTCTGATGTGGCGCCGGGCGCGGCAATGGTGCTGGAACGGAGCCGC
>CAZVKC010000036.1:29499-38131 GCA_964627455.1 uncultured Solibacteraceae bacterium | reverse complement strand
CGGTTTCTGTTCTGATGTGGCGCCGGGCGCGGCAATGGTGCTGGAACGGAGCCGCTGCCTTCGGTCTCTTCTACTTGTTCGTTACGATCACGCCGCTGACGCGATGGTGGACAGAGTCGCTCGCCGGACGATGGGACGGTCCTGCCGGTGATGTGCTGGTGGTGTTGACCGGCTCCGACCTGGGCGATGTTCTCGGCGAGAGTTCCTACTGGCGCGCCGTGTACACGGTGCGGGCGATGCGCAGCAACCGCTACCGGAAAGTGATCATCAGCGGCAACGCGGGAGCAGAGAAGATCCGGGAGTTCGTTGCCGGACATGGCTTGGATACCCGCGAGATCGAGGTGGAGAGCCAGTCGCGGGACACCCACGAGAACGCGCTCATGACGATTCCGTTGATCCCGGCAGGCGCGTCACGTGTGGTGCTGTTGACCAGTGATTACCACGTGACGCGCAGTGCTCTTGCATTTCGCAAAGCAGGAGTCGAAGTGTGCAGGTTCCCAATTCCGGACGGGCTGAAACGCTACGGTTCCATGAGCCGGCGATGGATCGTTTTCCTCGATCTGTGCCTCGAGAGCACCAAGCTGATCTATTACCGGGTGCAGGGCTGGATCTAGTACTGGCTACCCTTTTCGTTTGTTTGTGGCATAATGAACGGGTCAGTTGAAAGCGTCAGTCTGATTTTGGCCAGTTTGTAGTTGGTAGCTCCAGCGGAAAGCTTGTCGTCACCCTGCACCTCTCACCGACAGATCGAGACGTTCAAGGAGTTTTTGCATGAGATTGTTCGTAGGCAATCTGCCGTTCAAGGCGAACGAGTCGGATGTCACCAGTTTGTTTCAGGACAACGGTTTCGCACCGGACAAGGTCGAAATCGTGCGGGATCGCTTCAGCGGCGACTCCCGTGGATTTGCGTTCGTGGAGTTTAACGACGGTGGGCAAGGCGCCAGCGCGGTTGAAGCATGCAACGGCAAGAGCCTGCTGGGTCGTGCGCTGATTGTGAACGAAGCTCGTCCGATGACGCAAGGCGGCGGTGGCGGCGGCAATCGTGGCGGTGGCGACCGTCGCGGTGGCGGTGGCGGCCGGCGTGACTTTGGCGGCGGTGGACGCGACCGCTACTGAGCGGGCGACCCGTTTCGCGACAAAGAATTGGAAAATGCAGAAGGGCCGCACCCTGGAGCTGGGTAGCGGCCCTTGCTGTTAGTGTCTTTCGTATCCGGACTAGAACGGAACGTCGTCGTCGCTGGCGCCGCCGAAGCCAGGATCTTCCTGCGGCATCGAGGAACCACGAGACGCAGTTGAGGATCCACCGCCGCCACGAGCCGAACGGGGCATCGATACGGGCTGGCTCGAATAACCACCACCGCCGCCGAATTCGTCGCTCATGGAATCGCCACCGCCGCCCGGTGCGCCGCCGCGGCTTCCATCCAGCAGGATCACGTCGTCGGCAATCACTTCCGTGGCAGAACGCTTCTGCCCATCCTTGTCTTCATAGCTGCGCGTTTCGAGACGGCCCTCGACATAGACACGCTTGCCCTTCGTCAAATATTGCGAAAGTTTTTCGGCGCGCCACAGGACCACGTTGGTCCAGTTGGTTTCTTCCTTCCATTCGCCGGAAGCCTTGTCCTGCCAGTTGCGGGTGGTGGCGACGGAGAAGCGCGTGACCGAGGCGCCGCTGGGCGTAAACTTGGTTTCCGCATCGCGTCCCAGGTTGCCGATCAGCATTACTTTGTTCAGACTCTTTGCCATGCTGAATTGAACTGTAACACGCGTTGTAATCAGGTGCGCGCGTGATGATTGACCGGGCCATAACCGCGTCCGAGATTGGGATTCGTGCGGATCGCTTCGGTGATGAAACGCTTGGCTCGGGCTATGGCGTCGGTGAGTTCTGCGCCTTTGGCGAGTTCCGCTGTGATGGCTGCTGAAAAGGTACAGCCGGTGCCGTGTGTGTTCTTCGTTTCGAGCCGTTCGGAATGGAACTCGTGGAAGGTTCCATTGTCGTAGAGCAGATCGGTTGCGGGCCCGCGAGCATGACCGCCCTTGACGATCACGCGAGGACACCCGAGTTGCGCGATGCGTTCCGCGATCGCTTTGGGATCCGCATCTTCGCTCATGCCGGCGATGGCTGCAGCCTCATGCAGGTTGGGGGTGACGAGGTAAGCGTTGGGGATCAGAGCTTCGAGCAGTGCACTGCGGGATTCCGGGCTCATCAGCCGGGATCCGTGCTTGCTGATCATGACCGGATCGACGACGAGCCGCAGTTTGTATTGTTTGGCAATGCGGGCCACCATGTGCACGATTTCGCTATTGCCGAGCGCGCCGGTTTTCGCATACAGCGGAGGGATGTCGTTGAGGACCGCGATGAGTTGATCATGTACGAGGTCCGCGGGCATGATCTCGACCCGCTCGACACTTTGGGTGTTCTGCACGGTGAGTAGCGTGACGACTGCCTCGCCGTAAACGCCAAATTGATGGAAGGTCTTGAGGTCGGCCTGAATGCCGGCTCCGCCCGAGGGATCGGAGCCGGCGATGGTTAACGCGATCGGCGTCATGCCTCTATTGCATCACGGTGACCGTTGCGATCGTGCGATGCCCGGTGCGAAGCTGGTTCACGACTTCGCCTTTGGCGTCGACTTCCAGCAGCCGGCGTCCCGTGTAGTCGGAGATCAGCAGATTGCCGTTGGGCAGGAATGCGAAGCCCGATGCCCAACCCATGCGGATATCCATTTTGCTGCCGCCGATGGAGCGCACGACCTTGCCCTGCGGATCGACTTCGACGACTTCGCCGGGTTCGTTGAGGCTGACGATGGTGTTGCCGTTGGCGAGGCGGCGGCCCATGTAGAGGCGGCGCTTCGAACCCTCCGGCGCCTGCCACTGCCAGATGATCTTGCCGGACCTGTCGACCTCGATCAGCTTCGCTTCGGCTTCGACCGCGATAAGCGTCGTGCCCTGTGCCGTGCGGTGTGCGTTGCGCATGCGCATATTGGCGAGATCCGCGGATTCGTACTTCCACTGCACGGCGCCGTTGCGGTCGACCTCGATGACGCGGCCTGCTTTGGCGTCACCGATGAGCGTGAGTCCGTTGTCGAGGCGTTGCGCGGCGAGCGGATGTTCGAGGCCGTCGCAGCAAGTCCAGATGGTGCGACCGGCGGCGTCGACTTCGACGATCTTCTTTTGTGGTCCGACGGTAAAGAGCAAGCCGCCGTTCGGCAGGACCTGCACGTCGTGTCCGCGATCGTTCGGCAGGGTTGACAACTCGCGTCCCGAAGGCCATTCCATCGTCACGATCTGGCCTGCGGGACCATGATCGGCAACAACGATGCGCTGTTGTTTCGCGGGCTTGAGGTGTTTGTCGAAGTACTCGAACGTGCGGGCTTCAGCCTTGGCGGCGTCGGCGCCTTTGAAGCCGTGTCCGGCATCGGGAATCGTCTCGAGTTCCGCGTCCGCGCCCGCGGCTTTCAGTTTCTCGGTCAGCCAGACGGAATGCTCATAGGCAACGTAGGTGTCCTTCGTGCCGTGGATAGACAGGATGGGGGAAGCTTGCGGACTCACGTAATAGAGAGGGCTCGCCGCGATGTGCTGCTTGCGGTTGTGTTCGAGGTCCCCGCCGAGGAACAGGGGCAGCACCTGCGCGGCGTCGACACTCTTGCCGGGCGCGTAGGATTGCACGAAGTCGGTGGGGCCGTAGTAGTTGACGACGCACTGCACGGTGCTCGACTGGTCGCGGTTCGGACCGCTGCCTTCGAACGAGCGGTTGTTCGCGGTGAGGCCGAGCATGAGCACGAGGTGTCCACCGGCGGATCCACCGACGGCGCCGATGTGCGCGGGATCGACCGTGTACTTGGCAGCATTGGCGCGCAGGAATCGCACGGCCGCCTTCGCGTCCTCAACTGCCGCGGGGAACTGATGGCCCGGTGCTAGGCGATAGCTGGCGGTCGCACAAACGTAGCCCTTTTCAGCGGCTCTGGTGCAGAACGGAATGTAGCTTTGCCGGCTTCCGGCGCGGAATCCTCCGCCGTGAATGGCGAGTATGGCGGGGTGAGGTCCCGGCGTCTTGGGCCGGATGATGTCCATCGCGACGCGCTGCCCGACGCGCGAGTATTCGACGTCGAGATCGGCGATGAGGTGATCCGGGATTGTGGGTGGTTGTTGGGCTTGAGCGAGAAGCGTGAAGTAAGCTGCTGCGGCTACGATCATCGAAACGAGACTATCATCGAGTGACTTCCCACGCCAAATGTTCGATCTCGGGGAGGATCAGTTTTTCCCACGCGAGTTTCACGGCGTTGGGAGATCCGGGCGTCGAGAAAATGATCTTGCCCTTGTAAACGCCGGCCGTCGCGCGAGACAACATGGCGGCGGGTCCGATGTCGTGATAGCTGAGCATGCGGAAGATTTCCCCGAAGCCGGGGAGTGTCTTGTCGAGCATGCGGCTGAGGACGTCGAACGTCGTGTCGCGCTGTGAGATGCCGGTGCCGCCGTTCCAGAGAATGGCCTGGACATTAGCGTTTGCGGCGAGTTCGTCGAGGGTCGCAGCGACCTGATCCGGTTCGTCCTTGATGATGCGGTAGTCAGTGAGAATGTGGTTCGCCGACTCGATCGCGGGCTTCAGATAATGCGCGTTTTTGTCGGTCTCGGGCGTGCGCGTGTCGCTGACCGTGACGATCGCGATGCGAACGGGACCCTTCTCGCGGGCCTTCGATTTATGCAGGTTGGCGGATTCGCTCATGCGTTATTGCAGGGGATAAAAGATGAGGTGTTTGGAATCCTTGACCAGGATACCGCCGGGGATGAGCGCCGGATGCGCCCAGGTCGCGCTCGATGCCACTTCGTAATCGCGCAGTTGCTGGAAGGATTTGGCCTGCATGTCCATGACGAGCAGGTGTCCGTCGGTGTTGAGCGCGAGCAGCTTGCTTCCCGCGAGGATCATTGCGGCATTGTCGCCCTGGCGGCCGGGGCTGGTCCACGCGATTTGACCATTCGTCGCATTCAAACAAAAGTACTGGCCTTTGTTTTTATGGGAAAGCCCGCACAGGAGGTCTCCGGACCAGACCGGCGAGTTCATGTACATCGAAACGGTCTTGTTTTCCCAGAGCGGTTCGAGGCGCTGGCGCGTAATGCGAACGGCGCCGACGCCGCGATCGAGTCCGGAATAGACCACGACATCGTTGTGAATGGCGGGCGTGACGGAGTTCTGTTCGTAGGAGGTGGTGAACGGGATCTTCCACAACAACTGGCCGGTGCGGGCGTTGATGCCGATCACGTTCTTCTGACTTTCCGTCACCAGATGGGGCGTGCCCTCGAACATCGTAATGACCGGCGACGCGTAAGCAGGGCCGTCTTCTTTCCAGGTCCACTTGACGGCGCCCGTCGCTGCGTCGAAGGCCGTGAGGAATCCCGCGCCATCGCCTCCGCCGTGTGCGATGAGCATGTTCTCGAAGACGATCGGGGACATCGCGCCTCCGAACGACGGGGTGTTCTTGAAATCGTGCCGCCAGATCTGATTGCCGGTGGCGGCGTCCCACGCTGTGAGGATCCCGTTGATGCCGAAGGTGTACAAGCGGCCGTTGGCGAACACCGGCGTGGACTTGGGTCCCTTGCCATGCGTGAACGCCGCCATGTTGATGCTGTAAGGAGCGTCGTAGTTGCGCTGCCAGATATTCTTCCCGGTTGCCGGGTCGATGGCGCGTACGACTTCCTGTCCGTCCTGCCGCGCGAATTGATAGATACGCCCGGCGCCGAAGATCGGAGACGAGTGTCCTTCGCCGACTTCGACCTTCCACTTCGCCGTGAGTTTGTCAGGCCATGCGGCGATGTTGGTTTGCGCGATGGCGTCGCGGTTGGGTCCGCGCCATTGCGACCAATCGTCGAAGGCCGCGAGTGTCAGGACAAGGAGGACAGGAACAGACATAATCACCATTTATCAATGTAGACCGGGTTGGCGGGCGGCTTGCCTTCGCACCAGTAATGGTCGAAGTTCGTGACCCCGGCGACCTCGGTGAGCACTTCTTCGTCAATCAGCATGCGACCGGTGAAGGTGGACGGTTCCTGGCTGAAGATGGCCATGGTTGCGTCGCACATGATTTCCGGGGTCCGCCACTGGCTGCGGTCGTGCATCTTCCAATTGATGGACGCCTGACTCTCGATAATGGTGCGAGGCCAGAGCGTGTTTGCGGCGATATTGTCGGCACGATGCTCTTCGGCGATTCCCATCGCGACCTGCGCCATGCCGAGTTTCGAGATCATGTAGGCGACCTTGCCGGGCGACGGACTGGCGTGCATCTTCGGGCACATGTTGAGGATGTGTCCCCACCTCTGCTTCACCATGTGCGGCAGCGCGTAGTAGGCAGTGACATACGATGCGCGCATGTTGATCTGCATCATGAGATCGACGCGTTTCGGCGGCGTGTCGAGAACGCGCTGGGTCCAGATGGCGCCCGCGTTGTTGATGAGAAAGTCGATGCGGCCGAGTTCCTCGATGGTGCGCTTCACCATGCCTTCGACGGCCTCGTCGTTGCGGACATCGACGGGAAGCGCGATGGCTTTACGTCCCAGCGCGCGGATCGCGTCGGCGGTTTCGTGGATCGAGCCGGGAAGTTTCTCGGTCGACGTCTCGCTTTTGGAGGCAATGACGACGTCCGCGCCTTCGCTCGCCAGGCGCAGCGCAATGGCTTTGCCGATGCCGCGGCTCGCTCCAGTGACGATGGCGACGCGGCCGTTCAGGTCGGGATGGAGTGCGTTAGGGGTCATTTCAGTTCCACAACGGTAGCACCACCGCCGCCCTCGTGTTGTTCCGCTTCATAGAAGCGCGATACATGGGGATTGCTCTGCAGAAGCTTGGCGATCGCCTTGCGCAGGACGCCCATCCCGAAGCCGTGCACGATGCGGATGCGGTCCACCTGCGCGAGCGCGGCTTTGTCGAGGAATTTGTCCACTTCGTCGACTGCTTCATCGGCGTGCTTGCCCACGACGTTGATCTCCGAATAGACGACATCCCACGACGGACCCTGCTGGTGGAACGAGACATTCTTCGGCAGATTCGCGTCGGTGGACTTCGCGTCGAGCACTTCCTCGATGTCGTCGAACGCGACCTGCATCTTCATGAAGCCGGCCTCGACTTCGATGCGCTCGCCGTGGATCCTGCGGATCTTCGCGGGCTGGCGGATGCCCTTCAGTTTCACGCGGGCGCCTTCTTCGATCTTGAGGCGCGGTTTCTCGTCTTTCGCCGGGGCGGGCTTCTCGGCTTCGACTGTTACATTCACGTCCTCGAGGAATTCGCGTCGGGCCTTGGCGACCTTACGCAGCGCGGTTTCTGAAGCCTTGCGCTGTTCGACGTTCTGCGTGATCTGTTCGATGGTCTGACGGGCATGCTGCTCGAATTCCGCAGCGAGTTGCTTGCTCTTGTCTTCGAGTTCCTGCAGCTTGCGCTCCCGCTTTTGCTGATAGTCGCGTTCGAGCGCGGCTTCACGCTGGTTGACTCGCGCGATCTCGTCCTTGAGGCGCGACTCGAGTTGCGCGGCCGCGTCGAGTTTGGCGTGGAGTTCCGACAGGAACCGCGCGATGTCGCGTTCGTTGGTCGAAAGCAGCGAGCGCGCGTGATCGATCAGCGGCGCGGGCAGGCCGAGGCGGCTCGCAATGTCGAGTCCTGCGGACTTGCCGGGGGCGCCGACGCGCAAAACATAAGTGGGTTCGAGTGTTTGATCGTCGAAACCCATCGATCCGTTGACGACGCCGGAGGTATTGGAGCCGTAGACCTTCAGCGCCAGCAGGTGGGTCGAAGCCAGCGTGAAGGCGCCGGTCGAGCGGAACGTATCGAGCATGGCGACGCCGAGCGCGCCGCCTTCTTCCGGATCCGTCGCGCGTCCGAGTTCGTCGAGCAGCACCAGCGAATCGCGTGTGACAGCTTCGAGCATCGTTTTGACGCCCGCGACGTGGGCCGAGAACGAAGAAAGGCTTTCCTGGATCGACTGGTGGTCGCCGATGTCCGCGAGCACCTGGTCCAGCACCGGGAACTCGGCTTCCTCGCAGGGCACGGGGATGCCCGCCTGCGCCATCAGGCAGAGGAGTCCGACGGTTTTCATCGCGACGGTCTTGCCGCCGGTGTTGGGACCGCTGATGAGGAGCGTGCGGTTCGATTCGTCGAGCGTCAGCGACACCGGCGTCACCGATTTGCCCTGGCGCTTGAGCAGGTCCTCGAGCAAGGGATGCCGTGCGTTGTGCAGATGCAGGCGGCGTTCGCCTTCGGCGCTCAGCTTCGGGATCGTGCAATTGAAGTCGAGCGCGAACTGCGCCTTGGCGAAGATGAACTCGAAGATCGCCATCGCGTCGACCGCGTAGCGGATCTCGCGCGAGTACTTGCCGAGACGGGACGTGAGATCCGCAAGGATGCGGTTGATCTCGGCGATCTCTTCGTCGCGCAACCTAACGAGTTCGTTGTTCAGGTCGATGGTTTCGAGCGGTTCGACGAACAACGTGGCGCCGCTGTGGCTCGCGCCGTGGATCACGCCGTTGACCTTGCGCTGTTGACCGGCGACCACCGGCAGCACGAAGCGATCATTACGGATCGTGACGAACTCTTCCTGCAGCGTGCCGTCGTCTTTATGCTTGCGCATGAAGCGTTCGAGCGACTGCTGGATGAGCT
>CAZVKC010000036.1:0-29399 GCA_964627455.1 uncultured Solibacteraceae bacterium | reverse complement strand
GTGCCGTCGTCTTTATGCTTGCGCATGAAGCGTTCGAGCGACTGCTGGATGAGCTTTTGCTGTTTTTCCTGATCGCGGCGCAAGCGATGCAGGTTGACGCTGGCGTCGTCGGCGACCGAGCCATCCGGCAGGATCTTGCCGGCGAGATCGCGGATCAACGGCCGGAAGTCCGCGATCGGTTCCGCGCGGCGGGATAGCAGCGGGTAGCGTTCGGGCAGGGAAGTGAGCGTGTGGCGCGCTTCGCCGCAGCGATCGAGCAAGCCAGAGAGATCGAAGATTTCCCTGCCGTTGAGCGCGGCGCCTTCGATGCGGAGTTTCTGTACGGTGCGTTCGATGTCGGCAGGCGCATCGAAGCGCAACCGGATCGCTGCGCCGCGTCCACCTTGCTGCGGTCCCTGGGTTGCGAGGCGCTGATACTCGAGCGCTTCTGCGGTCTCTTCGAGAAACGCGCGAATGCGGTTTCGTTCCGAGAGCGGGCGGACCTTGGCCAGTTCACGGCGTCCCAAAGCGGTGGACAGATAACGGCCGAGGACCTCCTTCAGCGCGTCAAATTCGAGCGTTTCTCCGCTTGTGTTTCGCATAGACCCGTTCCACCACTTCCTTTGTGCCCTCGGTCAACAGCACGCTGCCGAGGTCCTCGATTCTCACCCACGCGACGCTCCCCGCGTCGTCGCCGGCCTGGGGAACCGCGGGTCCGTCTCTGCGCACACGGCAAACGTAGTCGGCGAGCACATAGTGATACTCGGCGCGGCCTTCCGCATCGTGCATGATGCGTTCGAACACTTCGGCGAGATAGTGCGCGCGGACCAGCAGTCCAGTCTCTTCGGCGACTTCACGTTCGATCGCGGCTTCGAGGCGTTCGCCGGTTTCGACGAGGCCTCCAGGCAGCGACCAGTATCCCTTCAGCGGTTCCTTCCCTCGCTGGACCAGGAGGATCTTGTCACGGCGAAAGATGAGGGCTCCGACGCCCAGCAGGGGACGCGCGGGATACTGCCGGTCGTTTTTCCGGTGCAAATTTGAGGGTAACAGGCCAGGCATGCTTCCATAAAACTGGATGCGGGAACAGGCACGCCGGTTGGCGGAAATTGGACGCGACGTGATGGTGAAGGAAGCTGCGGCGATCGCAGCGACCGCGGAACGTCTGGGGGAAGGGTTCGAACAGGCAGTCGCGCTGCTGGTGAACCATACCGGCAAAGTGATCGTGATCGGCGTCGGCAAGAGCGGTCGCGTGGGCGAGAAGATCGCCGGGACCCTGCGCAGCACGGGTACGCCGGCTCTGTTCCTGCATGCGGCGGAACTCGCGCACGGGGATCTCGGGATGTACGCGGAAGGCGATCCGACCATTCTCATTTCGAAGAGCGGAACGACGGCCGAACTGTTGCAGGCGGTGCCGTACCTCAGGGAACGCCGGTCGCCGTTGATCGGCATCCTCGGGAACATGTCCTCGCCGCTCGCTGAGCAGGTGGACCTCGCACTGGACGCCAGCGTCCGCGCGGAAGCGGAACCCTATAATCTCGCGCCGACGGCATCCTCAGCGGTCGCGCTGGCGATGGGCGATGCGCTGGCGATCGCGGTGATGCAGGCGAAGGGCGTGACGGCGGAACAGTTCGCGTGGAATCATCCCGACGGGCAACTGGGTCGCAACACGAAGGTGCTGGTGGAAGACGTCATGCATCAATCCGTGAATCTGTCGCGCGGCGATTCCATTCGCGACGTCATCGTCATGCTCACGAGGCATCCTTTGGGCGCGGTGTGCGTGGTCGATTCGTCCGAGCGCCTCGAAGGTCTGATCACTGACGGAGATCTGCGGCGCGCGCTCTACAGCACAGCTTCGACTGAGGGCTTGACGGCAGCCGATCTGATGACGAAGACGCCCGTGGTGTGCAGCCCGAAGGCGACACTGCGAGAGGCGCTCACCTTGATGGAAGACCGGCCTTCGCAGATCTCGGTGTTGCCGGTGGTGGAAGAAGGCATGGTCCGCGGGCTGATCCGTCTGCACGACGTTTATCAGAGTCTGTTGCCATGATCGCGACCGGATACAACGGGTCGATCCTGCACATTGACCTCGCCGCGCGGCGAACGTGGGTCGAAACTCCGGACGAGAACTTCTGGCGGATTTACGCAGGTGGCGGATTGCTCGCAACTGCCTTGCTGCTCCGGGACACGCCAGCCGGATTGGACGCCTTCGATCCCCGAAACCTGCTGATCTTCACGTCGAGTGTGGTGGCCGGCCACCCGTTCGCGGGGCTGGCGCGGTTTACGGTAGCGTCCAAGAGCCCTCTCACCGGTGGAATTGGTGAGGCGCGCGTCGAGGGGCCGTTCGGAATGGCGCTCAAACGATCGGGATACGACACCATCGTTTTGCATGGCGCCGCTGGGTCCCCAACTATTGTCGAGATCGACGATGGACGCGTTGTGTTTCGCGACGCGGGATCACTGTGGGGCGCTCCGGTTTCGGTTTGTGCCGATGCGCTCGGAGCCGGCGCGCATACCGCGATCATTGGTCCGGCGGGCGAGAATCGGGTTCGCTTTGCGAGCGTGGTGACGGACCGCTGTTACCAGGCGGCGCGGATGGGCATGGGCGCCGTGATGGGGTCGAAGCTGCTGAAGGCTCTGGTGATTCGTGGCGGGAAAACAGTAGCGGTAGCAGACGCCGCGGCTTGTGAACGGTTGACCCGAGGTTTCGAGGCCGGGATCCGCGACAACCCGCTGGCTACCTGGCAACTGGAGGTGCCGGGATTTTCGGCGTGGGTACACACGCATGGAATCGATGCGGCGCTCTGCGTGCGGAACTACCGCGAGAGCGTGTTCGAACACGCCGCGAACTACCGGCCTGAGCTGTTCCTGCCTCATTATCGCGGTGACGGTGACTGTCCCGGCTGCCCGAACCACTGCATCAAACTGCTGCATCCGGTTGGCGCTCCGGCGGATTCGAGATCGGGAGGGATCCATCAGGAGGTGACCGGGGCGCTGGGTCCGAATTGCGGCGTGGCGGAACCCGATGTCGTGCTTCGCGCAAATGTGCTCTGCAACGAACTGGGTATGGATCCGTGCTCACTCGGGTTCACGATTTCGATGGCAATGGAATGCGCGGAGCACGGAATGTCGATTCCCTTGCGTTTCGGTGACGGAATCGCGCTGCTGCAGACCATCGACGATATTGCATACCGCCGAGGCGCGCTTGGCAACCTGCTGGCGGAAGGCGTGCGTCGCGCGGCGGAGGCGCTTGGCGGCGACGCTGCGAATTGGGCTCTGCATGTGAAGGGACTCGAGATGGTCCCCTTCGAGCCGCGAACGCAGACCAACCTCGCTCTCGGTTACGCAGTGGCTCCCGTGGGGCCGCGATACGACATCTGCGAACATGATTGGGATTACGACACCGAGGTTGGCTGGCCGCATTCGATGGATCAATCGCGCACGGTCGGAATTTTGGAGAGGGTCCCCATGCAGCGCCTGGCAGTTGAAAAGGTTCCCAACTGCAAGGCTCTGATGACGTTGTGGTCCGGTGCGGATGCGCTGGATTTCTGCATTTTCGCGGTTGCCCCTACGCGCGTGCTGACGCTCGAACAGATGTCGTCGATGCTGGCTGCCGTAACGGGATGGCGCACGTCTTCTTACGAAATCATGCGGTATGGGGAACGCCGGTTGCATCTGATGCGGGTTTACAACCTACGGGAAGGGCACAGCGGGTCCGATGACATCCTGCCCGCACGCTTCTTCGACGAGGCCATCACGCAAGGCAAGTGGGCCGGCACAAAACTGGATCGCGCCGTGTTTGCGGACTGCGTGCAAGCCTACTACCGCATGATGGGCTGGGACGGACATGGGGTCCCGCTGCGGGAGACCCTGATCGACCATAGAATAGTCTGATGCCGTCCGGCGATACGCTCGTACTCCTCACGCTTGGTTCGATTGCCCTGCTGTTGTTCCTGATCCTCTATGCGAAGCTGCACGCGTTCCTCGCGTTGATGCTGACGAGCATGGCGCTCGGATTGTCGGCGCAGATGGAGCCTGCGAAGGTCCTGAAGTCCATGCAGGCCGGGTTTGGCGAGGCGTTGGGATTCATCGCGGTGGTGGTGGCGTTGGGTGCGATGATCGGCCGGTTCCTCGAGCACTCAGGCGGCGGCCGCGCGCTGGCGGACTGGTTGCTCGACAAGTTCGGACGCGAACGCGCGGCGTGGGCTGTGCTGGTTGCGGCGTTCCTCGTTGGGCTCCCGATCTTCTTCGAAGTCGGTTTCATCATTCTCGTGCCGCTCGCCTGGAGCCTGGCGCGCGAATCCAAACTCTCGCTGCTGTTCTATGGATTGCCGATTGCCGCTGCTTTGACGGTGACGCACGCGATGGTGCCGCCGCATCCGGCGCCCGCCGCCGCCGCGCAGTTGCTAGGCGCAGACCTGGGAACCACCATCTTGTGGAGTGTCGCGGTTTCGATTCCGATGGCGATCTCCGGCGGCATCCTCTATGCCCCGTGGATCGCGAAACGGATTTTCGTGCCGCTGCCGCAGCATGCCGCGACGGCGGAAGCAGCGGTGAACGGCAACACGAACCGCAAGGCCCCCAACGTCGGGGTGGTGGCGCTGCTGCTGGTGTTGCCAGTCCTCTTCATTTTCGCGGCGACGATCTCGGATATGGCGAAGAGCCCGCTGCGGGTCCCGCTGGGATTTCTGGGACATCCCTTCACGGCGCTCACGGTCACGGCGCTGGTTTGCATGTACGTGTTCGGCTTCCGCTGTGGACTCGACCGCAACGCCGTGGCGAAGATGAGCGCGGACGCATTGATGCCGGTCGGAACGCTGCTGGCGATCATGGGGGGCGGAGGCGCGTTCAAGCAGATCATCGTGGATTCGGGCGTGGGTCCTTATGCGGGTAAAGTGCTGGCCGCATCGAGCGTTTCGCCGTTATTGCTCGCATATGCCGTGGCTGCCGGCCTGAGAATGGCGCAGGGATCCGCGACAGTCGCCATTATTACGGCAGCAGGCATTGTCGCGCCACTCGTCAAAGGTATCCCCGGCTATCGTCCGGAAATGATTGTCCTGGCGCTCTGCTGTGGCGGAACTGTGCTGTCCCACGTAAATGATGCAGGCTTCTGGCTGGTGAACGAATCGCTGGGAATGTCGGTTCCCCAGACGCTAAAATCCTGGACTGTCATGAAGGTCATTACGTCCATTGTGGGGATCGTCATTGTCCTGTTGTTGCAGGCCGTACTCGGCGGGTAATAAAAACTCCCACAATATTGTGGTACCTTGAGGCTCGCATGAGGGCCATAGCCACTTTATTATTTGTATTTTCCGTTACATCTCTTTTTGCTGCCGAGGTGCAATGGAAACCGGTCATCCCGGAACACCTCTCGATCAAAGCTCCGAAATTAGATCCTGAAGCAGACGCCGAGGTGCTTTTCTGGGAGACCTGGGTTGAAGATTATACGCAAGGCGGATACGCACAACACCGCCAGGAAAACTACTTGCGCATCAAGTTGTTTACCGCGAGGGCGGTCGAGCGGTGGGGCGACGTCAAAGTTGAGTACCCGGCGTCGTTGAGCGCCAGTGTCAGCGGCTTTCAGGGCCGCGTGATCAAGGCCGACGGTTCCATTGTCGAAGTGAAGGGCGGCCAGGTGAAGGACATCACTGTGGCGAAAACGGCCCGGCTGAATATTCGCGCGAAGAGCTTCGCTTTTCCGGCTCTCCAGCCTGGCGACATCATCGAGTATAAATACACCGAGTACGTCTCGGGCGGCTATTTGCGCTACGTCCGGCTGCCTGTCCAAATGGACATTCCCATCTGGGAAGTGACGCACCATGTGAAGCCGTTATCGCATCCGGGTATGTCGTCGCATATGCGGAGTTATCCGTTCAATGTCGCGATGAAACGCTGGGAGCCGGTCGTCGGTGTGGCGGGCCGCGAAGGTTACGTCAAGACGAGCCTGCAGAGTATTCCGGCGTTCGTGCGCGAGCCTCAGATGCCAGCCGATGACGACGTCCGGGGCTGGATTTTTATCTACTACACGGATGAATCGAAGGAATCCGCGGACAAATACTGGCCGTCGCAGGGCCGCAAGCTCAACGAGGATTACCGCAGGAACCTCAAGATCAATGGCGAAATCAAGGCCCTGGCGGCGGATTTGGCCGGAAAAGCGCAAACGCCGATCGACAAGGCGAAGGCTCTTGCGGTGTATTGCCAGACGAAGATCCGCAACACGTCCTATCAGGCAGAGGGCTTCAAGGCGCAGGAGCGCGAAGAGTTCTTCAAATCCACTTTGAAGGACGGTTACTCCTCTGCCGACACGCTGAAGAACAAGATCGGAAGACCGCAGGACATCCGGCTTTTGTTCTCCGCAATGGCCGAAGCTGCGGGATTGAATCCGGTGTTTGTGGCGGCCTCGAGTTCGCGCGATCCGGTCTTCCGCAAGGACTTTCTCGATCCTTATTTCATTCGCTCGAACGTTCTCGTGGGCATCCCGGAAGGCTCCGGCAAGTTGCAGTATTTCAACGCGGGCAATCCGTACCTGCCCGCAGGAATGGCGGACGCTCACCTGCAAGGCCAGGCGGCGCTGATTTGCGATCCGAAGGGCGGGCGGTTGGAGATGATTCCTGCCTCACCTGCGGGGGCCAGCCTGGTGCAGCGTTTCGCCGACCTCACCATGGCAGAAGACGGCAGCGTATCCGGCAAGGTCAGGCTGATTTCCACGGGGCATTTTGCGGTTGACGAGAAGCGCGAGTACGACGACCAGAGTCCGGTGGATCGCGAGGCCGCGATCAAGAAGGAACTGGAGGCGCGGTACCCGGGTTCCCAGATCAGCGGCATCGAGATCGAGAACGCCGACAAGGCGCTCGGGAACTTCGAAGTGCGGTTCGACATCCGGATGGAAGCCTACGGCCAGCGCGCGGGCAAGCGTCTCTTCCTGCAGCCTGCGTTCTTCCAGTTCGGCAAGCGGGCGCCGTTCTCGGCATCCAAGAGGCGCCACGCGATCTTCTATGAAAACCCGTGGAGCGAGAGCGACCTGATCACATTCAAAATGCCGGAAGGTTTCGCTCTGGACGCCGCGGACCTCCCGGGCGGCATCGCGCTCGGGCAGGTAGGAACCTACGAATTGACCGGCAAGTACGCCAAGCCCGACCGGAAACTGGTGATCAGCCGCTCGTTGGCGTGGGGCAACAACGGCGCGACGTTCTTCGAAGCATCGGCATATCCGGCGATCAAGCAGGCGTGGGACAAGCTTCACGCGGCCGATACGCACCAGATCACGTTCCGGAAAGAGTAAGCGATGCGAAATCTAAAATTGGTCCTGCTGGCGGCGGCCTGTGTTCCGGCGGTGCAGGGCGAGATCCCGTCCTGGGTGCGCGAGTTTGCGACCACCGCGCATCCGAAGTACCCGGCCTCGACCAAGGCCGTGGTGCTGCTGAATGAAGAGAAGGTGAGCGTCGATGCGTCGGGCAAGCGGGCCACGCAAGTGCGGAAGGTGATCAAGGTCCTGACCGCGGAGGGGCGCTCGGAAGCCGCCGGTATGATTTTCTATGACGAGTCTGGCTCGAAGATCCGGGAGGCGCGTGGCTACCTGCTGCACGCCGACGGCAAAACGCGGGAGTACGCCCGCAAGGATTTCGTCGAAGCCACCGCCAAGCCGAGCTACTCGCTGTATTCGTCTCAGAAGCTTTTGATTCTCCGCGCCGCGGATTCGGCCGATGCCGGTTCGGTCTTCGCGTACGAGTTCACATTTGACGAACAGAAGGTTTTCTCTCAGTTCTGGTTCGAGTTTCAGGATGACCTGCCCGCTGTGTTGAGCCGGTTCCAATTGACGGTTCCGTCCGGTTGGACCGCTGAAGCGAAGGCCTTCAACGGAGCAAGCGCCCAGGCACAGGTGAACGGTGACACGTACACGTGGGAGGCTCGGGGCCTGAAGCCCTTCGAACGCGAACCGGCGGCTCCAGGCATGTGGTCGCAGTTGCCGCGGATCGGTGTGTCGATGCGTCCGGTGGGCGCCGCGCAGACCGGACCGCTGGTGGCGTTCACCTCGTGGCGCGATGTGTCGGTGTGGAAGTGCAAGCTCTCGGATCCGCAGGCGGAGGTGACGGCGGCGGTCGAAGCCAAGGTCAAGGAGTTGACGGCGGGAAAGCCGGGAGGTCCGGCGTCGCTCGAATCGATTCGCGCGATGGCGGAGTTCGCGCAGAAGATTCGCTATGTGTCGATTTCGACGAACCTCTCGCGCGGCGGCGGCTACGTCCCGCACACTGCCGACGCGGTGTTGAAAGCCGCATACGGGGACTGTAAAGACAAATCGAACCTGCTGCGCGCGATGCTGAAGTCCGCGGGAGTCGAGTCCTATATGGTGTCGATCTACTCGGGGAATCCGCGGTTCACGCAAGAGGAGTTTCCCTCGCCCTCGCAGTTCAACCATGCGATCCTCGCCATCCGTGTGCCGGATGCGGTAACGCTGCCAGCCGTCTTGACGCACCCGGAAGCCGGCAGGCTTCTGCTCTTCGATCCGACCGATGCGTATGTCCCGTTCGGATTCATTCCGGTGCATGAGCAGAATTCACGGGCGCTGCTGATGGCGGGCGAGAAGGGCGGCCTCATCCGGGCGCCGGTTACGTCGCCTTCCCAGAACCACGTCGACCGCCGGTGGACGATGGAACTGCAACCCAACGGTGGTTTGAACGGCAAACTCGAAGAAACGGCGACGGGGCAGGAGGCGTTCGACAATCGCGAGGAACTGGAATCGCGTTCGAAGGATGGTTTCCGTAAACGGCTCGAAGCGTGGATTTCGAGCGCAGTTCCCGGCGCGAAGGTGGCTTCGATTGAAGCGGCGTTCGATCCGGCGACGAATTCGTTCCGGACGGCCCTGGCATTCGAAGCGGCCGATTACGCGAAGATCATGGCGGGACGCTTGTGGATGGTCCGCAGCGCGCCGATGCCGTTCAACAGCACCCCGAACGTCAACAAGCCAACTCGCGAACAGCCGCTGATCCTGCACGCGGCCTCTTTTTCGGAAACGGTTGACTGGACGATGCCGAATGGCTTGGCGCTCGACGAAACGCCGGATCAGGTCGAGTTGCAGGGCAGCTTCGGCAAGTTTCACGTGGCGTGGAAGCAGCAGGGCCGGGACAAAGTCCGGGTGGAACGGGTGTTGACGCTCGAAGAACAGTTGCTGCCGGCGTCGGAATACAAGAAGGTGCGGGACTTCTTTTTGAAGTTCCATGGGGCGGAAGCGGCTCCGATTGTGCTGGCTGCAACGGCCCGTTAGCGCGGTGGCTTTGACAACCAGAACAAATTGTTGCTATTCTGTGCAAAGCGTTCACTCCTGAACGCGAAACCCCAGTGGGAGATTTTGGCGGAGCTTCAAAAGGGCAATGCCAGTCGTCTGCACCACGGAGGATGAATGGCCAGGAAACCAGGTAAGAAATACCAGGCGGCCGCGAAGCAGGTCGAGTCGCGTCCGTATAGCCTTGAAGAGGCGATCCCTCTCGTTCAAAAAATCAAGTACACCAAGTTTGACGAAACGGTGGAAGTCCACATGCGTCTTGGCGTCGACCCCAAGCACGCGGACCAGATGGTCCGTGGAACCGTCGTTCTGCCAAACGGCCTCGGCAAATCAGTAAAAGTTCTCGTGATCGCGCAGGGCGATAAGCAGCGCGAAGCCACGGAAGCTGGTGCGGATTTTGTCGGCGGCGAGGAAATGGTCAACAAGATCATGTCCGAACAGTGGATTGATTACGATGCCGTAATCGCCACGCCGGACATGATGCGCTCGGTCGGTAAACTCGGTAAGGTCCTCGGACCTCGCGGGTTGATGCCGAACCCGAAGACCGGCACGGTCACCACCGATGTCGCCAACGCTGTCCGCGAGAGCAAGGCCGGTAAGGTCGAGTTCCGCGTGGACAAAACGGGCGTCATTCACGCCCCACTCGGCAAAGTCAGCTTCGATACCCCCAAGTTGCTCGAAAACGCCCGTACGCTGCTCAGCGCTGTGGTTCGCGCCAAGCCTGCCGCTGCCAAGGGTAAGTATGTGCAAAGCGTCACGGTGTGCTCCACCATGGGCCCCGGGATCGCGCTCGATGCAACTCCGTACAACGCGAAGCAGGCGTAACCAGAAAGGAAGACACTGAACGGACATGAAGAACCGTGCACAAAAACAAACGGACCTGAATGCCCTGAAGAAGGAATTCGAGTCTTCGAAGAACGTCTTTCTGACAGGTTATGAGAAGCTGACCGTCAGCCAGGACTTCGAACTGCGCAAGACCATCCGCGGCGCGGGTGGCCAGTACAAAGTGATCAAGAACACCATTGCCGAGAAGGCAGCCGAGGGCACCGGGGCAGCAGACCTGGTGAAGAACCTCAAGGGCATGACCTCGATGGCGTGGACCGATGGCGATCCGGTGGCGCTTGCGAAGGCGCTCACCAAGTACGCCAAGGACAACCCGAGTTTTACTTTCAAGGCCGGCATGGTCGAGGGCCGCGTGATCGATGTGAAGTCGATCAACGATCTCGCCACGATGCCGAGCAAGGAAGAAATCTTCGCCAAGCTGCTGTACGTGATCAACGCACCGGCACAGCAACTGGTCACCTGCATCAATGGTGTGGGCCGCAACATGGCGGTCGTCATCGATCAGGGTGTGAAAGAGAACAAGTTCCAGAGCTAAGACGCGTCAGCGCTTAGTGGTCAATTCAATCGATTTAGAGAATCAGGAGTTAATCAAATGGCGGATATCAACGCAATTGCGGATTCCATTCAGGGGCTGACGCTGCTCGAGGCTTCTCAGCTGGTGAAGATGCTCGAAGAGAAGCTGGGCGTGTCGGCGGCTGCGGCTGCCGTGGCCGTGGCGGCTCCGGGTGCGGGCGGCGCTGCCGCTGCTCCGGCCGCGGAAGAAAAGACTGAGTTCACCGTCGTCCTCACCGGCGCGGGCGCGAACAAGATCAACGTGATCAAGGTTGTTCGCGAAGTCACCAGCCTGGGCCTGAAGGAAGCGAAGGACCTGGTGGACGGCGCCCCGAAGAACGTGAAGGAAGGCGTGACGAAGGACGAAGCCGAGGCGATCAAGAAGAAGTTCGTCGACGCCGGCGCCACTGTCGAAGTCAAGTAGTTCGATTCCACAAACGCGAATCTCAACTCGAAGGGCGGACCTCGAGCAGTTCCATGGTCCGCCTTTTGAGTATCCGTTTAGGAATCTAATGAAAGGACAGGTATAATCGAATCATGGCAAAGGTGTGTCAAGTCACCGGCAAGAAGCCGATCTCTGGCAACCGCGTCTCGCACGCGAATAACAAGACTCGCCGCCGCTTTGAACCGAACCTGCACGAGCAGAAGTTCTGGGTCCCGAGCGAGGGCAAGTACGTCCGGTTGAAGGTTTCTGCCAAGGGCATGAAGACCATCGACAAGGTCGGTATCGAAAAAGTGATCGCCGAAATGCGCAAGCGCGGCGAAAAGGTGTAAGCTAAGGGTAGGTATCGATGCCGAGAATTCTCATCAAACTGGTTTCGACCGCAGGCACCGGCCACTTCTATACGACGACGAAGAATCCGAAGTCGAAGGCCGAGAAGCTGCTGATCAAGAAGTATGATCCGAAGGTCCGCAAGCATGTGGACTATAAGGAAAACAAGATCTGACGATTTCCGTCCCTTCGGGGGCGAAAAGGGCTTAGACCTGGAGGTCTTTTGGGATCTCTGAGTCTCCTTTCATAGTTGCACCTCCTTTCGATTCGGCCGCCTCTCTCACCGGAGGCGGCCTTTTTCATTGCATAATAGCCGGAGATGACCGCTGCCCTCTGGCTGTTTGCTTCCGTCCTTGCCTCCGATTTCCAGGCTGGCGCCGCTTCCGTCGACATTACCCCACCCGCCGGCGTTCCCATGGCCGGCTACTACTATGTCCGATATAACGAGGGAACCCACGATCCCTTACACGCCAAGGCCCTCGTATTCGAGAAGGACGGGCGCAAGGCGGCGCTGGTTGCGCTGGACCTCATTGGGATTCCCGCTGAAGTCACCGATCGCGCCCGCGTCTTTGTAGAGGGCCTGACGTCGGTTCCCGGAGCCAACCTGATGGTGAGTGCGACCCACAGCCACACGGGGCCGGAAATGGGTTCGCGCCTGCGCAACGTGGATCCCGTGGCGCTGGCAAGGCTCGACGCCTGGCGGGCCGCGCTGCCGGCGAAGATCGCGGAAGCGGTGAAGGCAGCGGAGGCGAACCTGCAGCCGGTGCGGGTGCAGGCGGCAGTTGGCCACGAGGATTCGGTGAGTTTCATCCGCCGGTTCCGGATGCTCGACGGTTCGGTGGCGTGGAATCCAGGCAAGATGAATCCCAAGGTGCAGGCGCCGATCGGGACCATCGACCCGGCTGTGCGTTCGTTGTTCCTGTCCGGACGCGATGGCGCTCCCGTCGCGGCGTACGTCAACTTTGCGAATCACCTCGATACGGTCGGCGGCCTTCGGTACTCAGCCGATTACGCGTATGCTCTATCCGGAGTTGTCGATGCGGCGAAGGCTGCGAATCCCGGACACGTCACGCTGTTTACCCTGGGATGCGCGGGCAACATCAATCACATCGACGTGCGGCGCGCGGAGCCGCAGAAGGGGCCTGGCGAGGCGGCGCGCATCGGTGCGATCCTTGGTGCGGCGGCGTTGAAGTCGCAACCCGGATCCAAGATACTGGCCGACCTGGGCGAGGTCCGCACCCGGCGCGAGATCGTGCCGCTGCCTCTCGCCGAATTCAAGGCAGAGGAGGCCGCCGAGGCGCGCGAGATCCTGGCGAACTACGGGGCTCCGAACGCGAAGCCGTTCTACGATCAGGTCCGCGCATTCAAGGTGCTGGAACTCGAAGCGCGCAAGGGTAAGCCGATCGACGCCGAGGTGCAGGTGATCACGATGGGAGATCAGGTTGCGTTCGTGGGCCTGCCCGGTGAGATCTTCGTAGATCTTGGCCGTGCCATCCAGGCGCGTTCGAAATATCCGCACACCTTCGTCGTCTCACTGGCAAACGGAAGCATCGGGTACGTGCCGGATCGCAAGGCGTATCCGGAAGGAGCGTATGAAGTGATCAGCACGCGGGTCCGCGAAGGGGGCGGGGAACTGCTGGTCGACGCAGCTTTGCGATTGCTACGGTAGCTTCACCTGCCCTGCCGAATCTCCACGCGATCCCCTTTCGAGGGGAGCAGCCTGCGCGGACTCTGCCGCGTCGATTGGGGTGGAGGTTGTTCCACATGAGAAACAAGTCGTTTTTTGCCGCCTTCGCGCTTGCTTTGTTTGGAAGCGTGGTGTCCTCGGCCGCCGTGCCGGGAGCGCATGCCACGGAAAGCTGCCTGAAGGTGACCGGGCGAGCTGTCGAGGATACGGCGAAAGGCGCCAAGTTCGTCGTCGTCAAGACGGCGGAGGGCGCACGGAAGTGCGTCAAGGCTGTCGTGCACCTGTAAGCGTGATCAGCGCTCGGCGATCCACTTCAAATAAGCGGCCACGGCGTTGAGTTCTTCGTTGGAATACGCCCTGGTCGCTTCCGCGTGGGTCCACTTGCCGGGACCTGCCCAGCGCATCTCGCCCTTGGCGAAGGTCCGCAGGACGGGTGGCGTGACCGTGAGGTCGTAGACTTGCGTGACGCCGTTCTTTTCCGAAGCGAGGATTGCCGCGAAGGTGTCGGCGCCGGCGGTGACGAGTTTCACCGTTGCGTCGCGCCCGGCGCGGATGGCGGCCGCGTCGTGGGGACCTCCGGATGACAGGTTGGGTCCCACGGCGAGGCCGATGTCCTCGAGGGCGTGGCAGGTGCTGCAGCGGTGAACCCCCTTGAACGCGTCGAAGAAGGCTGCTTTGCCTGCGGCCGCGAGGGGCGGCATCGCCTGCTTCCCGGTTGCAGCGGCTGTCGCCTGAATCCTGCTCGTGTCGCCGCCCGAGATCTGCACGACGTAGAAGAGCACCGCGGTCAACTGGTCCGCGTCGAGTCGATCTTTGAACGCGGGCATGCCGGTGCCGGGGACCCCGCCTTCGATGATCTTGCGAACGGCGGCTGCGTCGTAGTTGCGGCCGATCAGCTTCGGCGCGCGTCCCTGCGTGCCGCCGGATCCGTGACAGTATCCCTGCGCGCAAGAGAGCTTGAAAACCTTGGCGCCGCTGTCATAGAGCGCGTTCTGCGCGAACGCCGGGGCCGTCAGGGCAAGGAGGAGGAAGGGAAGAATGCGCATGGTTACTTCGAGGCCTCCTCAGGAAGGGTGAAGACCCAGAGCGTGGATCCGTTGCGGAAGTTCTCGGCTTCGGGCCAGACCTGTGCGACGAGTCCGGCGACGGCGGATCCCCAGCCGGAAGGCGTCGCGATGTACTGCTTGCCCTTGATCGAGTACGTGACGGCGGATCCGCGATGGCCGCTGCCCGTTTGGAACTGCCACAGTTTCTTGCCGGTCTTGGCGTCGAGGGCGAAGAAGAAGCCTTCGGGATCGCCGGAAAAGACGAGTCCACCGTCGGTGGCGAGGACGGAGGCGAGCAGCGGATACTTCGAGCGATAGCTCCAGGCGACCTTGCCGGTGATGGGGTCGATGGCGTCGAGGTGGCTGTGTGAGACGTCGTTGCGGGGATGCTTGGGGATGAAGGTGCCGCCGAAGTACACCTTGCCTTCGCTGGGTTCTTCGGGTTGGGAGTTCACGTCTTCGCACCATTCGATGGCGGTGGTGAAGAGCATCTTCGCGGCGGGCGAATACGCGGCCTGGTTCCAGCTACGGCCGCCGCCGATGGCCGGGCAGATGAAGGTGGTTTCACCGACCTTGGGTTCGTTTCGTCCCGTGAGGTTGCCCTTTTCGTCGACACCCGTTGCCCAGTTGATGTTGCGGACGATCGGATAGCCTGCGACGAACTCGCCGGTAACGCGGTCGTTGACGAACACGATGCCGCCTTTGTTGACGTTCAGCAGAAGCTTGCGCGGCCTGCCCTTGACGACGGCATCGAAGAGGATGTTCTCGTAAGCGGTGTCGAAGTCCCAGACGTCGTGCGGGACCTGCTGGAAGTGCCACTTCAATTTGCCGGTGTCGACGTCGAGCGCGATGACGCAGTCGGTGTACAGGTTGTCGCCCTTGCGGTTGCCTCCGTAGAAGTCCGCGGCGGGGTTGCCGACGGACCAGTAGGTGAGGTTGAGTTCCGCGTCGTAGGATCCGGTCATCCAGGCTGCGCCGCCGCCGAACTTCCAGGAGTCGCCGGCCCAGGTTTCGTGACCTTTTTCGCCCGGTCCGGGGATGGTGTAGAAGCGCCAGGCCTGACGGCCGGTGTTGGCGTTGAGGGCGGTGATGTAGCCGCGATGGGCGGAATCGCCGCCGGTGACGCCGACGATCACCTTGTCTTTGACGACCAGCGGCGCGGCGGTGATGTTGCAGCCGCATTGCGTGGCGTCTTCGATGTTGACCTTCCAGAGTTCGCGCCCGGTCTTCTGGTCGACGGCGACGACGAAGTTGTCGAGCGTTCCGATGTAGACCTTGCCGTGTCCGACGGCGACGCCGCGGTTCCACGGGCCGTAGAAGATGGTGAAGCCCTTGGGCAATTGATAGGTGTACTTCCAGAGTTCGCGGCCGGTGGCGCCGTCGATGGCGAAGATGTGGTTGTGCGAGGTCGACAGGTAAATGACGCCGTCGATGACGATGGGGGTGGCTTGCAGTCCGCCGTCGGAATCGCCGGTCTGGAAGGCGAATGCCGGGGTCAGCTTTTTGACATTCGCAGAATTGATCTGGCTGAGGGCGCTATGGCGGAGCGCGGCGTATGTTCCGCCGTAATGAGGCCAGTCGGCTTGCGTGGATCCGGATGTGGTTTGCCCGGTCGCGACAAAGGCCGGGACGAGGGCCAGGAAGAGCAGGAAAGGTCCAGGGCGCATCCCCGACATTATTTCACGCTCATACCGCCAGACCACGAAGCCGATGAGAGTTGACAGACAGATGTGGCCATTTGACAAGAAGAGCCGGGGTGTTTCACTGCACGAAGAGATGCAGAGCTACGGGAGCCTGCAGCAGATGATCGAGGAACTGGTGGGGGCGTACCGGGGCGCGCTGGACAGCCTGATGCAGCACACTCCGAAGACATCGGCTGCGGGCGCGCCGGACTGGCGAAAGAATATCCGGCAACTGCGCGCGCGGTTCGACACGTCGCTGTCGATTCCGGTGGTCAAGGAGACGGCAAAGGCCGTGAACCGCGAGATTGCGGTTTGGGGGAGCGCGACGGAATCGCATTTCGAGCGGCAGGAGAAGGAAACCAAGGAAGCGATGGCGGCGGTGGCCGTCATGGCGGAAGTATTGTCGGCGCAGGAACAGACGTATGGCGTGCGTTTTCGCGGGATCTCGAAGAAGCTGCGGATCCTGACGACGTCGAACGATATTGCGGAGATCCGACGCAAGTTGCAGAGTGAGATCGAGCTGCTGGAACAGTACGTTGATGCGATGGCTGCCGACAGCCGGTCGGCGCTCGGCAGTGTACGGCAACTCCAACGTGCGGAGGCACGTCCGGATGACGCGGTCGCCGGGCCCGATGTCGCGCAGGCGATTCGCTCGAACGTCACGACGGGAGATCGCGTGTCGGTGGTGGTGGTTTCGTTGCCTGCAGGGGCGAGCCGGCAACATGGGGCGATGGTGCAGGCGCGGTTATCCGAAGCGTTCGAATGCCGGGATCTGGCGGGTCCGGTTTCGGGTGGGCTGTACCTTGCGGTGACGCGGCTTTCGTTGCCGGAAACGGCGGCCCGTCTCGAGGTGGTGGAGCGCGATCTGTCGGCCAAGCTCGGCATGGCTGTGGATTCGAGCGCATTCGAGAAACCGCCGGGGATGAGCGTGGCAGAAATGATGGGTAAGGTGGCAGCGGCGGTCGAGGAGGCTCCTGCGGCATGAACCGGGTGATCGTGATCGCGCCGTCGCCGGAACTTGGGGCGTTGCTCGCGCCAGTGCTCGCGTTGTCGAAGGCGGCGGTCGTCGTGAAGGAGTTCGCCCGCTATCCCTCGCTCGAGGAACTGGCCGGCGCGATCCGTGCGCACGAGCCGCATTGCATTCTGGTCGATGTGGCCAGTGATCCCGACGCGGCGCGGATTGCTGCGGATTTGCAGCGGCGATGGCCGGCGACTGCGTTTGTAGCGATCGATTTCGAGGCGAACCCTGCCAAGCTGGTGGATCTGCTGCGGGCGGGGATCCGCGAGTTTCTGGCGGCTCCGTTTGACGAGACGGAGTTCCGCGCGTGTTTCGAGCGGATCCGTTCGCGGTCAGCAGCGCGGGATCCCGGTGCGGGACATGCGGCCACCAACGCGGTGTATGCGTTCGTTCCGGCCAAGCCGGGCGCGGGCGCGTCGACTTTGGCGATTCAGACGGCGCTGGCGTTTGCGCGGATCGAGGGTAGCCGGACGCTGTTGATCGACTGCGACCTCGGCTGTGGCGTGGTCGGGTTTCATTTGAAGGTCCAGCATCAGTATTCGGTGCAGGACGCGCTGGAGCGGGCGTCGATTCTGGAGCCGGATTTATGGTCGGATCTGGTCGCGCCGCATGGCGCAAGTGGAAATCTGCATTTGCTGTCGACTGCGCCTCCGGGTCCGCATGTGCGGCCGTCGCCCGCGAGCGTGGCGCCGCTGTTCGAGTTCGCGCGGCGGCATTACGACACGATCGTACTCGATTGTTCCGGCGATCTGGACCTGTTTCAGATGGAGTTGCTCGCGCAAAGCCGGCGGATCCTGCTGGTGGCGGAGGCGGAGATTACGACCGTGCATATGGGACGCGAGAAGTTGCGGGTGTTGACAGCGGCGGAACTCGATGATCGCGCGGAACTCGTTATCAATCGCTGGCAGAAGCAGAACACGCTGAGCCTGGCGGATATCGAGGGCGTGTTCGGCATCGCAGCGGAGCATCTGGTTCCCGAAGACGCGAAGAGCGCGTATCGTAGTGTTTTGCGGGGGACGGGGGCGGATCCGCTGAGTCCGCTGGGTAAGGCTTGTACGGCAATTCAGGAAGCGCTGGGAGCGCCGCGGCATATTTCGCCGGATGGATCCGCGGTCAATCTCGCTCCCCAGAAGAAGCGTATGGTGGAGTATTTTGCGGTCTCACCGGCGCGGTACGCGCTGTTCCCGAACGCTGATTCGCCGGCGAAATAATCAGGGATTCTTGCAGTCGCCGGTGCAGACGGCTTGCGAGACGACCTGGCCGGGGCCAAGCCGGTTGGCGTCCGACACGGTCGGCTTCTTTGAGACGACCGTCTGCGTGACCTTACCGCCGGGACCGGGTTCCGAGGTGATGACCTGCTGCTCTTTCAGCGCGAGCCGCCCGCCGGGATCCGCGGACAATCCGGGGGCTTGGGGCGCGAACACATCCACGACCACAGTCCTCGCGCCGCTCGCAGAGGTCACGGTCCGGGCCACGGACTGCTCTGTGAGCGTCCCCCCGACGTACTGCGCACGGTTCTCGACAACCTGCCCCTGGGCTTGCGTCTGCTTGTCGGTGACTTCGCGGACTGCTTCATAGAAATTGCCATTGGCGTCCACGCGCATGCGGGTGACGGTCTGCTGCTCCGCGTCCTTCGCCGGGCGCGTGACGGCCGTCGATACCTTCTCCGCGACCTTCAATGCGCCATCGATGCTCGCGCGCTCGATGGTTGTCTCCGTGTTTGTGGAGGTCCCCTGCGTGACGGCGCGGCTGACACTGCGCTCGTAGACCTGCAGGTTGCCGTTGAGGTCGCCGCGATAGACGGTGGATGTGGTCTGCGTGGATCCGTCGGCAGCGCGTCGCTCCTCGATGACCGTCTTTTCGGGCGGACCCGGGTTGCCGGTGGCGTCATAGCGGCGGACGATGCGCTCGATTACTTTGCCGGATCCGTCGTCGCGCACGACCTTTTCCTGGACACTCTCACGCGGCGCCAGCGTGCCGTTGATGCTGGGCGCGTATTCGACGCGCGAGGACCCGCCCGGACCCTTCGATGTCGAGTAGGTGGAGCCCGGCTCGTAGCCGCCGTTCAGATCGGGGACCCGCGCCGACGTGGTCGTAGAGGCTTGGCCCAGCGCGATCAACGAGGTAACAACGAAGACACACAAGTACCGCATGATCTCAGGCTAAAGCGATCGCTTGACCGCTTCAATCGGGTGAACTGCTGAGTCTCGCCGGCGGAATCCTAGTGATTCTGCAGCAACTCGGCGAAACGCTCCGGATCGGTTTCCGGCAACTGGCAGGCGAAGTTCTCGCAGACGTACGCCGCGGCCTTGCCATCGACCTCCTGCATGGATCCGAGCGCAGGCTGGTGGATGCCTAGAGCTTCGCGGTCGGCGTCGGAGGCGATGCGGAAGATCGCGGTTTCGGGCAGGAACTTCGACCGCACGGCGCCGAGCATCTGTTGCAGCGGCTCGCTGCCGGGTCCGGCGAAGACGATCTGGCGCGGCGGCGCCATGGCGGCCATTTGCGCCACCACCATGCGCGGCATCGTGATGCCCTGCGAAGCGATCTTGGGGGCGAAGTGTTGCAGCGCGCGGTCCGCGGCGGCGGCGAAGTCCTGCCGGCCGATGGTGTGGGCAAGGCGCTGCAGCAGGTGCACGGCGATGGAGTTGCCGCTCGGCTCGGCGCCGTCGTAGTCCTCTTTGAGGCGCAGCACGAGATGGGCGTCGCCCTCGCGGGTACTGAAGAGGCCGCCCTGTTCCGGATCCTCAAAGAGTTCGAGCATGCGTCCGGTGAGTTGCACGGCGACCTCGAAGTAGAAGGTGTTGAACGACGCTTCGTAGAGGTCGAGCAGCGCGTAGGCGAAAAATGCGTAGTCGTCGAGGAAGCCTTCGATGGCGGCTTCGCCGTCGCGATAGCGGCGCAGCAGTCGCGCACTGCGTGGTTCGAAGAGATTCTTGAGTAGAAACTGCGCGGCGCGCTCGGCGGCTTCGAGATAGCGGGGTTCGCCGAGCACGGTGGATCCCTTGGCGAATGCCGAGATCATGAGGGCGTTCCACGCGGTGAGGATCTTGTCGTCGAGATGGGGGCGGACGCGCGTGGCGTTGCGATGCGCGAGCATCTTCGCCTGCGCGGATTCGAGCGCTTCGGGACTGCCGCCCTCACGCGCTACATACAGAATGTTCTTGCCGGTGAACTCGTGGTGCGGATCCTCGTCGACGTTGCCGTTCTCTTCGACGCCGTAGACGCGACAGACTTCGTCCAACTCTTCGGGGGTGAGAATCGATGCGAGTTCCTGGCGGCTCCAAACATAAAACGCGCCTTCGCCCTTATGTTTTGGATTCGCCGGGTCGATGACGGAGTCCGCATCTTCGGCGGAATAGAAGCCCCCGCCGGGATGTGTCATGTCGCGGATCACGTATTCGAAGATGTCGCGCGCGATGCCTGCGAAGAAGTCGTCGCCCGTTAACTGGTGGGTTTCGAGATACGAGATGGCGAGTTGCGCCTGGTCGTAGAGCATCTTTTCGAAGTGCGGGACGAACCAGCGCTCGTCGACTGAGTAGCGGTGAAAGCCGCCGCCGAGTTGATCGTTCATGCCGCCCTTGGCCATCTCGCGCAGCGTAGCGGCGGTCATGTCGAGGGCGTCTTCGGCGCCGGTCAGATGGTAGTAGCGCAGCAGGAAGTCGTAGACGGCAGGGCGGGGAAACTTGGGACGCCCGCCGAAGCCTCCCCATTTCGAATCGAAGGTGCGGCGCATGTAGTTGTACAGCTTGTCGAGCGAGCCGCGATCGACCGTCACGCCGCCCGCTTCATCAAGCCGCGTGGACAACATGCTTTCGAGCTGATTGATGGTGTCGATGCCGACGCCCTGGATCTTTTCGCGTTCTTCGCGCCACTTGACGGCGAGGAATTCGAGGAGCGACTTGAAGCCGGGCATCCCATAGCGGGATTGCGGCGGGAAGTACGTGCCGCCGTAGAACGGCTTCAAGTCCGGCGTGAGGAACACCGACATCGGCCATCCGCCGCGCTGCGTGGTTGCCTGCACGAACGCCATGTAGATACGGTCGATGTCGGGACGCTCTTCGCGGTCAACCTTGACCGGCACGTAATGTTTGTTGACGACCTCGGCCGTCTCCTCATTCTCGAAGGACTCGCGTTCCATGACGTGGCACCAGTGGCAGGTCGAGTAGCCGATGGAAAGAAAGATCGGTTTGTCTTCGCGGCGGGCCTTCTCGAACGCCTCCTCACCCCAGGGGTACCAGTCGACGGGGTTGTGGGCGTGCTGCAGCAGGTAGGGGCTTTTCTCGTTGGCGAGGCGGTTGGTGTGCATGGGAACGGGCGCTTTCATTGTCGCAGATCCGGGAATTTTCGATGGATTGCGTCCGTCTATGGGACACCTCGCAAAAACCGCTTGAAAGCCGCGGAAACATTGGTGCATTCTGTTGCCAGACGAGGTGCAAAACATGGCTCAGGTGGAACGGGTTCGCGAAACGTTGACGAGTCCTTTGACGGACGAGCAGATTCGCGCCAGGGCAAAGGCAGGCTGGAAGGCCGTGGCGGTGATCTGGGAACGCGAGGCCGATGAAACGATGCCTGTGTATCAGCGGGAGGTGGATGTCCCGTACGGATACAAAGTCGCGGCGGACGCGTTGCATCTGGAGGTCAACGACCAGGAGAACGCGGTGCTGATGCTGACCATGGAACTGATTGTGCAGGATCAGCGGCTGTCGCACATCGCGGCGAGGTTGAACGAGCGTGGCTATCGCACGCGTACGGGCTTTTTGTGGAATCCCGCTTCGGTGTTCGAACTGCTGCCACGGCTGATCGAGGCGGGTCCCCGGATCTTCACCAGTGAAGAGTGGATCGAGCGCCGCAAACGGCTGGGCCAGCTTCTGACGCACTGACCGCAGTTCACGCATCATAGTAATGTGAGCGAATCTTTCAACGAACCCAAACTTGCGCTGAATCGTATTTACACCCGGCGTGGCGATCAGGGAGAAACCAGCCTGGTGGGCGGACAGCGGGTTCCGAAAGATGTGCTCCGCATCGAAACCTACGGCACGGTGGATGAGCTGAACGCCTTTATCGGAGCGGCTTGCGTGACGGCGGTGGAAGACGCGAAGGTCCATCCGGAACTCACCCGGCTGGTCGCGATTCTCACGCGCGTGCAACATGAGTTGTTCAACCTGGGCTCGATTCTGGCGACCCTGCCGCAGGACGTGCATCCCCGGCAGCCTCGCGTCACGGCTGTGGAAATCGAGCAATTGGAACGCGAGATCGACGAGATGAACGTGGTGCTTGAACCGCTGCGGTCGTTCGTGCTGCCCGGCGGCAGCCGGTTGAACGCGGAACTGCACGTGTGCCGGACTGTGTGCCGGCGTGCCGAGCGGATCCTGGTGGCGCTTGCCCGGGAAGAAGAAGTGCCCGACGAGGCGGTTGGCTACCTCAACCGGCTGAGCGACGCCTTCTTTGTCTGGAGCCGTTGGGCGAGCCATATCGCGGGTCAGCCGGAGGTCCTGTGGCGGCCGAATCTGGCGGCTTCAGGGTCCATTTGACGTGGCAAACCGGAAGCGATACGCTGAAGTCGTGAGTCCGCCGGTTGCACGCTTCGTACCTGCACGCCTCTATTTTTCGAGTGCGATGGCCGCTTCGGCGTTGTGCCTCTTTTCGGCTGCCTGGACATTCCGATGGTGGCCGTCGGTTGTTCCCGCCGCACTATTCGCGTTAACGGCTGCATCTCTCTATTACCTGGCGAGCCGCCCGGCAATCGAGATCCACGAACACTGGCTGCGCATTGGCAATGAGATGATCCCGTGGACCGACGTTCGCCGGATCGACCGCACCCGTTGGACATCCCCTCTCGTTCTCTATCTCTCTCTGGTTGACGATCGCCGGATCCAGCTCGTTTATCCCGGCGAAGCCGACGCTGTGAACAACCTGCAGCGGTTCCTTCGCCGCAACGCACGCGAGTCTTTGATCGATGGCGTGCCCTACCGGCAGTTTTGGGGCGAAGTACAACCTCCTTCTATGAGCAAACAGCAGCGCCGGACTGCGTCGGTGCTCCCCTCTCCGAAGTACCGTATCGTGCGGCCTGAGGAAGAGGAAGAGATCGAGCGAATGCTGCAGCGTCTGAAGACCGTCGGAAATATCGATTCCAAGTCCTCGGAAGAGAATTGAAACGCTATCGACTGTGGTGGGCTGGGATTGCATTGGTACTCGGCCTGGCAGCGGTGTCGTCGTCCGCCTGGCTGCCGTTCCTTGGGACTGCCCTGGTGCATGCGGGAGAGCCCACGAAGGCCGACGCGGTTGTCGTGCTTGCCGGTGACTGGTGGGGACTTCGAGTGGTGAAGGGCGGGGAACTGGTGCAGGCAGGATTCGCACCAGTGGCGTTTGTCTCGGGTCCAAGGCATTATTACGGCAAGGCCGAAGCGGAACTTGCGATTGATTGGGCTGTGACAAAAGGGATTCCGCGCAGCGCCTTTGTGGCGATGCCTGTCGAGTCGACCTCAACCGAAGACGAGGCAGTCGCCATGACGGATGCGATTCGACGGCAGTTTCCTGCCGTGAAGCGGATCCTGCTGGTGACGTCGAACTATCACACCGGCCGCTCGAACCGCATCTGGCAGCGTGTCGGCGGACGCTATTTCGAGGTCCACACCGTGGCGGCGCCGGATCGCGACGTCGTTCGGCCGGAGCAGTGGTGGGCCACCCGCGAAGGCCGCAAGAAGATCTTCTTCGAGTGGATCAAAACGATCACCGGACCCCTGGGCGTATGAAAAACATCTGGCGATTCCTCGTTCCGTACTATCTCCGATACAAGAAGCAGATGGTGTTGGGCTTCGGCGCCCTCATTTTGAAGGATGTGTTTCATGCCTCGCAGCCGCTGATGATCCGCGCAGGCATTGATTCGCTGCAGAAACAATTCGCACTGGAAACGGTTTTGTGGTTTGCCGCCGGGTTGATCGGCCTTTCTCTGTTGAAGGGCTTTTTTCAATACTGGATGCGCGTGATTCTGATCGGGGTGTCACGCGACATCGAGTACGATCTGCGCAACGACCTGTTCGGACATCTGACGACGCTTTCGCAGACGTTCTACAACCGCTATCGCACCGGCGACATCATGGCGCGTTCGACCAACGACCTGAATGCCGTGCGCATGATGCTGGGTCCCGGGTTGATGTATTGGACCGAGACCGGACTCACGCTGGTGTTGTCGATTGCGGTGATGTCGTTCGTCGATTGGCGCATGACGATGACGGCGCTGATCCCGGCTCCGCTGGTGTCGATTGCCGTGATCTTCTTCGGACGGCGGATCCACGAACGGTTCGAGAAGATCCAGGCGATGTTCTCGACGATTTCGAGCCGCGTACAGGAGAACCTCGCCGGAGTGCGGGTGATCCGCGCTTATGTGCAGGAACGCTCGGAACTCGAGGAGTTCGAGCGGATGAACCGCGAGTACATCACGCATAACATCCGTCTGGCGCGGTTGTCGGGACTCTTCTATCCGCTGCTGCAGTCGCTGGTGGGCCTGACGTTTCTGAGCGTGCTGGTGGCCGGCGGCCATCGCATGCTCGAGGGCAAGCTGAGCGCGGGTTCGTTCGTGATGTTCAACACCTACATGGGCATGTTGATCTGGCCGATGATCGCGGTGGGTTGGGTGGTGAACCTGATACAGCGCGGACGTGCGTCGGTGGAGCGGATCCAGGAGATTCTCGCGGAAAAGCCGGCCATTGCGGCTCCCGCGGTTCCGAAAACGCTTGCGGATCCGGTGCAAGGCGCGCTGCGGTTCGAGGGCGTTTCGCTCGAGTATCCGGCGGGATTTGCGTTGCGCGATTTGAACCTCGAGATACCCGGCGGTTCGACGGTCGCGCTGGTCGGGCACACGGGCAGCGGCAAATCGTCGATTGTGAATTTGATTCCTCGACTGGTGGATCCGACGCAGGGTGTCGTTCGCCTGGATGGCGTGGATTTGCGCGAACTCGATCCCCAGGAGCTGCGGCGGCAGATCGCGGTGGTGCCGCAAGAGACGTTTCTGTTCAGCACGACGATCGCAGAAAACATCGCGCTGGGCGTTCGCAAGGCGAGCGCTGAAGAGATTCGTAAAGCCGCGGAGATTGCGGGGCTCGGACCTGACATCGGAACCTTTGCGAATGGTCTCGAAACGATGGTGGGCGAGCGCGGCATCACTTTGTCGGGCGGGCAGAAGCAGCGCACCGCGATTGCTCGCGCGATCTTGCGCAATCCGCGGATCCTGATTTTGGACGACGCGTTATCGGCCGTAGATACAGTGACCGAAGAGCGGATCCTGCAGGGACTCGCGACCGTCATGCAGGGCCGCACCACGATCCTGATTTCGCATCGCGTCTCGACCGTGCGGCATGCCGATCGCATCTTTGTCATCGAGAAGGGCGCGGTTGCGGAACAGGGCACGCACGACGAGTTGCTGGCGCTGGGCGGCTATTACGCCGACCTGCACCAGAGGCAGTTGCTCGAAGAGGAACTCGAAACCGCGTTATAGGACGGCGCCGATGCCGGGTCCGGTGAGTGCAGCGGTTTTCAGCGTGCCGTCGCGAACCACGAACAATCCAGGAAATCGCTTGGCCCACGGTTCGTTCGCGGCCGGCAGGTACTGGCGCGAGTTCGCTTCGATGCCCGAGACGCCCGGGACGTGCGAGGCGATGCTCGCGGAATGGATGAGCGATGCGCCGGGACAGGTGAGGTCCTGCACGCAGAGGAACATCTTGTACTTTTGTCCGGCCGCCGCCATCAGCATCGCCTGGCTTTGCCCCTTGCAGGCTTTGAGCGCGATGCCGGTATAGCCGAGTTCGCGCGCGAGCAGCAGGGCTTCGACATCGGTCAGCGATTCATCGATCACCACAGGCCGCAGCTTGTTCGCCTGATGCATCACGTTCTTGCGATCGGCTTTGAGATCGCGCGCGGTGGGCTGTTCGATGTACTCGATGCGCTCGAATCCACGGGGCGTCTTCTCTTTCACCTGCCGCAGGAAGCCGAGCAGGTAATCGACGTTGGGGCAACGCTCGTTGAAGTCCACGCAATAACGCCAGTCGACGTCGGGGCGGACTTCCTGTGCGATGCGATCGATGGCGACCACACGCTCGATGTCCCAGGCAAGTTCGTCGCCTTGCAGCTTGATCTTGATGTGGTGCAGGCCGTTGAAGCGGATCCAATCGGGGAGCGTTTCGGGCAGGCCATCGCCGATCTTCTTCGTGATGTCGGCGGCAGTGAGCGGATCTGAACCTCCGACGGAATGATAAAGGTTCACCGCCGGGCGCGGTTGCTTGAGGATGTACTGATCGAGGGACTCGCCTTTGAAGAGCGGGCCGAGATACGCGGCGAGGTCACGTTCCATGAGGTCGCGACCGTAGGTGTCGTAGCAGTTGCGCCCGTGTACCTTGCCGAAGGCGTCGTGAAGCGCGGCGTCGAAGGCGCTGGCGGTGACGAGCGTGCAGAGCTTCGGCGCAGGATTCGCGAGCGCCGCGGCGGCCTTCAGGTACTCGGGTTCGAGAGCGGTGTTGATGTCGATCGGATGGCCGTATTCTTTGTAGCCGGCGGTGATGGGCTGCAGCTTTTGGGCGAGGTCCTTCATCGCGCCGAGGGTGACGTCGTAGGGCAGCGTGCGGGAAGGGAAGGACCACACATTGCCGAGCGGCATCGAACCGAATCCCTTAGCAGTTTTGCCGTTGCGCGTGCGTACGGTGCAGGTGACGTTGAGGACGGTGGCGCGATCAACAGCCACGCCACCGAACTTGTAGGGCGCGCGATAGCGGAAGTCCTCAAACTCGATGTTGACGTCTTCGACTCGGATGCTGGTGGGCTTTGGCGCGGCAATGGCGAAGGTTGCGCCGGCCGCCCCGGCCAGGGTCAGGAGGTGGTGCCTTCTCGAGGACAGATGCTGCATGAATTTACAGAATAACCCTGAACAAAACCCGGGTTCGCGGAATATACGCGTAATGAGGCCGGTGCTTGCCGTCGCCCTCGCTGCATCGCTCGGAGGCTTTGCTGCGTGGGCTCAATCGCAACAGAGTGTTGTTTGGAAGTTGGAGGTGCGAGATCCCCTGGGCTCGCCCATTTCCGGCGCGATCTGTGCCGTCGACACCGGCCTTCTTGAAACTCGCAGTGCCGGTGACGGGGTGTGCACGTTCCGCAATCTGGCGTCAGGACGCCACCGGGTGGAGATCCGGCGCACCGGCTTTCAAACGCGCGTGGTCGAGATTGATCCTCCCCAGGTGGTTCCGCCGGTGGTGCTGACGATCGATCCGGCGAAGTTCTCGACGACGGTGGTTGCGACCACGCCACTACCTGGGATTGGCCTCGACCGGTCGGAGATCGCTGCGCCGGTGCAGGTGGTGGGCGCCGAGGAACTGTCGCAATCGGGTTCGCTGGATCTGTCCGATCTGCTGAACCGGCGATTGAATGGGGTGTATTGGAACGAGATCCAGAACAATCCCTTTCAGGCGGACGTGAACTATCGCGGGTACACGGCTTCGCCCTTGCTGGGCACGCCGCAGGGGTTGTCGATCTACATGGACGGGGTCCGCCTCAATCAGCCGTTTGGCGACATCGTCAGTTGGGACCTGATACCCCGCGCGGCAATTCAAGAGGTCGCGCTGATGCCGGGTTCGAACCCGCTGTTCGGTTTGAACACGCTTGGCGGCGCGATCTCGGTGCAGACAAAGGACGGGTTCACCAGCGGGCGCACTTTGGTGACCGGGTTGTTCGGCAATTATGGGCGCAAAAGCGGTGAGTTCGAACACGGCGGTTCGACTTCGCGCGGCTATCACTGGTTCCTGACCGGCAATCTGTTTGGCGACGACGGGTGGCGCGAGAGTTCGCCGTCGACCGTGCGGCAGTTGTTCGGCAAGACCGGGCGTCAGACCGGCAAGACGTCGATCGGTTTCACCGCAGCCTATGCGAACAACGCGCTGAAGGGCAATGGTCTGCAGGAAACGCGGTTGCTCGATCGGGACTATTCGAGCGTGTACACGAAGCCCGATATCACGGCTCATCGCGCCATCTTTCTCAATGCGCCATGGCGGCGGAATGTGAATTCGCACGTCACTTTGAATGGCAATGTGTACTACCGTTACATTCGAACGCGCACATTGAATGGCGACATCAATGAAAGTTCACTCGATCAATCGGTGTATCAGCTAAACGCTGCCGAACGCGCGGCATTGACGGCAGCGGGATACAGCGGGTTCCCCACATCTGGAGCTACGGCTGCAAACACGCCGTTTCCCTACTGGCGCTGCATCGCGAATGTATTGTTGCGCGATGAGCCTGCGGAGAAGTGCAACGGCCTGATCAATCGCAGCGCGGGGACGCAGCACAATGGCGGGGCTTCCGGGCAGGCGACCTGGGCTTATGCGAAGCATCAGTTGACCGCCGGCGCGGCGTTCGATCGCAGCAGCAGCGCGTATTCGCAGACTTCGGAACTCGGATACCTGAATCCGGATCGCAGCATCACGGGGCTGAACGCATTCGCGGATGGCGTCACGGGCGGAAGCATCGATGGTGAGCCGTTCGACACACGCGTGATCCTGGATGGTCACAGCCGCACTGCCAGCGTGTTCGCTTCCGAGTTGTATCGGCCAGGCAGGGGCTTCGCGCTCCAGTTCGCGGGCAGGTTCAATTCGACCACGATTGAGAATCGGGACCGGCTGCGGCCCGGTGGTGGTCCGGGATCGCTCGATGGGCGGCACACCTTTCAGCGATTCAATCCGTCAGCGGGCGTAACCTATACGCCGGTCGCGGACAAGGCGCTCAATCTGTACTTCAGCTATGGCGAAGGCAGCCGCGCGCCGACGTCGATCGAGTTGGGATGCGCGGATCCGAATGAGCCCTGCAGGTTGCCGAACTCGATGGCCGGGGATCCGCCATTGCTGCAGGTGGTGACGCGCACGCTCGAAGCCGGGGTCCGCGATAAGGCGTGGAGTCTGGGTTGGTTTCGTGCCGTGAACCGCGATGACATCTTGTTTGTCGCGTCGCAGCAGACCGGCTACGGGTACTTCAAGAATTTCGGCGAGACGTCGCGACAGGGGCTGCAGGCGGATGTCCGCATGGCGCGCGCGAAGTGGACTGGCGGCGCGGGGTACACGTTCCTCGACTCTGTTTTTCGCAGTGCGGAAGTTGTGAACGGTGAGTCCAACAGCTCAGGCGATGACGGCGTGCAGCGGATTCAGCCGGGTAATCGCATACCGCTGACGCCGCGCCATCTGTTCAAGAGTTTTCTCGATCTGACGCCGGTTCGCCGCGCGACCGTCAACGTTGGATTGATTGCGACGTCGAGTTCCTATGCGCGCGGCAATGAGGACAATCAGCATCGGGCGGATGGCCAGTACTTTTTGGGTCCTGGTTCGTCGGATTCCTACGCGGTGGTGAGCCTGGGAGGGCGTTATCAGTTGACGAAGCGTTTGCAGTGGTTCGGGCAGATCAACAATCTTTTCAACACAAGGTATGCGACGGCGGCGCAGTTGGGCGTGAATGGATTTACCGCTGCCGGAAACTTCATTGCGCGCCCGTTCCCGGCGCGACCGGACGGCG
>CAZVKC010000035.1:4825-84199 GCA_964627455.1 uncultured Solibacteraceae bacterium | reverse complement strand
CCGGCTGCAACAGCGAGACGATGTAATTGCCGGTGGCGCCAGTGAGGGTTTCTTTCGACTGGTTCGTGGCGGTATTCGTAACGGTGACTTTCGCGCCGGGGAGGGCGGCTCCCGCCGTGTCAAGCACGGTGCCGCTGAGTTCTGCGGTGGCGACTTGGGCGGAGAGCATCTGACTGGCGATGGCGAGAGCCAGGAATGTAGATAGCAACTTCGACATAGATAATCTCATTGAGTACAGTGAACTACAGTCTATACAAAACGAGATGAAAAAGGGGACAGCGGAAAACCGGACGATCCGGCCCAAGGCCTCAGGCAAGCCCTCAGTCAGTTTGCGGGCCGTTTCATTCTGATCGTCACGATCGAATGTGATCCCGGGAAACCGTGCCTTCAGACGGTCGCATTTCAGCGAAGCGGCGCCAAGGTCAAGACCCAGGGGATCTGTCGCGGCGCTGCCTGGCAAAATTTACCATACCGCCGATGATGATGGGCCGCAGTTGGACGTAGTCACTCTCGGCATCGCGCGACCGGCGTCTCGCCGCCCTCGACGATAGGAGCGATCAACGCATCCGCACTCGAATGCTCGAACTTGCCGATGACCTCAACGGATCATCCCCAAACACCCCGTGGTTGAACCGGAGACGCTCGCGGGCCGCCCGACTAGTTTGGCGCTTCTGGGAAGTTTGGCGAGGACTTGCATTGTGCGTCGATCGTACAGCCTGCATTCGTTAGCGCGCGACACCAACAGGAACTCTTCTGTCGCGCTGATGCTCTCGACTCCACGACCCGCCCAAGGCGCAGTGCTCGGCTTCGACTGACCTTGGGCATAGGGCGCCTTCGCGCCAACGCGCCACACCTCTGTGCGCTGTACGTGGCCGTTCTCCCCAATCCCAGAGAGAAAACAATCCGGCCCTAGCCATCCCAGTGCCGTTGACCATGGAGTGTTCGGAGCCTCCTCTGGTATCCAGATTGACTTTCCTGCAGGATCTGCAACTCCAAACCCCGTTTCGAAGCTGATCAGCAACTTTTCGCCCCCAGGCGACCACCGGGGTCCGTTCGCAAATGCCGGCCATCCGTTACTGACCTTCAGCGTTGGGGCCAGGACAGTCGCCCGGGATGACGCGAATTCCAAGACTGCAATTGGCCCGGCAGCTTCGAATAGGTCGACAGATCCCGAACGGGGGACATGCCGGATCGCAAACGCCATGGATTGTCCGTCCGGCGCGAACTCCGGATCCGCATACAACTCATCGTCGCTCTCGGCAACCGGACCCCAGAATGGTCTGCCGCCGAGACTCCTCAACCTGTTCAATCGAGTGTCGAAGAGGTGGATCTGACCACCATAGCCGTGCCGGCTCATCTCAATCCCTGCGATCAGCGTGGCGTCGGGAGAAACCGCGAAGGAACTCAGAGGTACGCCCAGGTGGACCCGCCGCAGTACCGATCCATCCTTGCGAGTGAGGTAGATCCAATTCGATTCCGAGTAGGCGGCAACAGGCCTTTCCTGGCCGGTTACGACAGCGAGCGACAGGATCTCTATCCCTACGATGATCCACGTAAGGGGCGTTTGCACACCTTACGATGCCACGGTTGCCGGCCGGCACGCAACGCGGGCAAGCCGAATCCAACGTTCGGCTCGGCTTACTCGTTTGTAATCAAAGCGTTAGGCTGGATGGCGTCTTTTCTGTCGTCTTCGGACCCCGCGTTGACAAATCGGTCAGAAATCTTTTCTTCCATCAAATCATAGGGTTACGGCGCTTTATAGTGCAAAGCCTAGGTTCCTGGGCGTGCTAGGCTGAAACCAGAAGAGAAAAGGCGCTCAAAAAGCCAGAAAGCGGACCTCCGCTTTCACGCCGATTGAGCGCCTTTTCCATTTCGTCCGGCACGCTGTTGCCGGTACAAACGCTGCAAACCCGACCCACCGCCGCGTGGCCGTCGATCAGCTGAACCAACAGGAAGGAAACATCCAACGCCATGCCGAGCCTCTACGTCGACCCCACCCAGTTCATGAGCCCCGAAGAACGCGAACGCGCCCTCGTTAATTTCCCCGCCACCTGCGAATTCGAAGCCGCCGTTGCCGAAGAAAAGGCCCGTGAAAAAGAAGCAGCCGCCAGGAGGAAAGCAGCCGCAGGTGGACCGCGTACCCCCGAAGGCAAAGCCCGCTCCTCCCGCAATGCCGTCAAACACGGCTTCGCCGGCGCCAACCCCGTCATCGACTGTGAAGACGAGGACGCCTACAACGAGCACCTGGATTCGTATCACGACCGTTTCCAGCCCATCGATCAGCCTGAGGCAGACACCGTCCGCCGCGCCGCCATCGCCATGTGGCGCCTCGACCGCCTCTATGCCCTCGAAGCCATCATCCTCAACCTCGAGGCCAGCTACCACGCCGTACCCGCCTCCGTCATCCTCCCCCACGACGCCGGCGCCTTCACCCGCTCCGCCGTCGCGTTCCGCGAATCCGCCGGAGACGGCGCCTACGACCTCTGCCGCCGCTACATCCAGGCTGCTGCCCATGAATACGACCGCGCCATCCGGACCTTCTATCTCCTCGAATCCAAACGCCGCGTCCCTCCCGCCGCCGAAGCCGTCAAGCCCCAGGAGCCGCCGCAACCGCCTCAAAACAAGCCGGAACCAAACGAACTCCCCAAAATCCGCTCTCGCAAGACCGTCCTGAGCCTTCTGGACCCCTATCCGGCCCCTCGTAAAGCCTCCTACTCTGCCAAACGCGCCGCGACCCGCTCTGACCGCCGCAAAAACAGCCGCCAATCCGCCTGAATACCGGTCTCTGCGTCCAATGTCATCCAGAGCCGTACCCGTAGTGTCTCTTCTGGTTGGCATCGGCTCGGCCTCGGGAAACCCTGAGAAGGCGTCGTCCCGGCAGATCTTTGACAATTGAAACTCACCCTCCGGGCAGGACCGGGCGGTTCGCGTACTAAGCACAAGTTCCCTGGGTACTAAAGCCGTGTTGCAGCACCCTAAGGTGATGCCGGGATGCGACTCCAATAGGAATCCGAATGGCGGCAAACTGCGTCTCCGGACATACTGGAAATGTAAACGGCATCATACTACTCCCTTTGGTGACCTGGACGGAAGAACTTAACCGTCCAGGTCTTCTTTTTGGGAGGATGATCTAGAACTTGTAGGTGACTTCCAGGTACCCGAGCCGCCCATTCTTCGCCTGATTGTAGATGATGCGGATCACGTCGCCCCCAACGGCCTGTCCCAGATACCCCGACACCGTGCACCGCGCGTTGACTTTGTAATCCACGTTCACGTCGTACAGCGTCGCCAGTCCCGTGCGATTGCCGGACGGGCGTCCCTGGTATCCGAACGTCCACGGCTGGAACAAGCCCCCGCCCAGGTACCAGAGGTCATTGCTGCTCGACAGACTCAGGCTGTGGACCTCGCCGCTCACCGTCCACTTCGGACTCGGCCGCAGCGTCACGATCCCAAAAGCGTCGCGGTTGTTGATCATGTCGAAGAACGGGAACCGCGCATAGGGCCGCGGCGTCGGAATCACCTGGAAGAACGTGCCGTGCCGCCGGTCGTTGGGGTCCTTGTCGCCGGATCCTGCGTAATACCCGCCGCGCAGCCACGGCCGCAGCTTCGGCAGGACTTTGGGCTGCCAGCCGGCTTCGACGTCGCCCGCCATCGCGCGATGATCCAGCACGCCCCACCGCCCGGTCTGCGCCACGCCCCACAGCATGAAGTCGAACGTACCCGCCGTGGTCGCGGTGCTATGCAGATAATGGCCGCCGAAGCTGCCGATGCGGATGTTCCCCATATCGGTCCGGCGAACCGCCACCGCGCGGTTGTCCGTCTTGAGCACCGCACGCCAGTCCTGGTAGTACATCGCGAACAAACGCCAGTCGCCGGAATTGTTTTTGCGGTTGACGAGTCCGTTGAGTGACGCGTAGCCCAGCCCCGCGCTCAGGTTGCCCCAACCGTCGACTTGGAACACGCCGCGCGTGGGCAGGCCGCCGAGCAGCGTGAAATTGACCTTCTTCTTGTTGGCGACATAGTGGAAGCCGTCGAGGCTGCGGCCCACGTGGGTCCAGCCGAAGTTGCCGATCAGCCGTTGCGTGATCCGGCTCTGTTTCAGCGCGGCAAGCGTCGGATTCTTGGGCGTGATCTCCGTGCCGTCGAGGAACTCATAGCGTCCCAGCCGGATGCTTTGCGCCTCGTCGCCAAAGAGATTCTTCAAGCGAATGTAGCCCTGCTTCGGAAACACCATCCCGACGTTCTGCCGGTTGCCGTTCGCCGCGAAGTAGGACGCGCCCGCGCCCATCTGGCCGATCGCCCCGGGGCCGATCGCGTCTTTCGGAAGGCCAAGCAGGATCGGCGCAGCGAGTTCGAAATTCCAGTCGAAGCTCTTCTTCTGCTGGCTGAAGCCGAGACGGATGAGCGTTCCCGAATACGTGTACACGCTGTCGTCATTAGCGCCGAACCAGTCCCAGGCTTCCACGCGAGACCGGATCGAACCCTGTACCGTTACGTCCCCGATCTTCAAGGGCGCTGGAGCCGACGGCGGCGCCCCAGCGGATTGCGCCAGCAGCGTCACCGGAACCAGCCAAATGAGAGACATCTCGTTACTCCTCTTGCTTCCAAGCTAGGACCTCGAGATTCTTCGGTCAGTGACTTATGTCACATACGCAAAACACCGTTTCGGGATTTGATAAATCTAGAGGACATCATGCGGAATCGAGGCGTAATTGTTCCGGTATTGGCTGCGGTTCTGACGGGCCTGGTTTTGGGGTTGGGGATTTTCACTTTCGGCTACGCCAAGGGCGCCGCCTATCTGACCAACGATCCCGCCGCCTGCGCCAACTGCCACGTCATGCAGGAACAATACGAAGGTTGGATGAAGGGTTCGCACCGCAAAGCAGCGGTCTGCAACGACTGCCATGCCCCGGCCGGATTCTTCGGAAAATACGCGACCAAAGCCATCAACGGCTACTTCCATTCCTGGGCCTTCACCACCGGCCGCTTTCCCGACCGTATTCAGATCACGCGCCGCAATCACGACATCACCAACGGCGCGTGCATGAAATGCCACGCGGAAATCACCTCGCAAATTTCCGGCCCCCACGCGACCGCGCACGAACAGTTGAACTGTGTTCGCTGCCACCGCAATGCCGGGCATCAATAGGAGACTCTCTTCATGGATTCGAAGCAATGGACGATCGTCGCGGGCATCACTGCCGTCGCCACCATCGGCGTGAGCGCGCTACTCGTCAACATCATGGAGCGCAAACAGGAAGGGAAACAGACGTTCTTCAAGGTCGTCGAGATCACGGACGACACGGACGACCCCGCCGTCTGGGGTCGCAACTTTCCGCTGCAATTCGACGCCTATAAACGCACCGTCGACATGACGCGCACGCGCTATGGCGGATCCGAATCGATGTCGCATAGCCCGACCAAGGCGGACCCGCGCACGATCGTGTCGCAAAGCAAGCTCGAAGAGGATCCCCGGCTCAAAACGATGTGGGCCGGCTATCCGTTTTCCGTCGATTTCCGCGAAGAGCGCGGCCATGCCTACATGCTCGACGACCAGCGCTACACGCGCCGCGTCACCGAATTCAAACAGCCCGGCACCTGTTTGCAATGCCATGGATCCGTGTACGTTGCGATGAAGAAAGCCGGCAACGGCGACATAACCGCCGGGTTCGAGAAGATCAACCAGTTGCCGTATAACGAGGCGACCAAGCTGGTGAACCATCCCGTCGCCTGCATCGATTGCCACGAGCCTACCACCATGAAGCTGCGCGTCACCCGCCCCGGCTTCCTCGAAGGCATCAAGGCGTTCAAGGCGTCACAAGGCGTCGCCAACTACGATCCCAATACGATGGCCAGCGCGCAGGAAATGCGCAGCTACGTCTGCGGCCAGTGCCACGTCGAGTACTACTTCAAGGGTCCTGAAAAACGGCTGACGTTCCCCTGGGCCAAAGGACTCAAAGTCGACGAGATCTACGCCTACTACAAGGAAAACGGCCACAAGGATTTCGTGCACAAGGACACTGGCGCTCCTGTGTTGAAGGCGCAGCACCCCGAGTTCGAGATGTACAACCAGGGCGTGCACGCGCGCAGCGGCGTGGCTTGCGCCGATTGCCACATGCCGTACAAACGCGAAGGCGGCATGAAGATCAGCGATCACCACGTGCAGAGCCCGATGTTGAACATCAACCGCGCCTGCCAGGGTTGCCACCACTTCCCCGAAGAGGAAATGAAAGCGCGCGTCGAAACGATCCAGGGCCGCTTCACCGAGTCCCGCAATGTGGCGATGAACGCGCTGATGGATCTGATCTCCGACATCAAGGCCCGCAAGGACGCAGGAGCGACCGACGCGCAGTTGAAGGACGCCTGGGAGTTCCAGCGTCAGGCGCAGTTCTACATCGACTTCGTCGAAGCAGAAAACTCCACCGGCTTTCACGCTCCGCAGGAAGCCCTCCGAGTCCTGACGCACGCCATCGACCTGAGCCGCAAAGGCCAGTTGGCCCTGCGAGCCTCAGCCAAGTAAGGGTCGGTTAGGACTGCTTCTTGGCCGGACCCGCCTTCGACGCGGGTTCGGCCTTCATGTCTACCATCACGCCGTCGCGGATTTCGTCGTTCGGATTCATGACCAATACGTCGCCTTCGCTGACGCCCTGATTGACTTCGACCGACACGCCCGTGTCGCGGCTGATGCTGATCTTGCGGAACTGGATGCGGCGGTCCGGCTTCACGACAGCCACGAATGTGCCCTCGTTGCGTGACACGACCGTGTCGGCGGGCACGGATAGGATCGACGGCGGATTCGGAAGCTTCAACAGGACGCGAGAGAACATGCCCGGCATGAGCGATCCATCTGGATTCGGGATCCGGATCACCGCGAGCATCGTGCGCGTCGTCATGTCCAGCGCGTTGGCGATGCCGCCGACCTTGACGTCGATCGTACGATTCAGTTCGTCGATCCGCAGCTTCGCCGGGATGCCCGGACGCACGTCGTTCACATACGCCTGCGGGATGTTGACGAACACGCGGATCGTACTGATGTCCGCCACGCGGAACATCTCCTTCTGTCCCGCTCCGGCCGAAATGAGCGTGCCGATGTCGGGATTGCGATAGGTGATGATGCCGTCGAACGGCGCGGGGAGCTTACTGAACGACTTCAATTCCTCGAGCCGGTTGAGGTTCGCTTCGGCGGCGCGCCGCGCTTCTTGCACCGACGCGACGTTCGCCGCGGCGGCTTCGGTTTCCGCCTGGCGCACGTTGTAGGTCGCTTCCTTTTCGTCCGCTTCCTGCTTCGACGATACGCCTTCGGCGGCGAGTTTCTTCCATCGTTCGGTGGTGATCTGCGCGAGCTTCAGGGCTGCTTTCGACTGCGCGAGGGTGGCTTCCGCCTGCTTCATGGCCGCGGCGCTCTGCGAGACCGCCGCGCGCGCCTGCCGCAACTGTTGGTCGAGTTCCGGAGTCTCCAGTTCTACGAGGACCTGCCCCTTTTTGACCTTCCATCCGATGTCGACGTTGCGCTTCGAAATGTAGCCTTCAACGCGGGCATAGATCGGCGATTCGATCAACGCCTGCAGGTCGGCGGGAAGTTCGAGGTCCGCGCTGCCTTCGGCGCGCTTGACCTTGGTGATGCGCACCACGGGCAGCTTCGCACTTTCCGACTTCGCTTCCGCCAGTAAAGCCTTCTGCTTGTTCAGACGCGGCCACATTCCCGCGCCGATCACGCCGGCGATCGCCAGCGACAACACGGTGAGCAACGATAGCAGACTACGCCTGGATGTCATGCCAATTCCTCACGATCATAATCCTTCGGTGCGCCCTTGCGCAGGTAACTGTAAACCACCGGAACAAAGAAGAGAGTCGCGACTGTTGCGACGATCAATCCGCCGATCACGGCGCGGCCGAGCGGAGCGTTCTGTTCGCCGCCTTCGCCCCAACCGAGAGCCATCGGCAGCATGCCGAGGATCATCGCCAGCGCGGTCATCACAACGGGACGGAGTCGAGTCGCTCCGGCCTCGAGCGCGGCCTCTTTCGCGGAAAGTCCATTTGCGCGAACGTCGTTTGCGAAGTTCACGAGCAGAATCGAATTTGCCGTCGCGACGCCGATACTCATGATCGCGCCCATCAGAGACGGCACGGAAATCGTCGTCTGCGTCAGGAACAGCATCAGCAGGATGCCGCTCAACGCGCCCGGCAGCGCCATCAGAATGATGAACGGATCGATCCAGCTCTGGAAGTTCACCACCATGATGAAGTACACGAGCAGGATGGCGAAGCAGATGCCGAAGCCCATGCCGATGAACGATTTTTCCATCGTCTCGACCTGGCCGCGCAGGTTGAAGAAAGATCCGCGCGGCAGTTTCTTCTGGAACTCATCGAGCACCTTGTACACTTCGCGCGAAACCGATCCGAGATCGCGATCCTGGACGTTCGCATAGATGTTGATCATCGGCTGCGCGTTGTAGTGGCTGACCACGGCCTGGCCGCTGGTGCGCTCGATATCCGCGATGGTCTGCAACTGTTGCGTCTTGCCGTCCGGCATGCGCAGCGGCGTCTTCAACACGTCGCTCGTCGACTCGATCTTGTGCGGCGGCGTCTGTACGGCGACCAGATAGTCCACGTCGTTCACCGGATTCAGCCACCAGTTGGTGCCGACATACGCCGACGAAGCGAGGCTGACCACCATGCTGCGCTGCACGTCCTGCTGGCTCAATCCGATCTGGCGGGCTCGCGTGCGGTCGACGTTGACCTTGAGTTCCGGCACGTCGTCCATCTGCATGATGTGCGTATCCACGGCGCCGGGGATCGTGGCGATTCGGCGCTGCACTTCGCGCGCCAGCTTGAAGTTCGCATCGTAGTTGCGGAACGGACCGGCGATCTGGATATCGATCGGCGCGGGAATGCCGAAGTTCAGGATCTGCGCCACGATGTCGGCGGGCTGGAAGAAGAACAATTCTTCGGGATACTTCTCGCCAAGTTGTTTGCGCAGGGCCTTGATGTAGCCTTCGGTCGGCGCGTGCTCTTTGTTGAGCGAGATGAGGATCTCGCCGTCGAACGATCCGACAGTGACGCTGTCACTGTAGCCGAGGTTCATGCCGGCGTTCGGCAGGCCGATGTTGTCGAGGATGTCCTTCAGATCTTCGCGGGGGATGATGGTGCGGATCGTGCCCTCGATGTCGGCGAACAGCCGTTCGGTTTCTTCGAGGCGCGTACCTGCAGCGGTGCGGACGTGCAGGCGAATCTGTCCGGCGTCGACTGACGGAAAGAAGTCGGTTCCAATGAAGGGAATCAGCGATCCTGCCGCAATGGTTACGAACAGGAAGAAGACCAGAATCGTTTTGCGGTTTTCGAGAGCGCCTGCGAGCAGCCGGCGGTACGCATTGCGCCGCAGTTCGAACCAGCGGTTGAACGCCATGTGGACCTTCCAGATCCAGCCGGCTTCCTTGTGTTCGGCGTCGTGGTGCTGGTAGAGGTCGACTTCCTTTGCGAGCAGGAAGCGCACCATCGTCGGAACCAGCGTTCGGGACAGCAGGTATGAAGCGCCCATCGCGAGGGCCACCGCGAGAGCGAGCGGCGTGAACAGGAATTTCGCCGTGCCGCTCAGGAAGACGACCGGCACGAACACGATGCAGATACACAGGGTCGACACGAAGGTTGGCACCGCGATCTGCTGCGCGCCGTCGAGAATGGCTTTGACGAGCGGCTTGTCCTGCGCGAGGTTGCGGTGGATGTTCTCGATTTCCACCGTCGCGTCGTCGACCAGGATGCCGACCGCAAGGGCCAGACCTCCCAGCGTCATGATGTTGATCGTTTCGCCCATCAGGTACATGATGGCGAGCGAGGTGAAGATCGAGCAGGGAATCGAAACGCAGACGATGATCGTGCTGCGCCAGGATCCGAGGAAGAGCAGGATCATCAATCCCGTCAGGATGGCGGCGGTGGCGGCTTCCTTGAGCACGCTCTCAATGGCGGCGCGCACAAAGATCGACTGGTCGAACAGCCAGTTGATGTTGACTTCCGGCGGCAGAACGGACTTGATCCGCGGCAGTGCGGACTTCATCTTCGACACGATGTCGAGCGTCGACGAACTACCATTCTTAAGAATCGTCAGCAGAAGTCCGCGTTTGCCGTCGTGGCGGACCACGTTGGTCTGCACGGCGAAGCCGTCATGGACGCTCGCAACATCGCGCATGTAGGTAACCGTGCCGTTGGGCGACGACTTGACCGGGATGCCGTTGAACAGGTTCACCGTCTCCGGCGAGTTGTTGAGGCGGATCGTATATTCGCGGTTCCCGATCTTGGCGGAGCCCGCGGGTTGCGTCAGCGACTGGGCGTTGAGCGCGTTGACGACGTCGACGGGCGACAAGCCTTTGGCGTGCAGTTTGTCCGGGTCGAGGTCGACCATGATCTGCCGCGGCTTGCCGCCGTATGGCATCGGCACCGAAGAGCCCTGCACGGTCGCCATCTGCGTGCGGATCACGTTCACCGCGTAGTCGAAGAGCACTTGCTCGCTGAGCGTTTCGCTCGACACGCTCATCTGCAGGATCGGTACTGTCGAAGCGCTATAGCGCAGGATGAACGGCGACGTGATGCCGGGCGGAAGAAAGTGCACCATCGAGTTCGAACTGGCGGATAACTGCGCCACCGCGGCTTCGACTTTGGCCGTTGGATGGAAAAACATGCGGATCAGGCCGACGCCTTGCAGCGAGCGCGATTCGATGTGTTCGATATCGTTGACCGACGTCGTAAAGCCGCGTTCGGATCGAATGGTGACCATGTCCGACATCTCTTCTGCCGAGATGCCGCCATAGGCCCAGATCACGCTGACGATCGGGATGTTGATTTCCGGAAAGATGTCCGCGGGCATGCGCACGACGGCGAGTCCGCCGAGTACACAAATGACAATCGCCATCACCACGAACGTATACGGGCGGCGTAGCGCGAGTCGTACGATCCACATAGTTGGAGTGTCTTATTAGGTCAGCGACAAAACGGGGGCGTTGGTTACTTCTTACTCTAACACCTTCACTTTAGATACCCGCCCGTCAAATCCGGATGCGAAGGATTTGGATAACGAGTGGTAGCCCGGAGAGGGGATGGATCGCCAGTTGCGCCGCCGTCCTCGGAAAAATCGGATCCTTCGGGGCCCGTTGCGAACCACACCTGCTGCATCGTCACGATCGCGGAGCGGAAGCCGGTCAAGCCGTTTGCGAGTGTCCAGGTGCGGCCTCCGTCGCTTGAGACAATCATCGTGCCGGATGCCTCCTTGAGCTTGCGGTAATCGCCGCCGACCGCGATGCCGTTGCGTGCGTCGCGGAAGAGGATCGAGAAGATGCCGGAGCTTTCGGAATCGTGGCGGATCGGCGTCTGCACCACGGTCCATGTGCGTCCCCAGTCTTCGGAAAGGAACACGCGTCCGCCGAGTTTGCCGCCGGTTCCGAACCAGACTTTGCCGCCGGGTTGCACGGTGATCGACGTGCCGCTTGCCGCGAAGGCGCCTTCGCCTTCATTCGCCGCCGGCATGCCTGCCGTGGCGGGAATCGGCTGCCACGTGACGCCGCCGTTGGACGTCGTGAGGATGGTGAACATTCCATCCACCGGGTCGCCGACGAGGATGCCGCGCCGCCGGTCCCAGAACGCGATGGAGTCGTAGAATCCTTTGTCCTGCTTGTTCTGATGGGTGAGGGTCCACTGTGCGCCGCCGTCTTCGGTTCGGTAGATACGCGACTGCGCGCCGGGTCCCGCGGACATCGCAACGGCGGTCTTTTCATCGAAGGCCTGGATGTCACGGAAGTCGAGATTGCCGGCGATACTGCGGTCGAGCCAGGTGCGCCCTCCGTCGACGGTGAGGAAAATCGCGCCGCCTGCGCCGGAGGTCCACGCGACGTTAGCGTTCACGGCCGAGAGTCCACGCAGCGAGGCTTTGGTCGCGGGCGCCGTGATGGGCGTCCACTGAGCGAGGAACGCGGCGGTGAGGAGCAGGGAAGCGGAGAACATAAGGCCGCGCGGCTAGATGAGGTGGCCCATCTTCTCCTTCTTGGTGCGCAGATACTCTTCGCGCGTCTCGCGCGGTTGGGCGACGATGGGCACGCGCTCGACGACTTCAATGCCGGTGCTTTCGAGTGCTTCGATTTTCTTCGGGTTATTGGACATCAGCCGGACCTGCGTGACGCCGAAGTGTTGCAGGATGCGACCGGGCCACTCGTAATCGCGAAGATCCGGGTCGAAGCCGAGAGCGACGTTCGCCTCGACGGTGTCATGACCCTGGTCCTGCAGTTCGTAGGCGCGCAGTTTGTTGACGAGGCCGATGCCGCGGCCTTCTTTGGGTTCGTAAATCAGCATGCCGCGGCCTTCGCGCGCGATGCCTTCGACCGCGAGTTCGAGTTGCTCGCGGCAATCGCAGCGGAGGCTGTGGAAGACATCGCCGGTGAGGCATTGCGAATGGATCCGCAACAGGAGCGGCCGCTTGTCCGTGACGATGTCGCCCATCACGATCGCGACCAGTTCCTCATCGCCGGCCAAAAAACCGTGGATCCGGAAATGCCCGTATTCGGTCGGAAAATCCGCTTCCGCCGCATGCACTAACTCTATGGGACTCACCATGAAGAAATTGGAGGGTTCTAGTATTTAGTATAGAGTCTTGTTCGAACAACACATGATCCTGCTGCTCGTGAAGCTGGCCGTCTCGGCCGGGCTGGCGAGCATCCTCCTGCGATCCGGCCGGTTTCAGCGCATGCTTCTGGGCGAGGATCGGACGCTGCCTCAACGCATCAAAATGGCGTTTGGCGGCGCGCTCATCTATGCGTCCGGCGTCGCCGTGCGTGTGCTGACGCGCAATACGTATCAGGCCGTGGACCTCGGCCTCGAAGGCAGCCTGCTCTTCGGAATGATGGGCGGCTATGTGACCGGATTGTTGACGGGCGTGCTGATTTCGATCCCCGCGATGCTCAGCGGTGAGTTGCTCACGATGCCCGTGTTCGGGGCCGTCGGCGTGCTCGGCGGCCTGCTGCGCGACGTGACGCCGCACGAGGACGCGATCTGGCAGATCACGCCGTTTTTCGATTACACGATCTACCGGCTGGTGCGGAAGCGTCCCGACTGGCGGCAGGCGGGATTCAGTTTGTTGTGCGTGTCGACCATCGTAGTCTGCGAAGTCTTCCGCTCGGCCGTCGCGGGACTGTTTCCCGCGCACATGTCGTTTTCGATGTTGTCGTCGTGGAGCAGCGAGCCGACGACGCTCGAATCGATTGCCGTGTACGCGACGACGCTGTTTGCGACGATCCTGCCGTTGAAGATCTGGAACAGCAATCGCACGGAGCGGAAGCTGGAAGCGCAGGCGTCGTCTTTGAACCAGGCGCGGCTCGAAGCTTTGACGCGGCAGATCAATCCGCATTTCTTGTTCAATACGCTGAACTCGGTGGCGTCGTTGATTCGCACAGATCCGGAAGAGGCGCGGCGTGTGGTGTACAAGCTGTCGCACATCCTGCGGCGGTTGCTGAAGAATACCGAAAGCCTGAGTCCGCTGCGCGAGGAATTGTCGTTCATCGATGATTACCTGGCGATCGAGATGGTGCGGTTCGGCGACAAGCTGAAGTTCGTGAAAGAGATTGCGCCGGATACGCTCGACCGGCCGGTGCCGTCGATGCTGCTGCAGCCGATCGTCGAGAACAGCATCAAACACGGGATCGGCGGCAAAGTGGGCGGTGGGACGATCCACGTGCGGTCTCGCCTGGAAGGCAGCCGGCTGCATATCGTGATCGAAGACGATGGCGTCGGGATCCCCGATGAGCGGCTGAATACGATCTTCGATTTGGGGATCGGCGTGAGCAACGTCAACGAGCGGTTGAAGGTGTTGTACGGCCCTGATTACCGGATGTGGATTGATTCGAAGCCCGGCGAGGGGACCCGGACCGGCATCGAGGTCCCCGCCTGAGGCGCGCGGCTACTTGCGTTTGTCGAAGTTCCGCATTGCTTTGTGGATGGACTTCCAGCGTTTCTTTTCGTCCAGGGCGGCATGGATGTTGCGCTCCCGGTTAAGATGCTGGAGTTCCCGTTGCAGCTTCTCGTAGCTGCGAAGCCGGTCTTCGTCGAGTGCCGCCGCGGCGACGGCGCAGCCGGGTTCCCCCTGGTGCCGGCAGTCGCGAAACCGGCACTGCGAGGCGAGTTCCGCGATCTCGGCGAAGGAATCGTCGACGCGTTCGGGATCCGCCCACAGTTGCAGTTCGCGCAGGCCGGGCATGTCGATGAGCAGCCAGTCGCCGGGCATGCGCAGGAGTTCGCGGTGCGTGGTGGTGTGACGGCCGCGTTGATCGGATTCGCGGACAGCGTGTGTGCGCTGCCGCTCTTCGCCGAGGAGTGCGTTCACGATCGTCGACTTGCCCGCCCCGGAGGATCCGATGAGTGCGCCGGTTTCGCCGGAACGGAGCAGGGAAGGGATCGCCGCGAGTCCCCAGCCTTCGCGTGCGCTGACCGCGAGAATCTCGCAACCGGCGACTGCTTGCGTGCGCTCGACGAAGGGCGACACGTCGTCGTGGAGGTCCGCCTTGTTGAGCAGGATCACCGGTTCGGCGCCGCTCTCGGCCGCGAGGAGCAGGTACCGTTCGAGACGCCGCGGATTGAAGTCGTGATCGAGTCCGGAGACGATGAACAAGCGATCGACGTTGGCAGCGAGGACCTGCTCATCGACGCCGCGTCCCGGATCTTTGCGGGAGATGCGCGTGCGGCGCGGAAGTACGTCTTCGATGACGCTACCGTCGCGAAGTTGGACCCAGTCGCCGGTGACCGGGCGGAGGTCCGGATTCTGGTAGCGGAAACGTCCGCTGATGGTGGCGTGCCGTTCGCCTGAACTCGCGGTCCAGACGAGAAAATGTTCACGCGAGGCGCTTGCCACGCGTGCTGGTTCGAAGGAAGAATCGAACCGGTCCGCGAACCACGCGGACCAACCCATTTGTTCTAAGTTCACTGGTGGAAATCCTTGCCGGAAACCGAATGGACAGAGTACGCCCGCTGCTGGATGCGAGCGCTAGCGTGCATCGGCCGTGCGCGTCAATGAAGAGGCGCGACGGTTAGACAAGGACAATTTGAGATGTGCGAACCAAATGCCAGGATAGCGCAGGCGCTAGAGGTTCACTTCCATCACTTCGTTGAAGACGTTTTCGTCCAGAGGGATGCCGGCGATTTTGATGCGCTGCAGGATTTTAGGCGTCGTGCCGGACCAGCGGAAGCGGCCCTGTACTTTGCCTTCGGGCGTCACTCCCATGCGCTCGAAGAAGAAAATGTCGTGGACCTCGACGCGGTCGTTCTGCACGCCGAGGACCTCGGAGATCGCGATGATTTTGCGTGAGCCGTCCTGCAGGCGCGACACCTGCACCACCATCTTGATGGCGCTCGACACCTGCTGCAGGATTACCTTCGACGGCATCTCGACATCCGACATCAGCACCATCGCTTCGAGACGCGAAAAGGCGTCGCGCGGCGAGTTGGCGTGGATGGTGGTCATCGAACCCTCGACGCCGGTGTTCATCGCCTGCAACATGTCGAGGGCTTCGCCGCCGCGGCACTCGCCGACGATGATGCGGTCCGGACGCATACGCAAAGCTGTGCGGACGAGTTGCCGCTGGTTGATGCCGCCTTCCTTGTTGAGGTTCGGCGGGCGGGTTTCGAATTTGACGACGTGCCGCTGCTGCAACTGCAGTTCGGCAGTGTCTTCGATGGTGATGATGCGCTCGTCTTCGGGAATGAAGCGCGAAAGCGCGTTCAGCGTGGTCGTCTTGCCGGAGCCGGTGCCGCCCGAGATGAGGATGGTGGTCTTCGCCGCCACGCAGGCCGCGAGGAACTGCAGCATGCCGGGCATGATCGTCTTGTTCTGGACCATCTCTTCGGACGTGATGACGTGGCGTCCGAAGCGGCGGATGGAGAGCGCGGGTCCATCGAGCGCGAGCGGCGGGATGATGGCGTTGACGCGGGATCCGTCGGGGAGGCGCGCGTCGACGAGGGGTTGCGCTTCGTCGACACGACGGCCGACCTGCGACACGATCTTTTCAATGATGTGCAGCAGGTGCCCATTGTCTTTGAATCGCACGGGCGTGAGCGTGAGGCGTCCGTAGCGTTCGACGTAGACCTTGTCGTACTTGTTGACCAGGATGTCCGAGATTGAAGGCTCTTTGAGAAGCGGTTCGAGCGGGCCCAGGCCGAGCGTCTCGTCGAGGACCTCTTCGATGATCTTGTTCTGCTCGCCGGTGGTCATCGGCACGCGCTCGTCGTCGAGCAGGCGTTCGACGACGCGGCCGATTTCCGCGCGGACCCGGTCTTTGGGAATCGAGTTGACGCGGTCCATGTTGAGGACCCCGATCAGCTTGCGATGGATCTCGCTTTTGAGCTGGAAGTAGCGGTCAGCGGTGTGGCCGTGGCTGGTGGGAGCCGCGGCGCCGCCCGTCCCGCCGCGCGGATTGGAACGAAGAGAGCCCACAGTGGATTTCATTATCGCAACACGGCGCAGCCCCTGAGTGTTGCGGCCCGCCGCGTTCGGCTAGCATAGGAAGCAGATCAAGAAAGGATTTCAAGCCTTGAACGAATATTCGACTCAACCTTCCGCCTGGGAAAAGCTGTCCGGAACGACTCCGCTCACGCAAACCCAGGCTTCGGTCATCAAACAGACCTATTTTCTGCTCGGCGTCTCGGTCTTTTGCGCGATGGCTGGAGGCTATATTGGTTCGACCTCCGAAACGGTGCTGCGGTTCTTCACGAGCAAACTCGGCATGATCGCCGCGCTCGTGCTGTTGAACGTCGTGCCGTGGGTGGCCATGGCGTGCCGCCACAATCCTGTGTTGGGCGTTACGGCGCTGGTCGCCGACGGGTTCCTGGCCGGCATCGTGCTGTCGCCGCTGCTCGCGTTCGCGTCGATCGTGGCTCCGGAGATGATTCTGGCGGCGCTGATGATCACCGGGGCGGTTTTCGTGGCGATCACCGGGTTCGTGTTCGTGTCGAAGCGTGAATTCTCGGCTCCCAGGGGAATCATGATTGGACTTTTCGTCGCCGTGTCGGCCGCGGTGGTGCTGAACATGTTCATGAACATCGGCTGGCTGGGGATCCTGATCAGCGCGGGCATCGGCATCATGGGCGTGCTGGGACTCGTCTATTCGACGAGCGGCGTACTGCGCAGTCCCGATGCGGACAGCCCGATTCCAGGGGCGTTGGCGCTGTTTGCGGGGCTCTTCAACGTGTTCGTCGCGACCCTCAACATCCTGCTGCGGTTGATGGGCGGCGGACGCCGCGGCTAATTCCTTGACAGCCGGCAAAACGGACTGGTGCGGCGGCTGTTTCTTGTGCGTCATGGGGCCGCCCCGGCCTTTGCCGGTTGAATTGCGCGATCCCTGCGCATCATGCAACAATTGGGGAAGTCTTGCCCGATGTGCGCGGGGATCGTTTCCACATAAGGACCATGTACCTGACCGGAACCCACCGCCCTTCGTGTGCCAAGCCTTAGGAGAATTACAGTAGTGAAAGAAAAAGGTGTAGTGAAGTGGTTTAATGCCGCCAAGGGATTCGGCTTCATCCAGCGTTCGACTGGTGAGGACGTATTCGTGCACTTCTCGGCGATCCAGATGAACGGTTACCGGACGCTCGAAGAAGGCGCAGAGGTGGAGTTCGAAGTGAAGCAAGGCCCGAAGGGTCTGCAAGCGGAGAACGTCGGCCGGCCCTAATACCGATCAGCCGATCATACATATAGAGACAACAGAGAGCCACCCTCACCGGGGTGGCTTTCTCATTTCCTGGCGAGGCGCGAGAGCGCAGCAAGCTGCTTCAGGTACTGGCGGAGAGGACGTGCGGGCGTGCCCCACACCGGTTCTCCAGCGCGCACGACTTTCGACGTGAGGATCCCGGCGCCGGATCCGATGATGGCTCCGGCTTCGACGCGCGCCTTGTCGCCGAAGCCGACCTGGCCGCCGATGATCGCGCGGTCTTCAACGATGACGCCGCCCGCGAGTCCGGTCTGCGCCGCGATCGCGACGTGTTTGCCGAGTTTGCAGTTGTGGCCTATGTGGACCATGTTGTCGAGCTTCGTCCCGTCGCCGATCGACGTGACGCCCAGGGCAGCGCGGTCGACACAGGAGTTCGCGCCGATTTCGACATCGTTGCCGATGATCACCTTGCCGACCTGCGGGAAGTTCTCGTAATGATCGTCGCGCCAGACGAAGCCGAACCCGTCTGCGCCGAGTACGACGCCGGAATGGAGGATGGTGCGTTCGCCGACCGTGACGTCGCGGTAGAGGGACACGCGCGGGTAGAGGATCGCATGTGCGCCGATGACGCAGCGAGGTCCGATGGAGCAGAAGGGACCGATGGAGGCTGTTTCGTGGACCCGCGCTTCCGGGTGGATCACGGCTGACGGATGAATGCCTGCCGCGGGTTTTTGCAGGTCATGCAGGAGCGGGATGAGGCGGGCGACTGCGGCGCGAGGATCCGGGTGGAAAATGAGGTTGCGGCCGGGGATCTCGTAGCCCGGCGGCAGCACCAGGCAGCCGGCTTTGCCCTGGATTGCCGTTTGCGCGAACTTCGGGTTGGATACGAACGAGAGATCCCGCGGACCAGCCTCTTCGAGCGGCGCCACGGCCGTTACTTCGTACTCTCCATCGCCGCTGTAACGGGCCTCGAGCGCTGCTGCCAGATCGCGAATGAGCATCTAGCCGTTATCATACTGTTTTATGCCCATCGACCCTTCGGCGGTGATCGCGCCAACCGCTCGCGTGCACCCCGATGCCGTGATCGGACCTCAGGTCCATATCGCTGATTTCTGCATCATCGAACAGGATGTCGTGATCGGCGGGTTCTGTAAGTTGGAGCCGTATGTGTACGTCAAGCGCTGGACGACGCTTGGCGAGCGGAACGAGATTTCCGCCGGGACGGTGCTGGGGACGGATCCGCTGGACAAGAACTTCAAGGGCGACCGCAGCTATCTGAAGATCGGATCCGGCAACAAGATCCGCGAGCACTACACGATTTCGCGCGGCACGCAGCCGGAGACGTCGACGATCGTCGGCGACAACAACTACATCATGACGTCGGGGCACATCGCGCATAACTCGACGGTCGGTTCGAACACCGTGATCGCGAGTTGCGCGCTGGTGGCCGGACATGTGGAGATCGAAGACCAGGCGTTCATCAGCGGCGGTGTGGTGATCCACCAGTTTTCGAAGATCGGCCGGCTGGCGATGATCGGCGGCAATACGCGCGTGAATTCGGATGTTCCGCCATACTTTCTGTATTCGGACTTCAACATCGCGCCCAAGGGGCTGAATGTCGTCGGGCTGAAACGTGCCGGGTTCACGTATCCGCAGGTGCAGGCTTTGAAACAGGCGTACCGGTTGTTGTTTAAAGCGGGGCTGAAGCTCGAGGACGCGTTGACGCGGATCGAAACCGAGGTTCCGACCGAGCACACGCTGCACGTCGTGCGATTCGTGCGGGCGAGCAAACGCGGCATCTGCCGCGAATAGTAGATAGACTGTTGGTTTGCATCCCGCAATTCTGACACTCCTGTTTGCGCCGCTGTGCGCGCAGGAACTCGTATCGACGACGCGCGCGGTGGCCAAGCCGATGACGATCTCGGAAGCCGTCGCCGTCGCGTCCAAAACATATCCGTCTATTCGCGTTTCCCAGGAACAGGCTCGAGCGGCTGCCGCGCAAATCCAACTGGCGAGGACCAGCTTTTTGCCGAAAGTCGACGCGATTGCCGGATTGAATCGCGCCACTCGCAACAACACGTTTGGACTGTTGCTGCCGTCGCAGATCGTGGCGCCGATTTCGGGTCCTGCGCTGTTTACGAACACCATGTCGAGCGTGTGGGGATCTACGGTCGGCGTGCTGGTGACGTGGGAGCCTTTTGATTTCGGACTCCGGCGCGCGCAGGTCGAGGTTGCCGATGCGGGGAAGAAGCACGCGGAATTGGGGATTGCGCGCAACGAGTTCGAGGTCGCGCAACTCACCGCGGATACGTACCTGACACTGCTGGCTGCCGAGGAGACGGCGAAGGCCGCAGGAGCGAGTTACGTGCGTGCGGTCAATGTCGAGCGCGCGGTGCAGGCCGTGGTGCAGGCGGAACTTCGTCCCGGAGGCGATTTGACGCGGGCGCAGGCCGAAGCGGCGATGGCGATGAATATGGTGATCCAGGCGGATCAGGCGCGGGATCTCGCCAAGGCGGCGCTTGCGCAACTGGTGGGCGAGACGATTGGAGCCGTTCCCGGCGAGATTCTCGCCAAGGCGCCGAAGGTTGTTTACGAGAAGGTTCCGCTCGATCAGCATCCGCGGGCGAAGGAGCAGTCGGCTGCGATTGACGAAGTGAAGGCTCGCGAGAAGGCGCTCGATAAAACGTACTATCCGAAGTTCAGCGTGCAGGGGACGTCATATGCGCGCGGCGTCGGCGCCTATGATCCGTTGCGCGGGCCCGGCAATGCGGGGAACGCCGTGTCGGGACTGGGTCCTAATATTCAGAACTGGGCGGTGGGATTCACGGTGATGTTCCCGTTGTTCGACCTGCCGGCGATCCGCGCGAAGAAGGAAGCGGAGACGCATCGCGAGAAAGCGGAGCAGGCGAAGTACGAGCAGGTGATTCGCGAGTTGAACGGCCAGTTGGAGCGTTCGCGCGCGATGCTGCTGGCGGCGCAGCGGACGCTCAACAACATCCCGATTCAATTGAAGGCGGCCCGCGAGGCGAAGCAGCAGGTGCTGGCGCGATACGAAGCGGGGCTCGCGACGATTGTGGAAGTCGCGGACGCCGAGCGGGTGCTGGCGCAGACGGAGATCGACGCCGGCCTCGCAAATCTCAATGTGTGGCGCGCAATTTTGTATGAGGCAGCGGCGGTGGGCGATCTCGAACCGTTCCTGAAACTCACCCGATGAAACTCGTCCTGCTGGCCATGCGCCGGCCCATCACGATTCTCGTGGCTGTCGTCGCCGTGTTGCTGGCGTCGTGGCTGGCGATCGAACGCAGCCGCTTCGACATCTTTCCCGATCTCGGGTCGCCGACTGTGTACATCGCACAGCCGTATGGCGGCCTCGATCCACAGCAGATGGAAGGCTTCGTTACGTATTACTACGAGTACCACCTGCTGTATGTGTCGGGGATTCAGCATGTCGAGTCCAAGAGCATACAGGGCGCGGCGCTGATCAAGTTGACTTTCCATCCCGGGACGGACATGGATCAGGCGATGGCGGAGGTGATCGGGTATGTCAACCGTTCGCGTGCGTTCTTTCCGCCGGGCGCGGTTCCGGCGTTCGTGACGCGGTTCGACGCGGGTTCGGTGGCGGTTGGACAGTTAGTGTTCTCGAGCCCGACGCGCAGTCCGGGTGAAATGCAGAACATCGCGTTGAACCAGGTGCGGCCGCTGTTTGCGACGCTGCCGGGTGTGTCCGCGCCGCCGCCGTTTGGAGGCAACCAGCGGACGATGGTGGTTCGGCTGGATCCCGACAAATTACGGCAACATCGGATTTCGCCGGAGGACGCGATTGCCGCGGTCAACAAGGCGACCACCGTGATGCCGTCGGGCGTGATCCGAATTGACGATTTCGCGCGCATTGCGAGCACAAATGCGAATGTCGGCGGCGACGTGCAGATGCTCATGGATTCGCCGGTGCGCGCGACGGGCACTGGCGCGCCGATGCTGTATTTGCGTGATATCGCGAATGTCGAGATCGGCACCGACATCGTGACTGGCTTTGCGCACGTCAACGGACGTCGCACGGTGTACATCCCGGTGACGAAGCGTTCGGATGCTTCGACCTTGTCGGTTCTGCGCCTGGTGCGCGCGAACCTTCCGAAGATGCAGGCGGTGTGTCCCGACGACGTGAAGGTCGAGCTGATCTTCGATCAGTCGAAGTATGTCGAGAACGCGCTGCGGTCGCTGATCAACGAAGGGTTGCTCGGCGCCGTGCTGACGGGGTTGATGGTCCTGCTGTTCCTGCGTGACTGGCGTAGCGCGTTCATCGTCATCATCACGATTCCCGTGTCGCTGTTGAGTGCGGTGGTGTGGCTGTGGGCGACGGGGCAGACGATCAACATCATGACGATCGGCGGACTCGCACTTGCCGTCGGTGTGCTGGTCGATGAAGCGACGGTGGAGATCGAGAACATCCACGCGCACATGGCGGAGGGCGTCAGCAAGTCCCGCTCGATTTTGCAGGCCGCGAGCAAGACGGCGATCGCACGGTTACTGTCGATGCTGTGCGTGCTGGCGGTGTTTGCTCCGGCGATGTTGATGACGGGCGTCGGCAAGCAGTTGTTTGTGCCGCTGTCGCTGGCGGTCGCGTTTGCGATGCTGTCGTCGTATCTGCTGTCGAGCACGCTCGTGCCGGTGTTGACGGCGTGGATCATGAAGCAGGAGCATGCGCGCGGTGAAGGGCAACTGTTGCGGTCTCTGTACGATCCGATCCTGGGTCTTGCGCTGAAGCTCAAGTGGGCTGTCGTTCCGGTGTATCTGGTGGCGGCAATCGGGGGACTTTGGGTCCTGCTGCCGCAACTGGGTACGGAACTGTTTCCCGCGGCGGCGACGAATCAATTGCAGATTCGCCTGAAGGCCAAGACCGGTACGCGCATCGAGCGCACGGAACTGGTGATGTTGCGTGCGCTGGACATCATCAAGGCTACGGCGCCTGTTGAGATTTCGTCGTCGTTCACTGGCGTGCAGCCTGCGAGTTACCCAATCAATACGATTCATCTGTGGACCGGCGGTCCGCATGAGGCGGTGCTGACGGTTGCGTTGAAGGAGAACTTTAGCGAGGCGATTGCCGAGAAATTGCGCGAGCGGTTTCGTGCCGAGATGCCGGATGTGCTGGTGTCGTTCGAACCCGGGGACATCATCGGCAAGGTGCTGGCGTTCGGATCGCCGACGCCGGTGGAAGTTGCGGTGCAGGGTCCGAACATGGTGGCCAATCGCGCGCATGCCGCGAAGGTGTACGCGGAACTCGCGAAGCTGAAGGACCTGCGCGACCTGCAGTATAAACAGGCGCTCGACTATCCGACGGTGGAAGTGAAGATGGATCGGGATCGCGCCGGGCAGTTCGGACTTTCCGCCGCGAGTGTCGCGAAGTCGCTGGTGGCCGCGACCTCCTCGAGCCGCTTCATCGAGCCGATGTACTGGCGCGATCCCGGCAATGGCAACGGCTTCCAGATTCAAGTGGAGATCCCGCAGCATCGCATGAAATCCGTGGATGACATCGCGGATCTGCCGGTGATGTCGAATGGCGCGGCGCGGCCGCTGCTCAGCGATGTCGCGGAGATCAAGCAGGGAACCGCGCTGGGCGAAGTCGAACGTTACGACATGCAACGCGTGGTGAGCATGACGGCGAACATCCACGGGCAGCCTTTGGGGATGATCGGGCCGGAACTCGAAGCCGCGATCCGGCGGGCCGGGGATGCGCCGAAGGGCGTCACGGTGGCGATTCGCGGTCAGTTCCCGGCGTTGAAGGAAACGCTCGATAACCTGCGGCGCGGCGTGCTGATTGCGATTGGCGCGATCTTCCTGTTGCTGGCCGCGAACTTTCAGTCGCTACGCCTGGCGGTCTCGATTTTGCTGACGATTCCGGCGGTGTTGCTAGGCGTCGTGCTGTCACTGCTTGCGACGGGGACGACGTTGAACCTGCAGTCGTACATGGGCGCGATCATGGCGATCGGCATCGCGGTGGCGAACTCGATTCTGGTGGTGACGTTCGCGGAAGCGCGCCGCAAGGATCAGAACGTTTCGGCTGAATCGGCCGCACACGAAGGCGCGCTGGGACGCTTGCGCGCGATCCTGATGACCGCGGTGGCGATGATTGCGGGCATGGTTCCGATGGCGATGGGTACGGATCTTTCGGCCTCGCTCGGCCGCGCCGTCATCGGCGGACTCGCGCTTTCGACGGTCGCCACGCTGCTTGTTCTTCCCTGTCTCTACGCCATTCTGCAAAGCGGGGTCCGCCGCAAGTCGGCTTCGCTCGATCCTGACGATCCAGCCAGTGCTTATTACGATCATGCGTCTTAGCTGCTTATTCCTGATTCTTTCCGTCACTCTCGCCGCACAACAGGTCGAGACGGTGCGCGTGGTCTCGAAGCCCATCGAAAAGAAGTTGCGGATCCCCGGTGAGATCTTCCCGTATGAACGCGTCGATGTGATGGCGCGTGTGAACGGGTACATCACGCGAGTTATGGTGGATCGCGGATCCGCTGTGAAGAAGGGGCAGTTGCTGGTCGAGATGTCGGCGCCCGAAATGGCGGCGCAGATCGCGGAAGCCGAGTCGCGCGTGAAGACCGCGGAATCGCGCAAGGCGGAAGCGGAGGCGCGTCTTGCATCGCTGCAGGCGACCCTCGAACGCTTGCGGACGGCCGCGAAGACGCCGGGCGCGATCGCCGGTCTCGAACTCGTACAGGCTGAAAAATCCGTCGATGCGGCGAAAGCTGCGGTTGCGGCAGCGGAGGATTCGATCAAGTCCGCGCGGGCGGCAATCGCGCCGCTGCGGGATCTCGAGGGGTACTTGAAGATCACGGCGCCGTTCGATGGCGTCATCACCGAACGGATCGTGCATCCGGGCGCGCTTGCGGGACCCGCGACGGGCGCGCTGCTGAAGTTGGAACAGGTGTCGCGGCTGCGTTTGGTCGTGCCGCTTCCGGAAGCGGAAGCCGGATCGATTCCTCGCGGGGCGCGTATTGCGTTCACTGTGCCCGCGCATCCTGGGATGACGTTCGACGGAACGGTGGCGCGCAATCCGCAGTCGATGGATCCGAAGACCCGCACGTTGCCGTTGGAACTCGATGTCGCGAATCCGCGCGGGCTGCTGGCGCCCGGGATGTATCCGGAAGTCGCCTGGCCGGTGAATAAGGCTGCGGGATTGCTTGTGCCGGCGACGGCGGTGGTGACGACAACCGAACGTGTGTTTGTGATCCGCGTGAAGTCCGACGGCACGGCCGAGTGGGTGAACGTGAAGAAGGCCGGTGCGCAAGGCGACATGACGGTGATCGGCTCGGGTGCTGTCGCTGAGGGCGACACGATCGTGAAGCGCGCGAGCGATGAGATCCGGCCTGGCGCGAAGTTGAGATAACCTCGAACAGTGGGAATCGGAGAGATCACCAAACAGTTCGCCAAAGAAGCGATCGGCGATCAGGTCAAGGATCTGCTGGGGACGACGACGCCGGCAGCGGCGCCAGCGGGCGGATCGCAGGCATCGGCGGACGGGGATGGCTTAGCGTCGGTCCTGATGGGGCAGGTGCAGGCGATGCAGAATGTCCTCAAGGAAGATCAGGAACTGGTGGTGCATTGCCATGCGGGCGGGGAATCGATCCGCGTGCTCGACATGTTTGCGCCGTCATCGAAGGTGCTGGTTCTCACGGGCACAGATCGTGAAAAACAATTGACGCGGATCGTGTCGCCGGCGGATGCGGTGCAGTTGACGTGCAAGCCCTCTGCGGTGGCGACTGGCGCGAAGCCGGTGAGACTCCGGTTCATCGTGCCGAATCCGAAACCGAAATAGGTTGGTGCCCGGGGCGGGACTTGAACCCGCACTCCGCTTGCGCGGAAACGGATTTTAAGTCCGTTGCGTCTGCCGATTTCGCCACCCGGGCCGCTATGCCAGCGTAGCAAAAACATGTGCTTTCGCGTGCATCGATCCAGGCGGGGTATCCTGAAAGTTTATGAAGGGTGTTGTCCTCGCAGGTGGAACGGGATCCCGGTTGTTCCCGCTGACCAAGATCACGAACAAGCATCTGCTGCCGATCTACGACAAGCCGATGATCTATTACCCGATCCAGACGCTCGTCGACGCCGGTATCGAAGAGATCCTGATCGTGACCGGAGGACGCAATTCCGGCGACTTCCTTCGACTTCTGGCCAACGGCAAGGAGTTCGGGTTGCGGCATCTGAACTACACCTACCAGGAAGGCGAAGGCGGCATCGCCGATGCGCTGAGCCTGGCCGAGCATTTCATCGACGGCGAGAAGGTGTGCGTGATCCTCGGCGACAACATCGTGGAACATTCGATCCGCGATGCGGTGGAGGATTTCCGCCGGCAGGAACGCGGCGCAAAGATCCTTCTCAAAGAAGTCTCGGACGCGGAACGCTTCGGCGTGGCTGAGATGGATGGCAACCGCATCGTGGGCATCGAAGAGAAACCGAAGAAGCCGAAGTCCAACTACGCGGTGACTGGTTTGTACATGTACGACGGGACGGTGTTCGACAAGGTTCGTAAGCTGGTGCCGTCGCGGCGCGGCGAACTCGAAATCACCGACGTCAACAACGCCTACATTCAGGAAGGCACGATGACGTATGGCTTCCTCAAGGGCTGGTGGACCGACGCCGGCACGTTCGAAAGCCTGCTGCGCGCGACCAATCTGGTGGCCGGCACGCGCGGTGTGAGTCCGATGGGCGAACCGCTGCTGCAGACCGTGGCCGACGAGTAAACAAACAAGATGAACTGGGGCATTCCGCAATGTGAGCGCGGAATCGGCAAGGTGATCCTGAAGCCTGATTCCGCGGACCTGATTGATGGTGTGCGCGTTTCCGCGTACCCGCTGTGGCCGGACGACCGCGGCTATTTTCTCGAAGTAATCCGCATCGGCCAGGGGCTGCCTGCCGGCTTCGATCCGGCGACGACGCAGGTGTCTTGCGCTCTGAGTTATCCGGGCACGGTGAAGGCGTTCCACTATCACATGGAACAGACCGATTTCTGGGTGCCGGCGCAGGGGATGTTTCAGGTCGCGCTGGTGGATCTGCGCCAGGATTCGCCGACGTTCGGCCGCAAGAACACGCTGTATGTCGGCGGCTACCGGCCGTGGCATCTGATCATTCCGCCGGGCGTCGGGCACGGTTACAAAGTGATCGGCGTGGATCCGGCAATGCTGGTGTACGTCACCGACAAAACCTACAACCCGAAGGATGAAGGACGCATCGCGTACGACGATCCCGGGATCAATTACGACTGGGAAACACAGCACAAATGAAACTGATCGTGACCGGCGGGGCGGGCTTCATCGGATCCTGCTTTACGCGCATTTTGATCCGCGAAACCGCGCATTCGGTCGCGGTGCTGGATAAGCTGACCTACGCGGGGAACCTCGAGAATCTGGAGCCCGTTTCGGGCGACGCACGGTATTCGTTTCATCGCGCGGACATCGCGGATGCGGACGCCGTCGATCGCGTGTTCAGCGAAGTGAAGCCGGATGCGGTGGTGCATTTTGCAGCGGAATCGCACGTGGATCGTTCGATCTTCGCGCCGCAGGATTCGATCAACACCAACGTGAAGGGCACGTTTGTGATGCTGGAGGCCGCGCGCAAGCACGGGTTGCAGCGATTCGTGCATGTGTCGACGGACGAAGTGTACGGGTCGATCGAAGAGCCGTACGATGCGGACGAGAACTATCCGCTGAAGCCGAGTAGCCCGTATTCGGCGGCGAAGGCGTCGTCGGATCTGCTGGTGCTGGCTTACCACACGACCTACAAACTGCCAGTGATGGTGACGCGCGCGTCGAACAATTACGGGCCGTATCACTTCCCCGAAAAGCTGATCCCGCTGATGATTTCGAATGCGCTCGAGGGCAAGCGTTTGCCGGTGTACGGCGACGGGATGCAGGTCCGCGACTGGCTGTATGTCGAGGATCACTGCCGGGGGATTTACTCGGTGTTGGAGAAGGGTTCGCTGGGCGAGGTCTACAACATCGGCGGCAACTGCTCGCTGCCGAACATCGAAGTGGTCAAGCGGATTCTGGCCGCGACCGGCAAGGGCGAAGAACTGATCCAATACGTGCAGGATCGCCCGGGGCACGACCGCCGCTATGCGCTGACCAACGAGAAACTCACCCGGACCACCGGCTGGGAGCCCCGCATGAACTTCGATGAAGGGCTCGCTGCGACGGTCCAGTGGTATCGCGACAATCAGGGCTGGGTGCAGCGCGTGAAGTCCGGCGAATACCAGAAGTTCTACGAACTCAACTACAGCAACCGCGCTTAGAAGAATCGCACCGTGTAGGTGAAGCGTACGCCGCGGCCGATTTCCGGCGCGCGATCCTTGATGAACGACAGGTGATTGCGGTACAGCCGGTCGCCGAGGTTAAAAGCGTCGATGCCGAAGATGTGCGCCATGTGCTGCTGTGCTTTGGTGTACGAAGCGTTGATGTTGAACACGGTGTATCCGGCGGTGCGCGTCTCGGTCGTAAAGACGCGATCCTGATCCTTCGCCATGCGAACCTCAGGACGTAGGCTGAAGCCGCCCTTGCGAATGTCCACGCCGATGCGCCCGCGAAGCGGAGGAATGCGCGGCAGCGGACCGCCATTGTTCTTCAGTTCCGCACTCACGTAGTCCGTGCCGAGGTTCAGCCAGAGGTTCTCGTGCAGGCCCAGGTCGAGGCTCGCTTCCGTGCCGCGGAAACGGCTGTTCGCCTGTGCGTAGTCGGCTTCGGGCAGGCCGTCCTCGATCTTGCCCGTCGGCGCGAGATAGACGAAGTTACGGATATCGTACTGGAAGAAATTGAGTTCGCCGTGGACCCGCTTGGCCGCGTGGCGCAGCGCGACGTCGATGCCGTTGCTGCGTTCGCGATTGAGGTTCGCGTTGCCGATTTCGTAGGTGAGCGTGCCGACGTGGGGACCTTTGTTGTAGAGTTCTTCGAGGCCGGGCGCTCGATACGACGAGGTGAAATTCGTCACGAACGCCCCGTTTTTCCACGTCGGCACGTAGATGCCGGCCGCGCCGGAGAATCCGGTGAACGTGCGGTCCTGCAGGCCCAGCGGATGATAGCGGGTGTTGTCGATGCGTCCACCGAATTGGAATCGGATGCGTTCGTATGTGAGTTCTTCGAGACCGAAGACCGCGAAGTTGTTCTGATCGACGGGCGGTGCGAGCGCTTCGGCTCCCGTCGTTTTGTAGTTCCGCTCCGAACCCTGGAACCCGAAGCTGCCCGTGAGGCGGCCCTTTTGCTTCTGCTGGAACACACCGCGATAGGTCAGCATCTTGTTGCGGAACATTGTGCCCACCTGATCGCCTTCGAGTTCTTTGTGTTGCCAGTCGGCGTAATTGATCGAGAGGCGGAAGCCGGGCAGTGGGCCGCTGAGATTCTTCCATCCGGTGCCGAATCGCACGTTGTGGCGGCGGAATGCGAGGCTGATGTCCGGACCGTCCTCTTCGCCTTCGATCGCGGACGCGAACGGAATGCCGTACTGGCCTTCTTCGTAGCGATATCCGAGATCGAAGAAGGTTTTGTTTCCGAACCACGCCGTGCCGGCCGAGGTGTTGGTGAGCCGCGTGCCTGAGTTTCGGATCGTGCCTTGCGGCGTGTCGTAATCCCCGGTGCGCTGGCCGCTGCCGTTGGCCCAGAGCAGCCACTTGCCGAGTCCCAGGTCGAAGCCTCCGGCGCCGCCGGCCTGGCCGTTGGCGGAACCGCCGAAGCCGGTGATGTAGCCGCGCGCGCCGTCGTGCGGATGGTCGTGCAACTGGTGATGCCCCGTCACTGCGTTGACCACGCCACCGATCGCGTTTGCGCCGTATAGCAGCGTTGCGGGACCCTTCACGACCTCCACGCGGTCGAGGTTCGACGGGTCGATCGATTCGCCGTGATCGCCGGATTGCGATGACAGGGCGCCGCTCGGCATGCCGTCCTGCATGATCAGGACTCGATCACCGTCGAATCCGCGAATAACCGGGCGGCCCGAGCCGGGTCCGAAGCTGCGTTTGGCGACGCCGGGTTGGTTGTCCAGCAGTTCGCCGAGCGACGGCTTCGACTTCAGCGCCAGTTGAATGGCGTCGAGCGTCGTCACCGATTGAAACGATTCAAAAGTCGATTGTTCCCGTTCGGTCGATGTCACGGTGAGGGTCTGCACGACTGGGGAGAGTTTCAACGAGAAGTTGAGCGTGGTGGTTTGACCCGCCGTGATCGTGACGGTTTTCGTTTCGTCGCTCAAAGACTGCAGGTGGACCAGCACCGAATACGTGCCGGGCGGAATGCCCTTGATTTCGTAGGTTCCGTCAACTTCCGACTCGCTCAGCTTTCCCGAACGGCTGACGGTGATCATCGCGTTTCGCAACGGGCTGCCATTGGATTCGAGCACGACCTTGCCGGAGAGGGTTCCGGTGGTTTCCTGGGCGCCGGCGGCAGCAGACAATACGAGCAACAGCAACGAAAAGCGAGCTACGGTCATCGGCTCCAGGATAGGAGCTTTACGCCGGGATTCCGAGGATCCGGCTGCGAGTGGACTTCGCTACGCCGTGAGCGGGCAGGTTTCGACGGTGAGCGGGCGGCTATCCGATACCCAATTCCTCGGCAACTTCGAGGGGAGTTCCGCAATCGCGGCAGATCAGGGATCCGCAATCGCCGCAGCGGAGCGGCTCGGCGACCGGCTTGTTACACGTTGGGCAGTAGAAGGTCTGAGGTTCGGGCATAGGTCTGGAGGGACAACACCTTTCGGTACGGGAACTTTTCGTAGGGCGTGGCGCCGCGCCACAACTGATGGCCGCTGGGGCCCAGAAAATAGGTCTCGAGGTCGTCGTTGGCGCGGGCGAGCAAGCGATCCCACGCGCCGGCGGGTTCGCCGTGCCATTGCAGAAGCTTTGCGGCCTGCTGCAGGTGATACGCCTCGTCCATCCCTCGCGTGACGACATCGATGCAGTGCAAAGAGATTCCGGTGTCCGCCTTCAGGAACCTGGCGATCCCCTCGAAGACCGGGTTCAAATCCGGGATGTGTTCGAGGGTCGAGATGGAGTAGACGGCGTCCACCGACTTCGGCGGAAGGTCCAGCGACACGTCGAACAACTGGCGGCGGATGTCCACGCGGGGAAAGCGCTTCCGGTACTGCTCGTATTCAGTCGGCCCGTTGCCGGCGCCTTCGTAGGGATCCACGGCGATGACGCGGTAGCCGCATTCGATGAGGGCCTGGGCGACGTCGGGGAGCCCCGCGCCGATCTCAACGAGCGTCCCGCCGGCCGGTACGAGGCCGAGGATCGCCTTCACGGCCCATGGACGCTGGACGTCTTTGAGGTCGCCCTGGCGGCCGGTGAGTTCCGGCAGATGATCGACGCTATCGCAATAATCGGCGACGGTCGCGTAGCCCGCGCGCTCGATCCGGCGAGGCTGATAGAGGGATCTGACTTGCGCCGCTCGCTCCGGCGCGAGGATCGTTTGCGCCGCCGGCCAGCCCGGCAGGAATCTTTTGACTAAACGCCCAACCATGCGCGCACCTTAGGCCATTCTCTCGCAAACGCAATGGTTGAGATGCCGATGTAGAAGACCGCGCAGCCGATGAGTCCCGCGCACTGCAGCCAGCCGGGACGCAGCGGCTTGGGCAAAAGCCGCAGATTGACCCATAGCGTGTGGAGACTCGAAAATCCAAGCGCGAAATTCCACATCACGCCGGTGGCGATGGCGAGAACGAGCGGGTTGGGTGTTATGCGCAAGGCGATGAGTCCCCAGACCATGTAGATGGCGAGGATCGTGTAGTAGACGGTTTTCACCCGCGCCGGATCCACCTGGTGCAGACGCCGGGATCCGATCCAAAGGACGTCGGTCCAGCGGCGGGCGATCTGGTCGAGTTGCGAGACCTGGGTTGGGGCCATGATCAGGAATCCGCAGAGCAGGGTGAGGTACCAGAAGATCTGTCCGTGCTGTGCGCCGATTGCCTGCGCGCTCATCGCGGCGACCGCGTTGCCTTCGACGTTCTTGATGCCGCGGATGAACTGGTAGGAGAACATCGCGGGCAGGGCCATGCCGGCGATGCAGCCTGGGACCCACAACAAAAACTGGTCCTTTTGTATCGTGTCCAGCCAGCGGCGGAAGCGCGACTGGTTTTCGGGATCGGACGCGTCGAACGCCTTGCCGGTGTGGGACAGCCGGATGGTGCGTCCGCCGATGGCGCTGGGAATCGCGCCGGTTTTGGCTCCCATGCCCCAGCCCTTGTCGCGCGCGTAGTTCGAGAAGGCGGAATTGGTGAGTCCACCGGCGCCGGCGACTGCGGAAAACGCCGCGAGCGTCGCCCAGTTGAACTCGCCGGCGGGCGGCAGGGATCCGAAACGGAAGAAGCCCGAAATGATCTCCCACCAGACGGGCCAGCCGACGAAGAACAAGGTGACGAAGCCGAGGTAGACCATGATGACGGTCAGTTTGGTGACCATGATCCGCTCGAGGGCCGTGTAGATCTTGCCGCCGAAGATCAGGGGCAGGAACGCGGTGAGGAAGATTGCGTAGCTGAGGTTCTTGACGAAGTCGCCGTCTGCCGCGGTGGGCAGGCGGCCGAGGATCACCGACGCGAGCGGCACGGCTGCGTTCGAAGACAGATACGGCCAGACGCCGCCGATCTCGAAGAGCAGGTAAAAGCAGATCCAGAACGTGGGTCCCGGAGGCAGGCGGAAGAAGCCGACGAAGATCGTTTCGCCCGTGTACAGCGTGTATCGCATGACCGACAGGTTGTAGGCGCACTGGAACAGGATGGCGAGGGTCGCGAGCCACAGCACCTGGCCACCGTACTGGCCGGTGACGAGAGGTCCAAAGAGCCACTCGCCGCCGCCGATGTTGGCGCCGGCCATCAGCAATCCGGGGCCGATCAGTTTGCGCCACGAAGGCCCGGAATGGGGTTCGGGCAGGGTGTCGCGTTCCCATGCCGGGAAGTTGCGGTTTGCTTCTGCGCTCATTTGCGGTTGTCGGCCAGTTCGTTGAGGTAGACTTCGAGCCACGTGTAGCCCTCGGCGGTCTTGGTCTGGGCGTCGGCTGCGTTGCGTGGATTCAGCTTGTGGCTGGACTCCCAGGCATCCGGGATCCCGTCGCGGTCGGTGTCGACGGGCGCAACGCCGGCAGCATAGGTGGGCCAGCCGCCCACGTCATCCTGCGAATCGATGATGCGGCCGTTCCTGTCCCGTACAGTTGCGATGACGCGCGAATCGATGCTATCGCGTTTCGGGACTGTCGCGCCGGCGTAGCGCAGCACCAGCTCGTAGGCTTCCTGCGCGCTGGTCATGGCGACCGGCGGCGCGGTGAAGGCGCTGGATTCGATGGTGACGAGCCGTTTACCGGGGGCGTCTGTGCGGTCGAACAGCCGCCGGTTGTCGGCGCTGAGGTCGTCGCGGAGGTCCACGAAGTTGCCGTTTACGAAGAAGCGGGTGTCCTCCGTGGCGTTGTCGCCCATGTGGATGGGGTTGCGCTTGGAACTCGAGGGTCCGTAACGCAGGAAGTTATTCACGTAGTTGACGCGGATGCGGCCGTCGGTGAGACCGGTGCAGTAGCTGCCCCAGTCGTACAGCACGTTGTTGCGGAAGTCGTAGAAGGCGGGGTCCCCCTTGCCGTAGTTGTCGCCGAAGCGCGGGTTGCGCCCGTTGTGATGCGCCCACAGATTGTGATGGAAGGTGACGCCTCCGACGGCGCGGGCGAGGGTCCCGTAGCCGTGCTGGCCTTTGCCGTGGACACTCTTGTTCAGGCTCTCGGTGATGAGCGACCATTGCACGGTGACGCTGGCGATGTCGCCGCTGGGGGATAGTGATTCATCGACCGACCAGCTTGCCGAGACATGATCCAGAATCACGCGGCGGCTGGGTGTCGCGATGCTGATGGCGTCGCCTTCGCCGCTCTGGTTGCCGAGGCGCGAGCGGATGTGGCGGATAATCACGTCATGTGTCGCGACCACGAGCGATCCGCCTTTTAGGCAGACGCCGTCGCCGGGCGCCGTCTGTCCGGCGATCGTGACGAACGGATTGCGGATGGCGAGTGGTTTGGAAAGGGTGATGAGTCCACCGGTGCGAAAGAGGATGGTGCGTGGACCCTCGGCTTCGACGGCGGCGCGCAGGGAACCTGGGCCGGAATCCTCGAGGTTTTCGACGAACAGGGTCTTGCCCCCGCGGCCTCCCGGCGTCATCGAACCATAGCCTTCCGCGCCAGGGAATGCGGGCGGGTCGGCGGCAACTGCTGCGGATACAAAGAGGAGAAAAGAGAGCATCCCGGTCTCAAGAGTCTATCAGGGATGCGCTGTTTACAGGCACTCTTGAGCCGTCTTGAGGCTGACGTTGCGGCCGCAGACGAGGACGACGGTGGGACCCTGCAATTGGCCGGTGCGGCCGCGCAGGCAGGCGGCGAGAGTCACGGCGGCGGTAGGTTCGATGAGGTACTGATGTTGCGCGATCATCCAGCGGGTGGCGGCGCGGATTTCGTCTTCGCTGACGAGTGCGACGCCGTCGATGCGATTGCGAAGGACGTCGAAGGTTTGCCGGCCGATGCCGCCTTCGACGCCGCCTGCGATGGTGATGACGCCCGGGAGGTGAGTGACGGCTTCACCGCGTTCGAGCGACAGTTGCAGGGCCGGGGATTCCTGATGCTGACAGCCGATGATGCGGTGGTTCGCGGCCTCGGATTGGTGGTCCTTCAGGTAAAGGGAGAGTCCCGCGGCGAGGCCGCCCCCGCCCACGGGCACGATCCAGTTGCGGACCTGCGGCAGTTGCTGTGCCGTCTCCATGGCGAGCGTGCCGCCGTTACCCGTCATGATGTCGGGATCGTCGAAGGCTGAGATGAATGGCATGCCTTCGCGGGCGGCGTTGTCGCGAGCCCAGGCTTCCGTGTCGTCGTATCCCCAGAAGTCCGACTTGCGGACTTCTGCTCCGAGCGCCAGCATGCCGCGGTATTTCACCTCATCGACAGCCTTGGGTACGGAGACGACGCAGCGGATGCCTTCCTCCCGCGCCGCGTACGCGAGTGCCTTGCCGTGGTTGCCCGCGGAACACGTGGCGACGCCGGTCTCTCGTTCTCCGGCAGTGGCCTGATGCAGCCGCCACCAGGCGCCGCGGATCTTGAAGGATCCGGTGATTTGCAGCGATTCCAGTTTGAGCCAGACCGGGGTTCCCAACCTGTGGGAAAGTTCCGCAGAATATTCGACAGGGGTTGTCCGAATTTTGTCCCGCAAAAACTGGTAAGCTGCAAACATTCGGTCGTTGGTCACAAATGGATTCTACCAAGGTGAAGAAGTGGGTGCTTTGGCCGAACGATTTGGGGCTTTACACCCGAATGAAAACGCTTGTTGTTGAAAAGAAAGGGGATAGTGATGGCACACACCTTGCACCAGTCCCGGGTCAGGAGCGAAAGGAAACCGACATGCTAATGAGGGTTTTCATATCCGCAGTAGTAGTTGCAATATTATCAACAGCTCCCGCTATGGGAGCCACATCAGGGAAGTCTCGCAAGATTGCAGACTTGAGCCCGGCTGAAGCGTCCTTCATCCGGCCCGGCCTGGTGATCAAGATCACGTCGGCTACGATCGCTACCGACGGGAAGATGCAAATTCGTTTTAGTTTGACGGATCCGAAGGGGTTGCCTCTCGATCGACTCGGGAACGACACCGCGGGACCGATCAGCACCAGCTTTATTGCCGCTTATATTCCGAAAGGCCAGAAGCAGTACACGGCGTACACCACTCGTGTACAGAACAGCCCGATCACCGGGCGTTCTGCGACGCAGGCCGGAACGGATACGAACGGCGTATACGAGAAGGTGGGCGAGGGAGTTTATCTCTACACCTTTGGGACCCGTGCGCCATCCAATGCGGACCGTACCGCCTCCCACACGATCGGCGCATATGCGACACGGGACCTTAGAGAATTCGACCTCGACCGCCAATTCGCGGACACTACGTTTGACTTCGTCCCGGACGGTTCCGCCGTCCGGGATGTCCGCGACGTCGTGAAAACGGAAAGCTGCAACCAGTGCCATAACGTTCTCGGGTTGCACGGTGGACCTCGCAAGTCCGTCGAACTGTGCGTCCTGTGCCACCAGCCGCAGACGGTTGATCCCGACACCGGCAACACGGTGGACATGCCTGTGATGATCCACAAGATCCACATGGGCGCGGAACTGCCGAGCGTCAAGGCCGGCACGCCGTACAAGATCATCGGCAATGCGCAGTCCGTCAACGATTATTCCGACGTGGAGTTCCCGGCCGATGTCCGGAACTGCACGGTCTGCCACCAGCAGAACGGCAAAGCGAAGCAGCAGGAAGCGTACCTGCAGCCGTCTCGCGCGGCTTGCGGCGCCTGCCATGACAACGTGAACTTCCAAACTGGCGAGAATCACGTGAATCTGCCGCAGGTGAGCGACAATCAGTGCGCCAACTGCCATACGCCGCAGGGCGAACTGGAATTCGACGCCTCCATTAAGGGTGCGCATACGATTCCTCGCTTCTCCCGCGAACTGCCCGGCCTGGTGTTCGACCTGCTGAAGGTGGAAGATGCGGCCCCCGGCAAGCGTCCCACGGTTACCTTCTCTTTGAAAGACAAGAGTGGCAAGCCGCTACAGGCCGCTAACGTGACCCGCCTCGGCGTGGTTCTCTCCGGCGCGACCTGGGATTACGGCCAGTACTGGGCCGACGACGGCAAGACCGCCAAGGGCGATTCCGCCGGCGTGCACACCTACACCTTCGTGAATCCGATTCCGGCCACCGCCAAGGGATCCTTCACGATCGGCATCGAAGGTTACAACAACGCGACCATCTATCCTGGCACGAAGCAGGAACAGACGCTGCGCGACGCGGGCGTGAATAAGCAGATGACCTTCTCGATCGACGGCTCCCCGGTGCAGATGCGCCGCACGGTCGTCTCCCTCGACAAGTGCAACTCCTGCCACTTCAGCCTGAGCCTGCACGGCGACAACCGCAACAAGATCGAACAGTGCGTCCTGTGCCACAACCCGAATGAAACTGACGTGGCCCGCCGTCCGGCGACTGCCGGCGCACCGGAAACCGTGAACTTCACCGCCATGATCCACCGGATTCACACCGGCAAGGAAGGCACCCGTGAACTCACGATCTACGGTTTCGGCGGATCGAAGAATGACTTCAGCGGAGTCGGGTATCCTGGCAACCGCCGCAACTGCAGCCAGTGCCACGTGAACGGTTCTGAGAACCTGCCGCTGGTTGGCGAACGGTTGCCGGCGAAGGATCCTCGCAATCTGGTTACGACCCTCGGACCGGTCACCACGGCCTGCACGGGTTGCCACCAGTCCCGCGACGCCCTGTCCCACGCACTAGCAAACACCACTGCCATCGGAGAAAGCTGCGCCGCCTGCCACGGAGCCAACAGCGAATTCTCGGTGAGCAGAGTTCATGCGATTCAGTAGTCTCATAGTGGTCCTCCTTGGGTTGGCCCTGCCGGCGGTCGTTCTGACCGCCCAGGGCCAACAGCCTTCTGAGAAGCAAGCGGGAAAGCCCAGCGAGCAGGCCGCGGCCCCCGCCCCTGAAGCTCCGAAGGCCAAGGAATATGTCGGAGCCGAGACTTGCGGAACCTGTCACGAAGACATTGCGAAGGGGCTCGCCAAGGACCGGCATCACGCCATCGAATTCAATAAGAAGTTTGAAGGAAAGACTTGCGAAGCGTGCCACGGACCCGGTTCCGTACACGCCGAATCAGTCGATACCAAGGACATTATTCGCAAGAACGGGGCGGCTTGCGTTTCTTGCCACGCCAATCAGGCTGCGCGTTCCAATCGCGCCCAGGCGGGACACACCCGCAACAACGTGGACTGCTTCTCTTGCCACAGTATGCATAAGCCGGCGCTTTCCCAGATCGCCAAGACGCGGGAAATCACCAATAATTGCGGCAACTGCCATACGGACGTGAAAGCGTCGTTCCAGAAGCCGCACCGGCATCCCATCAATCAACCAGCGCCCATCATGAGTTGCATCGACTGCCATGATCCTCACGGTGGACCTCTGCCTAAGCAGATGCGCAATGTCCACGGCGCGGAAGGCAACTGCCTGAAGTGTCACGGCGACAAACGCGGTCCGTTCGTGTTCGAACATGCGCCGGTCCGGCTCGAAGGCTGCGCGGCCTGCCATGAACCGCATGGCTCCGCGAATCCCAAGATGCTGACCCGCCAGGAAGAGCGCTTTGTTTGCCTCGAGTGTCATTCCAACGTCGGAACCCGCACGGCGGCGGCGAATAATTCCGGCGGCGTGCCTCCGGCGATCCACGATCTCCGCAGCCCGCGCTTCCGGTCCTGCAGTACCTGTCACATCAAAGTGCATGGATCCCATGCCAACAGGAGCCTGCTGCGATGACCACACTGCTTCTGTTGTTGAGTCCGGCATTGTTGTTCGTGGCGGCTGCGGACGAAGAGAAACCCGCCACGAAGCCTGAGGTCCCGTATTCGTTCGAAGGTGAGGTCGGCTACCGCGCGATCCCTCTGAACAAGGGGAACTTCAATACGTATCGTTCGCTGGTGAACCTCGGCGAAGGTCCGCGACTGTTGAACGCGAACTTCACCTATGAAGGCAAGACGCGTTTGACCATCAGCGGATCCGGCCTCGGCGATCCGTTCCATACGGCCAGGATCTCGGCGTTTCGCGAAGGAATGTACGAAGCGACCTTCCAGTCGCGCGCGTTCCTCTATTACAATTTCCTGCCATCGTTCGGCAACGCGCTGCTTGACCGCGGCGTGTTGTTGCCGCAGCGCGCCTACGACGTGAACCGGAACTGGATGGAGGCGATGATCCGCCTGCGTCCGGGCAAGGCGCTCACGCCGTACTTCGCTTTCTCGCGTGACCGCGGCTACGGCACAGGCATCACGAACTGGGTTTCTGGAAGCAGCAACGAGTATCCGCTGTACAACGACACTCGCGATGCGACCAACCGCTTTCGTGGCGGCGTTCGTTACGAGAAGCAGCGGTACCACTTCTCGATCGAGCAGGGCGGCACGCAGTACGACGAGGACCAACTCTCTTCGTTGAATGGGCCTAGCTTCGGAACCCGGTCGACGCCGGTTTTCGACCGCAGGCTGGTGCTGACCGACGGCAGCCAGTTGTACCGGGTGACCGGCAACAGCATGTTCACGTCAGCGTCGGCCAGTGGATCGATCACGAACTGGTTGGATGTCACGGGGCAGTTCCTGTACGTCAAGCCGGAGATCGACGCAACGCTCACGCAGAAGGGCAACGGATTGTTCCTCGTGCCCGGATCGACGGCCTTCCTCACCACGCAGAGCGAAGCGTTGGCAGGCCAGGCGTCGATGCCGCGTTCGTCGGGGATTTATACCGTAACCCTCGCGCCGTTCAAGCGTCTGCGGATCCTGCACTCGTTGTGGACCGACCGTTATCACACGGCCGGCGCATTGGCGTTGTCCGACCTGATTACGCCGTCCCGCAGTGCTTCGTTTACGGACCGGTTGGAGTTCACCTACAACCGGGAACAGACCGAAGCGCTGTTCGACCTGACGTCGAAGATGACGGTCCGCGCCGGACACCGCTACACCTGGGGCGACGCAACCCTGCGTAGTCCGCTGACCACCATCCCGACCACCAAGGATCCGCAACTGGCCCAGAATACGTTCCTGGCTGGTTTCATGATCCGAAACATGGGTGGGCTGTGGTTGAATGCGGATTACGAGAAGGGCGACGCGAATCGCGTGTACTTCCGGACGTCGCTCAACGACTATTCGAAAGGCACGCTGCGCGCGCGCTACCGAATCAATCCGAACCTGCAGATGAGCTGGAACACGGTCGTTCTCGACAACCAGAACCAGATCGTCCAACTGGATTTCCGCAGCATGCAGAATGGGTTGTCGCTGCTGTGGACCCCCAAGGGCGACAAGGCGATGGTGATCGCGGATTACACCAACAGCCAGATCCGTTCGACGATCCCGTACTTCCTGCCGTCGCTGCTGCAGACCGAGATCTCACGCTATCGCGACAACGCCCACACGGGTACGTTGCTGGTGGACTTCAAAGGTCCCAAGCAGGTGCGGTTGATGGCCGGCGGATCCTACGTGCAGACGTCAGGTAGCCGTCCCAGCAAGTTCCCGCAACCGGAAGCTCGCGTCTACGTGCCAATGCACAAGATGGTTTCCGCATTCGGGGAATGGCGGTATTGGGGCTACGGCCAGCCGTTCTACCGGTACGAGGCGTTCCGCTCGCACCAGTTGACGATTGGATTGAAGTTCACCCGGTAGTAGTTTTTCTCAGCGAACGACACCCGGCGCCGGGACTGCGACATCCATACGCAGTTCCCGCATGCGCCGGGTTCTCATTTCACCCAACCATTGCCAGCGGTAGTGCTTACTGAGATCGATCGTGGCGACTGCCGCGGATCCCTGTTCACGCGCCTGCGAAAGCCGCTCCCCGTACGGGTCCATGATGTAGGTTGGATGATCGTAGCCGCTTGCGATGAGGAATGTGCCGGTTTCGATAGCACGCGCCTTCGCGAGCGATTCGTCGCCGCCCCAGATCGGCATCAGGATCATCGATGCGCCCTGGTTTGCCAATGCGCGCGCCGGTTCCGCGAAGAAGACGTCGTAGCAGATCATGAGGCCCACGGTTCCGAAATCCGTTTCGAAGACGGGGAAGTGCGAGCCGGGCGTGAGTCCACGCTCCATTTCTTCGCGCGGCAGGTAGACCTTGCGATACTTGCCCGCGACCTCGCCTTTGCGGTCGATCAACACGGCCGTGTTGTACACCGCGTTGCCTTCGCGTTCGTAGATCCCCGCGACGATATACGCGTTGCGCGCCTTCGCGACCTCGCCGAGCGCTTTGGTGGTCGGGCCGCCAGGCACAGGTTCCGCGACCTCGACGTAGGACTTCGTCGTGCCCACCACGGTGATGCCTTCCGGCAGCAGGATCACGCCGGCATCCTTTGGTACGGACTGTTCGATCGCCTTGACGAACTGTGCGACACTCTCGGCGGATCCCGACGTATTGCGCGGCCGCAGGTTCACCGACGCGACCTTCACCTGCGCAGGACGCGCGGTCACGCGTTCGAGCGCGACGTCGTCCCACCAGACTGTTCCTTGGGGCGAGTTCGCGAGGTACAGTTCGACGTATACGGCCGTCGCGCCCTCCGGCGCCAGAACTTCTCCCTTGACCTCGTTCCAGCCGTTGACCGCATGGCGGGTCCACGGGATGTAGTCGGGTTCGCTGACGCGCTTGCCTGCGGCGTTCTGCCAGTCAAGCCTCGCGACCACCTGCCAGTTTTCCGCGCTCACGGCTTCCGCTCGATAGGACGCTCGAAACTGGATCGCCTCGCCCGCTCGTACGCCGGACACCAGCTTGCGCCAGCCGCCATACGCCGCGACATTCGATCCTCCGCTGATCGCCAGCGAACCGCCGCCGACTTTCGCGTCGACCCACGTCCGCGGCATCGTTTCCGCGCGGTGGCTCCAGGTCGACCATCCATCTGTAAACGTCGAATCGCGCAGCAGGACCTGCGCCGGCGCAACAAACACGCACAGGCAGGCCAACAACAATACCGATCGCATGTAGTTCAAGCTATCAGAACAATCACCCGAAAATGTTGCGCGTGAGGAATTCGTTGTGGAACTTGCCTTTGGGATCCCACTGCCGGCACAGTTGCACGAATGCCGCATGCTTCTCGTAACGCGATCGCAGCGTCGCCGGCGCGATCGAAAACAGTTTTCCCCAGTGCGGACGCGCGCCGTACGGGGACAGCGCGGCTTCGATCTTCGGCAGCAGTTTGCTCACGTTCGCCCAGTCCTGCTTCCAGGTGAAGTGGATCGCGACGGCGGGCTGCTTGTACGCCGGGCTCATCCACAGATCGTCGGCGGCAATCGTGCGGATCTCGGTGATCATCAGGTGCGGGAAGATTTCCGCGCCGAGTTTTTCGACCGCGAGGATTGCGTCGACGGCATTCTTGCGCGGTACGAAATACTCGGATTGCAGTTCCTTGCCGGCGCTCGGCGTGAAGCCCATTTTGAAGTGCGGCAGGCGATCGTACCAGGGTCCGGGGACCCCCATCTGATCCGTGCAATTCTCCGCGGACAGTTCCGCAATCGGATGGAGGTTCTTCGACGCCAGCCGTGCGCCGAACCACTCTTTGGGGGCTTTGAATGCGGATCCATCGCGCGCCTTCACCCACACTTCGTTGATTCGCTTCTTCTGCCAGTCGGTGAACAGCGACACGCTGTATCCGGCTGCTTGAATCTCATCGAAGTGATCCTTCATCTGCGCGAGCGGCAGGTTTTCGTACACATACTGCCGGACCTGAAACGCGGGTTGGATATCGAGCGTGACCTTCGTGATGACGCCGATCGCGCCAAGACCCACGACAGCCCCCCGAAACGTTTCGCCGTCCTTTTGTCGTGAGAGCCGGACGATGTCGCCTTGTGCGGTGACGAACTCGAGTCCCGAAACGGCGGTCGAAAGGTTGCCGTTCTTTTCGCCGGATCCGTGCGTTGCCGTCGTGATCGATCCCGCGACCGAAATGTGCGGCAGTGACGCGAGATTGTGCAGCGCGAAGCCCTTCTGATGCAGGTATGGACCCAGTTGTCCGTAGCGGATCCCCGCCTCGACCGTCACCGTTTTTGCGGCTGCGTCGAGCGACACCACCTTGTCCAGCGCCTTCGTCGACAGCAGTTGATCGGTGCTGTCGGCGATGCGGTTGAAGCAATGCCGGGTCCCCAGCGTCTTGAACTTCGCCGTGTTGCGCGCGAATGCGCGAATGTCGTCGAGCGACTTCGCTTCCGTCACGCGCGTCGTGCTGAATTCGAAATTTCCGGCCCAATTCGAGAGTTTTTCGGCAGCCATGGCTTTCCACGCGGTCGCTGCCGCGGGGATCATTTTCAGAAGGGTGCGCTTGGTCAGAAGCATCCCCGTCAGTCTACAGGTTTCGGCGGGTACGCCGCAGGCGGCGCCGGGCGGCGATAGATGGACCGGGGATCCTGATCCACCGGCAGCGCGAGGTGCATATACACCGCCATCATCTCGTCGTACGTCTGATCGCCCCAGCGGACTTCCTTTGTGGGATCCGGGTTCGCGGGATTGTTCGCCGAGTTGTCGTAAGTCGACACGGCTTCGAGCCTCGTGCCCGCGGGCCACTTCCACGGCGACGCCGGCTCATAGGTCAACTGCCAGTTGAAGTCGTACTTCGGAACGCGCAAGATGTCCTCGCTCCGCCCGTCGGGAAACAGCGCGCGGATCTCCGCACTCTTGCCGCGCAGGTGCATGTGCGGATTGATGCCGAGCACTTCGACTTCGGTCTGAAACGTCGTCGCCGCGCGCGCCTTGTAATTTGCTTCATGAGGAGGAATGCGCAGCGACAGCGACGCCATCGCCGTTGTGATCACGCGATAGCGCGGCTTCTCTTTCGCAAACACGATGCCGACCTTCGATACATCGCGAACCGCCTTGCCATTGGGCGTGTAGTGGACCTGCAGCATGATGTCGGTTCCGGCCGGCAGGTGAAACGCGTAGCCTTCCGGCAGCACGACCGGCGGCACGCCAGGGACGTATTCCGCAATGATGCCGTCGGATCCGCCTGCTTCCGATGCGCCCGCGGCTTTGGGCGAAGGAACGCCGGGCTTCAGGTCCGCGAGCCACTTCGATCCAGGACGCCGCAGGAATGCCGCGACATGATGGACCACCGAGCGCTCGCCCGGGCGAACCTCGAACGACTGGATCCACTTGTCTTCTTTGAAGCCGGGGATCAGGATCCACTGGTAGTCCACGATGCCTGTCGCGGGGACTTCGTACGCTTGCGCCATTTCGAGCACAGAGTCGGGTTTCCCGATCTGCCAGCCTTCGGTGAACGCGACTGGCGGAGGCGCATCCTTGGCTTTGCCTTCCGCCGCGCCCGTCTCCGCCCAAGCGGTCAGGACCTGTTTCTCGGCGTCGCTGAGCCGGCGATCGTTCTTCCATTTGCCGACCGCGGGATCCGCATTCCATGGCGGCATCTTTGCTGTGGCGACGGATTGCTTGATTGCTTTGGCCCAGGGGCGCGCGTCTTTGTACGTCAACAAAGAAAATGGCGCAGCCTCGCCGGGACGGTGGCATCCCTGGCAGCGCGCCTGCAGGATCGGCAGAACGTCTCTGTGAAAGGTCGGTTGCGGCGCGGCAAGCGCAGCGCCAGCCATTATCGTCGCCGCTAAGCAAGGCAGAGTGCGGATGTTGAACATGTTTTCTTCAAAGACAAGTACCACGAGGTTCCGCCGGCTGTGCCAAAGGCTCTCACTTCGCGACGTCGAGCAGGATTCCTTTCACGAGCTTCACGCCTGAAACCAGAGAGTCGATGGGAACCCGCTCGTCGTTGCCGTGCATGCGCGTCAGATCCTGCGCGGTGATCGGGTACGGATAGATGCCGTAAACAGGGATCCCTTTCGAACGCCACGCGTATGCATCGGTGCCGGCCTGGAACAGGTACGGCGTCACGATTGCGCTCGGGTACGTCTTCTGCGAGTTCCGCACGATCGCGTCGTAGAGTTCGCCGGACATGGGCGAATCGGCGTAGCCGCGCGCACGGCGCAGCCACTCACGGCGAGTCTGCGGATCCATCTGCGCTCGCGAGGGCGTGAAGTTCGACGTCGAAACTTCCACGCGCGGGTCCTGGATCACCTTCTTCATCTCCTCGATCAATTCGTCTTCGGTGGTCCCCGGGATCACGCGGAAGTTGATGGTCGCTTCGGCCGAGCCTGGAATGACATTGCCGCGGAATCCCGCGTTCAGCAGCACCGGTGCGATCGTGTTGCGCATGATCGCCTTCAGTAGTACGTTTTCACTGATCGCCTTGTCCGCGGCGGCGACAAGCGCGGGATCCTTGTTCTCGACCAGGTTCCGGAAGTGCGTCTTCAACGGCTCTTTCGAAGTCTCTGCCAGCGCCATGAAAAACTTCTTGTTGGACTCGGTGAGCTTCGGCTTGAACTCGTATTCGCTGAGCTTGGTGAGCGCGCGGGCCAGCGTGAAGATCGCGTTGTCAGGGCGGGGCATCGATGAATGCGTCGAAGTCCCGCGAGCGGTCAGTGTCAGCGACAACGATCCCTTGTCGTTGGTCGAGATGCTGGTGTAGAGCACCTTGCCGTCGTCATCCTTGATGATCCAGCCGCCTTCGTTCAATGCGAACTCGCAGTCGATCTTGTCCCAGAACTTCTCAGCGAGATATCGCGTCGGATAGAGGCCGCCCTCTTCGTCGGCTTCAGACAGGAAGATGATGTCGCGTGACAGCTTGTGTTTTTCGCGCGCGATCTCGATGGCGGCCTGGGCGAAGACGGCGAGTCCGCCTTTGAAGTCGATGGCGCCGCGGCCGAGTACATAGCCATCCTTGACGACACCGGCGAAAGGATCGACGGTCCACTTCTCGCGCTCGACCCCGACCACATCCGCGTGGGCGGCGATCAGCACGGGCTTCTTCGATCCATTGCCGCGCAAACGCGCCACGAAATGTGTCTTGCCCGCGACGGGCGTCGGCAGGATGTCCACCTCGAATCCCAGTGCGCGGAACTTTGGCGCGAGCAACTGCGCGACGCGATCTTCGTTGCCCGGCGGATTCGACGTGTCCTGGCGAATCACTTCCTGCAACAGCTTCGCGACTTCTGGAACCTCCTGGGCCAGAGTGGACGTCCCATAGAGAAGGAAGATCAGCCCGATGAGTGGCATATCTTGGAAGTATAGATGAGTTTCTGGAAAACAGCCTCGCGCATCGCCTGGCGCGAGACCCGGAGTTCTACGGTCAAATTCGGCTTCGTCGTGCTGGCGGTCGCCGTCGGTGTCGGGGCGTTGAGCGGCGTTCGCGGATTCAGCGATGGATTTCGCAGTACGCTCTTGCGCGAAGCCCGGCAGATCATGGCCGCGGATGTTTCCGTGCGCATCTTCGGACTTCCCGATGAGAACCAGAAGAAGACGCTCGAAAACCTGAAGTCGCGGGGCGCGCAGTACACGCACATCACCGAGACCGTGACGATGGCGAATACGGAGACGCATCCCGAGCCGTTGATGGTCTCGCTCAAGGCCGTCGATCCCGCTGTCTATCCTTATTACGGCAAACTGAAGCTGGATCCTCCGACGGAACGCCTGCCGCTCGACGCGAATTCGGTCGGCGTTGCCGAAGACGTGCTCGTCCGGCTGAACGCGAAGCCCGGCGACACGATGCGCATCGGCGGCCAGGACTTCCGCATCGCGACGATCATCCTCTCGGAACCCGATCGTATGTCCGGCAGCCTGAACCTTGGCCTGCGCGTGATGGTGACGCGCGAAGGACTCCTGCGCACCGGACTCATCAAAATCGGCAGCCGCGCGTCGAACCGCTTTCTTTGGAAACTTCCGCCGGATAGCAAAACCGTGCCGGTCGAGACGGTGAAGCAGGAATTGAAATCGGCCTTCCCCGAAGGACAGGTCATTGATTTCCGCGAAACGAACCCGACGATCACGCGCAGCCTTGATCGCGCGACTCGCTTTCTCAGCCTCGTCTCGCTGATCGCGTTGCTCGTCGGCGCACTCGGCGTCGCAACCACCATGCAGGCGCACCTGCAGCAGAAACTCGACGGCATCGCGATCATGAAGTCCATGGGCGGGACCTCGGGCCAGATCGTGCAGATTTATCTCGTCCAGACGGTGCTGCTGGCGCTCGCCGGATCGTTCTTCGGACTGCTCTTCGGCGTGTTCATTCAACTCGTCTTTCCGGTGCTGCTGAAGCGCTACTTCAATATCGAACCCGGCATCACCTGGAGTTGGCCTGCTTTAATGCAGGGCCTCGGTGTCGGACTTCTCTCGACGCTGCTATTCACGCTGGTGCCGCTGCTACGGATCCGCACCATTCGTCCGATCATGATCCTGCGGCGCGACATGGTGGAACCGTCCGTGAAATGGTGGAAGCGCTGGCTGGGCGCGAAACCCGCCATCGCAGTGGGCGGCGTGATCCTGCTTGGCCTTGGACTCATCGCATCGTGGCTTTCGGACGCCCGCATCGGATCGTTCTTCGTCGGCGGACTCGTCGCCAGCCTGCTGGTGCTCTCCGCTGTCGCGTGGGCGCTGTTGAGAGGCCTGCGGCTGTTCCTTCGCAGGACCACGTTCGTGCTGCCGAATGCTCTCCGCCACGGCATCGCGAACCTCTATCGTCCCGGCAATCAGGCGCAGACGGTGCTCGTCGCGCTTGGCGTAGGCGTGACGTTTATCCTTACCATCTATCTCGTGCAGAACCAGCTCATCCGGCAACTGGTGAGTTCCGCGCCGCCGGGGATGCCGAACGTCTTTCTGATCGACATCACGCCGGAACTCAAGGATGGCGTGACGAAGCTTGTGACGGAAAGTCCAGGGGTGAAGGGTAAGCTCGATGTGACGCCCGCGGTCGCTGCGCGATTGACGCAGGTCAACGGCGTGTCGGTGCAGCAACTCGATCTCAAAGGTTGGGGACGCCGGTTTCTGCAAACGCGGTCGGTGACATTCGCAAAGAAACAGCCTGACGGTTTCGAAGTTTACGCGGGCCAATGGTGGAAGGAAGGCGCGCCGGAACACTACGTCGGTGTGGCCGAAGACGCTGCGAAGATTCTCAACATCGGACCCGGGTCCGTGCTCGACTTCGAAGCCACCGGCAAGCCGTTCCGCGCCACCGTTGCCGCGCTGTATCGCACGGAAGGGTTCCGCATGGGCGCGATGAGCGAGTTCACCTTCACGCCGCAAACGTTGCAGGGGATGCCCGCGATCTACTACGCCGGCGCGCGCGTTGATGCGTCGAAGGTCGCGGTGCTGCAGCGTATGGCGTACGAAAAGTATCCGACGGTGACTGTGATCAATATCGCTGAGGCGCTTGCGATCATTCAGGAGGTCGTGGATCAGGCGGCGCTTGTTATCCGCTTCCTGTCGGTGTTCGCGATTCTTGCAGGGATCATCGTGCTCGCGTCGAGCGTTGCGGGATCGCGCTTCCGCCGCATTCGCGAGGTGGTGATTCTGAAGACCCTTGGCGGGACGCGACAGAAGATCGCCAACATCTTCTCGGTCGAGTTCCTGTTGCTGGGCGCGGTCGCCGGGTTGATGGGCGGATTGCTCGGCAGTGGATTCTCCGCCTTCATGCTGCGGCGCGTCTGGGAAGCCGATGCCGGATTCGCATTCGTCCCGCTTCTGGTGGCGGTCCTCACCACCGCTCTGCTCGCCAACGCCGCCGGATGGATGGCGAGCGCGCGCATCCTTGGACAGAAGCCGCTGGAGGTTCTCCGCGATGAATAACGGCAACAACAAGCCCACGATCCTGATCATCGAGGATGAAGAGAAACTCCGGCGCGTGCTCGAACTGCAATTGAGCGGCGCGGGCTTCAACGTCCTCAAAGCGGGGACCGCTGAAGACGGCCTGAAACTCGCAGGTGACGCATCGCTCATCCTCACGGACGTGCTGTTGCCGGGCATCACCGGCATCGAATTCATTCGTAAGTTGCGCGAAGAGGACACGCATACGCCGGTGATCGTGATGACGGCGGTGGGCACGGTAGAGAACGCGGTCGAAGCGATGAAGGCCGGCGCCAACGACTTTCTGCCGAAGCCTTTTTCTTTCGATCACCTGCAGACCGTCGTCGCCAAGGCGATGGAGGTCCGCGCGCTACGCGATGAGAATCGCCAGTTGAAAGAGGCGCTGGGACACAAGTACGAAGTCGGCAATATGATCGGCCGCAGCCGCGCGATGCAGGAGATCTTCGCGACCGTGCTGCGCGTGGCGCCGACTCGCGCGACGGTGCTGTTGTGCGGCGAGAGCGGCGTCGGCAAGGACATGATCGCGCGCGCGATCCATCAGAATTCGTCCCGCAAGGACAAGCCGTTCGTGAAGATCAACTGCACTGCGATCCCCGAGAATCTGATGGAAAGCGAACTGTTCGGTTACGAGAAGGGCGCGTTCACTGGCGCAAACATTTCGAAGCCCGGCAAGTTCGAGCAGGCTGATGGCGGCACGGTGTTTCTCGACGAAATCGGCGACGTGCCCGCGTCGGTACAGGTGAAGCTGCTGCGGATCCTGCAGGAGCGCGAGTTCGAGCGCCTGGGCAGCAACAAGGTCCGGCAGATCGATGTGCGCGTGGTCGCGGCGACCAATGTGGATTTGCGTGCCGCGCTCGAAGAGGGGACCTTCCGCGAGGACCTCTACTATCGGTTGAACGTGATGCCGATTGATGTGCCATCGCTGCGCGAGCGCAAAGAGGACATCCCGTTTCTGGCCGAGTTTTTCGTGAAGAAACTGGCGAAGGAGATGGGGAGTCCCGCAGAGACGCTGGCGGAAGACGCGATCCAGAAACTGGTCTCGTATCACTGGCCGGGAAACGTTCGCGAACTGCAGAACGTGATCGAGCGTTCGCTGGTGCTGTGCAATCAACCCGCGATTCATGCCGCCGATGTCCGTTTGGACGCCTCGCCGCACCGGGCTCGCACGGTTGCGGCCTCGGATTCGTTCCTGCCCGAGGGTATGACGCTCGACGAGCACGAGCAGTCTCTCATCCGTGAAGCGCTGAAGCGTGCCAACGGAAACAAGAGCCATGCGGCGCGACTGCTGGGGCTGACTCGTAACGCGTTGCGCTATCGTCTGTCGCAGATGGGGATTGAATAGCGAAGTCCTGCGACCCGGGAGCGGTGGCGGGCATCTACCATAAGAGTAGATATGCAATATCCAGAACGATTCATCGGTATCATGCGCGAGGACCTGACCCAATACGGAGTCGAGGAAGCGCGCACACCTGCTGACGTCGATGCTGCTCTTTCGGCTCCGGGAACGGTTTTGATGGTGGTGAATTCGGTGTGCGGCTGTGCGGCGGGCAAGGCTCGTCCGGCAGTTGGCATGGCGCTGAAGAACACGGTGAAACCCACCAAAGCGGTTACGGTTTTTGCGGGCGGCGACGTGGAAGCCACGAAGCACCTGCGCGAATCGCATCTCGCCGGATTCCCGCCGTCGTCTCCTTCGATGGCGATCTTCAAGGACGGCAAGCCGGTCTTTTACCTGCACCGTCACGAGATCGAGACCCGGCAAGCCCCCGAGATCGCGCAGGTCCTGCAGGGCGCATTCGAGAAGTACTGCAACTAATCAGATGTACTGCGGAGCATCTTCGGCTGCGGCATGACGAGCGGCAAACTCGTCGAGCCAGCCGAGTTGCTCTGCAGTTTCCGGAACTTCCAGGCCGCGCGCCGAGCGCACACGAGCTTGTGCATCATCCAAGCTGAGTCCAGCCAGAATCAACAGCGCAATCGCAATCAGGCCCGATCTTCCCACGCTTTGCCTGCAATGCAAACCGACATACTTGCCGGCTTCGAGTTCGCGCACAAGGTCGTGCAGGAACCGGGCCGTTTCGGTCGTTGATATCGGGATGCCGCGATCCGGTGTCGGATGGGATAGAAGCCGGATGTGTTGCGCCTCGGCTGTTTCCGCTTCATGTTCCAGTCCGAGTTCGATGCTTTCGTTTCGCTCCAATAGCGAAACGACGACATCCAACCCTGCGAGACGCCAAGCTGCAACCTCATCCTCCAGCCAGTCGCCACCGCGTGGCCGCCCGAGAATGGCGAGTTGTCCTTTCCACGGACCCGGTATCCAATACAGGTCAGCTTTCATCGCTTCTCTCCATTATCTCTCTCGGAAGATTGTCGATGTCCTCTCCTCGTTCGACGAGCACCATCAATCGGTGATGGCCATCCAGGAGTGTGTCCGGTCTGCATTTCAGGCTCATCGGCGACCCGGGCAACAGGGAAGCGATGAGATCCGGCGTTGGGACACCACGAAAGTGCTCGAGTTTCGTGCGGATTAGGTTCTCGCGGGAATGGAGGAACCTTAGGGGCGGCGGTGTCGACTCGTAGCTCATATTGAATGTACAAGGGCGGATGCGCCGGTCAGCGGCATCCGCCCTTTGATTCTTTCAGTTGACTGAAGAAGAAGGATCCGTGAGGATTACAGGCCCTTCTTGCCCATGAAGACCACGAGATCGCACACGCGCTCGGAGTAGCCCCACTCGTTGTCGTACCAGGTGACGATCTTCACGAGGTTGCCGTCCAGCACCTTCGTCATCTGCGAGTCGACGATCGAGCTGTTCGAGTTGTGCATCATGTCGCTCGACACCACCGGATCCGTGGTGTAGCCGAGGATGCCCTTGAGCGGACCTTCAGCGGCTTCCTTGAGCGCAGCGTTGACAGCGTCGGTGGTGGTGGGGGTCTTCAGGATCGCGACGAAGTCGACCACCGAAACGTTCGGGGTCGGCACGCGCATCGCGTAACCGTCGAGCTTGCCCTTCAGTTCCGGCATCACGAGGCCGATGGCCTTGGCGGCGCCGGTCGTGGTCGGGATCATGTTCAACGCGGCAGCACGGGCGCGGCGCAGATCCTTGTGCGGGAAGTCGAGGACGTTCTGATCGTTGGTATAGCTGTGGATGGTCGTCATCGAGCCCTTCTCGATGCCGAACTTCTCGTGCAGGACCTTCACGACGGGAGCGAGGCAGTTCGTGGTGCAGGATGCATTCGACACGATGTTGTGCTTGGATGCATCGTACACACTGTCGTTCACGCCGAGAACCACAGTGAGGTCTTCATTCTTGGCGGGCGCCGAGATGATGACCTTCTTGACGGATCCGCGGAGGTGCTTGCCGGCATCCTTCGCATCCGTGAAACGGCCGGTGGATTCGATGACCACCTGGGCCCCCACGCTGGACCAGTCGATTTCGGCCGGGTCCTTGGTGGCGAACACTTTGATCCGCTTACCGTTGACGATGATCGCGTCCGCTTCGGCCTTCACGTCAGCGTGCAACGGGCCGAGGATCGAATCATACTTCAACAGGTGCGCGATAGTCGCAGTGTCTGTGAGATCGTTAGCGGCGACGAATTCGATTTCGGGATTGTTCATTCCCGCACGAACTACGTTCCGGCCGATGCGGCCGAAGCCGTTGATCCCAACTTTGATTGGCATTCTATTCTCCTTGCAGAATCAGGTAGAGGGTTCCCTTTTATTTTAGCAATCGCGGGCTTGGAACGTTACCTGCAAAGGAGTTCCAAAATGCAGTTTGCGGCGGCAGTACTGGCGTTGTTTACATGGTCAGCCAGCGAAGTGGCGGAAAACTTTACCGGACGTGTGCTCGAAGGATCGAACGACCGGCTTCTGCGCGTCGAGCGCAAGCCTTCGTTTCCGCTACCCAGACGAGCTGCGCCTGCAGTAGTGGTGCTGCAGGACTGCGGTGCTCTGCCGCCGGGTTCGACTTACGAATTCTCGATCTGGGCGGGATCGTTTGAAGAAGTGCGTCCGTGCCTTGCGGTGAACGGCAAGCCGCCGGCGTCGGTGACGCGCGGCATGCCGTCGGAATTCGGGGTCCTTTATGGACGCGTGAAAGTCGAAGATGCGGGCGGCGCCAAGCGCATCGCCCAGGCGACGGTGGAGGTGCGTTGCGGAGATCGCGTGTGGAGCGGCAAGGTCGATCGCAGCGGGCGGTTTTGGACCATGGCGCCTCCGGGGCAATGCCGCGTGACGAGCGCATTGGATGGCTTTGCGTCTGTCGAAGAGCAGGGTGCAGCGGCGGAGGTCCCGTCGGGCGGCGTCGCGTTCACGCTGGTCGAACTGAAGCCGTGGCGGATCTGGGACAAGGTGGAATCACTGTTTCGGACTTTCCTGAGTCAACCGTAGTTCCGGCCGGGGAGGGCGAACCTCCGAAGACCATGCGGCGCCCCTCATTTGCGGGTGGCCGGATCCGGCGGATCCCCGGTTATGCTCAGGTAGGTTTCGATGCGCAGTCCTTGTATCTATATCCGGGCGGCGGCGTTCCTGGCCGGGTTGACGGCCGGGGCCGGACTGGCCCAACTGAATCCGCCTTCGCCAACGTTTACCGCGGATTCGATCCTCAACGCGGCTTCCGGTCTGCCGGACTCCTACTCTCCTTATAGTCTGCTGACGATCCATGGGGCCAACCTCGCGCTGAACACGACGTCGCTGAACTTCGACGGTTTGCGTGAAGTGCCGGTGGCGCTGACGCAAGGGGGGACGCGGGTGCTGATCCGCAATCGCACGGCCGGTATGTTGTACGCCGCGCCTGATCAAATCGTCGCGCTGGTTCCGCCGGATCTGCCGCTGGGCCCGGCGCAGGTAGTGGTGATGGTGGCCGCGATGGCAAGCCGTCCCGTTACGATCACGGTGCGGAAGTCGTCCCCGGCGTTGTTTCTCCAGGCGGACAATGTTGCCGCGGTGACACGGCAGGACGATGGCGCGAACTTCACCAGCGATACGCCGGCGGTTCCGGGGGATGCGATCACGCTGTTTGCTACGGGACTGGGCGTGACCAAACCGGCTCCTTCCGATTGGGTGATCCTGCAGCGGCTTGCGCCGGTTACGCTGCCCCTGCAGGTGTTGTTGGATGGCGTGCCGGTTTCGGCTTCTTTGATTGACTACGCAGGGATTCAGCCGGGTTTGGCGGGGACCTACCAGATTCGCATGCGGCTGCCTCCCGAGACTGGGCCGGATCCGGAAATCCGGGTGGATGTGGACGGGGTTGTCAGTCCGGAAGGCGTCCGGATTCCGGTTCGCATTCCGGAGGTGGTTCAAGCCGCCGCTTCGAGAAAGCTGTCGAGATCGGCGGCGGTGACGCGAGGTTCGCCTTCTGCGACATGGTCCAGGCGGCCAGCGCGCATCCAACTTTCGAGTTCGCCGACCAGCGAGTAGAGGTGTTCGAAGGATTCGACTGTGAACAGCAGCGGCTGGTAGTGGTCGATCTCAAAGCTCTGATTGACGACCCATTCCAACTGGATGGGGAACCGCTGGACGTCCCGACTTTCGACCGCGTGTTGGATTTCGCCGTGCGAACTGAGCAGGCCGCTGCCGTAGACCTTCAGGTCCGCGGTTCGGGATGGTTGCATCAGCCCGAACTCCACAGTGAACCAGAAGAAGCGCGCCATCGCGCGGAAGATGCTGGCGAGACGCTGCGGGTTTTTCGATTCCTTAGCGATTTCTGCGGCGGTGTGCGCGCAGTCGCCGAACCGCACCAGGGTTTCGGCAAAGTGCGGATCCGTGTGCATCGGCACATGCCCGGCGAGATCGTGGAAGATGTCGGGTTCCGGCAGGTAATCCATCTGTTCCGGGCGGCGAATGGTGACCGTGGTCGGGAATTCGCGGTTCCGCAGGCAGTCGAAAAAACGGAATGCCGGGACATAGCCGGTAACGGCCGTCGCGCGGAAGCCAGTGAGCGGGCAGAGAAAGCGGTTGATCTCTTCGTCCAGCCGGGGGATCCGGCCAGGCGGCAGAGCGAGTGCGCTTAAACCTTCCAGAAACTTGGGGTTGGCGTAGTGGTCCCACTGCGGGAGCATGCGGGCGTAGAGACGTTGCCAGGTTTCGTGATCCCGTGCCGTGTAGCTGGCATAGGGTTGCACGGTGAAGATGGACTCGGTGATCGTCGCCGACATGGTTTCCTCATAATAACACCACAAAAAAGTGGTGCTAATATGCAAAGACGATTCGGACGATTAGATCGTTGCGTGCTGATCCCGATTTTGTTGGTGCATACCATTCTGGCGGCCGACAAGCCGTCGCCGTTCGCGGTGCGGAAGAGTGAGGCGGAGATTCCCGTCGCGGCTCCCGTAGCGCCTGTGTCTCCGATGCGGGTTTCGAAGCCGAAGCTTCCACCCGGGAATTCGGTGGCGGCCCCAGCCGTTGTGATTGCGGCTCCGATGATGGGTGGACCGGTGCAGGTCGTGCGTCCGGTGATTGCGGTTCCCGCCGCGCTGATGCAGCATCGTCCCGAACCGGCCGCTGCGGTGGCGCCGGCCATGATGGCTCCGCCGGCAACTGCAGCAACCGAACCTGTCCGCGCTACCCCTCCGCAACTCGAGGAGATCGCCGTTGGGGACACTCGCGAACAGGTGTCAGCAAAGCTTGGCAAACCCGCGACATCCATTTCCATGTACGAGGATTCCGGATTCGTCGAATCCCTGCGTTACGAATGGAAGGGTGCGTGGGCCGGCACGGTGCGCCTCAATGGCGGCAAAGTCATCCGGGTTGACAGACCGCAGTAATCTGCCCCGGCTGCGATTGAAACGGCCGTCGCGCCACCACGGAAAATCCTGCGCCGCGCAATAACCGGGCCGGAAACGATCCGGTGAACTCCGTCTCTGTGCGGCGGACTTCCACCAGCAAACTCGCGCAACTCTTGGCGTTCGCCTCGCGACCCATCACCAGCAAAATGGTGGAACTGTCCTCCACCGCCCGGCGGAACCGGTGCCAGTACGACAGGGGAATCCGGCGGCAGGCTTGCGGTGAGACGTCGCACAGATCGAGCGCCACGACGCCGAAACCGCCGCTGTGGATCAGCAGATCCGCCGCCTTCATCGCGTGCTCGGCATTACCGGAACAGCGAACCCAGACCAGCGTGTCCAACCGCACTCCTGCCGCGGCAGCCGATTCGGGATCGAACGAATTCGACACGTCCACTACGGCGCAGTATTCGCCGTTCGCCCCGGCTTTCGCCAGCAACCGGTGCAGCAGACTGGTGCGGCCTGCCGAGGCGCCGCCGACGATCTCGGTGATGCGTCCGCGCGGACAACCGCCGATGAATGTGTCGAACCCACTGATTGCAAGCGGCATACACTCGACGGAGTCGTAATCCGGCTGCCGCCAGCCCAATCCAGGAATGGAAGAAATCGATTGAGGGAGACCCATGAGATTCGCCTTTTATTCGCCATCTTCAGTTTGGCTGGCGTCCGGGTCTTCTGTCAATGGTTTTGTTGGAGGATTCGTCCAGCGGCCCTCACGGCGAAGAGCGTCCCGCAGCGCATACTCGATCTGGCCGTTGACGCTGCGGAACTCGTCGTCCGCCCATCGCCGCATCAGCTCGAAGATGTGCTCGTCAATTCGTAGCGGGAAGCTCTTCTTTGCCATGATTGCCGTCGTCTAGTGGTAGATTGTGCCCGTGTTTACAACCGGTTGGGCCGCGCGCTCGCCGCACAGGACCACCAACAGGTTGCTGACCATCGCGGCTTTCCGCTCGTCGTCGAGGACCACCGCGCCGCGTTCGGCCAGCGAATCGAGCGCCATGTGGACCATTCCGACCGCGCCTTCGACGATCTTCTGCCGCGCGGCGATGATCGCCGAAGCCTGCTGCCGCTGCAACATCACGGCCGCGATTTCCGGCGCGTAGGCCAAGTGGCTGATGCGCGACTCGATGACTTCGACGCCGGCCACACGCAGCCGGTCGTGGATTTCCTGCCGAAGGTGCGCGGCGATCTCCACCGCGTTGGCGCGCAAGGACATCTTTCCGTCATCGTGCGAGTCGTAAGCATACGCGGTCGCCATATTGCGCAGCGCCGCCTCGCTCTGAATCGCCACGTAATTCTCGTAATTCTCGACCTGGAACACCGCCTCCGCCGTGTCGACGACCTTCCAAACAACGACCGCCGCGATCTCGATCGGGTTGCCGTCATGGTCGTTGACCTTCAGGTTCTTCGTCTCGAAGTTCCGCACTCGTAACGAGATGCGCTTCTTCACAAAGAACGGGTTGACCCAGTGCAAGCCCTCGCGATTGACGGTGCCCACGTACCTGCCGAACAACGTCAACACGACGCCCTGGTTCGGCTGTACTCCGAATAGTCCACTCAGGGCAATCAACGACACCGACAGCGTTGCGATGTACAGGGTAATCCACAAGCCGCGGCCTTCCATATCCTTGTGACTGGCAACGTAGATCACTCCGGCAAACGAAGCGATCGATAAAGCCAGCCAGACCAACAGCATCAAGATGCCCGGCAGGGTCCCTTTCAACTTCTCTTTCATTTAGCCTCCTCTTGTGACACCTTTAGAATATCACAGTGATATCAATTTGTACGAAAATACGCAAACCGTCGTTCCCACTTCTTTTCAAAATTATTTTTCTTTTGGAATCAGTAGGATGGCCGGAATCCGGCACTCGGCCGGAACGGCGTCGCCGGTGAACCTGTGGGCGAAGGAGGCAGATACGCCTTATGTATAACCAACTTGCCACTCCCCAGGAGGCGCAGGAGATCGCCAAGCAACTCGGATCGATCGGCGGTGGTGTCGTCGATACCTACGTGCCGGAATACGGTGGACCGTACGTTCCGCCGGAGAACGGCGCCGCGAAGTTTCTCCACTTCCGCTTCGCCAACGGAGCCGACGGGTTCAACGTCGGACTGATCCGTGCGTTCATGCAGTACAGCCCGTTGCGCTGGCCGCTGATGATCGCGACTGAGGTCGAAGCGGCGGGCCGCAAGAAGAAGGAAGAAGATCAGTAGTCCATCATGCAAAACGGCGGCAACCGGTATTGGTTGCCGCCGCCCGCAGTATTTGATGCCTTCTAATTACGCCCCGACTTCCACCGGCACGTTCGGCGAAGCTGATTTCGCCGATGCTGCCGGACGCCCGTAACGAGCCATCAATTCCTCCCACTCGACTTCCAGGCGCGCACCGGATCCGGCGTTCTGCTTTTGCCAGTTGGACAGCGCGTCCAGGCAGGCATGGTCGATGTGGTGCAGCCCATCAAAGTGAACATGCAGGTTTGCCGACGGCGGCAGCGCGTCCAACACCAGCGCCAGTTTCGGCAGGCCGACGAAAGTTGCCGAACCGGACAGGTGCAAGTCCACGAGGTCGCTTCCCGAATGCGTGTGGATCCGCACGCCGAAATGCGTCACCTGGTAAATCAGCTTCGCGAACGAGACGCCCACCCCGATCAATACGCCGGTCAGCAGGTCGAACCCGATGATGCCTGCGATGGTGATGAAGTAGATGGCGACGGGCATCACGCCGTAGCGCCGCAGCTCTTTGACGTTATCCAGATTCACGAGTTTGAGCCCGGTGTAGACGAGGATGGCCGCGAGACTCGAGGCTGGAATCAGACTCAACAGTCCCGGCAGGAACAGCGCGAACCCGAGAATCCAGGCGCCGTGCAGGATCGCCGACATTCGCGATTGTGCGCCGGCGTTGATGTTGGCGACGCTGCGCACCACGACGCCGGTCATCGGCAAGCCGCCGAAGAATCCGCAGAGCATGTTGCCGAAGCCCTGCGCGGCGAGTTCGCGATCGAACTTTGCGCGGGTGCCTGTGTGCAGCCGGTCGACCGCCACCACGCAGAGCATCGTTTCCGCGCTCGCGACCATCGCCAGGCCGAATGCTTCCGCGATCATTTTCGGATCCAGCGAAAACTTCCAGATCGTGTCGAGGCTCGCGATCTGCAGCGAACCGATTAGGTCCGAGGGCACGTTGACGAAATGGATCGGGAGCTTGAATACATTGGCGCACGCCGAGGCGGTCACCGCGCCCAGAAGCAGGCCGGGGATGAACTTCAGCTTCTCGGGGCGGTAGGAGTTCCAGAGGAGGATCACGCCGATGGTGATGACGCCGATCAGCGCTGCCCAGGAGTGTTGATCGATGGGCAGCAGTCCCTTGAGAACCGATTCGGGGAGCGAAGCGATGTTCGCGAGTCCGCTGGCGCGCGGTTTGTCGTCCACCATGACGTGAAACTGGCTGGCGAAGATCAGCACGCCGATTCCGGCAAGCATGCCGAAGACGACTGGCGGCGCAATGGCGCGGAACCAGGTTCCGAGCCGGAAGAGGCCGCCAACGAACTGCATCGCGCCGGCCATCAGCACCAGGGGGCCCATTGCCGCGACGCCATGTTCGTTGACGAGTTCGAAGATGATCACCGCGAGGCCTGCGGCAGGTCCGCTGACCTGGAATGGGGCGCCGCTGATCGCTCCAACGATGATGCCGCCCACGATGCCGGTGATCAACCCGGCGGCAGGAGGCGCGCCGGATGCGATCGCGATGCCCATACACAGCGGCAGAGCGACCAGAAAAACGACGATGGAAGAGAGGAGGTCGCGAGTGTTGATCATGGCGCGACCTCCTCAGTGGTTCCTGCGGCCTTACGCCTCAACATCCGGGGCTTGGGCGTCGCATTCGGGATCCGGCTGCCGTCCAGCGGGACGAAGTCGCCCAGTTCCGCGTCGAACGCCTGGACGCTGCCGGTCTGGATGTCGTAATACCAGCCGTACAAAGACAGGACGCCACGCGCCAGCCGCGCGGCCACCGAAGGATGCGTCTTCAGGTGTTCCAACTGGATGATGACGTTTTCCTTAGTCAGGATTTCCAGCCGTTCTTGTTCGCACAACTCGGGATAGTTTTCGCGCACCACGCGCGCGGCCGAATCGGCATGGCGGAGCCACGGCGCGACCTTCGGCATGTCCGTCAACGACTCCGGATTCAGCACGGCCTTCATGGCGCCGCAATTGGAATGTCCGCAGATGATAATGTTCGGCACGTTGAGCGCGACGACCGCATACTCGATCGACGCCGTGACGCCACCGGAAACATCCATGTCCGGCGGCACGATGTTGCCCGCGTTGCGGATAATGAACAACTCGCCTGGATTCGTCTGCATCATCAGGTCGGGCACGATGCGCGAGTCGCCGCAGGTGATGAACAGCGCGCGCGGACGCTGGCTGGCGGCAAGCGATGCAAACAGATCCTGCTTCTTCGGAAAGATGTCCTGCTGGAATTGCAGTAATCCCTCAATGATTCTCTTCATGTAGCCCCCTTGAGCACTGGCGCGAGGTCAGGCGCGCCCAGGCAGTTACGCTCAGAACACTTCCTGTTGTGAGAAAAAATGGTTGTGTGGGTGAGAGGGAACAGGGGGCGCGCGGTCACGGAAACTGGTCCGGGTGTGCGAACAGAAGGTGGGTGGGTAAGTAGCAGAGAGCCGGTACAGAACCTGGCCTGGGCCCCTAAAGGACAGCGCCGAGGCAACGAGGTCCGCGACATTGAGGTCCCCGGAATCGCTGCCCGGGCCGGCGTTTTGATGGACGCTGCCGAGCAGATCTTCGTGAATGCCATCGAGGACCTGATGAGACTGCGCGGAACGCGTCCGGTGGTTCGCGCGGCTGCGGAACAATCGCTCATCGGGTTCCTCGCCCATGCCGAAGGCCCCGGCCAAAACGCAGAAGAGCGTCAGGAACAGGGGCAAGTGGCGGCGCTGGACATGGATCCGCTGCATTGAGAAGCGTTACACAAATCAGTATATCGCTATCGTCTATGTCTGTTTTCGACGAAAGCTCAAGTTCGAGAAGATCGAGATGTGCAGGGTATGGTTCGATTCGAAGATCCGGCCGTTCCGCTGGGCGAGGTACTGGTTCAGATAGCCGAACTCAACGCGGAGGGCTTTGGCGGCCTGGATGCCCAAAGACGCCGAAGCGCGATTCTGGTCCATCTTGCGGACCGGCATGTTGGGCGGCACGTTGAACAGGATCTCATCGGCGAACGCCAGATAGTACTTGCCGCGGAGAGGAACCTCCATTCGGGTGTTCCAGCGGAAGCGCTGTTGAAAGCGCCAATAGGAGTGGGGCAGAGGTCCTTGCGCGAGGTTCTGTTGGACGTCTACCCAGCGCTGCTCGAAGCGAGCGCGGTATTGCATGCGGACACGCTTCAAGGCTTGCCGGATCAGCACCTGCTGGTAGATGCGGTGCTCGTCGAACGCCTGCCGTACCGGGAACTCGCCGTACGGGTATGTCTTGACCCAGGCATAGCCGCCGGTCAACTGCAGAGATTGGTTGATGTCGTAGTTGATCGCGGTCCGATGGAAGTTCTGTTGCCAGCGATTGAAACCGTTGTTGCGGCGGAACTGGGATTCCAGGTGGATGCCCCACTTGCCGCTGATCTGATGGTCGCCGTAGTAGCCAATCCAACCGTGAAAGTTATTGTCCGTCATTCCGGGCGGATCCGCCGCGGGAAGGAGCAGACTCAACAGAACGAATTGGGAAGGGAACACCTTCCCGTAGTGTAATCGTTTTGTGACCGATTCGAAACCTTCAAACTGTTACATATGTAGCTTTTGTTCGACTACATTCAGTAGTTCACGTTCGTTCTCGATGTCGAGATCGATCTCCAGCCAACACAATTCCAGGCCTTCGAACTCGGCCAGGGCGTCCGTCGACAGGTTCATGAAGTCCTTTTCGGTGGTAACGACGTAGCGGAAGCCGCCCTGCCGGGCCTGCCAGGCGATTCGCCGGGTTTGCGCGGGACTGTAGAAGTGGTGGTCATCGAACTCCCACTTCTTTTGGACATAGACGCCAAGGCCCTCGAGCGTGCGCCAGAAGGCGCGGGGATTGGCGAGTCCGCAGAAGGCGACGACGCGGCCGCAGGGTTGGCCCCCCTGCCAGTTGCGAAAGACGACGCGGGACCGGAACACGGGGGCGTCCGGGTTGTGGGTGCGCAGCATCCGCTCGATGCCGGCCGTCTTCTGGTTGGGCTCGACGCGAGTCAAAAGAAAGATATGGGCGCGCCGCAGTTGCGTGAGGGGTTCGCGCAGGCGGCCGAGCGGAAAGACGTGTCCGCCGCCGAAGGGATCGAGGGCGTCGATCAGCACGATGTCGATGGTGCGGGCGAGTTTGCGATGCTGGAATCCGTCGTCGAGAACGAAGACATCGGCATTGCAGTGGCGTAGCAGCGCGACGCCTGCTCCATAGCGGTCGGCTCCAATGCCGATATGCGCCTGGCGGCGGCGAACGTAGATTTGCGCTTCGTCACCAGTGATGTCAGTGGAGGCCGGATTGCCTTGCGGAATGATGATGGTGATGTGCGGGGTCCGGCGGCGGTAGCCGCGGGTGAGGATCGCGCATTGGAGTCCGCGGTCGCGCAGTTTCGACGTCAGCCAGACGGTCATGGGCGTCTTGCCTGCGCCTCCCATGGTGATGCCGCCGATGGAAATCACCGGCTTGGGCAGGGGGCGGGAATCCTTGCCGTCCCGCGCGAAGGACCCCCAGATGTTCGAAAGCGGCAGCAGAAACGTCGAAGCGAAGATGCCCGGCGGGCAGTGAGGCAGGGCATCGAAATAGGCGTTGAGAAGTTGTTCCGCGGCTTGCGCGGTGACACCGCGTTTGGACTCGGCGATTGCACGCGCGCGTTGTCCGACTTCGTTTCGTCGGGATGGACTCTTGAGTAACCCGTCGATGGCAGGTGCGAGTTCCTGCGGCGCTGCGATTTGCACCAGAGCGTCGCCGGAAGAGAATTCCGCGTGGATCTCGGCGAAGTTCTGATTGTGAGGTCCGACGACGACGGGTTTGGCGAAGAAGGCGGGTTCAAGCAGGTTGTGGCCGCCGCGCCGGGCGAGGGTCCCGCCCATGAAGACGACATCTCCGACTGCGAACAGGCTGCCGAGTTCGCCCATCGAATCGAGTACGAGAACGCCGGGCAGGGTAATGGTTTGGATTCTGCTGCGGCGCGTGAAGGGGATGCCGGCGGCCGCCAGTTTTTCGGCGGCGAGGTCGAAACGCTCGGGCTTGCGGGGGACGAGAATGAGCAGCAGATCCGGATGCGCGGGCGCGAGTTGCTGAAAGGCGGAGATGACGATGTCGTCTTCGTCAACGTCGTCCGCAGCGGTGGGCGGCATGGTGCTCGCGGCGATCCAGATGGCGCCGGGCTTGGTGTCCGCGAGGAACTGCCGGATCTCCGCAGCGATTTCCTTGCCGGAGGGGTTGAAGTCGAATTTCAGGTTGCCGGCGTATTCGACACGGTCCGCCGGCGCGCCGATTTCGATGTAGCGTGTGCGGTCGCGTTCGCTCTGCGCGTAGATGCGGTCGGGGAACTGCAGGATGGCGCCAAAGAACCACGCGAACTTGCGGTATGTCGTTATCGTCTTGTCGGAAACGCGGCCGTTCACGATGACGAGGGAACAGCCATGGCGCTTCGACTCGCGATAGAGGTTCGGCCAGATCTCGGTTTCGAAGACGATGACGAGCGTGGGGCGGATCGCATGCAGCACGCGGCGCACGAACAGGCGATAGTCGATCGGCGCGAAGAAGACGCCGGCGGTGAGGTCCTTCAGCTTCTCTTCGCAGACGGCCCGGCCGGCGAGAGTCGTGGTGGAAACGTACACGGGCGCGTTGGGGTAGCGCGAGCGGAGTTCCTTGATGAGCGGGATGGCCGAGAGCACCTCGCCCACGGAAACGGCATGCAACCAGATGGCGCCGTGCGCCGTCCGCCGCATGGAGAAGGGAATGTGGCCGAAACGCTCCCGCAAGTGGCGCAGGTAGTCGCGGTTCTGCAGAACGCGCCGCACCAAATACAATAGAACGAGCGGATACAGGATCCACCCCAGCAGGAGACAGGCAAGAAAAATGAAACGAGTTCTCAGTGCGACGATCGCCCTCATGGTTATTATCCCGGCTTTCGGCCTCGATAAGGAAAAGGCCTTCAAGGCGGAACGCGCGGAGACGTACCCGGCGCGCATGGCGCAGGGAAAGGTGACGGTCGCGGTTGTGCCGTACAGCCGGCAGGATCAGATCCGGCAGGCGTTCGGCAAGGCGGATCTGGATCGCTACAACGTGCTGCCGGTGCTCATTGTGATCGATAACAATGGTCCGAAAGCGCTGCGGGTGGACATGATTGCCGAGTATGTGACGGCGGGCGGCAAGCATCTGGAAGCGACTCCGGCCGAAGAGATCATGTACCTGAATTCGCCGAAGCGTCCCAAGGGACTCGATCAGCCCCGGTATCCGATTCCGACGAGGAAGCCGAAGAACAACCTCGAGGCGTGGGAAGTGACGGGGCGCGCGTTCACCGCGAAGATGGTTCCGCCGGGCGAATCGGTGTCGGGGTTCGTGTATTTCCAGACGGCCAAGGAATCGGGTGCGCGGATTTACATCACGGGCTTGACCGACACGGCGACTGGAAAAGAACTGATGTTCTTTGAGATCCCGCTGCCGACGGAGTAGCCGCGATCTACAGGATCTTGCCCGGCGAGGCTGCGGTAGCCGCTTTAGCTTGGGCTCGTTCCTGACGCTTGGCGTGGAGCGCGGCGCGGCGCTTCTGCCGTTCGAGTTTGAGGAGTTCCTGCCGGCGGCGGGATTTGACCCCGTCGTCGACTTTTCGCCAGAATTTGTTGAAGTAGTCGACGGCGGAGACGACCGAGAACAGCACCACCACCCACATCGACCATTCGGCAGCCCATGCGAGACCAGGGAACGTCACGCTCAACATCACCAGGCTGATCGCCACCACCTGCATGAAGGTTTTGGTTTTGCCGAGTTCGCTGGCCTTGATGGTGTAGCCTTCCGCGGCCGCAATGCTGCGCAGGCCCGACACCGCGAACTCACGCCCCACGATGAGGACTGCCATCCACGCGGGCATCCGGTGGACCTGCACGAGCGAAATCAGCGCGGCCGAAATCAGCAGTTTGTCGGCAATGGGATCGAGCAACGTGCCGACCGTCGTGACCTGCTTCCAGCGTCTCGCGAGGTATCCATCGAGGATATCGGTGAATGCGGCGAGGAGGAAGATCGAAAGCGCCAGCAGGTTCCGGTCTTCGAACGGCGGCGGCAGCCACACGCCTTCCTGCACCAATGCCGCAACCAGCAGCGGCACGAAGAAGATGCGCAGAAGCGTGAGGATATTCGGCAGATTCATCTACAAACCTGTCAACGTCATGATACCCGTTTCAGCGGGCGTCGCAAACCAGAAATCTTTCGAGCCGCCGCTGGATCGATTTCGGAGCCTCGGTTTCGACGACGCAAAACTCGTCTCCGTAAGTCGTGGTTAGAACCTTGGCGTATTCGTGCAACTCGTGCAGCGTGTGTCCGTCGCCGACCGGGAACCGGAAGGTTGCGGGGGACACCGGATCGAGCGCCAGCGCGCCGTCCATCAGTTCGAAGAGCCTGGTTACGCCTTCGCCCGTGCGCGCGGAAACAACCGCGGCAGGCAGGGTCGCATCGCCGAAAATTCGCCCGGCGAGAGAGGATGGCGAGAGGTCCTCGTGCCCGGCCTCGAGCGTATCCGCCTTGTTCATCACCAGGATCTGCGGCGTCTCGTCGGCTTCGATTTCGCGCAGCACTTCGTTGACGTGCGCGTAATGCGCGGAGGCGTGCGGCGATCCGGCATCGACGACATGCAGCAGGAGTTCGGCTTCGCGAACTTCTTCGAGCGTGGCGCGAAAGGCTTTGACGAGCGTGGTGGGAAGGTTGCGGATGAATCCCACAGTGTCACTGAGCAGGATCTTGCGGTTCGACGGCAGGTGCACGTGCCGGACCGTCGGATCGAGGGTCGCGAACATCTTCGCGTCGGCCAGCACTTCGGCTCCGGTGAGGCGGTTGAACAACGTCGACTTGCCGGCGTTGGTGTAGCCGACCAGCGCGATGGTGGCAAGCGGTACGGACTGGCGCTGCTTGCGCTGGATACCGCGTCCTGCACGGACATTATCGAGGTTCCGCTCGATCAGCTTGATCTTCTGCTGAATCTTGCGGCGGTCGGTTTCAAGCTGTGTTTCGCCGGGGCCGCGGGTGCCGATGCCGCCTCCGAGACGCGACATTTCGGCGCCACGTCCGGTGAGTCTCGGCAACAGGTAGCTGAGCTGCGCGAGTTCGACCTGCAACTGCCCTTCGCGGGTTCGGGCGCGTCGCGCGAAGATGTCGAGGATTAACTGCGTGCGGTCGAGAACCTTGACCGACAGGGCTTTTTCGAGATTGCGCTGCTGGGTGGGGGACAGCTCGTTATCGAAAATAACGGTCTGGGCTTCCAGGGATTTGACGAGCGCGGAGAGTTCCTCGACCTTGCCGGAACCGATGAGTGTGGCAGCATCCGGGCGGATCCGGTTTTGGACCATCCGTGAGACAACAGTCCCACCCGCGCTGGCGGCGAGTGTCGCCAGTTCGTCAATGGATTCGGTTGCGTCGAAGGATTCCGCGCCGCCGATCGGTTCACTGCCGCCTGCCGCAGCGGAATCCCCGGATCCCGGTGTTGGAACGGGTAACGCACGCTCCCCATGCCGGAGGGATCTGGACAACTCCACTCCGACGAGGATGACGTTTTCAACTCGAGGTATCAAATTCGAGCGTTATTCCGGCTGCGGCGTTCCCGGCATTCCGTGCTGTCCACCGCCCACGGGTCCGGGGCTGGTGCTCTGGTGGCTCCCGCCAGAGGAGGGATGGAACGGCTTGGAAAGTACGACCGTGGAAATCGCGTGCTTGAAAATCAACTGCTCCTGATTGTTCGTCTCGAGAATCACGGAGTACTTGTCGAAGCTCTTGATCTTGCCGCTCAGCTTCACTCCGCTCATCAGGTAGATGGTCAGGAAGGTCTTATCTTTGCGGGCGTTGTTGAGGAACGCCTCTTGTATGTTTTGCGACAGCTGCTTATCCATGCTTGTTGTCCTTTGACTGTCGTTGGAATCGTTCCCGCCCAATTCCAGCCGGGCGGTATGTTCCTTCATAATAACTTATATATGCCAATGCAATACCCGGGTCCCCCGGCGATGTCGATCGACATCAACAAGAACTACACCGCCACGTTCGAGACGTCGAAGGGCGCGATCGTGTGCGAGTTGTACGCCAAGAACGCTCCCAAGACGGTCAACAACTTCGTGTTCCTGGCGAAGGAGAAGTTCTATGACGGGACGATTTTCCATCGTGTCATCAAGGACTTCATGGTCCAGGGCGGCGATCCGACGGCGACCGGGCGCGGTGGTCCGGGCTACCGTTTCGAGGACGAGTTCGCGGGCGGCGATTGGAAGCGGCACCAGCGCGGCAGCCTCTCCATGGCGAACGCGGGCCCGAATACGAACGGCAGCCAGTTCTTCATCACGCACATCGTGACCGACTGGCTCGACGGCAAGCACACGGTGTTCGGGCAGGTGTTGTCCGGCCAGGAAGTCGTGGATTCGATTCAGCAGGGTGACGAACTGCGTTCGGTCACCATCCAGGAGAGCTAGTTCTGATGCGTTGCGCGGCGGGGGCGGGCTGGATTACGCTCGTCCTCGCTGCGGTAGTTGGTTCACCGGCTTTTGGCCAGGCGGCATCGCCGCTGATGCTCCGCGGCGTCACCGTCGTGGATGTGGTCAAAGGTGAATTGTTGCCGAATCGTAACATTACGGTTTCCGGCGACCGGGTCGCTTCTGTGAGTGCGGCTGGGTTGCCGGGCAATGGGCCGGTGCGGTACGCGATCCCCGGGTTGTGGGACATGCACGCGACGTCGCTGGAGGATCCGGCTGCGTACGTTGCGCGGGGCATCACCGGGATCCGCGACATGAGTTCCGCGGATCTGGAACAGACGCTGGCGCTGTACAAGCAGATTGAAGCCGGGAAAATTGTGGGTCCACGGATGATCACCGGAGGACCCGGGTTGCGCGCTACGAATCCCGAAGAGGCACGCGCGGCGTTCGACCGGCTGTTCGACACCGATGCGGATTTCGTCCGCTTTCAATCCGATCTCGATTTTGAAGCGTACATCGCATTGGCGGAGCGTTCGCGCAAGTGGCGGTATCCTCTGGTGGGTCCGCTGCCGCCGTCGGTGCGTTTGCGCGATGTGTTGTCGTTGCGGCAGGCGTCGATCGAAGGTACCGATGGACTCGATCGCCTGACTCGCGAGGAGGCTTGCGACGGGTTTGCGGGCGGGGAAGTGGCGGGGACGTGGTTCACGCCGCTGCTCGCGTCACATGGTTCGAAGAGCCGGCGCAAGGCAGAAGCGCTGGTCCGGTTGATGCATGAGTGTCACGCGCCGGTGCTGGCGGGCGGCGGCGTGATCGAGGAAGTCGAGGCGTTGGTGGAGGAGGCGGGGTTCACGCCGGCGGAGGCGCTGCGCGCGGCGACGTACGAACCGGCGCGGTATCTGAATAGCCTCGAAACACTGGGGGAGATCGCGATCGGACGGTTTGCCGATGTCGTGTTGCTGGATGCGAATCCGCTGGAAGACATCGCGAATCTGCGGCGCGTTTCCGCAGTCGTGTTGCGCGGGCGATTGTTCAGCAGGCAGGCGATCGTCACGCTGCGGCAGCCCCCTACAATAAGAGGGTGGTCCAACGCCGCTTCCACATCCGCCACACCGAAGCCTGCGGCATCCTCAGTGAAACCTCCGGCTTCATCCGCGAAGCCGGCTTCACCCACTCACTGACGCCGGCGCGGAACTGCACCTACGCGTGCACGTACTGCTATGTGCCGACCATGGGAATTTACGGTGGATTGCAGCCGGAGGACTGGCGGCGCTGGGGGCAGTTCACGACGTTCAAACAAAATGCTCCGGAATTGTTGCGGCGGGCGCTGCGCCCCGGACAGGTGATTTACTGTTCGCCGCTGGTGGATCCGTATCAGCCGGCCGAGGCTATCGAGCCGCACATGCCGGGGATTCTGCGGGAGTTGATCGTGCGGCCTCCGGCGCGGTTTGTGTTTCAAACGCGATCGCCGCTGATTGTTCGGGATCTTGACTTGCTTCGCGAACTCGCAGCGGCGACGGCGGTGCGGGTGAGTTTCTCTTTGACCACCGATCGCGAGGAGATCCGGCGGCTCTACGAACCGCATTGCGAACCTTTGGCCGAGCGGTTGACCGCGATCCGCACGTTGCGTGCGGCGGGTATTTCGACGCATGCGACGCTGGCGCCGCTGCTGCCGTCGAATCTCGAAACGCTGGCTGCGCTGGCGTGCGAAGCAACGGAAGCCGACATCATCGGAGATCCGCTGCATGTTCGCGCGGTGAAGAAGAATGGCGCGACGACACGGGACCAGGCGTTTCGCATCGCGGACCATCATCAACACGGCGAGTGGTTCGACCCTGTATTTCAAATGGAAGCCGCGCGGCGGATTGCTGCCGTGGCGGCGGCTCATCAACGCAAATTTCTGACCGGGCCCGAAGGGTTCCGTCTTCTTACGGTGAATTGATTCTCATATGGTGCAAGCTGGCAAGGTTCTGGAAAGACTCGGGCTCGAGGAAATTTCGAGCGGCGCGTATTCGACGGATTGGATGACGACGGGCGGTGGGATTCTCACGTCCACGAGTCCGATTGACGGCGCAGTTCTTGGCAAGGTTCGCATGGCGGATTCTGAAGACTACGACGAAATCATCTTCGAATCATTGAAGGTGTTCCGGAAGTGGCGGATGCTGCCTGCGCCGCAGCGCGGTTTGATCGTGCGCGAAATTGGCGATGAACTGCGCAAGCACAAAGACGATCTCGGCGCGCTGGTGACGCTCGAAATGGGCAAGATCCTCGCGGAAGGCAAAGGCGAAGTGCAGGAGATGATCGACATCGCGGATTTCGCGGTGGGATTGTCGCGCCAGTTGTACGGCAACACGATGCATAGCGAGCGCCCGCGTCACCGGATGTACGAACAGTGGCATCCGCTGGGTCCCGTGGGTGTGATCTCGGCATTCAACTTCCCGGTTGCCGTGTGGAGTTGGAACGCGCTCATCGCGATGGTGTGCGGCGACACCGTGATCTGGAAGCCGTCGCCGAAGACGCCACTCACGGCGGTTGCGGTGCAGAAGATTTGTTCGCGCGTGCTGGAACGCCACGGTTGGGCAGGCGTGCTGAGCCTCGTGATCGGGACGAATGAAGAGATCGGCGAGCGGATGATCAAAGACAAGCGGATCCCGCTGATCAGCGCTACCGGATCCTGTCACATGGGGCAGATCGTCGCGGAAGAAGTCGGCGCGCGCTTGGGGCGCACGCTGCTTGAACTCGGCGGCAACAACGGGTTGATCGCAATGAATGATGCGGACATCGACCTGCTGGTTCGCTCGGTGGTGTTCGGGGCGGTTGGGACTGCGGGGCAGCGTTGCACGAGCATTCGCAGGCTGTTCCTGCAGAGCGGCATCGCGCAGCAGGTGATCGACAAGCTGATCAAGGTATACGAGCAGTTGCCGATCGGCAATCCTCTGGATCCGAAGACGCTGGTGGGTCCTCTGGTGGATGATCACGCTGTCGAACTGATGATGGTCGGACTCGACATCATTCGCGACCAGGGCGGCGAGGTGTTGTATGGCGGCGAGAAACTCGAAGGCTGCTATGTGAAACCCGCTATCGTGCGCGCGCACAAACACATGAAGATCGTGCAGAACGAGATCTTCGCGCCGGTGCTGTATGTGTTCGAGTTCGACGAACTCGACGAGGCGATCGAGATGCACAACAATGTGCCGCAGGGCTTGTCGTCGGCGATGTTCACGAGCAACATGTTTTCGGCCGAGCGGTTCCTCAGTCACGAAGGCAGCGATTGCGGCATCGCGAACATCAATATCGGAACGAGCGGCGCGGAAATCGGCGGCGCGTTCGGCGGCGAGAAGGAAACTGGCGGCGGCCGTGAATCGGGTTCCGACGCGTGGAAGGCGTATATGCGCCGGCAGACCGTGACCATCAACTGGTCCAACGATCTGCCGCTGGCGCAAGGAATCAAGTTCGATGTCTAGCTAGGATTCTTTGGCGGCGATGCCGAGCGCGCGCATCTTGCGATAGAGGTTGCTGCGCTCGAGTCCCAGTGTTTCCGCGGTGCGCGTGATGTTGCCTTTGTTCTCGTCGAGCTTTCGCAAGATGTAGTCGCGTTCGGCGGCCTCGCGGACTTCCTGAAGGCTGCCGAACTTTTCCGTCGATTTCGCGCGTCCACCCGCGGGCTGCTGCAGCGGAATGTGGCGTGCGTCGATCCTCGTTTGCGGATTGAGAATCACGATCCGCTCCATCAGATTGCGGAGTTCGCGCACGTTGCCGGGCCAACCGTATTCCTGTAGGATCTGGATGGCTTCCGCGGTCAGTTCTTTCGGCTTGCGCCCATAGGCCGCAACGAACTCGCGCAGGAAATGCTCGGCGAGAAGCGGGATGTCTTCAATGCGCTCCCGCAGCGGCGGCACGTGAAATGGAATCACGTTCAAGCGATAGAAGAGGTCCTCGCGGAAGTTGCCGCGTTCGATCTCTTCTTCGAGATTCTTGTTGGTGGCGGCGATGACGCGCACGTCAACGCGGATCGATTCCTCGGCGCCGACGGGCTCGAACCGCTGCTCTTCGAGCGATCGCAGAACCTTGGCTTGCGTCTTGAGGCTCATGTCGCCGACTTCGTCGAGAAAGAGGGTTCCGCCATCGGCTTTCTGCAGTTTGCCGATCTTGTCTTCGAGCGCGCCCGCAAAGGCGCCCTTGCGGTGTCCGAACAGTTCGCTCTCGATGAGGTCCTCAGGGATCGCGGCGCAGTTCACTTCCACGAGCGCTTCGTTGCGGCGCTGCGAATGCGCGTGAATGGCGTGGGCGACGAGTTCTTTGCCGGTGCCGCTTTCACCGTAGATGAGGACGCGGCCGTTCGTCCCCGCCATCAACGCGAGTTGCTGCCGCAGCGCCTTCATCGGCACGCTATCGCCAATGATTTGCGGCTTTCCGGAACGATCCTCACGAAGCCGTTCGACTTCCACCTGCAACCTGCGATGTTCGATGGCGTTCTTGACCACAACCAGCACTTTCTCGATGGTGAGCGGCTTCTCGAGAAAGTCGAAGGCTCCGAGTTTGGTGGCGCGCACCGCGGTTTCGATGTTGCCATGTCCCGAGATGATGATGACTTCCGGCCGGTCAGTGAAGGGGATCTCTTCGATGCGCTGCATGGCTTCGAGTCCGTCCATGCCAGGCAGCCAGACGTCGAGGAGTACGACTTCGTAGGGAGAACGTCCGATTTCCTGCAGCGCTTCTTCGGCGGTTTCCACCGCAGCGCACTCGTATCCTTCGTCTTCGAGAACGCCAGACAGGGACTCTCGAATACCGGGTTCGTCGTCGACGATCAGAATGCGGGTCTTTTTCATGATGATGTTGTCGTAGTGGTCGTTGCGGCCGCCGGTTCCGCGCCATGCTCAGTCGAGACGGCCACTGGAATTTCCACGATGAACCGTGTGCCGAGAGGCCGGTTGTCTTCGGCTCGAATGGTGGCGTGATGCTCGGCGAGAATGTGATTCACGATGGCGAGGCCAAGGCCCGTGCCGCGTTCCTTGGTGGAAAAATACGGGAGGAAGAGCCGCTCTTTGTCCTGCGGCGAAACGCCGTGCCCGCTGTCCGCGACGACGAGTTCGACGGTGTCGGCGTGCGTTAAACGGGTGGAGACCCAAAGGCGCTTGACCAGCGAGTCCTGCATCGCCTCGGCCGCGTTGTCGACCAGATTGACGACAACACGCTTGATCTGTTCGGGGTCGATCATCACGGGCGGCAGGTCTTCCGCGAGATGGATCTGCTGCTCGATTCCACTCAGGCGGCCTTCGAATACAGCGAGTCCGTTGCGGATGACCGTGTTCATGTCGGCCGGCGCGAGTTGCGCGGCGGGGAATCTGGCAAATTGCGAGAACTCGTCGGCGAGGTTCTTCACGGACTGCACTTCGCGGGCGATGGTGACGGAGCATTCACGCAAGATCCGCATGGAGTCCTGCGTTAGTTGCCCCTTGTCGAGTTGGCGCGTGATGCGTTCGGCGCAGAGTGAGATGGGGGTTAGAGGATTCTTGAGTTCGTGGGCGATGCGGCGGGCGACTTCGTGCCACGCGGCGGCTTTCTGTGCGCGCAGTAATTCGCTGGTGTCTTCGAGCACGATCACGAATCCGGAATTCAACTTTTCTTCAAGCGCCGCGACAGTGACCGCAATGTGGTGGACCTGCTTGGGCGTGTAATAATCGACTTGGCTCGATGCGGATCCGACGCGGCGGGCGCGCTTCATCAAGTACTTGATTTCCGCCGTATCGTCGCGAGAGAACAAGTCCTCGAGGCGCGACGCGTTGGCGATCTCGTCCTGTGAGAAGAGGTTCGACAACGCATGGTTGACGCGCTGGATGCGGCCGTCTGCGTCTACCGAGATGACGCCGGTCGGGATGCTTTCAAGGATCGCTTCGGTGAACCGCCGCCGCCGTTCGAGTTCCTTCGAGTTCGCCTCGAGTTCGTGCAGCATTTCGTTGAACCCGCGCACGAGCGTCGCCATTTCATCGACCGCACGAGTTTGGATGCGATGTTCGAGGTTGCCCTTGCGAACTTCGGTAACTGCGAACAGAAGCGCGGAAATCGGAATCGAGAACTGGCGCTCGAGCAGGAGCGCGACCCAGGTGGCCAGAAAGAGAATGAAGAGCGTGATGAGCGCCATGTACTGGATGTACAGGCTGTTCAGTCGATCTCGCTCGCCGCGAATCTTGTCGTAATCGCGCACATAGCCTTCGATCTCTTTTTGTTTGCGGGCCAGGACGTCCGGCAGGTCGGCGGCGAGGCGTATGGCCGCGTGGGTTGCGACCAGTCCAGGGACGTCGGCGCGGGTGATGAAGCGCGACTCGCTGGCAGTCATTCGGCCGGATCCGCAAAGTGTGACGGAGGGGCGGCCGTCGATCTCGAGCGCCATTTCCGCGATGCCCTGTTTGCGGCAGATCTCGACGAATTGGGACGCGAGTTTGTCCTTCTCGTCGAGCAGCGGCGTCTCGACGATGCCTCGCACCTGCTGGAATGTCGCGATCCAATTCGCGAGCGCTTCGAGTTTCGCGCGGTGTTGATTGTCGAACGCCTGGCTCGCGTCGATCAGCGAGAACTCTATGTTTTCCGCGGGCCGAGAGAACCAGCGGCGCAGGTTGAGATTCATCAGGCTGTAGCTGAACAGCACCAGAAAGACGCCGGGCACGAGTGACAATGCCAGTGCGCCGAGCACGAGTTTGGTGCGGATACGCGAACCTTCGCGATTTGCGCGGCGTTCCCAGTACAGCTTGACGCCGGTCCGCATGAGCATGAAGCCCAGCGTCACGGTGAAGATGTAAATCAGGGTCGAAACAGCCCAATACACGACGGTTTGACCAGCCGTCGACGGCGCGAGCGGACCAAAACTGAATGAGCCGATCCACACCAGGAACGCAATGAGGCAGGCGAGGATGAAGAGTCCGGCGGCGATCCAGTAGCGGTTCCGCATGATCCTTAATTATCGCGCGCGGCTGCTTGCTGGAGGATGATCGGCAGTTTTTCGGAGAAGGCGCTGCGAGCGACGACATGATCGGCGCCGGCGTTCTGCGCCTGCTGCTTGAGGTCGACCTGCACGTGGGAAACGAAGGCGAGGATCGGAGTGTCGCGTGTTTGCGGATCCGCTTTGAGCGCCGCAATGGAATCCAATGGTCTCAGCGACGAGGCGTTGAGATCGAGAACGATCAGCGCTGGCTTCAGTTCTCGGGCCTTGCTCGCGAGGGACTCGGGTGTTTGGGCGAGATCCATCTCGACGCCTGCTCTGGTAGCGGCGTCTTTTACCTTGACAAGGAAGAAGAGATCGTCGATTGCTGCGAGAATCCGGCCCGGCATCGTAAGGACCATGGTAACGTCCCGCCGCCCAGGGCCCCTTGTTCCTGGCATAGAATCTATTCATGCTGCGGATTTTGCTCCTGTGGAGCAGTGTGCTCGCGATTTCTGCTCTTGCCGCGAATGAAGAGCAGGCAGCGCAGATCCTGAAGAAGAATTGTCTGGTGTGCCACGGGGCTGCGATGCAAAGCTCCGGCCTGGACCTGCGGACTCGCGAGGCGATGCTGAAAGGCGGCGAGCGTGGCGCGGCGTTGAAGCCGGGTGACGCTGAGAATAGCCGCATTTATCGCTTCGCCGCCGGGCTTGATCAGCCGGCGATGCCTCCGGGCAAGAAGATGGCGGCTGCGGATCTGGCTGTTCTGAAGTCCTGGATCGAGTCGGGCGCGAAATTCGAGGCTGCGGCAGCGGGCGGCGCGAAGGAAGATCCCAAGGCCGCGCTGGCACGGCTCGAAGAACGCCCGATCACGGACGAAGAACGCAAGTTCTGGTCGTTCCAGCCGGTGAAGCGGATGGAACCGCCGTCGGGATCCGCCAACCCAATCGATGCGTTTCTGGCGGTAACATGGAAGGCCAAGGGCTTGACGCCTTCGGCTCGCGCGTCCAAACGCACGCTCATTCGGCGCGCCTATCTGGATGTCACGGGATTGCCTCCGGCTCCCGAGGAAGTCGCCGCGTTCGAGGCGGATACGGCCCCCGAAGCCTGGGCGCGACTGGTCGACAAGCTGTTGGCCTCTCCGCATTACGGCGAACGCTGGGGACGCCACTGGCTGGACCTCGTGCGTTACGCCGATTCTGCCGGCTACGAGTTCGATCGTGATCGCAACAACGCGTGGCGTTATCGCGACTGGGTCGTCAGCGCGTTCAACTCCGACATGCCGTACGATCGCTTTCTTAAGATGCAGCTTGCGGGCGATGAGATCGCGCCGGGCACGGTGGAAGCGAAGATCGCGACCGGGTACATTTATCTGGGTCCCGAGGCGAACATCAAGAACGAGCAGACGCGCATGGATGAATTGGACGACATCCTTGCGACGACCGGTACGACCATGCTCGGCATGACCGTTGGCTGCGCGCGTTGCCACAACCATAAGTTCGATCCGATTCCGCAGAAGGATTACTACCGCATGCAGGCGGTCTTCTTTCCGTCGTCGAGCAAGGATCTGCCCGTGGTTTCCGACGCAGAACTGAAGCGTTTTGAAGCCGCGACGAAAGCCTGGCGCGCGCGCCTCGAACCGCTCGAAAAGCAGTTGAAGGAACTGCAGGCGCCGTACCGCGAGAAGCTTCGTGCACAGAAAATCGCTGCGCTGCCGGACTTTTATCAACTCGCGTTGAACACTGCTCCCGAGAAGCGCACCGAGGGGCAGCGCCTGAATGCGCTGCAGGTCGAAAAGACGCTGGGTGTTTCGCGCGGCGAAATCGAGTCGATCATGACGCCGGAAGATCAGGCCAGGAGTTGTCACCTGATCGAGAAGATCACTCTCATCGAGATTGAGAAGCCGCAGGTGGAAACGGCGTTCGCGACGATTGAGAGAGAGGGTGCAAAGCCAGGGGAATCGCACTTCCTGCACCACGGCAGCCTCGGAAACAAGGGCTCGGTGATGAAGCCCGGCGTGTTGAGCGTGGTCACAGACAAAGAGCCCGAGTTCCCTATGCCGGATCCTGGCGCTGTGTCGAGCCTGCGACGCAAGACGTTCGCGGAATGGGTGACCTCGCCGAAGAATCCGCTGACGGCGCGCGTGATGGTGAATCGTATCTGGCAGCATCACTTCGGCGAAGGTATCGTGCGGACCCCCTCGAATTTCGGCAAGACCGGCGAGCGGCCGACGCATCCGGAATTGCTCGACTTTCTGGCGAGTGAGTTCATCTCGAAGGGTTGGAGCATGAAGGCGATGCACCGCCTGATCCTCATGTCGGACGCCTATCAGATGGCGAGCGACGACATCGCGGGGAACAAGCAGATCGATCCGGACAATCGTATGCTGTGGCGTCAGGCGCGCCGCCGGGTCGAAGCCGAAGTGTTGCGTGATTCCGTGCTGGCGACTGCGGGTTCGCTGGATCGCAAAGTCGGAGGTCCCGGCGTGTTCCCGTATATCGATCCTGCGCTGTTCGCGTCGAGTTCGCGTCGCACCTGGCCGGGCAAACCCGAAGAGGATCCATCGACGTACCGGCGCAGTATTTATGTGTTCAACAAGCGCACGATTCCGCTCCCGATGCTGGAACTCTTCGACAAGCCGGATACGAACCTCGCGTGTTCTCGGCGCAATCGCTCGACGATCGCCACGCAGTCGCTGATCCTCATGAATTCCGGGTTCGCGATGCATCAGGCGAAGTTGTTCGCCGCACGTCTCGAAAGCGAAGCCCGCGACGCGAAGGCGCAAGTAGAGCGCGCCTATGAGATCGCACTCAGCCGCAAGCCTTCGGGCCGCGAACTCGACCTCGCGCTGAGCTTCCTCCGCGACAACCCCACCGGCCTCGTGGACTTCTGCCAGACCATTTTCAACCTGAACGAGTTTGCATACATCCAATGAGCAAGAGATTCTGGTCACGCCGTGATTTGCTGAACCGCTGTGGCGGTGGACTCGCCGGACTCGCGCTGGCGGACATGCTGCAAGGGGCCTCTCCGTCGGCGTCTTCGATCAACCCGCTCGCGCCCAAGCCGCCGCACTTTGCCGCAAAAGCGAAAGCTGTGATTTCGATCTTCTGCTACGGCGGCGTCAGCCAGGTCGATACCTTCGATCCCAAACCGGAACTGCAGAAACGCGCCGGCGAAGCGATGACCGGCAAGGGCGATGTCGTCGTGTCGCAAGGGCACCCCGGCGGGTTGTTGCCGTCTCCCTGGAAATTCAAGAAGTACGGGCAGTGCGGCATGGATGTGTCGGAACTCTTCCCGCACGTCGGCGGCATGGTGGACGACATCGCGTTCATCCGCTCGATGTACTGTATCTCGAACGATCACGCGCCCGCGCTGTTTCAGATGAACACGGGTTTCATCCTGACCGGGCATCCCTCGATGGGCTCGTGGATCACCTATGGACTCGGCAGCGAGAACCAGAACCTGCCGTCGTTCGTTGTCTTCAGCGACTGGCGTGGCGGTCCAATCGGAGGCGCGCCGAACTGGGGCAACGGCTTCATGCCGGCTGCTTATCAAGGCACGCCGTTTCGTTCCACGGGCGATCCCATCGTGGACCTTCGACCTCCCGCCGGCATGTCCGGCGATCGCCAGCGCAAGTGGCTCGACCTGCTCGGCAAACTGAACGAAGAGCACCTGTCGAAGAATCCCGAGGACTCGGAATTCACGGCGCGCATTGCGGCGCACGAACTCGCCTATCGCATGCAGACCGATGCCGTCAAAGCCGTTGCGCTCGAGCAGGAATCCGAAGCGACGCAGAAATTGTATGGCCTCGACGAGCAGGACACCGAATACTTCGGCCGGCAGTGCCTGATGGCGCGGCGCCTGGTGGAACGCGGCGTGCGTTTCGTCCAGATCTATTCGGGCGGCGGTAACTTCACCGAAAGCTGGGACGCGCACTTCGATCTCGAACTCAATCACGGCATGCACTCGAAGGAAACCGACAAGCCCATCGCGGGGCTGTTGCGGGACCTCAAGAGCCGGGGACTCCTCGATTCGACGCTCATCATCTGGCATGGCGAGTTCGGCCGCATGCCGATTTCACAGCGCATGAACGGGCGCGATCACAATCCTTACGGCTTCACTGTGTGGCTTGCCGGCGGCGGCATCAAAGGCGGCACGGTGGTCGGATCCACTGATGAATTCGGGTACAAGGCGGAAGAGAATCGCAAGTCGGTGAACGATCTGCATGCGACGATCCTGCATCAACTCGGGCTGCATCACGAGCGCTTGACGTATCCGCACAACGGCCGCAACTTCCGCTTGACTGATGTATCGGGTTCGTTGATCAAAGAGATCATTGCGTAGCGTCGGATTCCCGAGCCAGGCTGCGTGCTGCGATCAACGGGAAGACGGCGCCCGCGAGCAGCGCAAAGGCCGTTGCGGCCAGCAGACCGTCGAGCCCCAGGCGGTCGCGGCTGAGTCCGCCGAAGTAGGGCGCGAGTCCTGATACGACGCCGCCGACTGTGTTGTACGTTCCTACCGTGCTGGCGCGCAACGCCGGCGGCACTACGTCGAACGCGCAGGGAACCTGGTTCGCAGAAATGAAGCCGTTGAAGAGTCCGAAGGCAACAGCCGCGGCTCGCATGGTTTCGATGTTCGGGGCGTAGGCAATCAGGTAAATCGCAGGCGCGGAACAAAGAAAGCCTGCCACCACAACCAGAAACCGGCTGGCTCTCGAATAGACTTGCAGCTTGTCGGCAAGCCATCCGCCGAGGATCATGCCAGCGAAACTTCCGATCTGCGGAAAGACGCTCGATTCAAAGCCGGCGCGCGCGAGGCCGAATCCGAATCGGTCGGCAAGCAGCGTCGGCAGCCATGAGTAGACGAGGAACAAGCTGAAGTTGCCGATGCCGATGAAGGCCATCACGCATTGAAAATTGCGGATCCGCAGCAGCGTGCCGAAGCCCGCAAGCAGCGGACCGGAGGTCGAAGGCGGGTCGTCGATGTTGCGCTTGAGAAAGAGCCACAGAGGGATCGAATACAGGAGTCCGATGGCTCCGAGGATCACGAAAGATGCGCGCCAGGTGTAGAGTTCCGCGATCCTGCTGGCGAGGATGCCTCCCAACGCGACGCCGAAAATCTGGCCGGACATGAAGATGCCAAGCGCGCGGGAACGCGTCGCGGGGCCGTGCGCGTTGCCGAGCAGCGTGGCGGCAGACGGATAGAAGACGCACTCCGCAGCGCCGAGGAAGCCGCGGCATAAAAGGAGAAGTCCACCGGTGGGAACCATCCCTGCAACGCCGGTGATCGCGCTCCATACTGCGACGCTGCCGGCTGCGAGTTTGCGCTTCGAGAAACGATCGCCTAGCGCGCCGGCGACCGGTGAGCAGAGGCCGTAGGTCCACAGGAAGACCGCGTGCAGCAGGCCGAGTGTTGCGCTCGAGAGTCCGAACTCACGCTGCAGGGCGGGGAAGAGGACGGGCACGATCTGCCGGTCCGCGTGGTTCAGCAGATAGCAGACCCAGAAGAACCCGACCAGCATCCAAGCGCGCGGCATGGCGCTCCATCATATCCTACTGGCGCGTTGCCTGACCCGCGATTGGAATGGGGGCGGTCGCGGCGAGGGAGGCGGCGGCATTGACGGCCGGCGCGCCTTTCCTGGTGATGACGAAGGGCAGTCGCGCGATCTCGATTCCGTTGATCGATACGCGTGCTTCCCACGGGCCGGGGTTGCGTGCGCCGACTGCTCCGGCGACCGGCAAAGCAGCGGTGAAGGTCCACGATCCGGCGTCCGATACGGGGTCGAATGCAGCGTTAGCAATGACGGCGCCGGATTTCATAAAATCGACCGTGATGCGATCTCCGGCCTGTGCCGCGGCCACCTGCGCGACAACGCGCGCTTCGGCATCGAGCGCTGTCACGGTTGCCGGATCCACAAGGGAGGACGGAAAGCGATCATCGTAGACGCCGCTGTAGATCACCACGTCGTCCCAATACAGTCGGACCTTCCATCGTCCTGGCCCCGGGATCCGCGAACTGCCGGTGTTCTCGTCGACCCACTCGCCGCCGGGTTGCGAGGCCCCTGCCGCATCGAGCCATTCGACGCGAGCGCGCGATCCTTCCCCGG
>CAZVKC010000035.1:0-4725 GCA_964627455.1 uncultured Solibacteraceae bacterium | reverse complement strand
TGCGAGGCCCCTGCCGCATCGAGCCATTCGACGCGAGCGCGCGATCCTTCCCCGGTGACGGTGAATCGGAAGACACCGTCTTCGAAGGCTGCCCCAGTTTCCGGCGCGGTCAGAGCAATTGACAAAGCCGCATCGAGAAGCACTCCATCGACACGGATCCGCGCGCGCCAGACGCCGGCCATAGGAAGCTTCGGCGCATACTCCGGCGTATCGGCGATTCCATCGACCTCGCCATCGGGCCGTACAAATTCATACGTGATCGCATGGCCTTCCGCAACCCCTTGGGGACACACTCGCAGCAAGCGCGGTTCGCTTGGACACACGCCTGCTTCCAGGCGCAGAGCCGAGCGAATGTCGAAAGGAACGGATGCTGAAACGACGCCGTTCCAGAGGATCTCCGCGCGCCATGCGCCCGTTCGTCTGACCCTCGCAGGAAGGCTCGACGCAAAGCAGAATCCTCCCGGCTGCTCGATGGCCGGCAGATTCGTGACTGCCGCCGCGACTCCTCCTGGTGCGATCCAGCGGACGGCCAGCACGTCGCCGGGTTTCACGGACCTCGCGAGAAACCACACCTGTAAATCCGCTGCGGCTTCGGACCATGCCGTTCGCGCCACGGGAACCGGACATCCGCCGATCATCACCGCGTCAGCAACGATTCGTGCGGACTCGATCACCGGGGGCGCAACCGGAACCGTGTACGTCACCGTAGCGCGTGAGGTCACGCCGTTTGCAGCAGTCACAAAAAGCGGGGCTTCGTAAACGCCGGCGCTGGCGAGTGGATCCGCCGTGAGTTCCACGCGTCCCGCGGAGACCGTCGCGCGCAGCCAGGACGCAGTCGTCGTCACCGAGCGCAACGCAATACCTGGAGCGATGCGAATCGCGGCGGAAGGCGATGCCGGCGTGAGTGCGACTTGCGCCGGATCCAGAGTGAGTGTGCCCTGCGCCTCCGCCATCAGGTCGAGTTGCACGATTGTCGACGTTGCCTCGATGCTGCCTCCGAATGCCTGCGCAACTGCCGCCGGTGCGAACTCGTAGTGTCCCGCCACCGCAGGCAAGCCGATGCGCCATGTCGCGCTTCTCGACGTGCGAGCAGGCAGCGACCCGGCAAAGCTCTGTGGACCTCCATTCGAGAATCCCGACGGAACGGGCAGGTTGCCGGCGACGGCGCCCAGGTCCACATCGCTCGCGTTGGTGACCGTGCACGTGATGTCGAGCGTCGATCCGGCTGCAACCGGGTTCGCATGTGTGCACCGGACGCTCATCTGCGGCGCGGCAACCGGCGCCATGCCCGCTCCGGTCCACGCCAGCGCGAACTCCTCAGGGGATCCGCTCTTCGATGCCGAGTCCACGCGCACCACATAATCGCCGCCCTGCGGAATCACGACGGACAGCACATTGTCGCGATTGCTGTCCGCGCGAGTCAGCAACGTACCGTCGCGGCGATACAACTGCAGTGACAGAGGCGTGGCAGGCAGAGGACTCGGAAACGGTTGCGAACCGATGTGACGGTTCCAAACCAAAGTGAACCGCCCGGGCGAGGTGACAGAACCTCGATACCACGCCGTGGCGCCGGGTTCGAGCACGCCTGTCGACACGTTGGATCGTTGCTCGAAGGCCGCGAAAGAGTTGAGCACGCCCCAGCCGGCATCGCGCCGCCAGAGTCCATCCTGCGGATCCGTGGAGTTCAGCAGCAGGGCCTTCAACGCCAGCGGATGTCGAACTCCCGCATCGCGCAGCAACGCCGCGGCGCCGCTCACGATCGGGGTGCTGGCGCTCGTGCCTGTGGCGACGTTCAATCCCTTGGATGCGATGTCAGCCGCATAGATTCGCGTACCCGGCGCAGCGAGATCGGGCTTGTTGCGGCCGCCCGGCGTGGGACCTCGCGTGCTGGTCGGGTGAATCACGTCGTCGCTCTTGTCTTCGGTGCCGCGATCATCGAGGTTCGCGACTGTGATGCCGTTGTAGGCGATGCCCGGCGAGTTGATGTTGTCTGCGGAGCCCGAATTTCCGGCCGAAAGCACGATCAGCAAGCCGTAGGATTCGGACAGATAGTCGGCGATGATCGACAGCACATCTTCGTCCTGCGAGGCCGGCGACCCGACGCTTAAGTTGACGATCCGCGCCGGAGTTTCGCGGATCACGTAATCGAGCGCTTCAAATATGTCGGATGCGAACAGGACGCCGTCGGTAGGTGGCGGGCAGCCTCTCGTGCCGGTGCGCGGCCGAAATCCCGCCTTCATTGCATACAGCGTTCCCAAGCCTCGCGCGGCGCCAAAGTAGCCGGAGAAGTTCGGGATGGCCTGGCCCGCGATGATCGACGCGGTGCGCGTGCCGTGCCCCTGCAAGTCATCAAAGGTGGATGCGTCATCGGCAAAGCAAGCGTCGCCGGATCCTCGTTTGAGAAACACCTTGCCCTCGATCTTCACGCCCTGGAACATGGGGTGCGACCTCTGCACTCCCGTGTCGATCACGGCGACCGACTCGCCGCGCCCGGTGAACCCGGCATCCCACACGGGCGGGATTGCGACGACAGGGATTGCGGGCAGCAGACTCGTGCGATATTGCGGATCCGGCGTGATGCGGCTAACTTCAGGATCGGCCGCGAGGATCCGCCGTTCGGCTTCCGTCAACCGCGCCGGAATCACTGGAATGGTGGAAAGCGCGCGCGAGTCCCGCAAAAGCCTTGCGTGGCGGTTCATCAACTGATGCTGCGCAGACCGCGTCCAGATCAGGACGGGTTCCTGAGCCGTGCAGAGGAGTCCGGCGGAAAGCAACAGGAAGAAAACACGAATCAGAGACCAGCGCATGCAGGGACCCTTCCTGTGTCCCACGTCGTGAGTCGATGCGTCAAGCGCAATGGTCGGTGTGTGAAGTGTGTTACCTTTTTCCCGACGATCTTTGGGGCAAGTGCCGCAAACCCACCTAACGGCATTCTGAGGGATTCAATTTCGCCAGTTTCAAGGAGTTGTCACGTATGAAGTTTCACGTGATTCCGCGCCTGTTCACGGCTGCGGTATTTCTCTGCGCTTCTCTGCACGCGCAGGTAACCAGTAACATTCTCGGAACCGTTACCGACCAGAGCGGTGCTGCCGTCGCCGGCGCCAAAGTGGTCGCCCGAAACGTCGAGACCAACGCGACCAAAGAAACCGTGTCGGATTCGGCAGGCCGTTTTCGTGTGCCGCTGCTTCCGGTTGGATCCTATGATCTGACCATCGAAGCTTCGGGCTTCACCAAGTACGTGCAATCCGGCATCACCCTGCGCCTGAACCAGGACGCGGACATCCCTGTGAGCCTCAAGGTCGGATCCATTTCCGACACGGTCAGTGTCACGTCCGACGCTGCGCTTATCAACACAACCAACGCGGAAATCGGCGTGAACTTCGACGTCAAGCGCATCACCGAACTGCCGCTGGCGCCGAATCGCAACGTCATGAACCTGGCGCTTTCGGTGGCCGGAGTGAGCCAGTTGTCCGCGGGCAATTCGTCCTTCGCCGACGGCGGCGTCAGCTTCTCGGTGAACGGCGCGCGCACCCGGTCCAACAACTTCATGATGGACGGCGGCGACATGAACCAGCCTTCGGTCGGCGGCGCGACGCAGCAGGTCAACAACCCCGATACGGTCGCGGAATTCCGGCTGATTACGAATCAGTTTCTGCCCGAATATGGCCGCGCCGCGGGATCCGTCGTCAACGTCGTCACCAAGAGCGGATCCAACCAGTTCCACGGTTCGGCTTACTGGTTCATCAACCACAACGACCTCAACTCTCTGGGCAACCTCGACAAACGCAACGGCTTCAAGGCTGCGCCGGATCGCAAGGAAAACCAGTTCGCAGGAACCCTTGGCGGACCCGTGATCAAGGATCGCACCTTCTTCTTCGTGTCGGCCCTGCGATGGACCGATCGCATCTTCCAGAGCGGCACGTCGATCGGTGCGGCTCCCACTGCCGAAGGCAAGACGCTGCTGAACCAACTCGCGGGCAACCTGCCGCAGGTGAAGGCTCTTCTGGATTACGTCCCCGCCGCCCAGGCTGCCACTGGCGCCACCGCTCCGGTGACGGTGAACGGCCGCACGACAGCGATTCCGCTCGGCGTACTGTCTGGCGCTGCGCCGAACCTGTTGAACGCCTGGCAATGGTCCGTGCGCGCCGACCATCGCTTCAGCGACAAGCAGAACCTGTTTGTTCGCTATCAGGCCGATACGCGCGAGTCCATCAGCGGCCAGGCTGTGCCTCCGGGATTGACCTCCATCAATCCGCAGGAACGCAATGTCGCCGTGGCTTCGTTGAATTCCGCTTTCCGTCCGAATCTGATCAACGATTTCCGCGTGGCCTTCAACCGCCAGAATTCCGCCACCATCGGCGCGGATCCTCGCGGCGAAGCCATCCCGTCGCTCGAGGTCAACGAACTCGGCATGACCGGCTTCAACGCGGATTCCACGCGCACTGCCGCGGGTTTCGCGGTGAACCTGCCTCAGTCGGCGACTTACAACAACTACCAGTTGGTCGACAACGTCATCTACATTCGCGGATCCCATTCCTACAAGATGGGCATCGACTTCCGCCGCCAGGATCAGTTCACGGTGTTTAATCCGACCCTGCGCGGACGTCTCGTCTACTCGACGTTGAACAACCTGGTTGCCGACAACGCTCTTACTGCGACGATCAACACGCCGCTGCCGGGCGTTCCGACCAAGCAGTACTACAAGTACAACGACTACTTCTTCTA
>CAZVKC010000034.1:47740-85646 GCA_964627455.1 uncultured Solibacteraceae bacterium | reverse complement strand
CGCTGCGCTTCGGTGGGGTCCACGGCGGCGATGGCTTTGGCCATCTCGATGCGGATCTCGATCGCCGACAGGTACACGCCGGGCGCCAATGAGGAGGCTTTTTCGAGTTCCTGGTTGGCTGCGATTCCGGCTTTGAGCGCCTGCAGCGCTTTGGCTTCCGAATCCTTTCCCTTTTCTGCGCGCAGGGCGTCGGCCAGACGCTTGTAGGTGTAGACCAGTTCCGCACGGGTGAAGTTGTCCGCCGGGAGGTTCTTCACCGTGACCTGCAGGAGTTCGGCGCCGCGGGCGAGATGCGGGGCGGCTTCCGCATACCGGTTCGCGCCCATATAGAGGTCCGCGAGGCGGGTCGTGCTCATGGCCAGGTCGCGCTGGGCGAGACGGTCGCCGGGATCCGACTTGAAGATGAACTCCGCGTGTTCCCGCGCCTTTTCCATGGCCTTCAGGGCGCCTTCGGTGTCGCGTGCGTTGCGGATCTGCATGGGGCGCCCGAGATAGGCGGACAAGTGCGAATAGGCGATGAGCAGCGCGCGGCGGGCCGTGTTGTTGGCGGGTGATTCGTGCAGCACGTCTTCGCGCAGCGCGATGGCGCGGCGGATGGCGGCGATCGCCTCCTCGACATGTCCCCTGCCGCTTTCGGCGCGCGATTCGGCGGACCAGCAACTGGAGAGCAGGTCGCGCACGGTGAGCGTCTGTTCCTGCCGCAGGGTCTGGACCCTGCACTCGCGCGCGAGGTCGAAGGCGTCGTCGTAGCGTTCCTCGCCGATCGAGAGGAGCGCGGCCTTGATCAGGATATCGACGAGGGGCAGCGCCTGGGCGGCGGGCGCCGCGGGTTGGGAGGCGAGTTTGCGCCCGGTGGCGAGCCCTTCATCGAGGCTGCGGCGCATGGCGGCGCGGTCGCCGAGTTGGGCGTGGATCTCGGCCTGGCGGGCACGGAGGCGGACCAGGAGTCCCTGGGCTTCGGGGTAGGTGCGGAGTTGCGCGGTGGTGGTGAGGATCGCGCCGGCCTTATCGAAGTAGGCCATGGCGGCTTTGGGGTTGCCGCGGTTGGGGACGAGCGGGCTGCCTTCGAGGTCCCCGATCTGCATGTAGGCCAGAGCGAGGTCGCGGTGGACGTCGCGCGAGGCGGCGGGATCGGCGGCGAGTTTTTCGAGATGGGCGGCGGCGACGGTAAGCAGTTCGCGGCGCGCGGGGGCGGAGCCGGGGAGTCCGTCGATCTTGGTCTGGATGCTGCGCAGCAACTGGCCGGACAGGTCCATCAATTCGGACGAGCGGTAGCGGGCGAGGTTGCGTTCCTGCTGGGCCTGCTGTTTCTGCCGTTCGGATTCGCGGGCGTTGGCGACGGCGAGGCTGCGGGCTTCTTCGGCCTGCTGGAGCGCGCGTTCGGCGCGGGCGGTCTGGCGGACGGCTTCGACGCGCGCGGCCTCGGCCTGTTTGGCGACTTCGGTGGACCAGAGGGCGACGCCGGTCAAGCCGGCGACGATGGCGACGCTGGCGGCGAAGAAGGTCCGGTAGGTGCGTGTGAAGTAGGCGGCGCGTTCGGTCCACGAATAGGTGCGCGCGCGGATGGGTTCGCCGGCGAGGAAGCGGAGGAGGTCCTCGCGGAGGTCGTTGGCGGTGGCGTAGCGGCGGGCGGGGTCGCGATGCATGGCCATGCGGAGGATGCCGCCGAGGTCGGGTCCGAGGGCGGAGGGAGGGTCGAATTCCTGCCGGCCGGGATCGAGCCTGGGGGGACGGGCGTCGAGCAGGAGTTCCCAGAGGACGGCGCCGAGGCTGTAGACATCGGACGAGGTGGTGACGGTCAGGCCGCCGGCCGACTGCTCGGGGCTCGCGTAGTCGGGGGTGAGGATGTGGAGTCCGGCGGCGATGGTCTGGTCGGTGGTGGGACTGCCGTCGGCGCTGAGGAGCTTGGCGATGCCGAAGTCGAGGAGTTTGGGGTTGCCGTGGCAATCGATCAAGATGTTGCCTGGTTTGAGGTCGCGGTGGACGGTGAGGTTGCGGTGGGCGTACTGGACGGCCTCGCAGACGGCGGTGAAGAGGCGGACGCGGTCTTCGCGCGAGAGGGCGCGTTCGCGGGCGTATTCGGTGATGGGCTTGCCGTTTTCGACGTATTCCATGACGAAGTACGGCTGGTCGTATTCGGTGGATCCGGCGTCGAGGAGGCGGGCGATGAAGGGATGGTCGAGGCGGCCGAGGATGCGGCGTTCGCGTTCGAACCGTTCGCGGATGAGGATCGTATTGTATTCGCTGCGGACGAATTTGATGGCGACCTGGCGGTGGTAGGCGTCGTCGGCGCGCTGGGCGAGGAAGACGGTGCCCATGCCGCCGGCTCCGATTTCCTGGCGGATTTCGTAGGCGCCGATGCGGGCGCCGGGGGCGATGCCGGGTCCGGCGGAGCCTTTGATGGCGCTTTTGGCGGTATCGCGGACGGTGGGTCCGACGAGGGAGCCGAGGCGGTCCTCTTCGAGGAGGGCTTCGACTTCGGCGCGGAGGTCCGCGGGTTCGCGGGCGAGCAGGGCGCGGCGCTGGTCTTCGTTGAGGGGGAGGGCCTCAAAGAAGAGGTCCTCGATTTTCTGCAGGTCGGTCATGGGGGCGGCGGGCGTGTCAGGATTCCCGGACGCCGGAGCGCATGTAGCGGGAGAGCCAGGCTTCGGCGAAGCGTTGTTCACGGAGGACGGTGCTGACGGAGATGTCGAGGTGTTCGGCGATCTCTTCGGTGGTCATGCCGGAGAAGAAGCGGAGTTCGACGGTTTGGGCTTTGCGGGGATCGGCTTCGGCGAGGCGTTCGAGGGCCTGGTGGAGGAGCAGGTAGTCCTGGGCGCGGTCGTCTGAATACAGGATGCCTTCGTTGAGTTCGACGGGCGTGGCTCCGCCGCCGCGTTTGTCGGCGAGGCGCTGGCGGGCGTGGTCCACGAGGACCTGGCGCATGAGCTTGGCCGCGACCGCGTAGAAATGCTTGCGGTTGTTGAACTGCGGCATGTTCATGTCGGCGAGGCGCATCCAGGCTTCGTGGACGAGAGCTGTGGGTTGCAGGGTGTGGTTGCTGCGTTCGTTGCGGAGGTAGCGTCCGGCGAGCCAGTGGAGTTCCTGGTAGATCAGGTGGCCGATGGCGTCGCCCGCCGTGCCTTGTCCCTGATGCCACTGGTCCTGGCTCCATTGATTGAGTAACCGGGTGAGGTCCCCCTCGGACCGCTCCGCTGGCTTAGTGGTCACACACGAGTCCATTTGCATCTTCAAGCGCAAAGGGTTGGCAAAAAGTATCAGGAAATGTTTTGGAAGCCCCGGGGCCGGGCGGACTTCCACGCCGGGGTGCGATTCCGGTGGGCAGGCTAGGGTAATCCCGAGCGCCCGCAAAGGGTTACACCCTAGCGGAACAGGACTTTAGATGGATCGCAAAACAGTACTACCTTCCTGTTTTCCAGGAGGCCTGGGGAACCTAAGATACATGACATAGAGACTATTTGGATGCGGTTCCGCGAGGAACGCGTCGAAATCAGGACTCAAAAGGACCACTATGAAACACGCTCGACCGGTCTCCTTCATTTGTGCCATCGGACTTCTCGCGGCGGGAAGCCTGCTGGGAGCGAAGAATCCCAAACTGGCCCAGGACCTCGACCAGGCCGACCCGTCCGCCACGGTGGACGTGATTGTCCAGTACCGGCAGATTCCCACAGACAAACACCACGCCAAGGTAGTGGCTCTGGGCGGCCGGCATCTGAAGACCCTGGAACTGGTCAATGGCGGGGTCTACAGCTTATCGAGAGCGGCGGCTGAACGGCTGGCCGAGGATCCGGAAGTGGTGTTCATCGCGCCTGACCGCAGTGTCGCGGGTACTGCGTTTGCCTTCAACTACGACAGCGCCCCGCAGAGCACCACGGCGTCGAACGCCTGGACCTACGGTTACAAGGGAACGGGCATCGGCGTCGCGGTGATCGACAGCGGCATCACGGATAGTGCGGATTTCAAGAATCCGGCCACTGGCAAGACGCGCATTCTGTACGCGCAGAATTTCGTTTCGGGCGAGAAGAGCACGGCAACAGGCGATACGTATGGCCATGGCACGCACATTGCCGGGGTGATCGCGGGGAACGCGGCGAATTCCACGGGTACGGGTTATTCGAAGACGTTTTCGGGGATCGCGCCGAGCGCCAACCTGATCAACCTGCGCGTGCTGAACGCCAGCGGCCAGGGCAAAGACAGCGACGTGGTGGCGGCGATCCAGAAGGCGATCGCGCTGAAGTCGACCTACAACATTCGCATCATCAATCTGTCGCTGGGCCGTCCGGTCTATACCGGATACGCACAGGATGCGCTTTGCCAGGCGGTGGAACAGGCATGGCAGGCGGGCATCGTGGTGGTGGCGGCGGCGGGCAACGATGGGCGGAACCAGTCGGCCGGCACCGAGGGGTATGGAACGATCAACGCGCCCGGAAATGATCCAGCGATCCTCACCGTAGGGGCGATGAAGACGGGCGGAAGCACCACTGCGGCCGATGCGCGGGTGGCTTCTTACAGTTCGAAGGGGCCGACGCTGTTCGATCATATCGTCAAGCCGGACCTGGTGGCCCCGGGCAACCAGGTATTCGCCGTGTTGTCGGCTGGCAGCACGCTTGCCACCAAAAACACGAACAATGTCGTTCCCCTCGCCTACTACACGACCAACACGAAGGCGACGCTCAGCTATTTCGTTCTGAGCGGCAGCAGCATGGCGACGGCTGAGGTCAGCGGGGCGGCGGCGCTGATGTTGCAGGCCAACCCGAACCTGACGCCGGATCTGGTGAAGGCGCGGCTGATGAAGTCCGCCAACAAGCAGTTTCCGTCGAACAGCCAGGTGACGGTGACGGATCCGGCTACGGGAGCCCAGACGACCTACGTCAGCCAGTACGACATCTTCACGATCGGCGCCGGGTACCTGAATGTGACGGCGGCCCTGGCGAACACGGATCAACTGACGACGGGCAAGGTGATGTTGTCGCCGCAGGTGCAGTACGATCCGGTCAGCGGAACCGTCAGCTTCGTTTCCTCGAGTTCGGCGTTGTGGGGATCCTCGGCGCTGTGGGGTTCGTCGGCGCTGTGGGGATCGTCCCAGTTCCTGAGCGGCGGCTCGGCGCTGTGGGGTTCGAGCGCGCTTTGGGGGAGTTCCGGAACGCAAGGCTTTAGCGCGTTGTGGGGAAGCAGCGCCCTGTGGGGCAGCACTTCGACGCTGCAGGAAGCGCTTGCCATCGCGGTCTTTGGCGAAAACTAGTATCGTTCCCAAAACCTACGGGCCTCCGGTGTCGCCACTGGAGGCCCGATTTGTTTATGGGTTGGTGAGATTGTTCTACTTCTTGCCAGTGCAGGAAGCGCCGCCGGTCGAGCTGGAACTGCCGGTGTAGTTGTTTCCACTGCTGCCGCCCCGCGGTCCGTTAATCAGCGCCTGTTGCACCGCCGGATTCTGCGGGGCGCCGGCGTGAAGTCCCGAATGGTCGGCGGCGATCTGAGCCGTGTTCCAGTCTCCGGGCCAATACGTGTACACAGCGGCGGACCACTGCCAGTTGAAGGAGAGCGGCTGCGCGTTGGATGCAACCGAGTAGCTTGCCATGGCCTTGCCGGATTGGGTCAGGTTGGCGTTCACCAGAATGGCGGCTCCGGCGAAGAACATCTCTTCGTCGAGGTTATTCGGATTGAAGGTCGTTTCCCAGCGGTTGAGGCCTGCGTTGAAGGTCGTGGAAGGCGTGGCCGGCGCCAGGGGATCAAAGATCATGAGCCCGTCGGGCAACGGGTAACTCACTCCGCGTACGACGAGGGTTCCCCCGGTGAACGACAATGTCGAAGGCGCGTTCAACGGAATTCCGTTCGGCTTCGAGGTGTGTGCGTTGAACCAGACCACCGAGCCCGCAGGCGCAGTGAAACTGCCCCACGACGTGTCGCTGATGGTCACGCCGGGGATCGTGCAGGCTTGGGTTGTCGCGACCGTCCCGATGTCGTTGCCGAACAGTTCGGTGAACCAGATTCTGCCGTCGGGTCCCGCGGTGATCGAAACCGGGTCGCTCGCGACCTGGAATTCGACGATGACGCCTCCGGTGGATATGATGCCGATTTTGCTGGTGGTCGCTTCGGTGAACCAGAGGTTCCCGCCGGGGGCCGCGGTGATGGCGCCGGGGGAGCTTCCGGCAACCGGGAGCGGGTATTCGGTGATCTTTCCCGCGGTCGTGATCTTGCCGATCAGGCCGGCCTGCCCAGTGAACCAGAGATTGCCGTCGGATCCAGTTGTGATCATGAGGGGGGAACTGGCGGGCGTCTTGATGGAGTATTCGGTAATTACGCCTGCCGGGGTGATCTTTCCGATCGAGTTGGTTCCCTGGTCGGTAAACCAGATGTTGCCGTCCGGGCCGGAGGTGATGCCGTAGATGAGGTTATTCAGCGAAGGGAATTGCGTGACGGCCAGCGAGGTCCCGGTGGGAGGCGTAAAGACGCCGATGTAGCCGGAACTATCGGTGAACCAGAGGGTCCCGTTCGGTCCGCTGGTGATTGCATAGGGGCGGGGGGTGATGGGGTTACCGGCCGGATAGGTGGCGAGCGTGAATTCGGTAATCGTGCCGTCCACGGCAATTCGCCCGATCTTGCCGAAGTTCTGCTCGGTGAACCAGAGATTCCCATCGGGACCTGTCACGATACTCGTCGGAGAGCTACCCGGGGTCGGAATCGGAAAGTCTCCGAGAATGACGCCGGTCGTGCTGATCTTGCCGATCCTGTTGGCCAGTTGCTGGGTGAACCAGAGGTTGCCGTCCGGACCCGGCGTGATCGCGTTGGGACCCGCGCCGGGTGTTGAGAGGGGGAAGTAGGTGATCGCCTGTTGTGCACTGCTCATGCCCGCCAAGGCCACAACGAGCACTGCCAGGGAAGTGCCTTTTCGCATTGATATACGGCTCCGTTCCTGCGTGGCTGCGAGTGCTTGTCCATCCTGCTCGCGCCGCCATGCGTTTGTATCACAGAGTGGAGTAAGAAAGCCGGTTTCCTATGCGGCCTCTCGCTCCATTACGCTCCCGACTCGTTATAGTACTGTGAAGCTTGTCGGGTAGTACTACTGTTAAATCCTCCACCGTCTTAGGCTCTACACCTTATCCTGATCCCGATGGATCTAGGGATCAAGGGTAATCTGGCACGATAAAGAGCTTTCAGGTGGACGGGAGTGGAGGCGCCCGCGCAAGTTTTTATCGGGAGTGTTTCACGAGGCGGGGAGTGGGGGCCGGTTCTGTTGCGCGCCAGGAAGAGGTGGCGCGGCTCAACGCGGCGAGGTGGGCTGTTGCGGCGGCTGGAGCTTCGCGGTTTGCAGGGGGGTGCAGCCTACCGGCGGCGATCGAAATCAGGGTTTCCGGCTCCGCGGCGTCTGCGGGAGCTTCGGCGATGCCGATGCGGAGCGGAGGAGCGTCGCCTTCCGGGGTGGAGAACTCGCCGGCCAGGCGGGCTTCCAGATCGAGCGTGGAGGTTGCGGCGTTCTGCAGGACCATCACGTACTCGTGCTCGCCGACTCGGGCGAGGAAGGCGTCCGGCGCGCACGTCTCGGACACCAGGTTTTGGATGCGGGACTGCTGGGATTCAGCCGAAGTCCCGCTTGCGAACTGGATCGCGATTACGGTCAGCGAGCCGCAACCCTCTGGCTGTTTGAGCTGCCGGTCCAGGTGCTGGAGCAGGGCGCCGGTGTTGGGGAGGCCGGAGCCGGGGTAGGGACCGGCCACGCGGCGTTCTCCTTCGGCGGCCAAGCCGGCTTGCAGTGCGAAGGCAAGGCGGGTTCGCAGGCCCATGCAAAGGCGCAAGTGGTTTCCGAGGAATGCATCCGGTTTACGGCTATACAGGGTGAGCACGCCGAGTACGCCGGTTTCGGTTTCGAGCGGGGTCGCCAGGGCCGATCGCAGTGCGAAGCCCGAAGGTGGCACTCCACCGGCTCCGAACTCCACCCCGGGATTGCCGTTGAGCAGGGGAACCCGATGTTCAGCGACCCATCCGGATAGCCCGTCTCCGATGCGGATGGGTTTCATGCGGAGGGCTTCGGCGTCCGCTCCCTGGATGAAATGGGGCAGGAGCAATTCATCGCTCTCCAGAAAGAGCGCGGCCGCATCAAAGGGAATGCTATCCCGCAGTTGGGTGAGCAGGGCGTTCATCGTTTCGGGAACCGGCCGGTAGCCCGACCACAGCGGGCCGAGGCCATCGAGTAGCCGGATCTCGCCGAGAGTCGCGGCCATTCTCTCCAGCGCGGCGCCGCCGAAGCCGAGTTCGCGACGGTCCCGGCAGTGGCCGATTTCGAGCCCCGCGTCGGGAGCCGCTCCCCGGTCAATGCGGGCGTTGATGGAAAGCTGGAGGTCCGCAATCGCCGGTGACGAATGAGCGAGAACCTCGAGTTCCTGATAGCGGCGGCTCAACAAATCCACGACCTTCGGATCGAACGCCCTGCCGGATTCCGAACGGACGAAATCCATCGCCTGATCGATGGGCAAAGCCCGGCGATACTGGCGGTCTGACGCCAGAGCGTCGAGGCAATCGACGGCAGCGAGAATCCTGGCGCTGAGCGGGATCTCTTCGCCCTTGAGCCCGAACGGGTAGCCGGTGCCATCCCACTTTTCGTGGTGGGCGCTGACGATCGGCGCCACGGGATAAGGAAACCGGACGCTTTCCACGATCTGGCCGCCGACGAGCGGGTGGACCTTCATCTTGTCGAATTCCGCTTTGCTGAGTTTGCCGGGTTTCGAGATGATGTACTCGGGAACGGCGATCTTGCCGATGTCGTGGAGAATCGAGGCCGCGCCCAGGGCCTGCAGTTCGTCCTCCGGCAGGGACAGTTCCTTGCCCAGCGCGAGCGCGTAGGTTTGTACCCGGTGCAGGTGGCGTCCCGTGGTGACGTCCTTCGCCTCGATGGCGAGAGCCAGCGCGCGAATCGTGCGCAGGTGGACGTTGGCGACCTCTTCGGCATGCTGCCGTTGTTCCTCGGCATGCTTGCGGGACTTGTCGAGCGACTCGATTCGCATGCGATACGAACTGAAGCCGAGAAAGGCGATGGGCAGGACCAGCAGCGCCATTTCGAGGCCGAATGTCTTTTCGAGCAGATTGAATCCGCCGACGGCTGACGCCCCGAGCAGGTAATAGATCCACGACCACGAGTAGGAGTTCTTCCAGACCTCGACGATCGACTGATTGGTCGTGATGGAAATGATTCCGGCGACGGTTCCCGTGTTGAGCACGAAGTACACGATCGACACGAGCAACAACCGGGTGATGGATCCCGGCAGCAGGTCGCACAGCCATTGCTGGTGAAACATCGTGTGGCTCACGCCGATGAGAGCCGCGATCAACGAGACATTGAACACGGCCTGAATCGGATTCGCGTGGTTCTTGGGGCGCCAGAAGGTTTGCAGCAGGCTGGAACATACGCCTACGCACAGCGATTCTCCGAGGCCCAGGCGGGCGACCGCGAGCATGATGAAGATGAAGTTCATCGACATGCTGCCTTCGTTGCCGGCTATGGTGACTTTCAGGATCGAAGCAATGGCGCCGAGGAGGAGTATTGAGGCGAAGAGCCCTAACCCGCTGCTTTGCCAGTGGGTCACGCCTGCGACGACGGCCGCGAGTCCACTCGCGATCACGACTCCGACGTAGCACTTGGCCCTAAGACTCATCCGAACACTCTTACTGTGTCTGTTTATCGACCATCGCGCTCGTAATCCTTAGTTCTGGAACAGGATTTCGGTCCCGGTGCGGCGGTGGATGGTTTGGCGGCATACGGTCGGGTTCCGGGATTCGGCCGGGGAACCCGGGCGCTGGTTGACCCAGTTGATACCATAGAAAGACACACTTCGATGGAATCCCCGAAAGTTGAGATGAAGAAGACCGTCCGGCTTCCGCAGACGGACTTCCCGATGAAGGCGAACCTGCCTCAGAACGAGCCGAAACTGCTGGCGCGCTGGGGCGAGATCGGCCTTTACCAGAAGCTCCGCGAAACCGGCGCCGGGCGTCCGCGCTACGTGCTGCACGATGGTCCGCCCTATGCGAACGGCAATATCCACCTGGGCCACGCGTTCAACAAGATTCTGAAGGATTTCATCATCAAGTCGAAGACCATGTCGGGCTTCGACTCGCCGTACGTCCCGGGCTGGGACTGCCACGGGCTGCCGATCGAGATCAAGGTCGACTCGCTGCTGGGTTCGAAGAAAGCGTCGATGAACCAGGCGCAGATCCGCGCGGAATGCCGCAAGTACGCGGGCAAGTTCATCGACCTGCAGCGGCAGGATTTCATCCGCCTCGGGATCTTCGGGCGCTGGGAGAAGCCATACCTGACGATGTCGGCCGAGTTCGAGGCCGTGATCGCGCAGGCGTTCGTCGACATCCTCGACAAGGGTTACGTCTATAAAGGACTGAAGCCGGTCAACTGGTGCATCAACTGCCGCACGGCGCTGGCGGAAGCTGAAGTCGAGTACGAGAACCATTCGAGTCCGTCGATCTGGGTGCGGTTTGCGCTCACGTCGGACGCTGCGGCGATCGATCCGGCGCTGGCGGGAAAGAAGGTTTACGGGCTGATCTGGACGACGACTCCGTGGACGATCCCGGCCAACATGGCGATCTGCTACCACCCGCGGTTCGAGTATTCGGCGGTGGCGGTGGGCGATGCTGTGTACATCGTTGCGACCGACCTGGTGTCGCAGACGGCGGCGAAGGCCGGCTGGCAGGATCCGCAGACGCTGGCGGTGTTCAAGGGAGACCGGTTGGAAGGCGCGGTGTTCCGGCATCCGTTCCTCGAGCGGGATTCGAAGGGGATCCTCGGCGACCACGTGACGCTGGAGCAGGGAACGGGCGCGGTGCACACGGCTCCGGGCCACGGCCACGAAGATTACGTTGCTGGATTGCAGTATGGGATCCCCACGTATTGCCCCGTCGATGCGGCGGGCCGCATCTATCAGGCCGAGGGCGCGGATGGCGTGCTGCCGGAAGCGTTGCTGGGCAAGACGGTATGGCAGGCGAATCCGGTGGTGATCGAGATCCTCAAAGAGCGCGGCGCGCTGGTTGGGGAAGAGAAGGTCGACCACAGTTATCCGCATTGCTGGCGCTGCCACAAGCCGACCATCTTCCGTGCGACGGAGCAGTGGTTCATCGGCATGGAGAAGCATGACCTGCGCCAGCGGACCCTCGACGCGATCCGCACGAAGATCCAGTGGCATCCGGAGTGGGGCGAAGAGCGCATCGCGAACATGATCGCGACACGGCCCGACTGGTGTATCTCGCGCCAGCGCGTGTGGGGCGTGCCGATCGTGGCGTTCCATTGCGAAGCGTGCGAGACGACGGTCACCGATAAGAAGATTCTCGATCGTGTCATCGGCAAGTTCCACGAGCATACGGCGGACGCGTGGTGGTCGATGACGGTCGAGGAACTGGTGGATGGTCCGCTGACGTGCGCCAAGTGCGGCGGCACGAAGTTCCGCAAAGAGTCGGACATTTTGGACGTCTGGTTCGACTCGGGTTCGTCGCATCTGGCGGTGTTGACCGAAGAGAACGATCTCGAGTGGCCGTCGAACATGTATCTCGAAGGCGGCGATCAATATCGTGGGTGGTTCCACAGCTCGCTGCTGATCGCGATGGCGTTGAAGGGGCAGCCGCCGTATTCCGAGATCGTGACCAACGGCTGGACGCTCGATGAACAGGGCCGCGCGATGTCGAAGTCGCTCGGCAACACGGTGGAGCCGGAAGCGGTCATCAAGGAGTACGGCGCCGAGGTCCTGCGGTTGTGGGTCTCGTCGGTGGCGTACTACGAGGACGTGCGGCTCGGCCAGTCGATCCTCAAGCAGCTTTCGGATGCGTATCGCAAGCTGCGCAATACGTTCCGCTATGCGCTGGGCGCCACCGGGGATTTCGATCCGGCGACCGATGCGGTGGCGGGCGACGCGATGTTCGAGATCGACCAGTGGATCCTGCATCGCACGGACGATCTCGTCGAGCAGTGCCGCAAGCACTTTGAAGAATACGCGTTCCACAAGGTGTATCGCGCGGTGTACGACTTCGCGACGGTGGACCTGAGTTCGGTGTATTTCGACATCATCAAGGATCGGCTGTATACTTGGCCGGGCAATCATCCGGGACGGCGCAGCGCGCAGACCGCGGTGTGGCGCATCAACTACGCGTTGACGCGGCTGCTGGCTCCGGTGCTGGCGTTCACCGCGGAAGAAGTCTGGGGTAACATGCGCAAGCCCGCGGGGGCGCGTGAGAGCGTGCATCTCGAACTGTTCCCGTCGAAGGGCGAACTCACGCAGGGTTTACAGGCCGCGGACTTCGCATCAACAAAGCTCGAGAACTGGAACCGGCTGCTGGCGCTGCGCGCGGACGTGATGAAGAGCCTCGAAGAAGCGCGGCAGTCGAAGCTGATCGGTGCGGGGCTTGAAGCTGCGCTCGAGATCGAAGCGGGTCCCAACGTGTATCCGCTGCTGGCTGCCTATGCCGGGCAATTGCCGGCCTTCTTCGTGGTGTCGTTCGTGAACCTGAAGCAGGGATCCGAGGATGGTCTCAAGGTGCAGGTTACGAAGGCTCCGGGAACCAAGTGCGAGCGCTGCTGGAAGTACACACTCGATGTCGGCCAGAACGCCGGGTATCCGACGATTTGCGTGCGCTGCTCGGAGGCTGTCGCGGAACTGCAGTGACGAATCAGGCCCGATTCACGGCGTTTGGGGTTTCCGGCGCGATCATCCTGCTGGACCAGTGGACCAAGGTCATCGTGCGTGACCGGTTTCACTTGCATGAATCGATTCCGGTGATCCCGGGGTTTTTCAATCTGGTGCACGCCGAGAATCCGGGCGCCGCGTTTTCGATGCTGGCGACGGCGTCAGAAGCGACGAGATCGTTCGTGTTGATCGGGATCGCGCTGGCGGTGAGCGCGTTTCTGGTGGCGGCGCTGTTTGGCCGGTTCGGGCTGGTGGAAGGTCCGGCGTCGCGGTGGGCCGTGGCGCTGATCCTGGGCGGTGCGGCCGGCAATCTGATTGACCGCATTCGCGTGGGGACGGTGACGGATTTTCTGGAATTCTACGTGGGTCCCTATTATTGGCCTGCGTTCAACGTCGCGGACAGTTCGATCTTCTGCGGCGCGGTGCTGCTGTTTCTGGACAACTGGATGACGTCGCGCAAGCGCACGGCTCCGCAATCTGCCTAAATGCATCCCAAACTAATCGAGTTCGGCGACTTCTTTCTGCCCAGCTACGGCGTGCTGGTGGCGATCGCGTTTTTTGCGGCGCTGCAGGTGACGATCCGGCTGGGGGCGCGGCGGGGACTGAATAAAGAGATCCTCACGAACCTGGCGATTTACTGCGCGCTGGCGGGGTTGGCGGGCGCGAAGCTGTTCATGATCCTGTTCGACCTGCGCGATTACATCGACGGGAGCCGCCCGTTCTTTTCGCTCGCGACGCTGCAGGCGGCGGGCGTGTTTCAAGGTGGGCTGATTCTCGCGGTGGTGGTCGCGTTCTGGTACATGAAGCGGGAATCGCTGCCTCCACTGGTGACGGCGGACGTGTTTGCGCCCGGCATCGCGCTGGGACACGCCATCGGCCGCCTGGGATGCTTCAGCGCGGGCTGCTGCTGGGGGATCGCGTGCGATCGCAAGTGGGCGGTGACGTTCCGGAATCCCGATGCCGAGGCGCTGACTGGGGTCCCGCTGGGGATTCCGCTGCATCCGACGCAGCTCTACGAATTCGCCGCGGAACTACTCGTGTTCAGTGTTCTGTACTGGCGCCATGGAAAACCGCACCGGGAAGGGGAGATCCTGGGGTTGTATCTGGTGATCTCTTCGGCGCTGCGGTTCTGGGTGGAGTTCTACCGCTTTCACGCGCAGGCATTGCCCTTCAATGGTCCCTGGTCGCTGACGCAGTGGATTTCGGTGGGTCTTTTCGCACTCGGCGCATGGATCCTTTATGGGCGTCAATCGGTCAAGGGGCGCGCTGCCTGACGGGGGCGCCGCCATCAGGCTTTTGCCCTACATTCCACTAGGGTGAATATTGGCACTGACATAAAGTGTATTTTCGAAGCTTTTCAGTTTTCGTTCGGTAGTCACGGATTCCGGAATCGCATTAGACTACTTCTAGCAAGGACTGAGAAGTGTGTTCGATGATTCCGAGAGTTAACAGACAGACCCCCAAAAACCGGCGGCGGAGTGGCGCGACGTTTCTCGAATTGAGCCTGATGCTTCTCCCCGCGTTATCGGTGATCTTCGGCTTTCTTGACATCGGTTTTGCGATCTTCACTTGGAACACGTTGCAGAACGCAGTGCGAGAGGGCGCCCGCTATGCCATTACCTATCAGGTGGATGGCTCCAACGGGCAACGGCAGTCGATCAAGAACAAGACGTCCTCGTGGGCGCTGGGTTTTGTGACCAGCACCTCGACTTCTACTTCTGGTCCGGAGGTTCCATGGATTGATGTGAAGTTCTATGCGCAGTCGGGCACGGAGGTAACGGGGACGGGTGCGAACACACCGGGAAACATTGTGGAAGTATCGGTCCGAAACTATCCCTACCGGCGGATGTTTCCGTTCTCCGGATCGCTGAACGGAGCGTTTTATGTTGCGCCCGGAAGCGTTCTGGGCATCAATGTGTACTCTGCGGATGTGCTTGGCGGGTTTGGATTGGGCTCAGGTCCGCCGGCGTTGTAAAGATTGCGAATTCTGGTCTCTTGCCCTCAGGGTGATTATGGAACCTATTGACAAAAAATTGGACGAGCCGCGACCGGGGTTGAAGAACGTCAGCCAAGCCCGGCGGCGGCGCCAGCGTGGGTCTGAGGCGATCGAGTTTGCCTTGTGGATGTTCCTGACGATGCCGCCTTTGGTTTGGACGTTTATCACCGGGATGAACTTCGTCCGCTATATCAAGGCAAATGACGTGACGCGTGCTGCTGCCATGCTGTACACGAAGGGCCAGGACATGACGGATCTTGGCACTCAGCAGGTACTGGAGCGTGTTGCGAGCGGTTTGGACCTGGAGGCGGTGTCGGCCGGGGCGCGGGTGAGCAATGCGGGGAACGGCTTGCTGGTGTTTACCAAGGTGGAGATGGTCAGTTCGACGTGCGGCTGTATTAATGCAGGCAAGTACGTCATGTCGCAGAGGATCTATGTGGGCAACCGGAGTCTTCAACTCAGGGGCAGCACGGTAGAGAGCTTCATTGGGGCGGCGCCGAGTACAGGTTGGAATTCGAGTACAGGCGTGGTTTCGAACATCACGACCAACGCGACGGCAGTCGCGAGTTCCGAATTCACCACTTTGTGGGGTTCAGCCATGACCGCGGGCCAGTATGTTTACGTTGTCGAGTCGTTCTTCAAGCCGGTCAGTTCGATGGGTTCGGGAGACTTCGACGCAAGCGGTGTATCGACAAGAGTCTTCATGTGAGGAGCGAAACGATGCAGAAGAAACCTCAAGTGCTGCCGATTTCGTCCCGCCGGCTGCAGCAGGAGTCGGGCGCAACTTTGTTGCTGGGAATTCTGTCCATGCCGGTCATCATTTCGATGATGGGGCTGAGCGTGGACGCCGGGGTGTTATACGGGGTGAAAACGAAGCTCCAGCTTGCGACCGACGGCGCCTCGGTGGCGGCGGCGCGGGCTTTGAGCCTCGGCCAGACGACCGCGGCCCAGGCCGTTTCGGCTCAAACGAACGCCACCAACTGGTTCAATAAAAACTTTCCATCGGGGACCATGTCGGCTACCAACGTCCAGATTGATCAGCCTCTGGTTTTCGACGATCCTGCTCAACCGTTGATCCGCCATGTGCAAGTAAACGCCCGGGCAGACGCCCCGGCATATTTCATGCGTTTTTGGGGTTGGAATTCCAATACGGTTCGCGCGTTCAGCGAAGCGACGCGGCGGGACTCGGTCATCATGATGGTTCTGGACCGGTCCGGCTCGATGAATACTGGAAGTCCGACGGCATGCGCGGCCATGAAAGCGGCGGCCAAGCAGTTCACCAGCATGTTCAGCGTTGGCCGGGACCGGATTGGTCTGATTACGTTCAACATGGCCTCCAACATTGCCACCTCGCCGACTACCGATTTCCAGAATGTCATTGGTTCCAGCAGTTCGACGAATGCGTTACTGGACCAGCTCTCGTGCAATGGCGGCACCGGGACTCCGCAGGCCGTGAGCCTCGGCTACAACGAGCTGTACAAGGTCGGTTTGCCTGGAGCCTTGAATGTTTTGCTCCTATTCACCGACGGCGAGCCGAACGTGGTCACTCTCGACTTCCGGGGCGGCGTAACCCGGCAGGAAGGCATCCTGGCCGACGCCACCACTTGTCAGGATTCCACGGGCAAATCGCTCAAGAGCACGGCTTCGCCGCGTGGGAACATCCAGACCAGTCCACCAAGCTGGACCACCGGCTGGTCCTTTGGCACAGGCTCGTTTTTGAGCGCGGTTCCCACGGGGCCGGTGGCTGGCATATACGCGGACTCCTCTAATAGTTGGGCCGCGTTCAAATACAGGTCAACCTCGGTGAGTTCCACCACGGATGACGGCAACGTGACTGCTGCGGGTTGTAGTCCCTGGGGGGTTGTGTCAAACACAAACACCATCACCCCGAACCTGTCGTGGCTGCCTGACCGGGATGTATACGGCAATACCCTCGACAATGCAAGCTACTACTCGCTAACGCGGACAACAGTCGACGGCGCTTCACGCATCGTGGCGAACAACTACAACGCCCACTATGCTGCCTACAATGCAACTGCGGACGCCGCCAACACCGCGAGAATAACACGCAACCTTCCGGATGGCCGCAGTTTTCCGGGCGTGTTCGTCTACGCGATCGGCTTGGGAAATGTGAATCATCCACTGCTCCAGCGGGTAGCCAACGATCCCAATGGCGATACGTCAGGAAACAACTTCTATACGGCTTTCCCGGGCTACAATTCGTCGCAGCCGGTTGGAACCTATGTCTACGCCGAGGATTCGACCCGCCTGACGCAGGCGTTTGGGCAAGTCGCCTCGTTCATTCTGCGAATCAGCCAGTAGTACTCCCTCGCAACGGGGCATCCGGTGTGCCGGATGCCCCGTTTTCATTGGGATTCAGCGGGGACTCTGGTAACCTGTATAGAAATGAGCAACATCAACGTGACGTTGCCGGATGGCAGTCAAAAGTCCGTGCCTGCCTCCAGCACGCCAATGGAAATTGCGCGGTCGATCAGTTCGCGCCTTGCCGACGATGCTGTCGTCGCGCGTGTCAACGGTGAATTACAGGACCTCAACCGTCCGCTCACTACCGATGCGACGCTGGAGATCCTGACCTCGCGCAATCCCGAGGCGCTCGAGGTGTACCGCCATTCCACCGCGCACTTGCTCGCCGCCGCTGTGCTCGAACTGTTTCCCGAGACGAAGCTGGGCATCGGTCCGCCGACCGAGACGGGTTTCTTCTATGACTTCCAGCGTGCGGAACCGTTTTCGACGGAAGACCTGGAGCGCATCGAACAGCGCATGCGCGAGATCCGCGACCGCGACCTGCCGTACGAGCGCGTGATGACGCGCAAGGACGACGGCCTCAACAAGTACAAAGACGCGTGGATGAAGTGCGAACTCATCACCGAGAAGGCCGATGAAACCTTTTCGGAATACACGCTCGGGCCGCACTTCATCGACTTCTGCCGCGGTCCGCATGTGCCGTCCACCAAGCGCATCAAGGCGTTTAAGCTGCTGAGCGTGTCGGGTTCCTATTGGAAGGGCGACGAAAAGAACGCGCAGTTGCAGCGTATTTACGGCACGGCTTTCTTCTCGCAGAAGGAACTCGACGAGTTCATTGCGCGCATTGAAGAAGCGAAGCGCCGCGATCACCGCAAGCTCGGCCAGGAACTGGATCTGTTCTCGATCCAGGAACTCGCCGGTCCCGGCCTGATCTTCTTCCACCCCAAGGGCGGCATCATCCGCAAGACGATCGAAGACTGGATGCGCGATCAGTACCTGAAGCGCGGCTACTCGCTCGTCTATACGCCGCACATCGCGCGTTCGGACCTGTGGAAGACCTCCGGCCACTACGGCTTCTACGCCGAGAACATGTTCACCCGCATGCCTCTCGACGACGCCGAGTATCAGTTGAAGCCGATGAACTGCCCGTTCCACATCCTGATCTTCGCGGACCGGCTGCGCAGCTACCGCGAACTTCCGGTGCGCCTCGGCGAACTCGGCACGGTGTATCGCTACGAACGCAGCGGCGTGATGCACGGTTTGCTGCGCGTCCGCGGCTTCACGCAGGATGACGCGCACATCTTCTGTACGCCGGAACAGACCGAAGACGAGATCGTGAGCTGCCTCGAGTTCGCGTTCGACACTCTGCGCTGCTTCGGCTTCAACGACTACGAAGCGGAAGTTTCCACCTGGGACGGCGGCGCGAGCGGCAAGTACGACGGCACGCCCGAACAGTGGGAACTCGGCGAGCAGGCGCTCAAGCGTGCGTGCGTGCGGCTCGGCATCAATGCCAAGGTCGCGCCGGACGAGGCTGCGTTTTATGGTCCTAAGATCGACGTCAAGCTCGTCGACGCCATCGGACGCAAGTGGCAGCTTTCGACCGCGCAGTTCGACTTCACGCTGCCGCGGCGCTTCGGCCTCGAGTACGTGGCCGAGGACGGCAGGAAGCATCAGCCGTACATGGTGCATCGCGCGTTGTACGGTTCGATCGAACGGTTCTTCGGCATTCTCGTCGAACACTACGCGGGTGCGTTCCCGGTGTGGCTGTCGCCGGTGCAGGCCGTGGTGCTGCCGATCACCGATAAGCAACTCGATTACGCCAAGCAGGTGGAAGCGCGCCTGAAGGCGGCCGGCGTGCGGGTGGAACTGGACGACCGCAAGGAAAAGGTCCAGTTGAAGATCCGCGACGCGCAGTTGCAGAAGGTTCCGTACATGCTGGTGGTCGGCGGCCGCGAGGCCGAGGCCGACTCGGTGTCGGTGCGCCATCGCAAGCACGGCGACCAGGGCGTGCAGAAGACCGATGAGTTCATTGCGAAGATCACGCAGCTCATCGAGTCGAAGACTGCTGCTGACTAACGGATGCCGGTCTCCGCTGTAGCCGCCTGGATCCTGGGCGGCGTCCTGCTCGGCAGCTGGGTGTATTGCGTATTGATCGTGGTGGCCGCGCGGAAGTTCCTTTCCATGCGGCCATCGCCGCTTCAGCGCGGCCCGGAGCCGGTGTCGATCCTGAAGCCGTTGTCGGGCCACGATGAAGGGCTCGAAGACAACCTGCGCAGCTTCTTCACGCAGAAGTATGCGGGTGAGTACGAGATCCTGTTCGCGGTTCGCAACGAGTCGGATGCTGCCGTGCCCGTCGTGCGGAGGCTGCAGGCTGTTTTTCCGGACATCCCGTCGCGGCTGCTGTTTGTCGGCGAGCCGCCGTATCCGAATGCGAAGGTGTGGAGCCTCGATCACATGATGCGCGAGGCATCGCACGATTTGCTGATCATGAGTGATTCGGACATCCGCGTGGACCCGTATCTGCTGCATGTGGTGGCGGCTGAGTTCCAGGATCCGAAACTGGGCGTCGCGACGTGCCCGTACCGGGCGATCGGCGGCGAAGGCAGCATCTGGTCGCGGCTGGAAGCCGTCGGGATGAACACTGAGTTTTTCGGCGGCGTGCTGGTGGCGCGGATGCTCGAGGGCATGCACTTTGCCGTGGGTCCGACGATTGCGGCGCGGCGGCGTTGTTTGCGCGAGATCGGCGGTTTCGACCGGCTCAACGAATACCTGGCCGAGGACTTCGTGATGGGCAAGTTCGCGTCGGAGGCGGGCTGGGGCGTGATCCTGTCGGCTTACGTGGTGGAGCATCGCATTGGGTCGGAGACGTTCGAGAAGAACGCGGCGCATCGCATCCGCTGGGCGCGCAGCACGCGGCGGTCGCGTCCCGCAGGCTATGTGGGTCAGTTGTTCACGAACCCGTTTCCCCTGGCGCTGTTCTTCGTAGCGGCGGCTCCGCACTTGTGGCCCGCGCTGCTGTTCACGCTGGCGTTGCGCTCGATTGCGGCGAGGGCGGTGGCGGAAGCGGTCTTGGGGACCACCGTGGGATGGCCTTTGCTGTTGCAGCAGGACCTGCTCAGCTTCGTATTCTGGGTTGCCGGCTTCTTCGGCAACACCATCGAGTGGCGCGGGATCCGGTACCTGCTGCAGCCCGACGGCAAGTTCACGCGCCAAATGGATTGAGTCTGGCCCCGAGGTCTCGGATCTTCGCACCAGCAGAATCGACTGTTGCCGCGCCAGCGTTCCTCGCGGCATTTCCGATAGATTTGAGCACTTGCGCTGCGGATTCAGACACGATCGTGGCCAACATGCCCGCTGCGGAAATGCTTGCGAAGCGGCGTGCGCGCTTCCGGTCAAATGGCGTGAGTGATTTGCAGTAGGATTGGCAAATCAGCCCAACACGCAGAGTGAGGTATGCATTCGCGGTTCCGGTGAGAACCGCCTGTGTTGCGATCGATGCCGCAACCGACGCGCCTGGGATCAGCCCCATCACCGAACTTCCAATCGCCGTCGTTACGACTGGTTCGATCTGTTCCGCGATATCCATGTCCTCGATCTGGTTCGCAACGAATACGGTCGCTGCAACGTTGGAGTAGATGTGGAACCATTCCTGTACGGAAGGCCGCTGATTGTAGATCCGCGCGATGTTCCAAATCATGCGCGTTTGTGCTACGAGCACGAGCATTGCGTCCAAGTTCCCGTTTTGCGATATGGCGGTCGTCAGGAACAGCGATGAAGCTGACCGCCGTATGAATTCGTCTGCCTTGCGGTCCAACTCCTTGAACGCGCATTCAATTCCGCTAGCACCAGGTTCCAGGCGAATGCCTTTGAGCAATGGGTTCCTGGTCAGCCGCGCATGGGTTTTTTGGATGAAGTCTACGTACTCTGTCGATGCCGTATCTGCAGGCGCAAGCAGCGCCCTGGGAAGACGAATTGCGAGGGTGACGGGTATGAGGATCGTGATGGCGTAGATAGTCAAGAGCGCAAAAAGGGCGGCGCGCCCAGCGGCGGGGTGCAAGGCTGTTGCGAGTTGAACCAACTGAGATGTTTGGTTCACAACAAAGATCACAAACAAGAGGCTGAGAAAGACGGTCAGAAAAGTGGCGAGTTTCCGCATACGCTCTTGATTCTACCCACTGCCGGACGCCAGAGTCGTTCTGGGCTCCCCCCGGCGGCATAAGTCAACATTTACTTTCCTTTAAGGTAGAAACTATCTTCCGGACCACGTGTTCGATCTGGAAGAATGGCCATAACGTTAAAATCGTTAAGGCAGATCTCTCAGACAGGCTAGGCTGATGAAAACAAGACAAAACCAGTGGAGGACCTGCATCCTTCTCGGCGCGATCGTCGCGGCGGGATCGGCGCAGGCACAGGAACAGCTACAGCTACAACAGCAAGCGGCCGACGAGTTGTTGCTGAAACCGGCCGCCGATTGCACTTTCTTCGCGGAGCGGGAAAAGTTCCGCAGGAGGCCGCCGAACGATCCGGAGAACTTTGTCCTGGGACGACAGGCGATCGAAGTTGCCGCACGCCTCGGAGGTCCGGTTGCGGACCTGGCAGCGGCGCGTATGATGTCGGATACGGCTCTTGCGGCCGGCGACAACGGGACCATCGACCGGTACATCTTCGCGAAATTGCAGGCGGAGAACGTCAAGCCGGCTGCCAAGACCAACGATTACGAATTCATCCGCCGCGTGACGCTGGACCTTACGGGACGCGTCCCGGTTCGGGAGCGGGTGGAGTCTTTTGTTGCGGACAAGTCGCCGGATAAGCGGGCGAAGCTCGTTGAAGAACTCCTGGCAAGCCCGCTTTGGCTCGACAAGTGGAGCTACTGGCTGGGCGACCGCTTCAAGAATACGGCGTTCATCCGCTCGATCGGGCTGAACCGCCAGCCGCAGGGCAGAGAAGCGTTCAACAAGTGGATCCGGGACAGTCTGCAGGGCGGCAAGGGTTACGACCAGATGGTTCGCGAGGTGATTGCCGCGAAGGGGTCCAATTCCTGGGAGACCGGGGAACTCAACTGGCTGCTGGCGGGCCGTGTCACTGGTGGTCCGAACAACGATATCTGGGACCAGCAGGCAGCCAACATTGCGGACAACTTTCTCGGCATCACGCATGTCAATTGCGTGTTGTGCCACAACGGCAAGTACCATCTCGATTCGCTGAGCGTCTGGGGTCACAGCGCCATGCGCAACCAGATGTGGGGACTCTCGGCTTTCCTGTCGAAGACCACCATCGTCCGCGGACCCGCGACGAACGGTAATAACAACCTCTATTACTGGGGCCTGGTGGACAACCCGCGTGCTGCGGATTACCCGCTCGGGTCGACCTCCGGCAATCGCCCGGCGCGCATCATCGTGGGCAGCATGCGCAACGTTGCGCCGGTGTATCCGTTCAGCGGCCGGGGACCCAAGCCCGGCGAAGACTACCGCACCGCGCTTGCCCGCGAAGTGACGGAGGACTTCCAGTTTGCGCGCGCTTCGGTGAACTACCTGTGGAAGGAGTTCTTCGGACGCGGCATCGTGCATCCGGCGAACCAGTTCGACCTGGCTCGCGTCGATCCCGACAATCCGCCGTCAGATTGCTTCGAGGAATCGTTGTGCACCCTGCAACCGTCGCATCCGGAACTGCTGCGCGATCTCGCGAAGGAGTTCGCGGCGGGCGGTTTCAACCTGAAGGACCTGATGCGGAAGATCGTCAATTCCGAGGCCTACCAGTTGTCCTCGCGTTACGACGTGGGAACCTGGCAGCCGCGCTATGAGACGATGTTTGCCCGTCACCTGCCGCGCCGGTTGTGGGGCGAGGAGGTTGCTGATTCGATCGCGCTCGCGTCGAATGTCCAGAGCAGTTACACCTACCGCATCGACGAGAACACGACCAGGACGTTCAACTGGGCGATCCAGATGCCGGAACCGGGGACGCTTGGCGCGTTCGTGGCGAATTTCCTGCCCGGGAATCGCGACGATGAAGAGCGCAAGCAGGACGGCGCGGTGCAGCAGGCCCTGGGGATGATGAACGACAACTTCGTCATCGCGCGGATTCGTGCGGCGGGTACGGGTTCGACGGCGAGCCTCGTGCAGCAGGCGATCCTGCAGAGCCAGAACGACACGGAACTGGTCAACCGGCTATATCTGACCGCACTGAGCCGTCCTCCGAGCGACGCCGAACGTGCGACGGGATTGCGCCAGATGCAAAGCGGCCGCGGGACCCGCACAGATCGTGCGTCCAGCCTTCTCTGGGCCTTGTTCAACAAGGTCGACTTCCTCTTCAATTACTAGGGAGACGACATCATCATGACGGAAAGACAGAGAGTCGAACAGGCCCTGCTGCGGGACGCCGCTCTGCAGCGCAAGGCATTCTTCGGGCGTCCGCACGTGTCGCGCCGCGAGTTCTTCGGCCTGGCCGGAGGCTTGACCGGGGCGTTCCTCGCCGGGGGCGGAACAGCTCGCGCTGCCGACACGGCTTCACAGGCAGCGGTGACGCCGAAGAACACGGCCAAAAACGTGATCTTCATCCTGCTGGCGGGCGCGCCGAGCCATACGGATCTCTTCGACTTCAAGATGATCGACGGGGTGACGCCTCCGCAGGCGAAGCCGGAAACGATCAAAGGGATTTTGTGGCCGACCGGGATCCTGCCGAAACTCGGCGGGCAGGTCGATGATCTCGCCATCGTGCGGTCGATGCGGGCGAAGGCGCTGGTCCACTCGCTGAGCCAGACGTGGATTCAGATTGGCCGGAGTCCGGTGGCCGTGCTGGGCGATGTCGCGCCGAACATCGGATCGATCGTGGCGCTCGAAAAGACGCCGGAGCGTTCTCCCAAGAATGTGTTTCCGACGTTCCTGGCGTTGAATTCGAGTGGCGCGGTGGGATCCGGCTATTTCGATTCGCGCTATGCGCCATTCAAGACTTCGCCTGCAGCGAATGGACTCGCGAATACCGCGCACAGCGGCGGTGAGACCGTCTTCAACGATCGGTGGAGCCTGATGCACGAACTCGATGATTCGTTGCGCGTCAATTCGCCGTATGGCAAGAACGTCGAAGACATGGACGACTTCTATCGCGCGGCAAAGGGCCTGATGTACAACCCCGATGTCGACAAGGCGTTCAAGTTCACGGCTGCCGACAGTGCACGCTACGGCAACAATACATTCGGCAACGCCTGTCTCACTGCCAAGCAGGTGCTCGAGGCCAACGACGGGACCCGCTTCATCCAGATCACGCTGGGGGGCTGGGACATGCACACCAACATCTACGCGAACAACGGCAACATCCTGGCCGGGAACACGATCTTTACGCTGGGCAAGGTTCTGGATGACGGGCTCAGCGCGCTGATCGCGGACCTGAAGGCTTCGGGGTTGTTGAACGACACGCTCATCGTTGCGGTCGGCGAGTTCGGGCGCACGGTCGGCAAGTTAACCGCAATGGGCGGGCGCGACCACTATCCACAGCAGTTCGCGGTGTTCGCAGGCGGCGGCGTGAAGGGCGGGCGCGCGATCGGGTCCACGGATGCGGCCGGCGCGATGACCGAGGATCCCGGCTGGTCGCGCGACCGCGATGTGTATCCCGAGGATCTGGAGGCGACGATCCTGTCGGCGATGGGCATCGACTGGACCACGATGCGGCGCGATGATCCACTGGGCCGCGGTTTCGAGTACGTGCCGGGGGCGAAGGACGACCTGTTCGGCCCCATCAACGAACTCTGGGGCGCGTAGAAGAAGTTTCCGGCGGCTCGCGCGCATGGTACAACATGTACCGTTATGCCGAATCGCCGGATGTTCTTCGCCCAGGCTGCCGCTGCTGCCGGGGCCGCGTACGGGCAAAGCGCAAGTTCCACGCCGCCCCAGCAAGCGCTCCTCAGGAAAGACCGTGTCGTTCTGGCGGGCGACGGCGTTCCGATGGATCCCGCGGAGTATGTCGCCCTGCTCGCGGATCTCATTCGCCAGCATGGCGCAAAGGCCGACGCCTACCTGAAGGGCGGCGCCGTGGAGGAATTGGAGCAACGCTTCGCCAAGCTTCTCGGTAAGGAACGCGCCCTGTTCTTTCCGACTGGGACTCTCGCCAATCACGTTGCGGTGCGAATACTCGCGGCGCGGTCACGGCGCGTCCTGGTGCAGGAAGAGAGCCATCTGTATCGCGATGAGGGCGACTGCGCGCAGACGCTCAGCGGACTGAACCTGGTTCCGCTCGCGCCCGGGCGAGCTACGATTCGCGCCGCCGAAATCGCTGAGGCTGTCGATCGCGCGACGATGCCTCCGTATCCGGTTCCGATTGGCGCGATTTCGCTCGAGTGTCCCGTGCGTCGAACGGATGGGCGGGCGTTCCAGATCGAGGAGTTGAAGAAGATTTCCGCTCTGGCGCGGGAGCGGCGGATCGGGCTGCATCTCGACGGCGCCCGGCTGTTTCTTGCTTCCGCGTATACAGGGATCCCGCCGGCAGGCTACGCGGCGTTGTTCGATACCGTGTACGTTTCGCTTTACAAGTATTTCGGAGCGCCCTTTGGGGCCGTTCTGGCCGGATCGGAGCCGATGATGGCGGAAGCCGCGATTCTACGGCATCAGTTCGGCGGGGCGGTGCTGCACGGGTGGGAACCTGCTCTGGTCGCGCTGCATGGTCTGGACGGGTTCGAGGAGCGGTACCGGAAGGCCGTGCGCGCCGGTGACGAGGTCCTCAGGCGGCTGGCGGAGAAACATGGGTTTGAGGTCCACCGGTTTGAGGAGGGCACGAACATCTTCCATCTGAAGCCTCCGAAGGCGGCGACATCCGATCAGGTGTCGCGGCTCGCAGCGAAGGGCATCCAGATGTTTCCGCGCAATACTGCCGAGGGACGCCTTGTTCTCTGGGTGAATGAGACGATCCTGCGGCGTCCGCCGGAGGAGATTGCCGACGAGTTGGGGCAGGCGTTCGGCGGCAAGGCTTAGATTACTTGCGGATGCGCACACGCCAGTTGGCGAGGAAAAGTCCGGCCACGAGAAAGGCTGGTCCTGCGATCGTCAGGATCCACAGGAGCCGCATGGGCGGCGGGACCGGCCTTGACATCGTCGTGACCCAGCCGATGTAGAGCAGTCCGATCACGCCGAAGACTGCGGTGCCGATCCATTCCCACTTCCAGGCGAACAGCAGCGCGGCGGTGAGGACGAACGATGGAATCAGATGCATCGCCAGGGCGGCCAGTGTTTCGGCGAGGCTTCGCTGTTGGTCGAAGACATCCAGGGCGAACAGGCTGATAAAAGCAATGAACGCGATGGCCAGGAGTCTTGGGGACCAATAGAGAGCGCGAGTCATGATCGCCTCCTGCTGCACCGATTTTATCGCTTTGGATGCTGCTAAGCTGATGGGAATCCATGCAGCAGCAGCCATCGCTCGTTCGCGGACTCGGACTTACCGCAGCCATCTCCGTCAACATCGCCAACATGATCGGCACCGGCGTGTTTTTGAAGACGCGCGTGATGACCTGCAATGTCGGCGACGCCTCGACGGTGCTAGCCGTGTGGATCTTCGCGGGACTGCTGTCGATGGCCGGCGCGCTCGCCTATTCGGAGATCGCGGCGATGATGCCGGAGGTCGGCGGCGACTACATCTTCCTGCGGCGTGCCTATGGACGCCCGTTCTCGTTCGCTTACGGCTGGACGTTCTTCGCCATTGCCAAGGCGGGATCGCAGGCGGCGCTCGCGGTGGGATTCGCGATCTTTCTCAATGACGCGATGGGCGGAACGTTGCGGCAGGTGTTCTGGTCCACGAACATTGCGGGACATCAACTCGAGTTCGGGACCCTCACCGTCGTCGCGCTGGCGGCGATCTGGATTGTCGCGCTGATCAATTGCACGGCGGTCGCAATTGGCGGGCACACGGCGAGCTTTCTCACGGTGCTCAAGATCGCGACGGTACTGGCCGTAGCCGGCGGGGCGATCCTCATTGCGCGCGGCGACTGGGCGCATCTCGCGATGGCCAATGCGGGAGGCGCGTGCGAAGGCGTCACGCAGACGGCGCGGGGCGGAATCGCCGGCTTCGGCGCGGCGATGCTCGGCGCGCTGTGGGCGTACGACGGCTGGAACAACGTCACGCCGCTGGCAGGCGAAGTGAAGGATCCGCAGCGGAACATCCCGCGTGCCTTTCTGGGCGGGATGGCGATCGTCGGCACGCTCTATGTGCTGGCCAACCTCGCTTACTATCACGTGTTGACGCCGACGGAGATCGCCAATGTTCCGGCGACGAGTTCGGTGGCGGCCGAAGTGATGCGGCGCTTTCTCGGACCCGGCGCCACGCTGGTGATGGCCATCGCACTGCTGATCTCGTCGTTCGGCGCGCTGCACGCATCGGTGCTGGCCAACTCGCGGATTCCGTACGCGATGGCCAAAGAAGGGCTGTTCTTCCGCTCGCTCGGCGAAGTCTCGAAAGGTTCTCGCGTGCCTGTGAAAGCGATCCTCGCGCAGGGCGCGTGGGCGAGCGTTGTCGCGGTGTCAGGAACCTATGACACTCTCACGGATTCGGTAATCTTCGCCTCCTGGCTCTTCTACGGACTCACCACGGCGTCGCTGTTCGTCTTCCGCCGCACGATGGCGGACGCCGAGCGGCCGTACCGCGCCTGGGGATATCCGGTGGTGCCGGTGCTGTTCCTGCTGGTGACCGGCTGGCTGATTCTGAACACATTCATCGCGACGCCCGCGCAGGCGCTGACGGGAGTGGTGCTGATGGCGATCGGCGCGCCGTTCTACTGGTATTGGACCCGGCAGATGACGTCATCCCGGTAAATAGGTAGCCAGTCCCCCAGTATGGGGGGGATGCGGGTGAGACCGCATCGGCGGGAATTGTATTCGTATGACATTCGGCCCATGATGAGGGTGGAAGGCAAAGCCGCCGAATGGCCAAACGAATCCCTAAAAGCCGGATGATCAGTTTTCGAATCTCAGAGGAAGAGTTCGAACTGCTGAAGACGGTCTATCCGCAACACGGCGCGCGAAATCTCAGCGATTTTGCCCGCGCCGCGATGCTGCGGCATCTCGAGTCGCGAACGGAATTGCCAGACGTGGCAGCGTCCGGCGAAGTAGTGTCGCGCCTCGACCAGATGCAGCAGGATCTCGTTCGTCTGACGGAAATGGTCGCGCGGCTGGAGCAGCCGGCGAGTCCGAAGGCGTTCCACGCCACGGCTGCGGCCTGACGGATCCATTCCGGCGTTATTACGGTCTCCTACAATTGAGTCTGATCCATTTTGCGCCCGGACCTTGCAACACGAGGTCCGGGTTTTTTCTGCCACAATAGCGAGATGCGAAATCTCCTCTTGTTGGCGACCCTCCTGGCAGTGGTGGCTAGCGGTCAGGTTGCCGATCTCATCCTCGAGAACGGCAAGATCGTGACGGTCGAAAAAGCTCTGCCGCAGGCGCAGGCGATCGCGGTGAAGGATGGCCGGGTACTCGCGCTCGGCACGACGGCGGCGATGCGGAAACACAAGGGTCCCAAGACCGAGGTCATCGACCTGAAGGGCGCCCTGGCGATTCCGGGACTGATCGAAGGCCACGGCCATTTCACGGGCGTCGGCGCGTTCAAGCGCTCGCTGAACCTGCGCAATTCGAAAAACTGGAACGAAATCGTGGGTATGGTCGGCGCGGCGGCCAAAGAGGCGCGTCCGGGGCAGTGGATCATCGGCCGCGGCTTCCACCAGTCGAAATGGGATGCGGCGCCGGTTCCGAACGTGCAGGGTTTCCCGGTGCACGACGAGTTGTCAAAAGTTTCGCCCAACAATCCCGTGCTGCTGACGCACGCTTCCGGCCACGCGTCGATGGTGAACGCGAAGGCGCTCGAGGCCTCGGGCATCACGCGTGACACGAAGGATCCTGAGGGCGGCGAGATCATTCGCGATGCGAACGGGAACGCGACGGGGCTGTTGAACGAGAAGGCGCAGGGGTTGACGCGCAAGGCTTACAACGAGTACCTGGCGCGACGCACGCCAGCCGAACGTGAGGCGGACGCGAAATTGGAGATCACGCTCGCGGCGACCGAATGCCTGCAGAAGGGGATCACGTCGTTTCAGGACGCGGGTTCGGATTTCGGCACCGTGACGCTGGTTCGCAAGATGGCCGAGGCCGGCGAGTTGCCGCTGCGGCTGTGGTTGATGCTGCGGGTCCACAACGAGGACCTGGAGGCGGAAGGCGCGAAGTACCGCTGGATCGGGGCGGGAAACGGGTATGTGACGGTGCGCGCGATCAAGCGTGCGGCGGACGGGGCGCTGGGTCCGCGCGGGGCGTGGTTGCTGGAGCCGTACGCCGATCTGCCGGAACGGTCGGGCATGAACACCGAGTCGATCGCGGACATGGAGAAGACCGCCGATTGGGCGATCCGCAATGGATTTCAGCTTTGTATCCACGCGATCGGCGACAAGGGCAATCGCGAGGTCCTCAATATTTTCGAGCGGACCTTTGCGAAGCATCCCGAGAAGAAAGACCTGCGGTGGCGGGTCGAGCATGCGCAGCATTTGAGTGCGCAGGATATTCCGCGGTTCGGCAAGATGGGCGTGATCGCAGCGATGCAGGGTGTGCACTGTACGTCGGACGCACCGTATGTCCTCGCGCGGCTGGGCGCGAAGCGCGCGGAAGAGGGCGCGTATGTGTGGCGAAAACTTTTGGATACCGGGGCGGTGATTGCGAACGGCACCGATGCGCCGGTCGAGGATGTGGATCCGCTGCCGTCTTACTACGCTTCGGTGACGCGCAAGCTTGCGGATGGCACGGTGTTCTATGGCGCGCAGAAGATGACGCGCATGGAGGCGCTGCGATCTTACACGCTCGATGCCGCTTATGCGGGATTCGAGGAGAAGGAGAAGGGCTCGCTGAAGGCCGGCAAGCTGGCGGATATCACGGTGTTGTCCAAGGACATTCTCACCGTTCCGGATGACGAGATCCTGAAAACCGACGTTCTGTATACGATCGTGGGCGGCAAGATCCGGTACAAGCGGTAGGGCGCCTGCGGTTTTGCCAGCCGTGCGTGCGGCGCGAGTACTACTTTCCGTCGGTGATCGGCTCGATGTGCACGAACGGCGGCGGATTGGCGGCGATGTAAGCCGGCGAAGCCTGAATCGTAAGCAGGGCCGGCACGCGAGCCAGCAGCGCGGCGTGCAATTGCGCCTTGGTGAGTGAAGATCCGTAAGTCTTCCAAAGATCGAGTCCGAGTTGGACGGTCTCGACGTCGAACGGATCGGTGGCGCCGGTAAAACCTCCCAGTTGATGCGCGTGCTGCAGTTCCCACTCGGTGAAGCCGGCGGCGCGCCCGACGTAGCCGTAGTGGACGTTCGACCAGATGTCGTAGAAGAACTCGTGCGAACTGTCGCCGCGGAAGGGGAAGTGGTCGTCGCCTTTGCTCAGGTGCAGCACCCGGCGCAGGATCGGCTTGTGGTCCCAGCGGGCGCCGGTGCGGACGAGATTCGCAAAGGCGGCAAGGGCCGCGGCTTTTCCTGCGAGTCCGCCGGCTCCCGAGTTACCGACGCGGATGGCAGAAATTTCGGTGCTGCGCGAGTTCGTGTACATTTCGGCGTACATGTAATCGAGCGTGTAGTCGAAGCGCCAGAAGTTGAGCGTGACGGCCGGAGCAGGCGCTGGAGGCGGAGGTGTGGGTCCACCGGGCTTGGGGATATAGACGAAGCCGGGCGTCGCGCTGGAACTGAAACAGTAATTCTTGTGGTCGCCCGTGACCTTCTTGCATCCCACGTAATTCTCGAGATACCAGTTCACTTCGGGCGCGGCCTGGGCGTTATTGGCGGGAAGCGTCGGATAGTTGAAGCGGATCAGCGCCCAAACATCCATGTTGCAGCGCTTGGCGACTGAGAACCAGTCGTCCTGATCGGTGACCTTGTACGGATCCGAATTGGCCGGCACGCGCGGCGATGGATTCGAGGGGCGGCGAATGCAACCGGGAAGAATTCCTCCAGCCATTGGCCGATTATAACGTTGTTCCGCGCAGCAGTTTCGCGGTGAGAATCGCTTGTCCGAGATGGCGCTGCGTATGTTCCGAGAGATGGATGATGAGGCCCGCGACGGTGGTGGGAAGCGCTTTGCGTCCGACGCCGCGGATATCGAGGTGGCGGTCGGCGGGAATGGCGCGGACCTGCTGTTCGACTTTCGCGAAGACGGTTTCGAGATCGGCCAGGAGTTCGGCGAGCGTGGCGCCGGGTGTGGTTTCGGCGCGCAGGAACTGCATTTGCGCGTCGTTGAGCAAGCCTCCGTCGAGGTAGGTGGCGAGACGGTCGATGCTGCCTGCGATGTGGCGCAGGTGGAAGCCGAGGGAGGCGAGGCCGGGGGCGGGTTCGCGCCAGAGTTGTTCGTTCGTGACGCCTGCGGTAAACCTGGCGAGTTCCTCGCGCGTTTGCTGGAAGGTGTAGAGCAGGTGAGAGGCGACGGGATGCAGGTTGTCGAGAGGTCCACGCAGCCAGGGTTCGGTCATAATGTGATAGTACGATGGCGACCCCTCCTCCTTCCCCTCCTGCCTTTCAGCGGTTCCCCTGCGCGGGCTGTGGAACCGATATGTTGTTCGATCCGGCCACGGGCGCGTTGAAGTGTCCTTCGTGTGGCGGGACGAAGGCGGTCGAGGTCAGCGGGCAGGTGCAAGAGGTCCCGTTCGACGGCGCGTTCGATCCGGGCGCGATGGAGAAGATCAGCGAGACCGCGGTGCAGGTGAACTGTTCGGGATGCGGATCGGTGGTGGAGTTCCAGCCTCCTGAAGTGGCCGGAAATTGTCCGTTTTGCGCGGCGGCGATCGTAGCGCAGCCGAAGTCCGCGGATCCGCACATTGCGCCCGCGGCGGTGTTGCCGTTTGCGCTTCCTCGCGATAAGGCGAATACGGCGATCCGCGGCTGGCTGGGCGGCTTGTGGTTCGCGCCTTCGGGGCTGCAGAAGCTCGCGCAGCAGGATGCGGTAAATGGAGTTTACCTTCCGTTCTGGACGTACGACGCGCAAACGGAGAGCCAGTACACGGGCCAGCGCGGCGATTATTACTACGAGACCGAATACTTCACGGAGACCGACGCGAACGGGCGCACGGTGCAGCGTTCGCGCGAGGTCCGCAGGACGCGGTGGTGGCCGGCGGCGGGGCGGGTTCGCGTGGATTTCGACGATTTGCTGGTGTGCGCGACGAAGTCCGTGCAGCGCGACAAGATCGCGGCGTGCGAACCGTGGGATTTGCCGGCGCTGGTCCCGTATGAGCCCGCGTTCTTATCGGGGTTCAAGGCCCAGCGCTACCAGGTGGAGTTGAACGAGGGATTCGAAGAAGCGAAGCGCATGATGGAGGGTTCGATCGCGAACGCCATCCGGCGCGACATCGGCGGCGACGAGCAATCGATCAGCACCTGCGACACCGATTACTACGGCGTGACGTTCAAACATATTCTGCTGCCGGTGTGGATCGGCGCATATCGTTTTCAAGGGCGCGTGTTTCAAGTGCTGGTGAACGCGCGGACCGGCGAGGTGCAGGGCGAGCGCCCGTACAGCGCAGGCAAGATTTTCCTGCTGGTCGTCTGCATTATTCTGGCGATCATCATTCTGATTCAGATCGCAAACAACAAGTGAAGGTTGAACAATGAGAGTACTGGTTACCGGAGCCACGGGCTGCATCGGCACGTGGGTGATGAAGCAGTTGCTGGAACAGGGGCACGAGGTCGTGGTGTACGACGCGGCGCCGGATCCGTGGCGGCTGCGGATGCTGTTGCCGGACAGCGAGGTCGCCAAAGTGAAGCTGGTGCAGGGGGCCATCGAGGATACGGCGGCGGTGAAGAAGTTGATCGCCGACGAGCAGGTGACGCACATCGTCCATCTGGCCGCGGTGCTGATGCCGTACTGCCAGGCGAATCCTGTATCGGGCGGCATGATCGACGTGATCGGCACGTTGAACGTATTCGAGGGCGCGCGGGATTCGGGCCGTAACGTGCGGATCGTGTACGCGAGTTCTTCGGCGGTGTGGGGTCCCGAGGAGGCGTATGAGGACCGGCCGTTGACCGAAGCGGATCCGCTGATTCCGGCGACGCATTATGGCGTGTTCAAACAGGCCAATGAGGGCAACGCGCGGGTGTTCTATACGGCGAACGGGATTTCGAGCGTCGGCTTGCGTCCGTGGGCGGTGTATGGATTCGGTCGCGACATCGGCTTGACGGCGGATCCGTCGCTGGCGCTGAAGAGCGTGGCGCTGGGCAAGCCGTATCACATCCGGCTGAGCAACCAGATGGACATGCAGTATGTCGAGGATACGGCTGCGATCTTTTTGGGCTGCCTGTTTTCGGACAAGGCGGGCGCGCATGCGTTCAATATCGAGGGTGACTTGATCCGCATGGAGGATTTCGGTGCAGCGGTGGAGAAGGTGCGTCCTGGCGCGAGCGCTCTGATTACAGCTGGCGGCGCGACGGTGACGGTGGCCAAGCGGATGGATGATACGGCGCTGCGGAATTACCTGGGTTCGAAGCCGTCCACGCCGCTCGAAGACGGGATCCGCAAGACGCTGGATATCTTCGACCGGCTGGTCCGCGAGGGACGGCTCACGTCGCTGTAGGTTGGCCTTTGCCGAGGGGCGGGTGAATCCCGCCCCTCTCATCGACAGTCTTAGCTTCTGGTCAGTTGGCGCCCGGATCTTTGGCGATGAAAGGTTCCATCAGACATGCCTTTGGGGAAAGCGAGACGTTCCGAGGCGCACCGCCCCCAAGTTTTCGCGGCATGGCTGCTGAGATCCGATATTCGCCTGGAGGAACATCGTCAAACTTGAAGGTTCCGGTTTCATTGGTTTGCGCCTCTCGCTGGATGTGATCGGACTCGATCCGCACGGTGACACCGGCCAGACCACCCCTTCCTGCATATTCTTCCCACCGGTTCGGGCGTTCGGTGCTGACGTATCCCGAGATGCTCCCGTTTGGTCCTTTTCCAGTAAGGGATCTCAGATACGCCAGATCCGCCGAGGCTTCTTCGACTGGCCTCGTTCCAGAGCAAATGCCCGTCTCGAAGGACTGCGGCGATACCCCGGCGGAATCGGCGTAGATCAGATACGTGCCTCCGATCTTGAAGGGAATGCCGCAATCGCCGCCGCCCATCCCGGTATGGATCTTGACCCTCCGAGTGGCGATTCCTCGAAACGACTCCAATACCTCGAAGGTAAAGTTCATCTGAAAATATGCAGATTCCCTTGTACCTATTACCTGACGTTCGCTCTTAACAGCTTTGCCCAGGAAGACTGCGGATGCCGTGCCATACGACTGGCAGGGCGATTGGAGTCCGCCGCATGAGCAGCCGTCCGCATGGTGCCGGGCGCAAAGCATCAACAAGATCCCGCAACCAATCCATCTGGGCATAGTTCTGAATTAACAGATTGCTTATGGAAATGCGACTTCATAGATTTCGAAGTCGTTCTTCCTGTTTGCGAAGTACCAGGCTTCTTCGACGCTTGTGCCGGGGATTGCTTTGCCGGGCGCGCCGTATAGGACCAGGTTGTCGCCGCGCTCTTCGTCCGACCGTTCGGATTCTCGGACGGTTTGGACCGAGAGTCCGCGGAGGAATCCGCTGTGCGCGACGGCGAGGCCGATGCCGCGTGCGACGGAGCAATCATGCGGATCCGTCATCTTGTCCCACATGCCGTGCTTGGCGAGTTCCTTTAGGAAACGTTCGCCGGCGGGATTGTGGGGCGAAAGGTCCGCGACGAGGATCGCGCCGAGTACGCGGATCTTCAATACGCAGCGGCCCGCGAGCGCCCAGGCGCCGTTCTTCTTCGAATAGTGCATCGACTCGTTCATGAGCGCCTGCTGCTGCTGGACGCAGTAGAGTCCACCGGCGCCACGGATGTGGGTGTTGTGCGATGGGCCGCTAAAGCGGTTGCCGAGCTCGACGGATTCGTCGGCGGGTCCGAGCAGCGGATTCGCTTTCAGTTTCGAAATGTGTTTGTGCGGCGGAACCGGTTTGGGCAGATGCGTGTACGGGCTCGACGGATTGATCGAACGGTACAGAAACTGGCCTGCCTGCACAACCGTCGTCGGGATCTCACGCTGCTCGATTTTCTTCCGCGTGAGTTCGTAGGTTTTGGCCAGAACGGCCGGGTTCAACACCTTTGGCATGGCTTCGAAAGTGAGAATGCGCTCCTGTGTATCTACGCGTAATCCGGGGTGGATTCCGGATCAGGAACCTCTGACATAATGTCGCTATGCAAATGCGACGTCGTGATTTGTTTGGGATAGCGGCAGCAGCCGGGCTGACGTTCGGGCAGAGTGGCGGGGACGCCAGGGTCGAAGTGTTGGTCAACGAACCTGTCGGACGGATTGCGCCCGAGATCTATGGACACTTTGTCGAGCACCTGGGCGGCGTCGTATACGACGGTATTTGGGTTGGCGAAGGATCGAAGGTCCCGAACACGGGCGGGCTTCGCACCGCTCTGATTGAAGCGTTGAAGAAAGTGAAGCCGGGCGTGATCCGCTGGCCGGGCGGATGTTTCGCCGACAGCTACAACTGGCGCGACGGCATTGGTCCGCGGAACTTCCGGCCGCGGCGCGTGAACTTCTGGGCGGGGGCGGGCGAGTGGCCTGCGAATGCGCCGAAGGATGGTCCGGGCCGGTATGATCCCAACCATTTCGGGACCCTCGAGTTTCTGCGCTTCTGCAAGCTCGTCGGCGGGCAACCGTATCTGGCGGCGAACCTGCGTAGCCTGACGGCGCGCGATTTCTACGAGTGGGTCGATTACTGCAACGCGCCTGCCGGGTCTACGACGCTGGCGGAACTGCGCGAGACGCATGGCGCGAAGGATCCCTTCAATGTTCGCTATTGGGGCGTCGGCAATGAAAGCTGGGGTTGCGGCGGGAACTTCAATCCCGAAGAGTATGTCGTCGAGTACCGGCGCTTTGCGGAATGGGTGCCGCGCTTTGACGTGGACCTCGCGTTTGTCGGTTCGGGTCCAAACAGCGGCGACCAGGGATGGACGCGGCGCTTCTTCGGCAAGCTTGCGGAGAAGGGCGGCTTTGGCCGCATGTGGGGCTGGGCGCTGCATCACTATTCGTGGAACGTCAGCGGCGGCCGCACGACCGATTGGGTGCAAGGGAAGGGAAGCGCGGTTAACTATCCCGAGGTCGAGTGGTATGAGCTGTTGAGCGACGCCGATAAGATGGAAGGCCTCATTACGGCGAACTGGGCGATCATGGGCGAGTTCGACCGGCAGCATCGCGTGAAGCTCGTCGTGGATGAATGGGGCGCGTGGTTCAAACCGGGCAGCGAGGTCGCGAATACGCACCTGCTCGGGCAGCAGTCGACGATCCGCGATGCGGTGCTGGCGGGCATGACGCTCGACACGTTCCACCGGCATGCGGACAAGGTTGCGATGGCGAACATCGCGCAGTTGGTGAATTGCCTGCAGGCGCTGTTCTTCGCGCATGAAGACAAGTTCTGCGTGACGCCGACTTATCACGTGTTCGACATGTACGCGGCGCATCAGGGGCGGCAGTCGCTGCGTACGCTGGTGTCGGCGGGCGATCTGACGTTCGACCGCCATGGGCGTGCGGCAAAGCTGCGCGGGCTATCGGCGTCGGCCTCTTCGAACGGCAAGTCGGTCGTGTTGACGGTGACGAATCCGGATCCGAAATCAGCGCGTGAGGTCGAGATCCAACTGCGCGGCGCGGGCGTTTCGATTGCGTCGGCGAACGGCGTGGTGCTCGAAGCGGGCGGCGATATTCAAGCGCACAACACGTTTGCGAGTCCGTCGCGAATTGCGCCGAAGACTGTCTCGCCGGGAGCCGTGAAGGGCGGCTTGTTGACGCACAAGTTCCCGGCGGCGTCGGTGACGAAGTTCGAGATCCAACTGGCTTAGTTTGGAGTGAGCCGGGCGGACCAGTAACGGAGTCCGCCGGTGGCCGTGACGTATGCCCAGAGGATCACGACGACGGCGGACGCAAGCAACAGGTTGATGCTGGCGAAGTACCAGGCGCCGGTGTGCATGGTCGCGGGCGGACCGAGGAGTCCCGCAAGGCACGACGCGCCAACAATTGCCAGCAACCCGAAGCGGAACATCGTGATCGCGGAGAGTGCGTATACCGATCCGCCGACGAGCAGCGCGACCCAGAAACTGTCATTGCCGAGGATGATCGGCACGGTGAGCAACACCGTGAACACCACTCCTGCAATCCATGGCTGACGGCGGAAGACGAGTCGCAACAGGAAGAGTACGAAGAAGAAGGCGAGGCCATCGCGGACACGCAGAGGTCCGCGAGAGAGCCATGCACCGAGTGTTTCGCCTGCGCCGAGTAGAAGACGCGTGTCGGTCCAGGTCGGATCCGGATCGTTCCAGGTGGCTCCGGTCATATCGGCGAAGCGTCCCGCGAGGGTCCACAGGAAGCCCAGCGCGACGCCGACGAGAATGTCGCGTCCAACGATGGGATCGCGCCACTGCCCAGCGAGCAGACGGCTCCAGGAAATAAGCGCGGACGGCCAGTGGCGGCGGACGTAAACTTCGAGCGCGAGATAGACGGTCCACATCAGGAACGCATAGAAGACCGCGGTGCAGAGGGCGAGCAGAAACAGACCGAGAACGTTGTTGCCGCTGATGTGCGACGTCGCGACCCACAAGACGAAGTGGGAGAGGAAGAAGAACATCGCGAGGCGGAAGGCGCCGCGACGGTCGCCTCGTCCGGACTGCAGATTCTGACGAGCGAAGATGGCCGAAACGACACAGATGAGAATCGCGAGGATGCCGTAGACAGCGGCTTGCCAGTCGTTCGCATCGGCGCCGGCAGGAGGCATTCGCGATGGCTTATCCCAAGGGCCGAAGAGTGCGAATGCGACGGGCCGGCCGGCGAGCGCCGCTGCTTCAACGCGCAGCGGATACGTGGTTCCGGGCCAGACGCCGGTCCACGCGGCGCGCGTGTCAGAGGTCGCGAGCCACGTCTGCTGTGGACTCGCGGGTTGCAGAGTTGCCGGGTCGAGTCCTGCAGCTTTGAATA